>CALOEW010000001.1:0-14592 GCA_942492445.1 uncultured Gammaproteobacteria bacterium
TTCCATCGCCGTTGGGAACAACCCGCATCGGGTTATGAACGACCACGCCTGATTCAAGCTCAACATCATGATCCATCACACCAAACGAATTCGGTTCAGCAAACCTGATTCTTACTTTACCCGATGGCCCATCTGCAACCCACGCATCACCGTCCCGCTTTACTTCTGAGCTCGCAAGTCCTGCCGCCCAGCGAGGCAGGTTCTCAGGGGGTACGCCTCGTTTGCCTCGGACAATTTCGTTAATTCTTTGTACAGATATTCCCAGGTGCTCAGCAAATGCTGTTTGAGATTGGCCAAGTGGCTCCAGAATTTTTTTAAGAAGTATCACCCCGGGGTGGGTGCTCGCTCGATTTGCTGGAATCATGAGATTAGTCACCTATTGGACCAATGGTAGTCGACTATCTGTACATCAAAAGCTTCTGAGCCTTGCCACCAGAAGATAATTCGCCATTGCTTATTGACTCGAATGCGATGAAAACCAGCGAATTCGCCTTTAAGTGCTTCAAGTCTGTCGCCAGGTGGGGAGCGTAGTTCTTTCAGTGAAACTGCGGCGTTCAGCGTATCCAATTTATAGAGTGCCAATTCCCTCACCGCTGGAGGCAATCGTCTTATCGTGGCACTTGAATTGCCATTGTAGAGATCTTGCGTGGTTCGATCGCCAAACGACTTGATCATCGGTGCAGATTGATGGATATACGGCATTCATGCAGTTGATTCCGGGTGCGATAGCCACGGGGCGCATAGCGGCCTTAAAATTGGACAATCCTGCGGTTCAGATATACCTTTGTTCTACTTCCATGAGCGGATAACGGCGAACGATGGCACGGGCTTCAGCCTGAGCCTTCCGTGATTTTCGGAATCACGCGGCTCTGAAAACAATGGCCCGCCAAGTACCAGTGGCATTGCAGGGCTCTTGAACGAGGTCCGCAGCTGCGGGACTTCCTCACCGCCAGGCAAATTTAGGGAACCTCTGAAATCGTAATCGGGTGTGACGGTAATGAATAAAACTCAACGATCTGAAATTGCAATCCTTCTGTTCGCTCTGTTCCTGTGTCCAACTCTCAGCCTGGGTGAAGAAGTAGCTGCAGACTTTATCGAAGGTGTGGTCCGAAACCAGAGTGGCACACTGGAGGCAGGAGTCTGGGTAATTGCCGAGACCACTGATCTGGCAACGCCCTACCGCAAAATAGTCGTCACCGATGACGATGGCAATTTTGTAATTCCCGAGTTGCCGGCTGCAGATTACCAGCTCTGGGTGCGTGGATATGGGCTCCGCGATTCTGCCAGAACTGGCGCTCTGCCCGGCAATACGCTTGAGTTGATTGTTGCAGATGCTGCTAACGAAATTGAAGCGGCATCCATTTATCCCGCCAGCTACTGGCTGTCTTTGCTGAGCCCTCCTGATCATGATCCTGACTGGGTCAACAGTTTCAAACTGAATTGTCAGCTATGCCATCAGATAGGTTCCCTGGCCACACGAATCCAGAATCGCGAATTATTCGACACAGGCCTGCGCAAATCCACCAACATGAACGCGGTGGCCAACAGGTTCGGCCGCGATCAATTATTGGAAACGCTATCAGACTGGACTGCTCGCATTCGTGCAGGGGAGACCCCGGCAGCGCCCCCTCGCCCCCGCGGCGCTGAGCGAAACCTGGTTATCACACAATGGGAATGGGGCGACGGTTTTACCTATGCCCACGACGAGATTGCCACGGACAAACGCAACCCTACGCTGTTTCCAAACGGCCCCATTTACGGAGTGGACCTGGGCAATGATCGAATTCTGGCGCTGAACCCGGTCACTCACACCGCCTCTGAATACGCTGTTCCAACCCTGAACGGTTTCGACACTCCCTGGTGTGAGCAGGTGTGGAAGCGGGACAATGACGGCATTACGCAGAATGTGCCCATGGGATTCGGCTCGCTGGGGTGCCCCGTTGAACCGGGCATCACCGGCTTTGAAGGGCAATATCCGAATCCGGCGAATCCGCACAACCCGATGTTCGATGCCGACGGCAAAGTCTGGATAACCACGCAGGTGCGAAGGGAATGGGATGAAGACCTCCTGACTTCTGCAGGGACGAACCTGGCATTGCCGGCAATTACCATCACCGGCAGTTGGGTTGGTTCGATCCTGCAACCGAAGAATTTGAATTACTCGACACTTGTTTCGGTACGCATCATCTTCAATTTGACCAGGATGGCGTGTTATGGACCAGCGGCGATTCCTATGGAATTGGCTGGTTCGACCCGGCTGAATACGATGTGAATGACCCGGATACCCTGGCGGAAGCGCAGGGGTATGCGCAGATTGTGATTGACAGCAATGGCGACGGTATTGCCGACCAGGAGATCGCGGGGTTCAACTACGGAGTCATCACAAACCCGACGGACGGGTCCGTCTGGACATCTCAGCCGGATCGGGGGCGAGGTCGCATTGTACGCTTTGACCCTGAAAGTGGCAGGTTTGAAACCTACGTTCCGCCTAATCCCGGTTCCGGTCCGCGCGGCGTTGATGTCGACAGGAACGGCATTATCTGGGCGGCGCTGGGTGGCAGCGGTCACCTGGGCCGCTTCGATCGGTCCCTGTGCGATCAAACCTGGGGGGCTGGCGAACAATGTGCGCAAGGCTGGTCTCTGTACAAAAGTCCGGGTCCGTTAATGGACACCGGTGACGATCCAGCCGCCGAACGCAACGCCGACTTTCACTACTACCTGTTTGTTGATCAGTTCAATACCCTTGGTATGGGTGAAAACACTGTCATTCTGAACGGCACTGGCTCCGATTCCCTGCTGGCATTCGACCAGGAGACCGAGGAGTTCACCAGAGTACGCATACCCTATCCCTTGAATGCCTATACCCGGGGGCTCGACGGCCGCATTGACGACCCTTCCGCCGGCTGGAAAGGTCGTGGACTGTGGTTCACCAACGGGCTGGATCCAATCGTGCACAGCGAGGTCGGGCGCTCCTACGTCGGCAAAGTTCAGATGCGTCCATCCCCATTGGCCCGGTAGCTGAAAAGGTTGCAACCACTATGAGTCAGCAGCGAGCTAAAGATCTCATCACAATGTCGAGGCTTCAAATCAGGCTCCCATTGCCCAAAGCACTCATGCTGCTGGCTCTCATGGTTTCAGTAACCAAAATTTCAGCGCAGCAGGAATTCAACCTCAATAGAATTCTGTCCGAGACTGCTGTGAATCCTGCCAGCACTCTGGATTCATTTACAGCTGATCCGACGGCAATTCCCCGTTTGCGCGACTACTCAACGCTCACCGATGAAAATCTGCAGAACCCTCCCGCCTCCGACTGGTTGATCTGGCGTCGCACTTACCAGAACCTGGGCCATTCCCCACTGGCAGGTGTCGACACGGATAACGTTCAGAACCTGCAACTGGCCTGGCGACAGACCCTTACTCCCGGCAACAATATGCCGACGCCTCTGGTACACGATGGAGTCATGTTTCTTTACAGTGCCGGCGACGTGGTATTGGCGCTGGATGCGACCGATGGACAGCTTCTCTGGCGCTATCGCCATGACGGCGGCGCGGTGACCAGCCAGAAGTTTGGCCTGGCACTGCATGGAGACAAAGTGCTGGTGCCTACCTCTGACGGGCACCTGGTCGCCCTGGATGCGCGCAGTGGAAACGTCATCTGGGACCACACGGTCGATACCCGACAGACCGATGGGTACGTGCTGCGCAGCGCCCCCCTGATCGCTGCAGGGCAGGTAATACAGGGCGTCATTGGTTCGCGCGTTCCGGGAGGCGGATTCATTGTTGCGGTCGACCTGGAATCCGGTGAAGAGAGCTGGCGTTTCAACACCATAGCCCGCCCGGGCGAACCTGGCGGCAACACCTGGAACAATCTGCCAATAGAGGAGCGTCAGGGAGGATCGGTGTGGATAACGGGAAGCTACGACCCGGACCTCGACCTGGTGTTCTTCGGTGCTTCGCCAACCTACAACACTGCCCCCCTCCTTTACCCGGTAGACCTCGAAGGGGTGAGCAACGATGCGCTTTACACCAACAGCACCCTGGCGCTCAAGCCGCGTACCGGTGAACTTGTCTGGCACTATCAACACGTGGCTAACGATCAGTTCGATCACGACTGGATTTTCGAACGATCCATTGTCGAAATGGAAATCGAAGGCCAGGTCAGAAAAGTGATACTGACGGCCGGCAAACCTGCTCTTTTCGACGCATTGGATGCAGCAAGGGGCGATTATCTGTTTTCGATCGACACCGGTATCCAGAATCTCTTTACCGACATTGATCCGATTTCCGGTGCCAAGTCTCCCAATCCCGACGTTTTCCCCGATGCCGAGACTATTCGCCTTGTTTGTCCAATGTACCAGGGCGGGCGCAATTGGCCCGCAACGTCGATCAACCAGGAAGCCGGCCTGTTATTTGTACCCCTGTTTGAAATCTGCATGAATACCAGGCTGACCGGAGAGCCTGGCCTGTTGAGCAGCGGCCTGCGGATGGAACCGACTCCTTTACCGGACTCTGATGGGAACTTTGGCAGCCTGCAGGCAATAGAACTGCACACCAGGGAACTCCTCTGGCAGCACCGCCAGGAATTCCCGCCAAGTTCGGCCCTGCTGGGCACACAAGGAGGCCTGCTATTTGCGGGCTTTATGGACCGTTCATTCAAGGCCTTCGATCAGAAAACCGGTGAGATACTGTGGCAGACCCAGCTGGATGCAATCCCGTCATCGTTCCCGATCACCTACGCTGTCGATGGCAGACAATACATTGCCATCGTTTCCGGCCAACTCAATATGCACACGGGAATCTGGCTTGGTTTTCTGGCTCAGCTCACAGGTCATGTGGAAAGTAATCCGGGTGATCCTGCAATATGGGTTTTCGCGCTCCAGTGAGCAGGGAGTACAATCCAGTGACCGTAAATAAATGGCAGTTCAGTCAATCCAGCGGGCCGGCCCGGGCGGGACTGATTGCCCTGCCCTTTTCTATTTCCATAAGGAATGCGTTCCCCCGGTCAGGCCGTGTAAATCCGGCACCGGCACCGACGCCGGACCCCGTATTGGTTCCAGACAACGGGATCATGGAACCTCTGACCAGCTCTAAAGCGCTAAGGGTTTTCTCTACCGCAGCCCTTTTCAACGTGATGTTGAGTGCAGGGGCCCAGACAGTTACTGAAATCAACGATTCTTCCATGAGTGACGAGAGCCAGGGAGCAAATTGGCTGGCGTTCGGAAGAACCTATAGCGAGCAGCGGTTCAGCCCTCTGGATCAGATAAATCCGGACACTGTAGCCAGTCTCCAGCCGCACTGGTTTATTGATCTGCCCGAAAGCCGCAGCCTCGTGTCTACACCACTGGTAGCCGATGGAATGCTCTATTTCATTGGGGGTATGAATGTAGTTCGTGCTGTCGACGCAGGCAGTGGAGCAGAACTGTGGCGCTATGATCCGCAGGTCGCCGAACATGCGGCACAGCGGATGCGGGTTGGATGGGACAACAGCCGCGGAATCGGATTGTGGGAGGACAAAGTATTCGTTGCCACCTGGGACGGCAGGTTGATTGGTGTCAATCGCCATACCGGTGAAGAGTTGTGGAGCACACAGACAATCGATCCAGAACTGGCCATGTACATAACGGGCGCGCCCAAAGTCTTCAAAGGAAAGGTGCTTATCGGAAATGGCGGAACGGAACACGGCCCTAATCGCGGCTATGTGACTGCCTATGATGCCGATACCGGGGAGCAGTCATGGCGTTTTTATATTGTGCCAGGCAATCCTGACGACGGGTTCGAAAGTGAAGCAATGGCGATGGCAGCGGAAACCTGGACCGGGGAATGGTGGCTGCATGGCGGTGGCGGAAATGCCTGGCACGGATTCACCTACGATGCAGAACTGGACCAACTCTACATAGGTACCGGTAACGGCTCCCCCTGGAATCAACAGATACGAAGTCCAGGGGGTGGAGACAACCTGTTCCTGTGTTCCATTGTGGCGCTGGATGCCGACACGGGCGACTACCTCTGGCACTATCAGACCACACCAGGCGAAACCTGGGATTACAACTCCAACATGGACATTGTGCTTGCAGACCTGCCAATGAATGGCGAGACAGTTCCAGCGCTGATGCATGCACCGAAAAACGGATTCTTCTACGTTATCGATCGCAGAGACGGCACACTACTCTCTGCCGAACCCTTTGTGCCCACGACCTGGGCATCTTCCATTGACCTGACAACAGGCCGCCCAATTGAGAACCCGGGAGTTCGCTACGAAACTGCTCCGGCCCGCATCGCGCCCGGCAGCATTGGCGGTCACAGCTGGCATGCCATGTCGTTCAATCCACAAACCGGCCTCGTGTACATCCCGAGTATTTTTTCGGCGCAGGGGTTTTCCAATGGCAGCATCGACATTGAGAATTACCGCAACGAACAATGGCGTTTCGATATGGCAATCGGCAGCGGCCCGGGTGGTGGCCTCACCCGGGAATTTCCCGGTGCACTCCAGGCTTGGGATCCGGTGCGGCAGGAAAAGGTATGGGAAGTGCCCGCGGACGGAATCTGGAATGCAGGTACCCTGACGACCGGCAGCAATCTTGTCTTTCAAGGCAGAGCCGATGGCCATTTGCTCGCCTACAATGCCGGGACCGGCGAGCAGCTGTGGGATTATGATCTGGGTCTGGGCATCTCCGCGCCCCCCATCACCTACGCTGTCGATGGTAAACAGTATCTTGCTATTCTGGTTGGCTGGGGTGGCAGCATGGCGGCATTGGGTGGCGGTGGCATGGCCCGGTATGGGTGGGCCTATGGCGCACAGACCCGACGCCTGGTCAGCTTTTCGCTGGAAGGCGGGGTGATATTGCCGCCACAGGCTGCACCCACTGTGCCCCAACCACTTTTCTCTTCAGACTTTGTTGTGAATCCGCAACTCGCTCAGTCTGCTGCGGAAGATTACGCTACCGGCTGCCTGTGGTGCCACGGTGGAGGCGCTGTTTCCGCTGGCATGGCGCCCGACCTACGAGCCTCGGCAATACCGCTTTCCGCCAGCGCTTTTGAGCAGGTAGTACGCGAAGGCGCACTGCGGGAAAACGGGATGCCTCCATTTTCTGACTTGAGTGACGAACAACTGGAAGGTCTGCGCCACTACATAAGAGCCGCGGCGGAAAGGTAGTAGCGGACTGGCTGGTTCATTTGCCAGAGTCTGTGGTAGAGTTTTGAGCAAAATAATGCACTCGGAGTGCTCGACCATGCTTTGCAGAGGGCCTTACCAGTGGGCAGCTACTTTCAGGAGCTGAAAGCCCGTCTCAATCCGTCACTGTCCAGTCCGTGCCACCTGCCAGTAAAACAACCGGGTTGAATCCCCGAGTAATAAGCATGCGGAGTGTCCAGGATAAAGCCACTGAACTGAACAAGCCCTGCCCCCTTTAAGCATCAGGAGAATACCATGGGAAAGCGCATCACTTTTTTTGCACTGTGTTCCACACTGTTTGCCGCTACTGCAGTCCACTCCCAGGGGCCGGCTGAGGTACCGGCGCCTGGTTCGAGATACGTCGCACTCGGCAGCTCATTCGCCGCCGGACCAGGCATTCCAGATCCGTTGGGTTCCTGCGGGCGTTCGGACCATAACTACGCACAACTTGTCGCCAATTCCCTGAATCTCGTTCTGACGGATGTAAGTTGTAGCGGTGCGACCACTGGCAATATCCGTAATACGCCTCAGGGTGACGCCGCTCCCCAGATCGATGCCGTCACCCCGGAAACCGCCCTGGTGACCGTCACCATCGGTGGAAACGACATCAACTACACATCGTCGACTTTTGCCTGCAGCGGAACAGCATCGGACCAGCACTGTACTGCCAACCTTGACCGGGCAATGATCAATAATGCCGTGGATCAACTGCCGGCCATACTGGGTGCGACGCTCGATGCTATCAGGGCCAAAGCCCCGCAGGCCATCATCGTGCTGGTAGCCTATCCCCGTGTATTCCCCGCCGATGCAATTAACTGTGTTGAGCTTGATTTAAGCCCTGAAGATACCACCTACCTGGCGGCACTCGGTCAAAAACTCGAAGACATATTTGTGGATGTCACATCAGACCGTCAGATCCTTATCGCGGATGCCTACGTGGGGGCAGCAGGTCATGGGCCCTGCGCTCCTCCGGCTGAGCGCTGGGTCAATGGCGCCAGTGTTGCTGAGACCGGAATCCGCTATCACCCAACTGCCGAAGGACATATCGAAATGGCGCGGCTTGTGCTGGCAGCATTGGGAGTCGGCGAATAGACGGGGATCGGGAAATCGAGGAACCAGTACAAATGAATCAAAGGTTCCCATGGGCTTCAGATTAGGGAAGTAGCGAAACAGAATGCCTCCTGTTGATGTAGAGATGTTCAGATCCAGATTGCTCGAAATGCGCTCAGAACTGATAAAGCTGGGCTCATTTTCAATGGACGCTGCTGCGACTGTAGTCCTCGACCAGAGTAGCGTGGGCAGGTTATCACGCATGGATGCACTGCAGGGGCAGCAGATGGCCCTGGAGGCAGAGCGTCGCAGAAAGCGGGAACTATTGCGAATCAAGGCTGCCCTGAATCGAATAGATATTGGTGAGTTCGGCTACTGCGCTTCCTGTGGTGATGAAATTGCCGCCGGCAGGCTGGCGATAAATCCCTCAGCCGAACGTTGTGTAAAATGTTCTGATTGAGTGGCGCCCATGGTCCGTTTTTAAGTCACTGAATCAGAGATTTCTCAAAAAATGGAATGAGATAGAAAATGATAAAGCAAAATTTGCTGTTAATGGCAGCGCTACTGTCCATAGGGCAGATTGCATCGACATTTGCACAGGACATGGATTGGGAAGTGGGTCTCAGTTCTTCTCGAAGTCTCATCAAGGCACAGGGGTTCAATACTACGGAAAATTCGTCAGCAAGAATTCTCTACCTGGCAGGGCTGGATGGACCTGATGACTCGACTGAGCAGGCTCAAGTATTGATGCAGCAGTACAGCCGGCTTCAGGAGCAGGCAAGACCCGTTGAGCTTATCGTCATTGCACTTGGAAATCCTGATTCCGAACCCCTGCGGTTTCCTCCAACGGGAGGTGCCTATGCTGAGCAGCCGGTTGCAAACGCACTTTGGCGGTGGATCGGATTGCATGCGCCGGACCTGGTTCTGATTGGTGGCGCTGACAGCAGTGGATTTGAGGTAGCGGCTGAAAATACTCCTCTTGCCGGCATCGGAACGGTTCCCGTTCAGGTGCTTGGGGAGGAACCCCTGACGATTGATCGGCTCAACACGCTGGATGACATAGCGAAATCTCCGGCAAGGTTGGAGATCGAACGAAGGCTGGGCAGATCACCAGCGCAGTTGGCTCAACAGCTTGCTGAAGTTTACGGCCATGACTTTTCTGTGCCGGCCTACGTGCCGGGTATGGGGGTGATCGGACGATTGCGGCTGGGCTTTGTCGGGGAGGTAGAGGGCCTGTTAACTGACTACCTGGATGGGTCCGGGATCGAAGTCGACAACCCATCGCTGATGGCGGGGCAGCTGGTGTTTGCCGAACACGCAGAGCTGACAGGTAATCCCAATTCCATTGCGATCGTGGCTCAGGCAGCCGACCTGGCCTTTGATGAGCAGGGAAACCTGAAAGCGGTGATGCCATTCCATAACGAGATGAGCGATTCCGTCTTCATGGCTCCACCGTTACTGACTAAAGCAGGAAAACTAACGGGCAATACCAGGTACTTCGATATGGTCGAGCGGCACGTCGGCTATATGCAGGATCTTCTGCTTCGGGAGGATGGCCTTTACAACCATTCCCCCTTGGCGGATGTCGTATGGAGTCGCGGCAATGCCTTTCCCGCTTTAGGGCTTGCGCTTGTACTGACGGATTTTCCAGAAGACCACCCTGCCTTTGCGCGATTAAGGGAATCCTACGTTTCCCATCTGGAATCCCTGTTGCCGTTTCAGAACGCAGATGGGCTTTGGCGCCAGGTTATAGACTATCCTGGATCCTACCCGGAGTTGTCATCGACCGCCATGATCGGGTTCGCTATCAAACGCGGGTTGGATCGCGGCTGGCTGGAGCAAGAACTGTACCGGCCGGTCCTCAACTCGATCTGGGAGGCGGTCTTAACGCGGACCAGTGCAGGTAATGAATTTATCGACGTCTGCACAAGCACCGGCAAGATGCCGTCACTCGACGACTACCTTGACAGGCTGGCGATTGTCGGCCGGGATGACAGAGCAGGAGGAATGGTAATGAACCTGGCTATTGAACTGACTGAGAACAATTGACAATTGATGGCCGGCAAATTCAACAATCGGAGGCCCACTATGAAGTCGTCAACTCTTTTCCCGTCGCTTATCGCGCTGCTGCTGAGCGGCACCTTTGCCTTGTTTGCAAATGCTCAGGCCGCCCGGGATTTCGACGCCGAGATCGAAGCGGCGATTCGATCCGCCAAGCAGGCGGCGGGCACGGAATGGCTGGGAACCCTCAATCGAATCTGCCTGCTTCCAGCCAGTGGTGGTGTGAACACCAGCGACAATCTTCCCCGATACGTTGCGGATCCGGACCTGATCCCCCCTAGAGAGCAATGGTACGCGGAACCGGCCAGGGTCTTCGACAACCTTTACTTCGTCGGCGGCAGCAGGCATTCCTCCTGGGCCCTTAACACCAGTGAAGGCATTATCATCATCGATACAATCTACCCCTATAACTCCCGTGAGCTTATTATTGGCGGCCTTGAAAAACTCGGTCTCGATCCAGAAAACATTCGCTATGTCATCATCTCCCATGCCCACGGCGATCATATCGGCGGCGCCCAGATATTGCAGGAACGATTCAACGCCCAGGTGGTTATGGGAGCCGCAGACTGGGAACTGGTGGAGCAGTACCCTAACCGCTATGCCACTATGGCACCGACCCTTCGCAACGGTCTCGGAATTGTCGCCTACGACGGCATGGAGATTACCCTGGGTGACACAACGGTCAGGCTGTGGGAAACGCCTGGGCACACGCCCGGGACCCTGTCCTACACGTTTACAGTGTATGACAATGGCCGCCCGGTCAATGTAGCCTACTCCGGCGGTACCGCGTTCAACTTCGTGAACAACACTCCCGATCCGGGGATCCGGAATTTCCAGATCTATATCGATTCCCAGCGGCACATCGCTGCAGAGGCAGCCGCGGTCAATGCGTCGGTAATCCTTTCCAACCACTCTGAATTCGATAATGCGGTTAACCGCAACCGCATGCTGGCAGGCCGAGGCGATGGCCCTCATCCCTACGAGGTGGGGGCTGAATTCGTGCAGAGTTATTTCCAGGTAATGGAGGGATGTGCGCGTGCGGCTCAGTTACGACTTGAGCAGCAGGCAGCTCAATAGCAATTGACTGTTGCGTATCAGGTTGCGGACTGACCTTTGTGACGGAATCGCAGTTCTGGCAGTAGCCGCCGAGCGAGAATAAACCGGCTCCCGGGCCTGGCCCGTAACGCGGCCGGGCAGTCAGCGCAAGCGCCGCACCTTTAAGTTTCTGCCCTTTATCCTGCCTTCGGTAAGAATCGCCAAAGCCGTTTTTGCGGCCCGCTGTTCAACGGCTACGTAGGCTACGTTTTCAAACAGAGTGATTTTTCCGATCTGCGAGCCGGCAAGTTTCCCCCCTGCGGTCAATGCTCCAAGTAGATCTCCGGCCCTGATCTTGTCCCTGCGCCCGCCACTGACAAGCAGGGTGACCATGGGCGGGTAAAGTTTGAAGTCGGGAGGCACTGTCAGATCGGCGGTGCTGGCAAGCGGCGCGACAATACCCTGAAATTCCTCGATGGCCGTCAGGTGCCGGCGCTGCGAAGAGGTAAACAGGCTGAGGGCCAGCCCCGCGCTGCCGGCCCGGCCGGTACGTCCGATGCGATGGATATGCACCTCGGGATCACGCGCCAGTTCGAAATTGATTACCGCCGCCAGCGCCTTCACATCGAGTCCACGGGCTGCCACATCGGTGGCCACCAGAATTGAACTGCTCTTGCCCGCGAACTGGGTGAGCACCTGATCACGGTCGAACTGCTCCAGGTCACCGTGCAGGGCCAGGGCATGCAGGTCGCGATCTCTCAAGGCTTTTACGAGTTGCTGGCACTGTTGCCGGGTATTGCAGAACACCAGGCTCGATTCCGGCCGGTAGTGGGCGATCAGCCTGAACAGCGTCTCGCTACGCTCCCCCTCCTCCACCTGGTAGAAAACCTGCTCGATGTCGGGGCCATCATGGCTGTGCTTGACACGCACATCGACCGGTTCATGCTGCACGGCGCGGCTCACCTGCCTGATACTGTCGGGAAAGGTTGCCGAGAACAGCAGGGTCTGTCTGGACCCGGCCGTCCTGCCGATAATTGTCAGAATGTCGTCGTAAAAACCCATGTCCAGCATCCGGTCGGCCTCGTCCAGCACCAGGGTCTGCACGGCTCCCAAGGTGCAACGACTGCTTCTCCAGGTGTTTGAGGATGCGGCCCGGCGTTCCCACCACAACATGGGGGTCACGACGCAGGGAAACCAGTTGTGGACCCATCGGTTTGCCTCCGCAGAGTGTCAGCACCCTGACATTGGGTATGGTGCTTGCCAGCCTGCGAATCTCTGCAGCCACCTGGTCGGCAAGCTCCCTGGTGGGCGTCAGTACCAGCGCCTGGGTATAGTAGTCTTGTGCGTCCAGCCGGTTGAGCAGCCCGATGGCGAATGCTGCCGTTTTGCCACTTCCGGTCATAGCCATGGCGATCAGGTCGTGACCTGCCAGCAATGGCGGCAGAGTCTGTGCCTGAACCGGGGTCATGGACTGATAGTCCAGGGTCCCGATACTGGCGAGCAATTCGGCGCGCAGAGGCAGTGAGGTAAATGCAGTGTTCATCAGGCAGCCTTGAAGAGTTTCCGGCTTGACCAGGGGTTCCAGGGTTAGCGGGCGCGCATCATAGCAGAGATTTTCCAACGTTCACGAAATATTCAGCCATTGCGTGTCGGTCCCGTTTGCCGCAAGCTTTGCCACCCGGGACTGGAACACTGATCATGGCATTGAAACCGACAATATATAAGTTCAAGGTCGCATTGAGCGACCTTGACCGCGAAGTGTACCAGGGGCTCAATCTGACCCTTGCCCGCCATCCCTCGGAAACCATGGAACGCATGCTGGTGCGGTTGTTGGCCTTCTGTTTCAATGCCCGGGAACGGCTGGAGTTCTGCAGGGGAATCAGCAACCCTGAGGAGCCGGACTTGTGGCTGCGTGGGCTGGAAGGCAACCTTGCGCTCTGGATCGAGGTGGGTGAACCCTCCGTTGAGCGGATCAGGAAGGCCACGCGGGCGGCCTCGGCAGTTTCAGTGTACTGCTTCAACAGCAAAGCCGACACCTGGTGGCAATTGAACCGTAATCCTCTGGCTGAATTGCCGGCGGCAATTTTTCAGTTTCAATGGCATGAAATCAAGGCGCTGGCCGACAAGGTCGAACGCACCATGGACCTGTCTGTGACCATCAGCGAAGGTTCGGCCTACGTGGCGACCGCACAGGGGGAATGTGACATCGCATTGCAGCGCCTTAATTAAGGCGCCGCCGGACTCACAGCAACAATGGCAGTTTCCCTGCCCGTTTCAGGGGTAGTTGCGCCTGAATCGGAACAAGCTGCCCTTGTAGTTCTCCGGCTTTGTCATCGGCAGGATCGCGTCCAGCTGCTTGCAGTCGAATCCCAGCTCCTTCATCCGTAACCTGAACTTGGGACAATGGCCCCGGTTGGCATCCACCAGCAGTACTTCGCACTTTGGTCTGGCTACCTGTTGAATGAAAAAGGCCAGTTGCTTGGCGTGATGACTCTCATACAGCAGATCGCTCCCTATGAACACATCGAAGGGGCCAAATTGCGGGCTGGGTGTATCCTCCCAGGCAGTGCGAAGGAACGGGATGTGCCTGCCGTTGTTCAACTGGGTGTTGTGTTGCAGGTTGTTGCCGCTGCAGGGATGAATATCGGTTGCCGAGATATTGGCGAGCCGCTCGTTCAGCACCAGGCTTGCCAGGCCGATACCACAGCCCAGCTCCAGAATCTGCCGGCTCTCGATGTCATAGAAAACCATCAGTTGGGCCAGCACTTCCTCGGAGGGCCAGACCAGTCCGGCAAACGGCCAGTGGGCCGAAGGAATTCCGATCAGCTCGGCTTCCCCCAGATCGTCGCTATACTGCCGCCGGTCCCGCAACGAACGGAAGTGGATGTCGTGCTCCCCAAACTCCATGGTCTGGTAGCGATACCGTATTCGAGACATGGGTCTGCTCCAATCAGCCGCGGTGTGGCCTCGGGCCCACCGCGAGCGTCATTGTCAGCCTGAGGAATCAGAAGTTTCCCAGGGCCTGTTCAAATCAGTGTGAACAGTCCCTAGTTGCGATTGGCCAGGGGTTCAATCTTGCGCTTGATCAGCGCCTCGATGGCCCGCAGCTGCCTTTTTTCGTCCGTGGACACCAGCGAAATAGCAAGGCCACTGGCGCCAGCCCGCCCGGTGCGACCGATACGATGCACGTAATCCTCAGGAACATGGGGAAGATCAAAATTCACCACCAGGTTCAGCAGCTCAATGTCGATGCCACGGGCTGCAATATCAGTGGC
>CALOEW010000002.1:0-166798 GCA_942492445.1 uncultured Gammaproteobacteria bacterium
AGAAGTGAAACTGCTCAGCGCCGATGGTAGTGTGGGGTCTCCCCATGTGAGAGTAGGACATTGTCAGGCATCCAAATAGAAAGGGCTCACCCGAAGGGGTGGGCCCTTTTTATTTGGATGCGCAATGCCGGCGTTGCGATGCAACGCGACATTGTGATCCGGACTCCGGCCAGGCCGGATTCCTCACCCCTTCGGGGCAGCCTCTGGCTGTCCCAAACGCTGTCGCGTTTGGTCAGGCATCCCGTGAGTAGCCAGGATTACCAGAGGGGTGGGCCCTTTTTATTTGGATGCGCCATGCCGGCGTTGCGATGCAACGCGACATTGTGATCCGGGCTCCGGCCCGGCCGGATTCCTCACCCCTTCGGGGCAGCCTCTGGCTGTCCCAAACGCTGTCGCGTTTGTCCATGAATCCCGTGAGTAGCCAGGATTACCAGAGGGGTGGGCCCTTGTCAGCTGGATGCGCCATGCCGGCGTTGCGATGCAACGCGACATTGTGATCCGGGCTCCGGCCAGGCCGGATTCTCCATCGTTTGACGGTAGTCTGTAGGCGGTTTCAAGGGGTCAGGATGAGCCGCTTCCGCTACGATTGGAATCCGGAAATATTTCAGTTACAAAGAATTACATATTGCCGCTTCCGGCGTGCTGTTAAGCATTTGAAATTACTATGGAAAATGTAAACACATTGTCGTATTGGACTTGCTTGTGGATAACAGATTAGTTATCCTTCCCGACCCGATCTTCGGCTACTGTCAAACCTGTGTTATCGCCACTTGATGCAGCCTCCGACATTGGACGGTACGGTGAACAGGGGATTGCCCATGAGTTGTTCTGGAATTCAGCATTAAGCTTTCATTCATGAATAAAAGCGCACTCTTTGAAGTAATGAATTTGAGAGAGTCCAAGATGAAGCCAATAACACCATTGATTTCGTCCTTCATCATCGGCGCCGGCGCCATGGTTTTTCAATCCTTGGCGTGGAGTCAGTCCGGAACCAGTGTTTATGACGGAGACTGGCCGGATTATCATGGCAACAAACACGCTCAACGGTATTCGCCGCTGGAACAGATCAACGCAGACAATGCAGGTTCTCTGGAACTTGCCTGGAGTTTTTCCACCGAACATTTCGGGCCCAATACCGATTACAACAACCCTTCCACACCGCTTGAAGTCGACGGAGTGCTGTACGCCAACATTGCCAGCACCCGGAATGTGGTGGCTCTTGACGCGACTTCGGGGCAGGTACTGTGGCTTTGGCGGCCGCAGGAAGGTGACCGTTTCGACGAGGCACCTCGTAAAGGCGCCGGTCGCGGTGTGGCTTTCTGGAGCGACGAAGACAGCGCCCGGGTAATCGACGTCACTCCGGGTTACCACCTGGTTTCACTGGATGCGGAGACCGGTATTCCCGATCCGGATTTCGGTGACAATGGCATCGTGGACCTGTTCGTGGGGCTGCGAAATGCCGATGACCCAAGGTTTCCTTATCCTGATATCGGAATATCGGCGCCTCCTTTCGTAATGAACGATGTGATCGTGGTGGGCGCCGCTCACCGTGTCGGCATGCGGCCACGGTCCAGGTCCAATGTCAAAGGTGATATTCGTGGCTACGATGTGCGAACCGGAGAGCAGCTGTGGACTTTTCACACCATTCCGGAGCGAGGGGAGTACGGTTTCGAATCCTGGCTCGATGAGGGTGTGGAGTTTACCGGTAACGCCGGCGTGTGGGCGCCCATGTCTGGTGATCCGGAACTGGGCCTTGTGTACCTGCCGGTAGAATCTGCAACTGGCGACCGCTTCGGTGGTGACCGGCCTGGAGACAACCTGTTTTCAGATTCCATTGTCGCGCTGGATATCAAGACTGGTGAGCGGCGCTGGCACTATCAACTGACTCATCATGACATCTGGGACTGGGATATTCCCGCTGCGCCGGTACTTGCTGATCTTCCGAATGGTCGCAGGATTCTCATGTCGGTAACCAAGCAATCCTGGGTCTATACCTTCGACCGGGAAACCGGCGAACCGGTCTGGCCTATTGAAGAACGGCCGGTGCCAGCCGGTGATGTGCCCGGTGAATGGTATGCTCCGACACAACCTTTCCCGACGCGTCCGGCTCCTTTCGACCGGCAGGGCTTCACCGAAGACGATCTGATCGATTTTACTCCGGAAATTCGCGCCCTGGCGCTGGAAGCAACCGAGGGATTTCGCCTGGCGCCCAGTGTCTATTCGCCCCCGTCACTGGCGGATGCTGCTGATGGCACTCGTGGTACCCTGAGCCTGCCTTCGGCTACCGGCGGGGCGAACTGGGAAGGATCTGCCATTGATCCGGAGACTGGAATACTGTATGTCCCGTCGCGAACCGCCCTGGCTGTTATGTCTCTGGAGCGGGACGAGGATACTGACATTGACTTCAGTGCCGCTTTCGGTGTTCGTGTGCCGAGGGTACAGGGTCTGGAAATTGCCAAACCTCCCTACGGTCGTATTACCGCTATCGACATGAATTCCGGAGAGCATCTGTGGATGATCGCCAATGCCGATACCCCGGAGCGTATGAAAAATCATCCGTTGCTGCAGGGGGTTGATCTTCCCCGGGTCGGTGTGCCGACACGGGCCGGTATATTGTTGACCAGGACCTTGCTGTTTGTTGCGGAAGGAACCGGGGGGCCGGGTGCCAGCCCGATTTTCCGTGCGGTCGACAAACAGACAGGAAACATTCTGGCTGAGATCGAATTGCCGAATCTGCAGACCGGATTGCCAATGACTTACGAGCATGACGGCAAGCAGTATATTGCCATGTTCGTCGGAGGTGGGGGCCGGCCTGCCGAACTGGTAGCTTATGCCTTACCGTAATTTTATTGATCAGGAGTACTAACCATCATGCGAAAATTGTCTCATTTTTTGACGCTGGCCTCGACTGCACTGTTCGTCACCCTTCCGGCCCAGGCCGCAATGTGGGAGCTCGACCCAGGGCAATCTCTTGTTAATTTTAAATACTCATACGGCGGTGAGCCATTTGAGGGCGAGTTCAGAAACGTTCAGGCGACATTCGATATCGATCTCATGCGCCCCAGTTCCTGCGAGTTCGAGGTAACGATTCCCATTGAGGACCTGTACGTGGATTCTCCGGAAGTGAAGGATTACCTGCTGGACTACGAACTGTTCGACGTGGATACCTGGCCAACCGCCAGTTTTAAAGCAGAGAACTGCAGTCTGGAATCAGCGAATTCTTTCGTTTCCGAGGGCATGCTGACCATCCGTGATCAGACCAACCCTGTCAGTTTCCCTTTCAATCTGACTGTTGAGACATGTGACGGCCAGGTGTGCTTTCACATGACCAGCGAGGTTACTATTCAGCGCCTGGAGTATGGTGTCGGCCAGGGTTACTGGGCCAACACTGCCGAAGTGCCTAATGAGGTGGTCATCGCAGTCGATGTCTACGCAATGCAGCAGTGAGCGAAACTGATTAAATAGGACAATTCGATGACTTCCAGATTTTTTTCAAAATACGGACGGCTTTCAATGTTGCTGGCCTGTGTTGCGTTCCTGGCTTCCTGTGACCGCCTCCTGACTCCGGGTCAAACAACGGATATAACCGAACTCAGGTCCGGAGCCTATACCCTGGATACAGACCACGCGGCGCTGTTGTTCAAGATAAACCATTTGGGTTTTTCGACTTTCGTCGGCCGTTTCACCGGCCTCGATGCGACGCTTGATTTCGACCCGGAAAACATTGAAAACTCCACCCTGGAAGTCATCATCGACATGTCTTCTCTTGATGTCAACCTGCCGGAATTCGAGGAAGAGCTTCGCGGTGACAACTGGCTTGACGTGGAGACCTATCCTCAGGCCATGTACCGGACCACCTCGTTTGTGGAGTCGACCGGCGAAAATTCCTTCGTATTTGCCGGAGATCTCACCTTTCACGGTGTGACGGCTCCGGTAAACCTGGAAATTACCTTCCATGGTGGGGGTCGCAACTTTCTGACCCGAAGCTACACACTCGGATTCTCTGCCAACGCCACTTTTCAACGTTCGGAGTTCGGTGTAGACCGATTCACCAGTTTCGGTATCGGTGACGAGATTGAGTTGGAAATTCACGTGGAGTTCATGGATGCCGGTTAGCTGCGGCAGGATATAACGCTGGTGCCGGATGAGTGGCTGACTACGGCCAACTTATCGGACCAGGCCAATTTGAGATCGGACACAATTGCACTGAAACGAGAAACCCCGGATTGTTTACAGTCCGGGGTTTTTTCTGTCAATAATCCCCGGCGGCGCAAGATTCTGAACTGTTGATCCTCTGCATAAAAACCGGCAGAGGTTTTTTCACTTACAGGCCCGGCCCGGACACCTGCTCTTTCGCTCCGGACTGGCATTTTCTATCGCCACAATGCGCCCGGAAGTTGCTGCTCAACAGATTCAGCTTGGCTATAATCGGGTGTTACAACCTGATCGGCCGTATCGCTGAACAGAGAGAAGAACTTTGAGTGACCCGAGCAGCGGGCGAATTATGCAGCCCACCCACATCGATTCCTCCAATCCGGTGAATACCCGGCTGGTCCGGGCACATGGGCTGGCGGCGTTCGTCATGTTGTTTTTGGCGGTAGTATTTGGAATTGTGGTTTCACTGCAGTTTATCTGGCCTGACTTCGCCAGTCTGTTGCCCAGTTGGGGGCGGCTGCGCTACGCACATACCCAGGGCATCATGCTGGGTTGGTTGGGAAACGCGTTTCTGGCATTTCTCTATCATGCTGTGCCGATCCTCAGCGGTCGCCCGGTGACCAGTCAGCGCCTGGGGCTGTGGCTGTTTGGAGTCTGGAATTTCGCCGTAATGCTGCCAGGCTGGACCCTGGTTCTGGCCGGAGTCAGCCAGCCCCTGGAGTGGGCTGAGTTTCCCCTGCCGGTGGACCTGCTGGTGATCGCGGCCTTGGCAATGGCAGCGGTGCAGTTTCTTCCGCCTTTTTTCAGGCGCGGTTTTGAAAACCTCTACGTTTCCAGCTGGTACATTATCGGCGCCCTGGTGTTTACGCTGTTGTCCTATCCGATGGGCAACATCGTTCCAGAACTGGTGCCCGGCGCCGCCGGAGCCGCCTTCAGCGGGTTATGGATTCACGATGCGGTGGGTCTTTTCGTTACCCCGTTGGCGCTGGCTATTCTCTATTTTGTCATTCCCGCCAGTACCGGCCGTCCGATATTCTCTCATTTTCTGTCCATGCTGGGGTTCTGGGGGTTGTTTTTCCTTTATCCTCTGAACGGTATCCATCATTACATTTACTCCGTTATTCCCATGGCGGCCCAGTCGACCGCCATTCTGGCCTCTTTCCTGCTGGGTGTGGTAGTAGTGATCGTTGTGACAAACCTGATCCTCTCTCAACGGGGGGCAGGATTGATTCCAGCCGAGCCGGCGTTGCGGTTCGCTTCCATGTCAGTAGTGTTTTACCTGGTTGTCAGCCTGCAGGGCTCCCTGCAGGCCAGCATGGGGGTCAGCCAGGCTGTTCATTTCACCGATTTTGTCATTGGACATTCCCACCTGGCGATGCTTGGATTCGCTACTTTCGCCGCCATCGCCGCGATCATTCATGCCTGGCAGCGTATCCCTGATGCGCGTTACAACGTCCGTGCCATTGACTGGGCCTATACACTGTTGGTGACCGGAATCACCCTGATGGTGATCGACCTCACCGTGGCCGGACTGGTGCAGGGGAGGCTGTGGCTGGAAGGTGCGCCCTGGTTGGAGTCGATTCGTGCCTCCCGCCCGTACTGGATAATCCGCAGCGCAGCCGCGTTACCTATCGCTGCCGGTTTCGTGACGCTATTAGTCGGTCTTGTGAGTGGTCCACGCGGTGCCGGTGCCACTGCGGCGGATGCGACCCGGATGGCTTTGGCGCCAGTATCGGCATCGTCCAGTTCCGATCCGGGATTGCAGGATCCGGCACGGGCTCTGCGCACTTCCTATGTGGTGGCGTCAGTTGCCGGTGTGGCATTTTTTGTTTTTTCGGTAGCGCTGCTAGGGGTATTGCCCCGCGAAATACTGTCGCGCCAGGTTGCGGTTCTGGGGCCGGAACGGGGTTTGCCCTTGACTCCATCTGAACTGAGAGGGCGGGAAATCTATGCACGCGAAGGGTGTGGTTACTGCCATTCCCAACAGATTCGGTATACCGAGGCCGACATGGCCAGGTTCGGTGCCCCGACATTGGCCTGGGAAGGGAGGTTCGATTACCCGCACATGCTGGGTACCCGGCGTATAGGGCCTGATCTGTCCCGTGCTGGAAATACCCGTACTATGCAGTGGCAACTTGTGCACCTGTTCGATCCCCGCAGCGTGGTATCGCAATCCATCATGCCCGCTTATCCGGAGTTTTTTTCAGGCTCTCCGCTGCAACCAGCCCAGGAAGCAGTCGATCTGGTAGCCTACCTTGAAACTCTGGGACGGGATCGGGAACTGGCCTGGCCGGAAGGGGATGAAGCCGGCCGCCGGGCACTGCCCGATGATCAGTGGGCTCAGATGTCACTGAGCGCCTCAGAGTTGAATGCGCATTCGGCACGAACCCGGCCCCGTGGCAGCGCGCCTGAGCTGGTCACTGTCCCGGCTGGCGATCGCGGAGGCCGGTTGTGGCTGGAAAACTGCAGCAGTTGTCACGGAACCGGAGGCCGTGGTGATGGTGTGGCCTCAGGATGGTTTGAGCCAGCCCCGGTCGATCTGGTGGAACACCAGTATCGTGATGATTTGCTGGCGGATATACTCTGGAATGGTGTACATAATACGGCAATGCCAGCCTGGCGTGACCACAGCCTTGAAGACCTCGGCGAGCTGGCGGCGGTGGTTCGAGCATTCAGTGAAGTTGACTACACGCCTGCACCTGCCGCGCAACTGGCCGAAGGTCGGGCGGTCTACGAGGCGCATTGTGCAGAATGTCACGGTGACCGTGGCGACGGTCGGGGATTCGCGGCTTCCAGTCTGCCCATTCCCATTGCGCCCACCGACTTTACCCGGGAGCGTCTGAGCCTGGATGAAAGCGTGCGTGTTCTGCGTAATGGCGTGCCAGGAACCTCTATGGCGCCCTGGGGCGATCGGCTCAGTAATGCAGAAATGCTGGCTGTCAGTCATTATCTGCGCACGTTGTACCAGAGCATTCAGTCGGAAGGCAGTTAAACAAGATGAGTACGCTGATAATTCTGCTTACCCTGCTGATGACCTCCGGTTTTGTATTTGCCTATCTGTTTCATCCGGGTTGGCGGGCGCGCATCGAGCAGCCCAAGCACTGTTTTCAGGAACAGCTGCAAAGGTATGACAGCAGGTCTCGGAACTCAGCATGTCACGATGAGGAAACACCATGAAGCCATCGAGTCGAAGATTTGCTGCGCAAACAGGCAGTATGACTGCCGCGGTTCTGGTCAGTCTGGCGGCAGGCGCCGGCCTGGTCGTGGGTGCACTGTTATGGCGGCCTGTATTGACGTCGGATACAGCCCTGGAACCCAGCGTGGAATACGGCCGGCGCCTGATCCGGGACACCGCAGCCCTGCTGGGGCCGGGCCATGTAGACCCGGCCATGCGGTATTCCGGCACTTACATGGACTGTGCGTCCTGTCATCTGGAAACTGGTACTCGCCCGGGCACCCTGTCATTGCTGGAGACGGTCAATCGCTACCCGCGTTTTTCCGGGCGTGATGGTGGTGAAAGAGATCTTCGGGATCGAATCAACGGTTGCATGACCCGCAGCATGAATGGACGGGAACTGCCGCGGGACAGCCTGGAAATGCAGTCCATGGAAATGTACATCAACCACCTGAATGCGCAGTACGGGGTGATGAGCGAAAGTCGGCGGCAGCCTGATGAACCACCGCCATTTATCGAGCCTGATCGTGCCGCGGATGTTGCCGCCGGAGAGATCGTCTATGAACAACGTTGCCAGGTATGTCACGGTGAGAACGGTGAGGGGCTGCCAGCTGCTACCGACATGACCGAAGGGTATCTGTTTCCGCCGTTATGGGGTCCGGACAGTTTCAATAATGGTGCCGGCATGACCCGGGTGCTGACGGCGGCCCGCTTTATCAAGGCACGGATGCCACTGGGGCAGCCTGATCTGAGCGATGACCAGGCCTATGATGTGGCAGCCTTCGTCAATTCCCACGAGCGACCGCAACGGGCCAACCTGGCGCTGGACTACCCCGATCTGACAGACAAGCCGGTGGACAGCCCTTACCCTCCCTACGCCGATAACTTTCCGGCCGAGCAGCATCGTCTTGGTCCTTTCGAACCCATACGCGCGTTTTACCGGAGTCTGGCTGAAACCGGAGACCGCTGAATCGCGATCACCGGTAGAAATGAAGAGCCTGGGCTCAGCCGGCGGCGTACAACAGGCTGTACCCGTATTCCTGGGAACGGGTGGCCGCCAGAACACCGGCGGGAACAAAACGGCTGTTGGGGATGTTATTGTGGATCAGTTCCTGATAAACCTCTTCAACCGAAGTGTTGCTTGAGCGTGCCAGCATGGTAGCTATACCCTGGGTTGCCTTATTGCACAAAGCAAACTGGACACCACGAGCAATCAGAGCGTCCAGAGTATTGCCGCGATTGCCGTATACCGCCTGGTCAATATTCATGGGATTGACCGATAAGGGTTCATCGCTGCCTGGCGCTGCAAAGCCTGTGGCGCGGCTCAGCCCCTGGCCGTATTTTTCCCACATGGCATCGTTGTAACCAAGCGGTGTAGACATATGGCGAAAACAGACGATCAGTCCATAATCCGAGTCGCTGCCACCGTAGGCTTCCCGATTGCCAAGCAGGATATTATTGGCGTAGTTCAGGGCGTCGGCTCCACCGCGACCTGAAGAAGAGTCGATAAAGGCCCGGTGGGCTACTCCCGGTCTGTCCATCCAGGCATCGAGTTCATGGCGGGCAGGGACGAAACCGGAGCTGTCATGATGGTGCCCATGGTTTTCGGCAGCCCGGGCGGTCGCCGCCAGGGTCGCTCCGGTGGCCACTATACCGACACCGGTCAGAAACCGTCGCCGTGGGGTTTGTAATTTGGAATCGTCGCTCATAGTGATTATTGCCTCGTTTCGCTAATCTGATTTAACAAGGTAAGAGTCTATTGACTGCCTTAGGTTAATATTCAACTACAGTAACAGGCCTGTGTCGAGTCTGTGGGGTCAGAAAACTGACCCAGCTCAATCAGCTTTCCCTGAGTCCGTGAGACCGCCGCCCGGTGCTATCGCGGGTCCGCTTTGAGGGATTTCCTGTAACGCTTGAAATTTTCCACATAGTGGGCGGCACTTGCGATCAGTGCCGCCCGTTGTTCGGGAGAAAGGGTTCGGATCACTCTGGCCGGAGACCCCATGACCAGAGAACCATCAGGTATCACCTTGTTTTCCGTAATCAGACTGTTGGCGCCGATCAGGCAATTTTTGCCGATTCTGGCGCCATTGAGGATTACCGAATTGATACCGATAAGGGAATTATCGCCGATGAAGCATCCGTGCAGCATTACCTTGTGGCCCACCGTGACATTCCGGCCGATGCTGAGAGGCACTCCCGGGTCGGTGTGCAGCACGGAGCCGTCCTGGATATTGGAATTCTCTCCTACAGTAATCAGCTCATTATCGCCTCGGATCACTGCGTTGAACCATACGCTGGTATTGTTTTCCAGGCGCACGTTGCCGATCACCATGGCATTTTCAGCCACGAAGTGATCTTCGCCGACTAGTTCGACCTGCTGGTCACCAAGACTGTAGATCATTGTTCCGTTTCAGTATCCCCGGGGTTCAAGGCAACCGAAATACAAACAGTGTGTTGCCGCCGCTGCGTTGCTGATACTCAGGTGTGAGACTGCGGTAGGTCACCCCGCCACCCGCGGCGATGGCAATGTACTGCACCCCGTCGACACTGTAGCTTACCGGGAAGCCGCCGGCTGTTGAATTGAGTATCTGCTCCCATAGAATCTCCCCACTGTCGGCATCGAAGGCACGAAATCGGCGGGCATCGTCCGTGACGAATACCAGCCCGCCTCCGGTGGTCAGAACAGAACCTCCGATACCGGCACGCTGGCGGTGAATCCATTTTGCCTCACCGGTGGCGACGTCGACCGCCGAAAGCATACCGACCTGCTGCTCGAAACCGGGCGCAGGGATAACCCTGCTGATCGCCGAGCGGTGATGCAACCCCACCTCAGGTTCCACCGGGTTGAGGGATTGCTCCATGCAGGCGTTATTGGTCGGTGTGTACAGGGCATTGGTCTGCGGGCTGTAGGCAATCGAATTCCAGTTTATGCCGCCGTAGATGGTGGGGCAGACAGTTTTCCGCTGGCGGATCTCGGTGTAGTGAAGGTCAATGTTGGTAATGCCTTTGTGCCCTTCGATATCGACTCCGACGATAACGTTCTGGTAATTGGTTTCCCTGGCCCACAGAAATTCACCTGTCGCTGCGTCGAGGGTCCAGATAATACCTGTCTTGCCAGGCACGCCGGTTATTACCTTGCGCCGCACACCGGTTTCGATGTCCGGGTTCATCCAGGATACGGAATCGGGGTCAGGTGCAATTTCTGATTCCACTACCAGACGTTCGAAAGGATGATCAAGGTCCCAGTTGCCGCCCGGTATGTGCTGGAAGTACCACGCAATCTCTCCGGTATCGGCACGCAATGCCAGGGTAGAGTTGGTGTACAGAACATCGCCGCCGTCGGTCTGTCGCTGGATGTCGCCCCAGGGAATCGGAACCGCCACGCCGACGAAGATGAGATCCAGGTCCGGATCATAGCTGGCCGGCATCCAGGCAGATCCACCGCGACGGTACTCGTTGGGCACATCGCCCCAGGTTTCACCGTTTGGTTCGCCGACTCGCGGGACGGTATTCCTGCGCCACAGTTCCTCGCCGGTGTCGGGATCATGAGCGGTGATCCAGCAGAAGGTGTTGATGTAATAGCAGCCGGACATGCCTGCCACGACTTTTCCGTCGAGGATCTGCGGCCCACCTGAATAGTGCTGACCCACTGTCCAGTCACCGACCTGGTGCTCCCAGACCACTTCGCCCGTGTGAATGTCGAGGGCGATCAGATAGGCATCACGGGTCGCCAGGTAAAGCCTGTCCTTGTACAGGGTGCCGTTGCGGTTGGCACAGGAAAGGGGAGCGACGTGATCCACTTCCGGACGACGGTATTCCCACAGCAGCGTGCCGTCGGTGGCGTCAACGGCTTCAATGAAGTCGCAGGCCTGAGGCAGAAACATGACGCCGTCATGAACCAGGGGTGTGGTCTCCTGTAACCCTGGTGCCATGGTCCAGGCCCAGGCCAGACGCAGGCTGCCGACGTTATCCCTGTTGATCTGGTCCAGTGGACTGAAACCCCAGTGATTCTGGGTACGGCGCCACATGAGCCAGTCGCCGGCCGGAGGATTTTCCAACTGGTCGTAGGTGATCGGTGTGTAATTGTCCAGCAACGACTGGCCGGAAACATTCGACGTGCCAAGGGCTATGCCAAGGGTCAATATGGCCAGCATTGAGAATCGTTGGATGAGGAGGCTTTTCATGTTGTTATTACCCTGTTGTTTTTTCCGCAAGAATAAAAGGACTTCGACCTGAAGTGCAACCAGGTCCTGCTGTTATGGCAGGGCGAATACCCAGACAACGCCGCCCTGAGGCACAAAGGTCCGGGTGCCCCGAATCAAATCGACGCGACCGGTCATACCAGCGGCATCGACTCCCCAGCCCGACTGCACCGCTACGTATTGCTTGCCGTTCACTGAAAAAGTGGAGGGCACGCCGATAATTCCCGAATTGGTGCGAAAGCGCCACAGTTCCTCGCCCGTGGCGTCGTGGGCACGAAAGTACCGGTCGGTAGTACCGCCGCTGAAGATCAGGTTACCGCCGGTGGTACGAGAATGCCACCCCAATTATGGGATTCGAATTCACGCGTCCACACTTCTTCCCCGGTGTTCATATTCCAGGCCTGGATTTCCCCGATGTGGTCGGTTCCTTCCCGCAGGGTGATCTCGGTTCGGGCGCCGGTAAATGAACTGCCGGGCATGTAAGTCACTTCGCGACCCTGGATCGCGCCGCAGTGGTTGTCGTTGACTGGGATATACACCAGTCCGGTTTCCGGGTTATAGGCAGCGGTGGCCAGTCCTTGCCACCCCATAACGAGGGACAGAAATGAAGTGGTGCTGCCGTCAGAAGTCGGTTTGTGCTCGGGGTCGTAGGTCGGGTCTACCGGTTTCCGGATCGATGCTGGCGAAAGCATTCTGATAGACATACGGTACCGCATCAACGAAGCCGATTCGATCGGGCTGCCGTTCCAGCAGCCACAGGTAGCCGTTCCGGCCCGGGTGCACCAGGGCATTGATTTCCCTACCGCTTCTTTCCACCGGCATCAGGATAGGCGTGGACACCTCGTCCCAGTCCCAGGAGCCGTTCCAGTGGTATTGATGGTGGGCGCGAATTGCGCCGTTGTCCACATCCAGTGCGAGCACGGAATTGGTGTACAGGTTGTCGCCGGGCCGTTGGTCGCCGATCCAGGGGCCCGGGTTGCCGGTGCCGAAATAGGCAAGGCCCAGCTGCGGGTCGTAGTGACCAGGGACCCACACCGCGGCGCCTCCGGTGCGCCAGGATTCACCGGGCCAGGTTTCATTTCCCGGTTGACCGGGTGCCGGGACGGTGTAGGTACGCCACAATTCCTCGCCGGAATCTGCGTCCAGAGCCACGACAAAACCACGAATTCCGAGTTCCCCTCCAGAGGCACCCACCATGATCCTGCCGTCGATAGCCAGTGGCGCCATGGTGATGTAATAACCGAAGTTATTGTCCTGAACAGCCGTGTCCCAGATTTTTTCACCCGTTCGGGCATCCAGCGCCACCACGCGGGCATCAAGGGTTGCGGTGTAGACCTTGTCACCGTATAGCGCGACTCCCCGGTTGGTGCGATGAAAGGCGATCAGGCTGGCCGGCAGATCGTGCTGATAGCGCCAGATCAGCTCACCGCTGGCGGCGTCGAGGGCGTACACCAGGTTGCCGGGAGTGGTGACGAACATTACCCCGTCGTTGACAACCGGTGGCGCCTCGTGACCTCCTGTGACGCCGGTGGAAAAAGTCCAGACCGGCTGCAGGTCAGCGACATTGTCTGCATCGATCTGATCAAGCGGGCTGAAGCCCCAACCGTCCAGGGTTCCTCGATAGGAGAGCCAGTTGTGCGCTTCCGGGCTTAACAGACGGGCATCGGTGACCGGGCTGTAATCGTCAGCGCGGGGTTGGGCTGAGCCGCCTGGTGGCAGCAGGAGAAGGATCGCCGCCGCGATGCCGGGGATACTTGCTGGGTGCATTGCCTTTCCTCGCTTGTTATTGGTTTCAAGGTCGCTTCCCTGTGTAGCCCCCACAAGGTAATCCGTGTCACCGGGGTTGTCCAGTACGGTGGCCGGGACAGCCCCGTCAATGGTGATTACTCCCCATGGCTGTAGAACGCTAACGCTGCGCGATACAGATTGTACACATCCACTTTGGAGCTGACTGCGTAGGGCGTGTGAATGGAAAGCAGCGGCACGCCGAAATCGATGACTTCGTTGTTCCAGGAGGAGAACAGGCCGCCAATAGTCCCACCACCGGCACTTCCCACCTTATAGGTCGAGGTCTGCCACGGAATCCGGTTGGCATCCAGCAGTGACCGGGTCCAGGCAATAAACTCGGAATTGGCGTTGTTGCCCTGGCCGTAAAGCTTCAGATTGACACCATAGCCCAGTTTCGGCGCGTTGCCCAGTTCCCAGGCTCCCGGGTTCATGGGATTGACTCCCGGGTTCACATCGACGGAGACGAAGCGGGTATTGCGCATGGCGGCCCGCAGGTGAGGTTCGCGATAGGCATCCCCCAACTCCGCCAGCAGCAGGCGCGACAACAGGTCGGAATAATAGTCTGAAGCCGCGCCGGTGTTGTTGCGGTTGCCCACTTCCTCATTGTCCACCAGGTAGGCTACGGCGGTGAATTCGGGAGTGCCCAGTTGCGCCAGCGCCCGCATGCTGGTGTAGGCGGCCAGCCGGTCATCCTGCCCGTATGCTGCTATCAAACCCCGATCAAACCCCATGTCCCGGGGAGCGCCGGCCGGAACCAGGGCAAGCTCCGCGGAAACCAGGTCGGCCGCGGTGATACCGTAATTGCTCTGAAGAAAGTCAAGAATCTGCTGTCTTACGCTGGCTCCGTCGCCGGCTCCGGGAATGTGGCCGATCACCGGATCCAGGTCTTCCGGCCCCAGGAATTCGTCGAGACGCTGACTGCCACGGCCGCGGTCAACGTGGGGAGACAATTCCGGGATCATGAAAACCGGGTCGTTGTCATCGAGACCTACCGAGAGGGTGACCACAGTGCCATCCTTGCGGTCAACGCGGCCCAACAATGCCAATGGCAGATTGGTCCACTGGTGGTACTTGATGCCACCATGGTAATTGGTCTGAAACAGCGCGAACTCGCTGTTTTCGTAAAGTGGCCGTCCTTTGAGTTCGAGGCGCGGCGAATCAATATGCGAACCGATGATATGAAAGCCTTCCCCCATGGACCGGCGGCCGATGACAAACAAAGTGATAGTGCGGTCCCTGTTGACTTCGTAATAACGGGTCCCCGGCACGGTTGCCCCCTGAGCGGTCCAGGGACGGAAACCGTTGTCTTCTGCGAAGGCGATCGCCTCGGTAACAAAGGTGAGTTCGGTACGGGCACGATGGATAAATTCCTTGTACTGCTCTGCGAATTCAAACACCTGCTGACGTTCTTCAACGGAGATTCCAAGCCAGGAGGACGGGCAGTCCAGATTGTCCTGGCAGTTGTCCGCGGATTGAGCGGAAACCAGAATTGGCGCGAGGCTGATGAATAGCGCCGACAGAAATATTGAACATTTAGTCATGATGGCGACTCTCTACAGGGTAATTGAATCTATGGAATCGGGTCTCACCTGCCCGCTGCTTCAGTGCAGAGATTCCTCGATCAGAGGTTTGCTCACCGGAGGTTTCATAGGCACAGGGATTGCCGGGGCGGCTCAGCGATCCACAACTTCGAACATCCACACGGACCCGTTGCGGACACCTTCGCCGGCGGCGGGATTCACTGTTGCCGGTGCACCCATGTATTTTCTGGCGACTTCAGACATGACCTGCGCCGTGATGGGGCCCTCGGTTATCCGTTCGAGGCGCTGTTCATAGATTCTGCCATCCGCACGGATCCTGATTCGATTGTCCTGTTCCAGGTAGGTGGGCCATTGTTTCCAGAATCTGCCCAGAGTCGAATTCATGTATCCACTAACGATGTAGAGTCTGTCATCAACAACAGGGACCCAGACTGTTCGCGACGTGGCTGGCTGCAGTGTCTGAATTTCAATTTCCTCACGATCCTTAAGAAAGTCCCAGGATTGCGGGGAAGGAGCCACTTCGCCGCTGCGGAACGGTCCGCCGATGCTTATGGTAAACCAGGGCCAGAACTCCACCGGCCCATCGTTGTAACGAAGGGTTACCAGAAAAAGACCCAGGGCCAGGACCAGGATCGCTGCTACAATTACTGTCGTCTTAATTATTCTCTTGAACATGATGTTGTTATCCTTTTACTGACCTGCAGGTGTTAACCCGGCCTGATACGGTCAGTCCTGCCCAGTCGGTTTGCTGCATTACACGCCACAAGAACTTATCATATCGGCTTCCCGTCTGCGACTCCGGTGTGGGTTGGACAACTCTTTACCGGGCACCGTGTTGTGCCGCTGTTGCAGGTACCCGGTGACCTGGCTGTGCCAGGGGGGATTCTGCTGACATATTCCGAAAACCACACCCGCATCGGCGTCACCTGCAAACGGTGGAGTCGTGGTCAGTGCATCGTTTATAATTCCGGATCCTGCGGTTTGTGGGACCTCTCACCAGTGTCTGAACGTGATCAGACAAAGGAACGGAAACTGTAAACGTGGGCTCCAGATGTCTCATTGCATTTTTCAATACGCCCAGTGGAAGGTTCAGATGGTGGGATGAATTTCCCGTGGCGCTCCGGGACAGATTGTCCCGGAATGGTGTCGATTGTCATTTCTTTTACAAGGCCAGGTACCCGACTTCATTATTCACAGAGGATCAGATCGCCATCAATCCCGAACGGGAAGGTGATGGATCGCTTGGCGATTCCGGCTGGTTGCAGGAGAAAGTGTGGCCTGTTCTTGAGAAATATGAACACGCCATCCTGCACACCCACAGTTACAATCCACCATTCAAATTCCGCCCGCTGCTCAGGCGGCACGGACGCACCACCTGGGTGGCCACGATTCATCGTTGCCCGATGCTGAAGGTGTCCAGGCCGATTCGGGTGTTCAAACAGATTCTGCGCGCAGAAAAGTTCCTCCCCGAATGGTATGTCGGCGTTTCCGATGCCACCCGTCGATACATCGAAAATAGCTTCGGCAAGTCAAAGGTTCTGACAATTCACAATGGTATCGTATTACCCGACATTGCCGATTGCGAGCGCGTATCCGCGGGGCCATGTTCGCAAGTGAAACGCTTTCTTTTCGTCAACAGGCTGGATCGGGGCAAAGGGGTGGAACTGCTTCTGAACGCGCTGTCGCTGATTCTGCGATTTGACCCCGATTTCCACCTGACTATAGTGGGAGACGGCCCGTTTCGAAATCTGGTCGATAAATTTCTCCGGGAAACCCCTGCGCCCAACGTAACCTGGTTCGGACATACGGATGATGTCGGCCGTTTCTACGCGTCGCACGATGTCCTGCTGCTTCCCTACACCAGGCCCCAGGGGCTTTCACTGGTATCTCTGGAGGGCAGGGCTTACGGCCTGCCGGCGATCTACACCCCCCTGGGTGGAGTCGCCGAAACCCGGAATGAGTCCAATGGTGTTGCCATGGATGAGGTCAGTGCCGAATCGCTGGTGAGGGCAATAACCCGGATCCAATCTGACAACGACTTTCCCGACCTGGTGAAGGGTTGCTTTCCGGGCCTGGAATATTTCAGCCTGCAGCGGATGGTTGCCGACTACTGCAATCTTTACCAACGCCTATTCAGCCTCCAGGGCTGACAATCAGCGGCAGTCCCGGGAGGCCGGCCAGGGCCGGTAACGGTTTCGTTGCATCCAGTCTTTGAGCCGGTAGGCGTTTCCGTATTCAAGCTGGTCGGTCAGTGCACTGCTGTCGGCGCCAAGGGTGGTGGCGACGAGAATTCTCTGCAGGTCCGGCTGTTTTTCGAAATCGGATTCCTCGTTCCCGCGGTGAGAAGTCCTGACGTCCATGACAACCACGTCGCCCGCCCTGACCGGCACGTTGAATACACGTGTTTCATCCACCGGAACGGCATGATCGTCGGATCTCAGTGAGATCGGCTCCAGGTGGGAGCCAGGGACGATTTTCAATCCGGAGCTGTCTTGCAGGTACATCACAAGGCGGAACACTTCGCCCAGGGGTCTCCAAACGACATCATCCTCCAGATACGATTCATAAGGCCCTCGCAGCAGGTCCTTATGCCACTGTTGCGACCGGTTGATGGTAATGTCACTGATACCGATGTTGCGCAGGTGGTCTCCATCCAGCACGAATCTCAGGAAATCACTTACAGTCCTGTTGCAGGAAAGAAGACTGTGGAGATTCTCGAATTCAGGGTATCTGTGAAAACCGGCCAGGTGTAATGAAGAGGGCGTTGGCCTGGTGTTTCTGAGAAGCGGGAGGTTGTCGGTGATAAGGGAGCGCACCGATCTGACAACCGGTTCTGCAAACACGCCGGGCAGGACTGTCAGTCCCGTTCGGGTCAGTTCGTCTTTTTTTTCGGAGAAAAATGCTTCCGGTCGGGTATTTTCAGCAGGCTTCATGGTTTTCCACCACCCTGTCAGTCAGGCGATTGCCGCAGCGGCACAGACTCCAAGAGAGCAGGCACCTGTCGTCCCCGTAAAACAAATCAAGTATCGTGCCAGAACAGTAATAACTTTTAATAACAGTAAGTTATAGGTAAAAAAATGAAGCGATGTATAGACTTTTCAGTCCCGGGGCGCTATTGGAGCGGAATGTGTAAAAATTACTGACATTTATCCTGCAAGTCCGGTCGGTGTCACGCCGGCCTTCTCTGTGCCTGACGGCGTGGCCGAAGGCGCCTAGCGGGAAGAGGTGATTCGCAGCTCCTGGCCGACCTGCAGGGTATCGTCAGTCAGCTCATTTTCCGACATGATGCTCGCCACACTGGAACCGTAGCGATTGCCAATCCGCCACAGGGTGTCTCCTTTTCTCACCTTGTGAGTCACGAAACTCACTCTGGCCAGTTCCTTGGTGCCCGAGGTCACGGTTCCCGTATGCGCTGACGCGGGAATCTGTAGCTCCTGACCAACTCGAATCAGGTCTCCCCGAAGCCCGTTTTCGGACCGCAGGCGGGCCACGCTGACCCCGGTCAGTGCTGAAATCCCGGAAAGGGTATCACCGCGACGGACCACGTACTGGCTGGTACCGCCAACCATGGAGGCGACATAATCGCCGTAACTCTCGACAAATACCGCGACGTGATAGTGGGGAGGACGCCGCTCGCGAGTGACATCGAGCACTCCCCTGGCTTCCAGACTCAACAGAGTCCGCTCCAGCCAGGACCGACATTGACGGGCCCTCGGCACACGCAGGTCAACAGCCATGCCGGCTGGATGCACAGAGCGGGCCGCGGCGTTTGCAGGTTGCTGGTCAATGGGCCTTGACAGGCTCGTCACCGTCAGTTTTTCACCGCAGGCGGCGCGATACTGGTTACTGAGGCGATCAACAAAAAGTTTTACACCGGGGCGGGCGTAGGGGAAGGAAACATTGTGCAATTCCATACTGCGGGTGGGGGTCACCGGCACCAGCTGACCCCGATCGATGAGCCGGGACATGTGCTGGGCTGTCTGGACGAAGGCAAACCCGTAAGCGACCGCGAGGTTGTTCTGCCGATCGATGGAAGCCTGCGATCCTCGCAAGGACTGAGCCTGAGCGGATACTCCCGCTGCCAGGGCAGTTGTGATCATGACGCCAAGGGCAAGTTTTTTCAAACCGTGTTTCCTTCTTGTCTCGCTTGATCCCGGAACAGATTCCCATCAAACCGGAGATTGGCGAAATTTCCCGGTGGCTGAAACAGGGGTAACGTTACCGGATTTGTTGAGATTGTCCAGTACCTTGCTGAATCTAATAACAAATTTTCTTATATTTTATTGATTGTGTCATACTTTTTGGAAAAAACTTTAATTCCATCGGGTTTTTAGTCGTTTTGTGACATCGAGCAGGCTATTGGCTTCGGTTCTGCCGGGCCGGTTTCCCGATTGTGGGAAGGATTTTTGGTGCGCCACGCTGCAAATCCTCAGGGTGAATGTATTGCAACTACCAGCTGAGTTTCAGGTCACCTCTTCCGGAAGGCCGGAACCGGGTCCTGAATCCGGTGCTTTGCCGTGCCAGTTTCCGTCGTAGCCAGTCTGCGTCGGTCCGGCTGGCTCGATGCAGACTGAACTTGCGCATCTGCAGGGGCACGAGGGAACAATGCAGCAGCCGGCCATCCGCACTCAGGGTTGGAAAGTACATCAGGCACAGGTCATTGCGATATTTTCTGTAGCGGCTGATGCCCTCATAGTCATTGATAAAATCGCCGCAGCCGTAGAGGATGAGTCTGCCCCGGTAAATTTCCAGTCCCAGTGGATGGTGGGAGGAGTGGCCATGCACCAGATCAACGGATTCGCTGTCGATGAGTGCGCGGGCAAAATTCCTGTGTAACCGGGGAATCCGCTTCACCCAGTTGGGACCCCAATGGATGGAGAACACGACGATGTCACCGGGACGCCTGAACTGGTTGATGCGGCTGACCACCCGGGTCACGGTTGCGGAGGACAGATCGTCCAGGAACCAGATGCCGGACCGTTCCCGGGTTGCTCCCCAGTCGGGGGGAATACCGCTGGACTCGACGCCTGCGGACAGGACCAGAACACGTCTGCCGGCGACATTGATTACGGCGGGAGTGGAGGCCTGCTCCTGGTCCTCCCCGGCACCGGCAATCTGCATTCTGGGCCGTAATACACCCAGGGTGTCCAGCAGACCGGATCTGCCCCAGTCCAGGACATGGTTGTTGGCCAGCACGCAGCAGTCTATGCCGGCGGCTGTCAGGCAACCCAGATTCGCCGGGTTCATCCGGTAATTGACGAGCTTGTCCAGTCGGTCATCGCTGGTCGTAACCGCCGTTTCCAGGTTGATGATGCGCAGATCCGGCATTCGATAGCGCCATTCCTCCATAGCGTCTCCCCAGACGTACGCATTGCTCACCGGCCTGGCAATCGGTCCATTCAGAGATTCGGCCAGGTCAAGGTAAAACGTGGCGGATTTCGCCGTTGGTTCGAAAAGAGCCGGGTTGCCCGGGTGCGACAAAATCTGATCAACCGCCCTTCCGGTCATCACATCGCCACCAAGGAACAGGCTGATACTGTCGTTCATTACACGAGTTTCTCGATGGCATCGCTCAGCAGGCCGGCAAGGGGAATCCGGTTACTGGTGTGTGTTATTGAATCGGTACTCCAGATCTGCTCGACTCCTGCCTGCCGCATGCGTTGTTCCGAACCGGGTGCAAACAGCGCATGGGTGACCAGAACGTCGACTTTTACTGCACCTGCCTGCAGACATTGTGCGGTTGCCATGGCGACTGTTTCGCCGCTACTCACAACGTCATCCACCAGCACCACGTATCGCCCTTTCAGCGCCATGTCCGGCAGCTGGATTGACACCTGGCGGTCACCGTGCCGCTTTTTGCTGGCTACGCCGTATTCGAGACCACAGGCGGATGCGATTCCCGCTACCCACTGCAGCGACTCGCCATCCGGTCCGAGCAATACCGGGTTGCCGAGTTGGCGCAGGAAGTCACTCATGGCAGGGCCGGCAGAAATGGCGATGCTGGTGTTAAGCGGAACCGCCTCCCGCAATGATTGAATACGATGCAGGTGAGGGTCAACCGTCACCACATCGTCGAAAAGGCCAGCCAGAAAGTCACCGACAATTGTCTGACTCACAGCTTCGCCTGGATGGAATGCCGTGTCCTGGCGCATGTAACAAAGATACGGTGCGATCAGCGAAATTCGACTTGTTCCCGACTGCCTGGCAGTTCTGGCGGTAAACAACAATTCTACAAGCTTGTCGTTGGGACGATCGAGACTGCGGTATACCACCAGGTGTTCGGGCAGGGGGGATGGCAGGGTGACTCTGCTCTCACCATCAGGAAAATGGTGAATGGCAACTTCGCCGTAATGCATCGCCAGATTTGTGGCAAGGGCCTGCGCCTGTTTGCGGCAATCTTCGTAGCCCAGCAGCATCAGAATTCCACGAAGGGCCTGGAGAGGGACTCTTCACTGCCTATGCGAAAGCCGATGTCCTGATCACACAGTTGCCGTGCAAACTTGAAATCAGCGGGAAACTGAGCATAGACACGATAGAGACACTCACCTTTTGTCACCAGGTCACCCAGTTTTTTACATAATTCAACACCGGAACCCTGGTCCATGGGGGCGCCGGCAAAACGCGCGATATGAGCCATTTGCAGGTTGTCGATGGCAACTACCATTCCGGATGTCGGGGCCGGCACCTCCAGCACCAGGTTGCCGAGCTGCCAGTCCGGCTTACGCTTCCCCTGGGCCTTGATCAGGGCGTTCATCTTGGCCAGTGCCCGACCGGAGTCGAGGATGTCACGGGCGATTGAATAACCCGACCCACCACGTACATCGGGGTCGAATTCCAGCACGCGGCCTGCCAGGCGCAGCGCTTTCTGACGTAGATCCTGCGGAGCTTCAGGGTCATTTTCAAGCACCGCCATCACGTCCCGTGCCTCCAGTTTGGGACCAATGCCTTTGCCAACCGGTTGTCGACCGTCGGTGATTACCACTTCCAGATGAAGCCCGAGGCGATCGGCGACGAATTCGAACAGCTTGCGCAGGCGTTGTGCGTCCGACATGCGCCGGATTTTCGCGGACGGGCCAACCGGAATGTCCACCAGCAGATGGGTTGCCCCCGCGGCCAGTTTCTTGGAAAGGATTGAGGCGACCATCTGGCCCTGGGAATCGATGCCCAGAGGTCGCTCCACCGAGATCATAATGTCGTCGGCAGGGGAAAGCCGTGCCGTTCCTCCCCAGGCCATGCAGCCCCGTTCCTTACGCACGATGTCGTGCAGTTTACCTATACTCAGATTTACCTCCGCCAGCACCTCCATGGTATCGGCGGTGCCGGCCGGTGATGTGATGGCGCGGCTTGAAGTCTTGGGAATCAACATGCCATGTGCGGCGACTATGGGCACCACCAGCATTGAAGTTCTATTGCCAGGGATACCACCGATGCAGTGTTTGTCTGCCACCAGATCTTCGCTCCAGTCCAGTCGTTCTCCTGATGCCACCATGGCCTGGGTCAGGTAAAGAACCTCGTCACGGTCCAGTTCGGTGCGGCCGGTCGCGACCAGAAACGCCGCGATTTCCATTTTTGAGTATCGACTTTCGGTAATATCGTCGATGATATGTTTGAAGTCCTGTTGGTCGAGGCGGTCTCCGTCAATCTTGCGTCTTACCGCATTCATGGAGGCGGGCGGCTCCGCGTGTTCCACCGTCACCAGGTCGCCATCTCCCAGCCCGAGATTGTCAAAAGCCTGTTCTGAGAGAGCCAGCTGATCTGTCAGGACGATACGGTCGTCATCGACGACGTTTAACACTGCCAGGATACGCTGGCCATTGCCACAGACCCGGACCTTGGACAGGGCCTGAAAACCCTCGGTCCGGTAGACTTCACAGTCCCGGTGCAGGTACACCACATTTTCGTGATAGGTGTCGATGGCCAGTCGGACCAGCTTCAAGGTTGGAGCATGAACAGACGGTGTGCTGGCAGTGCTGGATTTTTTCATTCGTCGTCTGTTCAAAGTGATCACCTGGCTCGTCACTGATCAGGGGCTATGTTCTTCCGCAATTCCTGATGCATTGCAACTGTAACAATTATCGGCAGTAACGGTGCGGGCCGCAATCGGGAGAGAGAACGGTGCTCGGTTCATGGATCCCGGATTGCGCGGTCTCGGGCAATAAAGAAACCGCTGATTCGTTATGGCAATGCGCCTCTTCAGTGAACTCGTCTGGAGGCCAGAGCAGTGACATAATGAATCTGAGGTTCCCTGATTAACGTCAGAACAGGAACCGCATCGCCCGGGGCACCTGTTAACCGGTCCCTGAAACGATTCCACAACAGGAGATATAAAAAGATGACCCAGTCTAGAATTCTGCTGGCGCTAGGTGTTTTAACACTGATGAGTTTGCCGAGTGTGGTTCAGGCCCAGCGTTCCTATGTCAATCCATCTCATGCATCCAGTAGTTCCGGATCTCCGTTCAGTGGCGCGGTTCTGGTGGGCGATACGCTCTATTTATCCGGAATGCTGGGCCTGGAGGGTGGGCAGGTGCCGGACGATCCTGCCCGCGAGGCAAGAAATGTTTTAAGCGCGATTCGCGATACCCTGGAAGAGGCGGGCATGTCCATGGACGATCTGGTCTACGTGCAGATATTCTGTTCGGACCTGTCACAATACCAGACCTTCAACGCGGTCTATCGATCATTTTTTACCGCGGAGTTTCCTGCCAGGGCATTCATAGGTGCCGGTTCTCTCCTGTTCGATGCCCGTTTTGAAGTTCAGGGCATTGCGGTGAAGCGTTGACTGCTTCGGTACTGCCCGCGGAACCCCGGAGCAGCAACTTAATGAATCAGGGGTTTCCTGGAAGTCAGGTGCGCCAGCCTCCCGATGATTGACAGACAGTCAGGCGAGAACCTTACGGAAAATCCCCAAGGCGGTCTGCATTTCATTCATGCTGCCCAATGAGATTCTGCAGTGGCTGTTCTGTAGCGGGGGGAAATCTCGCCCAACCAGTATTTTTTCCTTAAGGCAGGCTTCCCGGAACTCGCGAGCCGGAATGCCCAGATTGACAAAGATATGGTTGGTGTGAGAGTCCGGAACCTGAAAGCCCATGTCACGGAATGCTGCAATGGTGAAATCCCTGACCCGGGCGTTTTCCTGTGCCTCCCATTCGATGTGTGCCTTGTCCTCCAGGGCAGTCAATGCCGCGACGGCTCCAAGCATGTTGACGTCTCCCATGCCCCAGGCATTGCGGATGGCATTCAGGGTCTGTTCCTGACCCAGGGCGTACCCGATGCGCATGCCGGCGAGCCCATGGGCCTTTGAAAAGGAACGGGTGATAAACACGTTTTCAAATTCCAGGGCCAGCGGCAGTGCTGTTTCCATGGCGCCAGGGCGGGCGTAATTTATGTAGGCCTCGTCGATGTGGATCATGGTGGCCGGGGATTCCCGTTGCATAAGGCGCACAAACTGCTCTATCGCCTGCGGGCCGTGCACGGTTCCGGTCGGGTTGTTGGGGTTGCACAGATAAATCAGGGCAGCCCCGCGGCCTGCTTCGGCCAGGGAGTTGAGATCTATCGCCAGTGAGCTGTCCAGGTCTACCAGTGTAATTGGTGCACCGATCTGACGGGCTGTCGATTCGCTGGTGGAGTAGGTGGGCATGGGGGTGACGAATCGCTTCTGTCGAGAGCAGAAAGCGTGGACGGCACCCTGAAGCAGAGGGGTGGACCCGGTGGCCAGTTGGACGTTGGCGGTGTTCAGGTTGTAATAAGCTGCTATGCCTTCCCGAAGTTCGTTGACATGATCGGGTGAGTAGCCGCGGCCCATGCGTCTGCCCGTATGGGTGTGCACCGCTTCCAGGGTTTTAGGTCCGGGACCCCTGGCACTTTCGTTCTGATTCAGCTGAATAATGCCGCCGTCGTAGATTCCGGTTTCGTGTGCCTGCCTTGTCTGGGCCTGAGTGGAGCTGCCCAGAAACGTGCCCGACAACAGGCCGGCTGCTGCGGTGCCAAGTCCGACTGTCTTCACGAATCCTCGTCGGGTTGTTTTCATCTCGGTTCTCCTGATGCGTCTGTGCTGATGCTGTCTGAGTATTGAAAGAGCTCCCGGCCTATTCACTGGACCTGTCGAAACGCATTGGCCATGGCCTGGAACGCCCCTTCCACGACGACTCGCGCGGACGCGACGTTGATGCGCATGTGTCCGGCTCCGCCTTCGCCGTAGCTGACCCCCGGGTTAAGCAGCACCCCGGAATGTTCCACCAGCCAGTCCTGAAAATAGTGTTCCGGAGACCGGTAGCCATGTTCAGTGGCCATTTCCGCGGCATTGATTGCTGACATGACCCGGCTGAAATCCAGAAAGGTGAGAAAGGTGCCTTCCGCGCGTTTGTACCCGACCAGTGGCATACTGGTGGCGACGAATTCCTCCACCCACTCGTGGTTGGCATCAATATAGGGCAGGACCTGGTCAAACCATTCACCACCTTCCCGATAGGCGGCTTCGTTAGCTACGACACCGAGAATATTGAGGTCGGCGCGGTGATTCTGGCGAATTCTGCCCAGCAAAGTAGGATTGGTGCTGTAGAAGTAGGCGTTCTTCATCCCTGCCAGATTGAACGTCTTACTGATGGCATTGAAGGAAACACTGTTGTTCACCACCTCCCTGTCAGGCAGACTGGCGAAAGGTGTGAACCTGTGTCCTGCACGGACAAAATCCGAGTGAATTTCGTCAGCGAGAACGACAATCCGGTGATCGAGACAGAGACGGCCTATGCGCAATAATTCTTCCATCGTCCAGACATTACCGGTGGGGTTCTGAGGATTGCAGACGATCATGGCGTTGACGTCCGGGGTCATCCTGGATTCCAGGTCGTGCCAGTCAATCTCCCAACGCCCGTTGGCGTATGCCATCGGACTGTCCACTGTGCCAGCTCTTGTATGCCGGCACATTGAATAAAACCCTGAATAAATCGGGCTGACCAGGAGGACCTTGGTGCCGGCGGGAACGAATGTCCGTAATCCCGCGATCACGCCCGGGTATACACCATGGGATACGACGATGGAATCGGGATCCAGGTCGATCCCGTGGCGGGAGCCGTTCCAGTGGACGATGGCATCACGCAGGGAATCGGTGTCGCTCAAATAGCCCCAGCTCTGGTGCTGGCAGCGTTCGGCCAGTGCCTCTGCAATACAGGGAGGAGCCTGAAAGTCCATGGAGGCGATTCCCATGCCGTACCTGAAGCTGTCGCCGTATATTTTGGCCGGCGAATCCCAACGGGAGCAGTTGGACCCGGTCCTGATATAGGGAGTGTCGAGATCGTAGCGGCCGTCGGCAAGACGGCTGGGCGACGCTGGCGTGGCGCCCCGGGCCGGACCTGATGCCAGGCCGCCAGTGGCACCGGCCGCTCCTGCCAGTGCAGTCAGTCCGGCATTCCTGATGAAAGTGCGTCGGTTCAATCCAGCGAGTCGCGCCATAGCCGCCTCCGGTGGTTAATTGTTTACAGCACACTTTTTTTGCAGCATATACCCGATAGATTGGCAAGGCAAAGGCTGCTTGAGGAGCAATTCCAGAAACTGGATCGGGGCCCCTTGGCCGATTCCTTAAATTCTGGAGCCGCTTCACAGCATTTGCGGGGACTCCTGCCGATAATAATCTCAACACCGGGCACCGACCACTTCCATGACAGGGGGTTTGACGTCATGGCCCACGGGGATGGCGGGATTCAATCTCTGGAAGTGTGCCAGCGGGAACAGAAAGTGAATACGATAGTCTAAAACTGGAGAGGAAGATAAATGGCTGATAAGAGCCAGCTGGACAGCGAACGACGTATCGGCGAGTGCAGGATCGCCGAACGCCGGAGTGGGCAGCGTAGAAAGAATGAAACAACTGTCGCAGAAATGCAGGCCGCCGAACCCGGTTTCGTGGATCGGCGTAAGAATGAGCGCCGCAAGCGGGAGCGAAGGAAGGGCGGTCGACGCCATCGTGATCGTCGGCACTGATTCACTTTCTCTAACCATTACGCCGGGCGCGATCTCCAACGGTCCAGGTTGCGGGGCACTCACTGACTTAATTGCTCAATGAAAGCTCACAAACTGGTTGAATTTGTAGCGACCGACAGGACTCACGGTGCCACCGAACTGGCATTATGGGTTCTCGACGCCATTGCCACGCTTGCCAGAGACAGCGACGCAGTTGATTCGGCGAATTTGCGCACCACCATCCTGGATTTGATACCGGTTCTGCAGAATACCCGGCCGAGCATGATTACCCTGCAGAATCTTCTGCAACAGCTTCACATTGCCCTGCTCGCATCGGTCGACGACCAGGCGGCGCAGGGCTTCCGGGCCAGGGTGATCAGTCATTGTGAGACTGTCTCGCAACTGGCCCGAGAGATGCAGACTGCAGTAGTGGAAACCATGCTGGCGTTGATCGCCAGAGACGATGTCATCATGACCCACAGTTACAGCTCGACAGTGAGAATGCTGTGCTCAAGGCTGGCTGCCGCGGACCTTGACGTCGGAATCATTGCAACCGAATCCCGCCCCGGAAATGAAGGTCGCCGGTTGGCGACATACGCGGCGGGCCTCGGACTGCCCGTAACCTTCATTACCGAAGCGCAAATTCATCTGTTTATGCCCCGGGCTGACATGGTCGTGGTGGGGGCCGACACCGTGCTGGCGGACGGGTCGATTATCAATAAGGCAGGGACATCCCTGATGGCTTTGTCCGCGCGCTATTACGGAGTTCCCTGTTACGTCTGCGCCGAATCATTCAAGCAGAAAGCCGACAACAGCTTCTCACTGGAAGAAATGCAGGCAGAAGAACTGGGGTTCCAACATCCCGGAGTGGAGGTCAGAAATATTTGCGCCGAATCATTCAAGCAGAAAGCCGACAACAGGTTCTCACTGGAAGAAATGCAGGCAGAGGAACTGGGGGTTTCAACATTCCGGCGTGGAGGTCAGAAATATCTACTTCGAGCGCGTGCCCGCAGAACTGATCACCCGCTGGATAAATTGACGGCAATGAGCCAATTAATAGTCTCCGGGGCTATACCTTCCCGGCAGACGGGGTACAATTTACAACCCCTCAAACCTGATTGTCCCAGATTTTTGCGGAGCAAGCCTATGTATCGCAGTCGTCAGTTCCTGAGCCTGACAATTCTCCTGGCCCAGATAGTGTTTTTGACCATGAAATCCCATGCACAGGTTCCGATTATCCAGCCTGGTCCGCCTGGGCAGCCGGGTCAGATCATTTCCCCGGAGGAGGCGTCGAACCTCGCCACTATCGAATACACCGAGGCTGACATTCGCTTTCTACAGGGAATGATTTCCCACCATGCCCAGGCCATGGAGATGTCCGCATTGGCGGAATCCCGCGCGAGTCGCGAGGAAATCAATCTGCTTGCCGACCGCATCAACCTTTCACAGGAAGATGAAATTGCCATGATGCGAGGCTGGCTGGAGGACAGGAATGTGTCGGTGCCCACTGCTGATGCCCATCATGGCGAAAACTTTGAGTTGATGCCGGGTATGTTGAGCGCTGAAGAATTCGCCGAATTGGAACAGGCGTCCGGACCACTGTTTGACCGGCTATACCTCCAGTTCATGATTGAGCACCACAATGGTGCGCTGGAAATGGTGGAGAATCTGCTGGATCGGTACGGTTCCGCCCAGGACCCGTTGTTGTATGCCTTCACTTCAGATGTGACCGCCGACCAGAGTGCCGAGATCGAACGCATGGATACCCTGCTGGCCAGCTTTTCGCCGGATCCACGGGTAGGCCTGGCGGCCGGTTTCCGGGATGCCGGAGAAGCTGCATTGAATATGAGCCTGCTCGCTTCCCTGGCCAAACCACCGGGCTTCTTCGACCCCGCAAATCCGGCCGGACTGCCGGTAGGCCGCCTGGCTGAGTTGGAAACTCTGGCCCCCGAAGGCGCTGAACCGGTCAGTGGCCAGAATGGTGCAGACGAAGCAGTAACCGACGTCGCTGCAAGCGGACAGGCGGAAACGCCAGAGGACGAGGAAGAGGACGAAGATGAGAATGCCGATCCCCGGCCATCGCTGCTGAGTTTTTCCAATACGGACCTGCTCTTCAGTGGTAATACGCTGGTTGCCGGCAATTATCATGGCTTCAACATTTACGATCTCAGTAATCAGGGCATCCCTGAATTGATGAGTTCAGTTGTTTGTCCGGGTGGGCAGGGAGATGTATCACTGGTTGGCGATTTGCTCATTATGTCAGTGCAGGAAACACGCGGCCGACTGGATTGCGGGCTCCAGGGTGTGGCGGCACCGGTCAGCAACGATCGTATCCAGGGAATCCGAATTTTCGACGTCAGCGACATACGCATGCCCGTGCAAGTGGGTGCTGTGCAGACCTGCCGCGGTTCACATACCCATACCGTAGTCTCCGATGGTGATCGGGACGGCAATATCTACGTCTACGTGTCAGGCACCAGCCGCGTCCGGGACGATGAGGAACTGGCGGGGTGTTCCGATGATTCGCCTTTCGAAAACCCTGAATCGGCGCTGTTCCGCATCGAAGTGATAGAGATACCGGTTGCGAACCCGCAACAGGCAAGAATTGTAAACCGGCCATTCATTTTCTCCGATCCGGAAACCGGAGCTCTTGCAGGCCTCTGGCGAGGTGGCGATCATGGCCCGGATACACAGAGAACCAGCGAAACCAATCAGTGCCATGATATTACGACCTTTCCGGAAATCGGCCTGGCGGCTGGCGCCTGTTCCGGTAACGGCATCCTGATGGATGTTACTGATCCCGCAAATCCGAAGCGCCTCGACGAGGTTATCGATCCCGGGTTTGCCTATTGGCATTCAGCAACCTTTAACAATGACGGCAGCAAAGTCATTTTCACAGACGAATGGGGCGGTGGCGGCAGGCCAAGATGCCGCGCCCAGGACCCTCTTACCTGGGGTGCCGATGCCTTCTACGATATTGTTGACGGGCAATTGCAGTTCCGCAGCCACTTTAAAATGCCCGCACCACAGACTGAAACCGAAAATTGCGTAGCCCACAACGGATCACTGATCCCTGTCCCTGGACGTGACCTGTTTGTTCAGGCCTGGTATCAGGGTGGCATTTCGGTTGTGGACTTCACCGATTCCCTCGAATCCGGTGGAGATTGCCTTTTTTGATCGCGGACCTGTCGACGAGGAGGAATTGATTACTGCCGGCTACTGGTCAGCCTACTGGTATGGAGGCTATGTTTACGGCACCGAGATCGCCCGTGGTCTGGATGTTTTTCAACTGGAGCCCAGTGACTTTATCACCGAGAACGAGATAGCCGCTGCATCATTACACAGCGCTGACCTGACTGTGAACGCCCAGACACAGGAACGGGTAGTCTGGCCCGCAGTACCGGTAGTAGCCAGGGCGTATCTCGATCAGTTGCGACGAAGCCAGACGGTGGATGCGCCCCGGGCAGCGGCACTGGTTGCCGCGCTGGATCAGGCGGAGCAGAGCATCGTCGCCGGCCAGACTGACCCGGACACTTCGCGGACGCTTGCCAGCCTGTCCGCCACCTTCAGCAGCCAGGCGGAAAATCGTGGCGGTATCGCCGGGCAGCGGCTGCAGTCCCTTGCCGATACGCTGCAGGGAATCGCAGGCGCGCTGCGCTGATCGCCGGACTGGCGAAGGAATGCATGGCGAAACCGTTTCTGATCCTGCAATTGCGCCCGGAAGACGAGACAGCTGACGACGAGCTGGCAGCTATCGTCCGTTACGGCGGCCTGAGTCGGGACCACATCGTTCGACGCCGGGTGGAACAGGACGGGCTCGATGGAATCGACCTGGATGCCTATGCCGCGATAATCGTCGGTGGCAGCCCCTTCGATGTGAGTACTCCCAGGGAACAGAAGAGTACGACACAAAGAGCCATCGAGTCGGGGTTTGCGAAACTTTTTGACCAGGTTGTCGCCCGGGATTTCCCGTTCCTGGGCTGTTGTTCGGGTAACGGTCTATTGGGTAATTATTGTGGCGCGCCGGTTTCCAGAAGGTACGGCGAAGCGGTTGGCGGGACCGATATATACCTGACGGACGAGGGGGTGAAAGACCCGTTACTGCGGGCCATGCCCCGAAGATTCAGGGTACTTGTAGGGCACAAAGAGGCCTGTGATGCCACGCCGCCAGGTTGTACCCTGTTGGCAACGAATCAGAATTGCCCGGTACAGATGTTCCGGTTGAAAAACAATATATATGCCACCCAGTTCCATCCTGAAGGGGATGCCGCAGGATTTACCGTTCGTATCAATGCGTACCGGAACCATGGATACTTCCCTCCGGATGAAGCAGAGTCGCTGATCCAGGTTATTGCCGAGGAAAGTACCCCTCAGGCCCAGCTGATTCTTCGTCGTTTCGTCAGGCGCTATCGAAAGCAGCAACCAGGCTCAGATTGATATCAGCGTTGTTCCCTGAGAACAGACGAAACCGCGATCATGGACAGAAAAAATCCGCGCGGGATCGACAGGCGGATGGGGCTGACGACCTCTCGGACAATAATGTGTCACCAGGCTTCTTCTGCTGAGTGTGCGGTCAGTGCGGGGTGAGCCTCCGTGATAGAGGCCGGAACTCCAGAGCAGTGCATCGCCGCGGGAGGGTGTGAACCGCTGCAATTGCAGACCCGCCAGCTCCGCTGTACGGTTCAGTCCGGCGCTGTAACCGGTCAGGTCACCATGCGCCCAGACGCTGTTATTCTCAAACAGGCAATCTGCAAGTCGGTGGCTGCCTGGGTAGTATTGCAGCTCTCCCGAACCTGGAAGAATGTCCTCCAGGGCAATCCAGGAGGCGATGAATTCCCTTGGTGAATTGACGTGAACGAAGGCGATATCGCAGTGAGTGGGTTGTTGCGAACCGATTTCGAATGTCAATGATTGGAACGCCACCGGCAGCTGCTCAAAAACCAGAGTAATGAATCGATGTATCCGCTCACTGAAAATTGCCCGACGGGCGGCCTCCGAAACCATGTGAAGATCCAGCAGTTTTGCTTCTTCTTCCCGCATGTGCGCCCTGGAGGCAGGATCCCAGAATTTTTTGCCATCACGCCAGTAGGAAGTCCGGCAGACCGGGGGATCGGCATCAAGTACCCGTTCGATATCGCCGGTTACCGCATCGATCAGCTCCGCTGATACTGCACCTGGAATGACAACGTAACCGTGAGCTATCCAGTGCTGCAATAATGCGGCCTCGTCTTCGCTGATCCAGCCCAGTTCCAGCCGGCCCCTGACCAGGTCCAGGCTGTTCTCCAGATCGGTCCAGAAGCCGCCATGGGGATTGGTAAATGCAGTCCTGGATGAGGGATTTTTTCAATGGTCATGATTGAGTCAGGCTCTTGAAATACGATTGCGTTTACCCTTGCTTTGTTAAAAACCGGCTCAAAATGCTCATCCGCAGCCGGTAAACTGCGCTTTTCGCCAGTTTCTGCCTCGCCTTGGCTGCGCGCATCACGTTTTTCAACAGCGTGTTGATCAGAGCCTCCTTAGACTCTGCGGCGGAGTATCACTGTGCGGGATTATACTCAGCCACGAAAATGCGAGAATACGTATTCGAGATCAATTTTGTACTCGTTTTCGTCCAGCACCGATTTGATTGTCCGGCCTCCGGGATGCTCCTGGTAATCGCGGGTGTCGACAGTCAAAGGCTGTCGGGTTCGTTTGTGCTCATCCAGTACGATTGTAACCTTGGGATGTAAACGGCTGTTCTTGTTACTGTCGATGACAACGGCTCCCTCACCGGTGCGTAATTCTACCAGTGAGCCGGTTGGGTAGATGCCAAGGCATCCGATGAATTCCTCAACCAGCCACCCGTCGAACTGGGAATCCCGGCAAGAAAACAGGATCTTGATTGCCTCGGTAGCCGGCCGCGAATTGTCATAACACCGGTTCGTGGTAATGGCATCGTATGTGTCCACAATGGAAATTATCCGCGTGTAAAGATTCAGATTGGAAGCCTTGGCTCCTCTGGGATAGCCACCACCATCAATCCGTTCATGGTGGCCCCAGGCTGCTTCGACAGCTTCTCTGGGGACGTCACGGTCTTCCTCGAGAATGGTCTTGCCAATCTGGCAATGAGTCTTGATGACTGAAAACTCTTCCTCGGTCAAACGTCCGGGCTTGTTCAGAATTGCCGGATCCACCTGCATTTTGCCGACGTCGTGCAACATGCCGCACAGACCAAGACTTTCGAGTGCCTTTTCATCCAGACCCAGATGACGCCCCATGGCGATGGCCAGGATGCCCACGTTCAGGCAATGTTCGGCTGTGTACTCGTCCCGGTTGCGCAGCCTGCTGAGCCACAGCATGGCGTTCGGGTTTTCAATGATGCTGGCAACACAGGCCCTGACCGAACGTCGAACCTTGGTGACGTTGATGCCTGCTCCGGTACGGACCTCCCTGAGCACATCCTTGATTGTGCGAAGACTCCCCTGGTGCTTTTCCAGAGCACTTTCGAAAACCTCTTCGACCGGCTTTTCGGCTTGATAGCGATCCGGCCTGGCTGCCTTTATGGTCTTGCTGTCCGCCGGTGACATCCTGGATTTTCCCCGGGGGGGCTTCGCCTGCTGTTGGCCCGAGCGTCTGGACGCTATGTGGTGAAGACTCTTGCCCTTGTCGATGTAGATGATTTCGCATTCCTTTTTAACTTCTTCCAGCAGATTTTCGTTGTCCAGCAAAAAGCCCTGAAACAGGAACGGGGTTTCCAGCCAGAGCCGATCAGCATACGCCATGTACATGCCGAGACGTATTTCCCTGGCATTGACTTTGATAAGTTCGCGATCGGTCTTGGGAGGGTGATCTACCATGAAATTATTGTGCGTAAAAGGATTTTCCGTATCTTACATGTCGGCACGAGCCCGCGAATATTACTCAAATCACGGTTTCAGTGAAAGTCCGGACCCCTGTCGCCAGACCTTATTGCTTGACCCCACTCCGAATCCTGAAAGTGGTCAATCAGGAGGTCGACTGGTCAAAGCCTGCTAAAGAATCAATTTGATCCGGACGATACGCTGATTGACGAGCGACCGGAAACAGTGGACTGGAATTGGGATCAGCCGGTACTGGCACGGATATCGAAAACCGGGACGCCCGTATCAGAAAAATCGCAACGGCCCTTCCATAATAGCAGATGCAGGGATACAAGGGAGGCCCGACGACAGTTCCGTTGCCGCAGGAGACTCGGAAAAAGGGAAACCACGAATCGGCCAGACAGAGTGAACGGATGCCCGTAATTATCGAGGGGAACAGTATGGGTTATTTTTTTCCCGGCAAACGCAGAGCGCTTGCGCTCGCGATCATGCTTGCAGGGACATCCCTTGTCTTGCCGGTACTGGCGCAGAATGAGGCAATTGAAGAGGTTATTGTTACCGGGTCGTATATCCGAGGCACTCCCGTTGATGCCCCGTCACCAGTCCAGGTTGTGAACCGGGAGAGTATGGAAGCACAGGGTGCGGCGGTAATCTGGGATGTGATCAAAAACCTGGAAATAAATTCCGGTTCTGTTACCAACGCCCAGGTGGCCGGCGAGGACTATGGCGAGTACAGCAAACTGGAGGGTACCGCAAACATTAATCTGCGGAATCTTGGTGAAAACTCCACGTTGACTCTGATCAACGGCAAACGAATGGCACCAGCGGGCGCTACCACTCGAACCGGCGGTGAGTTTGTCGATCTCAATGCTATTCCCCTGGTAATGACTGAGCGGATTGAAATACTGACCGATGGTGGATCCGCACTTTACGGGGCCGACGCCGTGGCCGGAGTCGTCAACGTGATAATGCGGACAGAGTTTGAGGGGCTTGAGCTTTACGGTGATCTTCAGGGAATCGAGGACGCTGGAGACCTTTTCGATGCCACCGCGAGTGTAATCTGGGGCTGGTCCTCCGATGACGGCGACTCACACCTGGTTCTTTCCGGGGAGCGCTTTGAACGGGATCCCGTTCCGGTCAGCTACGGTAATTTCATTAATAACGATTCTGAATTTCTCGATACCGTTGGCTCGGCGGGTACGCCGATCGCCGTACCCTTGTTTGGCGCGCAACTATCACCGGGCTGGTTGAATCCGGAGGTGATGGCTTACAACGTCTCCCAGGGCGGGATGGCAGACCCGGTGTTTACCGATCCGGGTTGTTACACCGTTACATCCGTGGATGGAAGCCCCCTGCAGATCGGGACTCTGCGGGATGAAAGGGGCCAGCGAACCGGTGAATGTCGCGAAGACACTTCCGAGTGGCAGTACATCGCCAATGAAATGGTGCGTAACAGTGTTGCTGGTGCCTTGAATCATACTTTCGGCGATGGCACCGAGTTTTATTCCTTTTTTAATTATTCAGACTCCAGGACCATACGTGCTGACGACGGCTACAATGCATCCCGGGGTCCCACTGTCTTCCTGGCCCAGCCTGGAGCCTATGCCAGAACCGTGACACCGGCGGGGGATTTCTCGGTTGGTGCACCATTGGAGCTTGGTTATTTTGCCGATCGGATTGGTCTGGAACGACCCGGTTATATTGCCAATGCCCCATTGGCTGGCTACAACGGCGGACCCAATGTGGCCATGTTCCAGGAAGTCCGGGACGGTATCCTCCGAACCGGTGGGGACTCCAACGAAACCTGGACCAACACTTCCAGCGTCCAGGCGGGACTGCGGGGAGACTTCGAAATCGGCAGTCGGTTGTATGAATACGACGTCAGCTATTCCTTCAGTCAGTCCAGCCTTGAAGCCCAATATCGAACTTTCAATCGTGAGCGTGCCGAAATGGCTGTGAATGGACTCGGTGGCCCCAATTGTACGCCCAACGGGGTGCCGGATTTCAACTTCATTGCCGCGAAGAATACACTTAATCCGTATTTGACGAACGATGTGCCATCGGCCTGGGACTTTTACGGTTCCGGCCTCACTCAGACCTACTTCCCGGGGTTTGTGTTCACTACCAGGGAGAGCCTTTCTTACGCATTGACCAGCAATAACCAGGGCCAGGGTGGGTGTATGTTTTACAATCCCTACCTGACTTCGCTAACTGACGCGGATCTGGCCAACCAGCGAGAATTGATGAACTGGATGAACCAGACCGTACTGCGGACAGACAGGCGCAACAGACTGAGCGTAATTGACGCCGTCGTAACCGGTGAGCTTTGGGAAATGGGAGGTGGAAGTGCAGCATTTGCGCTGGGAGCACAGTATCGGGAGCGCAATGCCCTGTCCCATGCCAATGAACTGATAAATCCGGGGCTTGCGAACAGAATTCTGGAATGGCCTTCAGCAGCAAACGGAAACCAGACTGTGACACATTATGTGTCCAACAATTTCGAGTGCTCGCTTTGTACATTCGAGTACGACCACGATCGGGATACCCGGGCGGTATTCGCCGAGTTTTCGCTGCCATTTCTTGAGAATGTTGAAAGCCAGATCGCATTTCGCTGGGAAGACTACGGTGGCAACATCGGCAGTGAAATTTCACCGAAAGTCGCTCTCAGCTGGCGACCGGTGGACACCCTGTTGCTCCGGGGTTCCTGGTCCCAGTCCTTTCGGGCCCCCAACATAGCAATCGTTGAGCAGGGGCTTGAGGCTTCCGAGGTCACTTTCCGCGATCCAATATCAAACCAGGCGGTACGTGCCGGATTGCTTCCGCCCACCGATGCAAATTCCGAACCGGAAGCAACTTATACCCTGGGTAGCCCGGCGCCGAACGTGGGCAATGAATACGCTGACACTTACAACGCCGGCATAATCTGGACGCCGGAAGGTGCGTTGGACGGATTGAGCGTGCAGGCGGATTTCTGGCGATTCGATGTCGACGACCGGGTGCTGCCGGAACCTCCCATTCGAGCACTGCAGCCGGAAATCGATGCCTTTCTTACCGCGGCGGCAGACAAGCAGAATTACATCTACAATGACTCAATCGCAGCCGAACAGATCGTATGGCCGTCGCAGTACTACCCTTGCGATCCTGACGCATTGGAAACTCAGTTTGGCAGGGATTCTGCCCAACGGCTCAATTGTGTAGTGAATCCGAACGCCTACCTGGTGTCGGGCGTACAACGAACTTTCGGCAGTACCGTGGCAAACCTGGTCACGTTGACTCTGGGCGCGATCAATGCGGGAAAGATTGAAGCAGACGGTGTCGATGTAAGGCTGGCATACAACTGGGACAATGACTGGGGACGCTTCCAGGCCGGCGTTGATTTCACGCACGTGCGTAAGTACGAATTGATAGATGTACCCGGGCTGGAAAGAGGCATTGCGGACAGCGGCAAATACGATGCCGCCGGTACGACAGGGGACGACAACCTGGTCAGGTCGTTACCTGATAACAAGGGCCGCCTCACCATGACCTGGATGCGGGACCGTCATGGCGTAACGCTTATCAACCGCCACATCGGGTCTTATCAGAACCTGTTCTACGATCAGACGTATCAGAACAGTAATGATTATCGTCGTACGCTGCTTACCAGGAAAATCGACAGCTACGACAGCTGGGATATCCAATACAGCTACACGCACGACTGGACCAACCTTGGCTGGGGCAGCACCCGCTTTACAGTCGGCCTTCTCGATGCCTTCAATGAAGAGTTACCTCTCTATGAGGAGAGCAGGCTGCTCTACGACGCCCAGGTTTTCGACGGTCGTGGACGGCGCTGGTACATTCGCGCTCTCTGGCAGATCTGATTCGCAGTTGTAAGCCCTTGGGCCTGCGAATTCTTCTTTTAATATTGCTGTCCCACAAAATCCTGAAGGGAAGGCTCTCAGTGGCCTGAATTCAAAGCTCGTGGAACCAGAAGGGTTGTGGTTGAAGACGCCGCTATCGAAACTGCCGCGCCTGTTCAGGTTGCTTGTCTGGAGGCCGGAGCAGTGCCATAGCCAATCAGCGGTTCCCTGGATTCCCAGTGGATTTTGCTCGTGATATGGATATCAGCCGGATATATTGAACGTAAGGTGTAAAAAAGGGTTTTGAAGCCGGAAAGATCTCTCAGTGTCCTCCGGCTTGTGCATCGTATCGATTATAACCGGTCATTGTTGTCCCACAATATTATGACCGGTAGGCTTGCAGTGGCCTGAATCCGGGTGCTTCCAGTATTCATGATCCCTGTAAGACATGAACGTGAGTCTGCTACACGACCAACAATATATTGGCGTGCGATATATTTTCCGGGATCGCACCGCTCCAGGGGAGTCTGATCCTCCGCAACTTGCACCCCTCCGGGGTTCCCTCTCTCGGTCGCAAGCCCTGGAAGGCGGTCTTGCTCGGTCGGTGCTGCGTTTTTATTGCTCCGTCCTCAGACTCCCCTTGAGCTCGAAGCCATGAATAACTGACTCCCCTCAAAAACCTGGAAACAAAACTGCACGCTATCTGATATTCAAATCCAGTACTTGCCACTTTTTATAAATGTGGGACAGCATTGATGACCGGTCTTTTGTGCCCGACTCCTGGTCAAAGCCCTACCTGGCTCCAGCTGTGGAGGATGCGCGCTACAGAAGGAGACAGGTGTCACGACTGAAAGCCATCGCACTGGCCCGTACACAATTACGGACTTCAGCCACGATCATCAGCTGCGAGATGTGGAGTCGGATGCTCTGGCGGAAATACTCTTCCCGGCTAGCTCATCAGGTCGGTCCGGCAAATTGTGTTAGGTGCGCTTGTGGTTTATTCTTTGTGGCTCTGAAGGTCCGGAGCAGCAGGTAGTCAGTCCATGGCATCAGGCAGGAAGAATCGCAAACAGAAACCCCGCGACACAGCGCAGGTGGCGGCCGGCAGCCATACCGCCGCGCTTCAAGAAACCCGAAGCTCGTTACAATCTCTGTGGTTTCCATTATTGCTGGCGGCAGCACTGATTACTGTGTCGCTGAATCCCAGGATCCAACAGAACCCGACCCTCACCTGGTCGTTCTGGGCGGCAGCTGTCTTTATTACCACCTGGCTGGGTATGCTTTTTTTCAGGCTGCGGCAGAGCGGCGAGTCTCGCTCATACGAAATAGGTCTGCGTCCCCAGCATTATATTCAGGCTATGGTGCAATGCAGCCTGTTTCTTTACTGGGGCTTCTACTGGCAGCCGGTGTATGAGCACTTCTGGTTGCTGGTGGGGCAATTACTGTTTGCCTACAGCTTCGACATTCTGCTGGCCTGGAGCCGGCGTGAAAATTACACGCTGGGGTTTGGTCCGTTTCCTATCATATTCAGCATCAACCTGTTTCTCTGGTTTCGTGACGACTGGTTTTACATGCAGTTCCTGATGATCGGTGCTGGATTCATGGGTAAGGAATTCGTGCGCTGGCAGCGGGAAGGGCGGCGGGTACATATATTCAACCCTTCTGCTTTTGCGCTCGGGCTGTTTTCGGTAGTCTTAATTGCTACCGGGACCACCGATCTGACCTGGGGACGTGAGATTGCTTCCACGCTTACCCTGGCTCCCAATATCTATACATTCCTGTTTCTAATCGGCCTGGTAGTAATGTATTTTTTTTCCATCACCCTGGTGGCAGGGACAGCCGCCATCGTTCTGTTTGGGCTCAGTGCCCTGCATTCGGCCACCACCGGAATTCCGTATTTCATCGACTCGGAAATCCCAGCTGCAGTGTTTCTGGGGTTGCATCTGTTGATAACGGATCCATCGACGTCACCAAGAACCCCACTGGGCAAGCTGATTTTTGGTGCCCTCTACGGCCTGGGTGTATTTGGCCTTTATTCACTTTTGGGCGTGCTGGGGGTACCGACGTTTTACGACAAGCTTCTCTGCGTACCGCTGCTTAATCTCAGTGTCATAGCCATTGATCGAAGCGTCCAGTCAATCCGTTCAGCCAGCCTGGTCAATGTCTGGAATTCCCGCTGGTATCGGCTAAGTCCAAATCTTGTACATATGGCATGCTGGATCGCCATCTTCGGCGCCGCGACACTGCTGGGCAAGACCGACGGTCGTCACACCGGAGACAGTATACCTTTCTGGCAACAGGCATGTTCTGATGAGTTGAGCAACAGTTGCAGCAGACTGTTGCAACTGCAGTCCACCTACTGCAGTGACAATTCTGCGTGGGCCTGCAATGAACTGGGGCTGCATTACCTGCAGGGTCGAATAGTTGAGCCTGACCAGGAGCTGGCTATGGGCTACCTTTCCCGCGCCTGTGAATTGAAATTCAAGGCTGGCTGTATCAACCTGCTTGACTCCACAGCTGCGGCTCATGACGACCCCCGCGAACTGGATCTGCGCCTGATGTTGAGGCAGGGTGGTCTGAATCTGATAGAGATGCCGCAGAGCGAACTCTATGACCGGGCCTGCGACCACGGCTGGCGATTTGCCTGTAATCCTCTGGTCGCCTCATCATGACCATGGGGTCGAACAGGGCTGATAGCGAAAAGGGGGCTGGCAACAACAGCAATTCAGTCCCGCCTGGACAGCACGGTGGGCAGATCGGGTTTGCTATCCTGGCGATAGTGGTCGTTTTTGTCGCAGTCTGGATGCAGGTTCAGGGGCGCAGAGCTTTGCTGAACGATGCAAATACGACGCTGGACGCGGCAACGGCCAGCGTCGATGGATTTCGGCCGGATTTCTGGCAATTGCCTGATGAACCCTTACTCGGGTTTGTAGAAATACCGGCCGGAGTGTTTCGGATGGGCTCCGATCCCGTTGAGGACCGTCAGGCTTACGAAAACGAGAGATGGTCGGAAACCGAGCGCCAGGGGAGCATGTTTCTACCCGATTTCTATATTGGCCGTTTCGAAGTCACCGTGGGGCAATTCGCCGTTTTTGCGCAGGACAGCAGTCGCGCCTTCGTTCCAGAAGCTTTCGCTGCGGAACCGGATCATCCGGTCACCAACATTACCTGGACCGATGCCCTGGCCTATTGCCGCTGGCTTCAGAATCAGATGCTGGAAAGCGCACGGACTCCCGGTCAGTTGCGAGACCTGCTTGCCTCCGGCTGGACGCTGACGCTGCCTTCTGAAGCACAATGGGAAAAGGCTGCCCGCGGTGCTGATGGTGACATCTATCCCTGGGGTAATCGTCTACGGCAGGATCGTGCCAATTTTGATTCCGCCACTACCCGGCCGGTCGGGAGTTTTGACTGCCCGGAATGCCGGTCCGGCCTGTCAGACATGAGTGGCAATGTGTGGGAAATGACACGCAGCCCGTTTCAACCGTATCCCTACACGGGCGATGATGATGGAGAAAACCTGAGTGGGGACGCCTTGTGGATCATGCGCGGGGGCTCGTATGCCGATGGACCGCCCAATATTCCGGGCTGCGGTGCGGGGTGGCGTTGCCCCGGAGGGGGGGGGGGGGGGGGGTTGGGGGGGTAGGTGGGGGGGGTTGGGGAGGTCGTATATAGGCGAACTTCGGGTGTCGGCGTCCCGGGAGGGCGGTGTAGGGGGGTGAGGGGGAGGGGGGTGGGTGGGGGGGGTGGGTGGGGGGGGTGGGGGTGGGGGGTGGGGGGGGGGGGGGGGGGGGGGGGGGGGGGGGGGGGGGGAGGTGGGGGGGGTGGTGTAGTGGCGTAACAACAGCCCGCCGTTGGGGACGTGGGAAGGGGATGGAGCGTGGGTGGACCGGGTGGACGGGGGGGAAGGAACCGATTGAGGTAAAAGAGTGGGACCGCGTCCTGGTTTGAACTCCACCCCTTTAACCCATAATTCATCCGTGTTGTTAAGGGGAATCGGAATATTGCGGTAGTCAACCACTCCCGTGGCGGGAATTTCCTGGGGAGGGATATTGACAACCATGTCAGGTTCGCCCCAGCGCTCGGACAATTCCCATTGCGGGGCCTGGTGGCTGATGGCTGCCAGTGGGTCGGAGTCGCCACTGTCCGGAGAGCCGGAATCGATCCAGTGCAGCAGTATCCGGGTCTCCGCAATGGTGATGTGGCTTTGGTCCTGGAACAGGTGCACGAAGTCCGGGTCGATCTGGGCGGGGGGCATTCGCTTGGTTAACAAGACTTCACGGATCCTCGGCGACCAGCTCTATCCTTGATGGTTGCTCTGGAGAAAGGCGCGATACCCCCATCCTGATGGCAGGAAATGCAACGGCGTTCGATTATCGGCACGACATCGGAAGCGTAATCGATGACTTCACTGGCATACCGGTCGCGAGTGTTGAATTCGATTGCCTCACCAATACCGGTCTGGACTGTGACGTTGATTGCAATGCCTTCTACCAGGTTTTGCAGCACATCCTGGGTAATTTGCGCGGGCCCCGGCGTCGATCACTGGCCCGGGGGCTGGGGAGAAACGGAGGGGGTAGTCTATGACTACAACCTGGGCGGCTCGTGTGGATATTCAGCACTCGGATTGTTCACCCGGAAGCTTCTCGGAAGCGCGGCGGCGATCACTGCTGTCTCCGGAAGCGATCAGGGTTGTAGGGATTCGTCTGAGAATTGTCAACCGTGCCATGTGAAGATCAAATCAGGGAGAAATCCGGTGTGCTGGGCCCGGGCGGGGCTCCGGCAGGCAGCCAGCAACACCCGCCACAATCCCTGACAGGTTTACGAAACTGGGCATAGTCTTTGTCCTCAGCGGCGGAATGTAGGGAGACCGGTTGGGTACCCACTGTCCCATGGTAAGATCCAGCGGACAGGAAATCTTCCTGAAAATTACAATAGATTGTGATTTTGAACATTCGCATAGTAGTTTACAGGCACAAGGACTCCTGGCCCGGGGTTATTACGATATTCCCGGAGTGGCAGTGCTGGTGAAACAATTGAAATGCCCCAACCTGTGGTTTACTCTAGGAAACCTCTGATTAAGTCCCACAGTGAGAAATCCTTTGATGTACAAGCAGAATAGACGTAACAGGAAGTGCTTCAGGTGCGCTTAGGAAATACTGCTACGCTGCTGATAACAGGATTCTGGCTGGCTCTGCTGCACCCCTATTCAGCAACCGCTCAGACTGTACGCTTCGCCCATTGTCTGGGAGGGTGTCCAACCGGCGCTCCCGAAACCAATCATGTTATAGGACGTTCCATCTATACGCTGTCCTTCAATACGGAGAAACGAATAGCCGACTGGGTTGCCTACTCAGTGACTGCGGAGTCCATTGGGGTCGCCACTAACCTGACCAGGCTTCCTTCTCCTGATCCGATTTTAACGGACACTCTGAGACCGGAAGATTTCCCTGTGGTAGGTGAAGGTGGCAGCCTGTTGCTTGACTACTTTACACCGCTTGTCAGTTTTGCGGGAACGCCATACTGGTCGGAAACCAACTACCTTGCCAACCGGGTTCCAAGAAACAGCGAACTTACCCGTGGTTCCTGGTACGGGTTGGAATGGGCGGTCCGTAACCTTGCCAACAGGACTGAGGGGCTTTATGTGATCACTGGTCCCATTTACCCGGCTTCCGTGTCAGGTCAGTCTCAGCAGGTTGACGATCAGGTGCCAGGTGGATTTTTCAAGGTGCTGGCAACGGAAACCGGAGAGGCTGCGGCATTCCTGTTTCCCCAGGATTTGCCGTTCCATATTCACCACTGTGAGCAATTGACCACGATTGCTGAAGTGGAACGCTTAACCGGGCTGGACCTGTTTCCCGAGCTGACCGGTATGCCATCGGGAGATCTGAGTGAGAGGCTGGGATGCTTTGGCCAGGCTGACTGACCTGGGCTTCAAGCTCGCACTCTGGATCTCCCTCGAATGGCTCCTTAAGCCTGAAACACCCGGCTACAGTACCTCGATCAGGAAATAGCTGTCCTGAACAAGACCGCTGATGGTGCGATCCAGTGCGTTTGCAATCGCCTGTTCCATACCCTCGGATTCGGGCGCCGTGCCCCGACCGAACAGTACGGTCTGCCATATTGTTCGCCCGGACCCCACAAGTTGAACTCGTGTGCGCACAGTCACCCGGATCGAACTGAGGCCGTTTTCTTCAACTGTCTGCACCTCTGAGGATTCGATCGATCCCACCAGGGTCATGTTTTCTCCGGAATCGACCAGGCTTGCTTTGCCGCTCTCCAATCCCTGGATGAGGGCATCTCGAACGATTTCGGCGAGAGGTTGATCGGCCATATAGCCTTCGCTGATGAGATTCGGATTACCCCCCCGGGAATCGGTGAATTCCCCTACTTTCAGCGGGCCCCGGGGCATGTTGCTGAAGTCGGGCTGGACGGTTCCCGCAAAACTGTAGTTGACAGCGATCTCTTCCGCCGCAAAGACCGGGGCTGTTAACGCCACGCACAGGGTGAGAAAAATCAGGGTTTGTTTCATGATTGACTCCATTTCTACTGCTACTTCTTGTTTTATTTGATTTCTGGTGGATAACGAATTGGCGGACAGTCTATTTTGGAAGGTTTTCAGGAAAAAGACCACTGTCCAGCAGCCTTTTGGTTAATTTTCGAAGTACGTTTCCGGCGTTCGATCGGACCGGCAGGCCCTGACGCTGTGCAGGTCCCGTTTACTGCAGCCGGGACAGGTGAGTATAAGCTGTCGGGCAGGCGGCGTGAAGGCGTTCGGGAACACGGGCTGGTGAACAGAATCTCCAGACCACGCAGCGGGAAAGAATCCGGCTGGGATCCGCGCGATTGGGGCTCAATAAAAAAGGCCGCATCGACGGGCGATGCGGCCTTTTTCTCCGACAGGACGGAAAACTTATTCCAGTGCTTCTGCGGGCCAGGTTGAAGCTCGATCCCGGACGGTAACCGGACGTAAACCCTGGTAAACGAATTTTTGTACCCGCTTGCCTTCGTAGGTTTCAGTGGTGTAAATGTTGCCCTGAGAATCAGTGGCAATGCTGTGAGGCGCAAAGAACAGGCCAGGCTGGCGGCCACCGTCACCGAATGTATAGAGCACTTCCAGTGAATCCCGGTCAATGATGTAAATCTTGAAATTCTGACCGTCTGCCAGGTAGATGAATTCCTGTTCTTCATCAGGCGAGAAGGCGATGTCCCAGGTCGAGCCCTGTGCCAGTGTGGCCGGTGAAATCACCACTTCACGGACGTAGGTGCCATCCTTGCGGAACACCTGAATCCGGTCGGCACCCCGGTCGCACACATATACCAGGCCGTCATTGGAGGGTTCGGCGCAGTGCACCGGTCCCCTGAACTGCTGCGGCCCGGGTTCACCGGGAGTATAGGTGACATCAGCGCTGTCATCCGGGCGGTTTCCGTAGGCTCCCCAGTAACGCTTGAAGGCACCGGTCGCCGCATCCACAACCGCGACTCTGCGATGTGCATAGCCATCGGCGAAATAGGCTTCGCCGGCCTGCGGGTCGATGGCAATTTCCGCCACCCGACCGAAATGGTTGCGGCTGTTACTGTCTACCGACTGACCCGGCATGCCGATGGTGCGTATGTATTCACCATCGCGGGAAAAAACCAGTACGTGGGAATCAGGACCGCCATTTCCACCTATCCAGACATCACCATTGGGTGCCACATCGATACCATGGTTGGACTCGGGCCAGACATAGGGAGCTCCTTCAACCGGACCACCCCACGCATTGACCAGCTTGCCGGCAGGATCGAATTCCAGTATCGGCGGTGCCGGCGTACAGCATTCAGATACGCCCGAATAGAGGCCGATTTCCTGAATCCGCATGAACTGGGACTCGGTATTGCGGTGAACGATAAACACGTGATCACGCTCGTCCACGTCAACGCCTATGGTATTGCCCTGGACCCAGTGATTGGGTAGCGGGTCCGGCCACAGCGGGTCTACCAGGAAATGGGGGGCCAGGACGTCGCTGGCTGCCGCCTCCACTGTTTGGTCCTGGAGTCTGGCCTGCCCGACTCCCAGGCCGATCAGACCAACCGCCAGGGACAGGCCGGTAATTAACTTGAGGTTTTTCATTGTTGTGTCCTCCGGTTGCCGGGGCTGATTCATTCAGCCCGCGGCGGAAAGGGTGAGGGATAAAGCTTGAACATGGGAGTATATGACTAAGGACGCTACGTTTCAAAGGGATTGAAGAGGACTGTGCACAGGGGGAACGTTGGCGGTGAAAACACGTGTCGGATCGAGAGGCAACAAAAAGCCGCGGTGGGGTGCACCCCACCGCGGCTTTTTTAAACATCTGCTGTTCTAGAGTTCCTCAGCAGGCCAGGTTGGCGCGCGATCCCGCACGGTCACCGGGCGCATTCCCTGATACACAAACTTCTGAACGCGCTTGCCTTCATAGGTCTCGGTAGTATAAATATTGCCTTCCGAGTCAGTGGCAATGCTGTGCGGAGCGTAGAACAGGCCAGGTTGACGACCGCCATCACCAAAGGTGTACAGGACTTCCATTGACTCCCTGTCGATGATGTAGATCTTGAAATTCTGACCATCCGCCAGGTAGATGAATTCCTGCTCGTCATCGGGAGAGAAAGCGATATCCCAGGTGGAACCCTGTGACAGGGTGGCCGGAGAAATAATGACTTCTCTCACGTAGGTGCCGTCGGTGCGGAATACCTGTATTCGGTCAGCACCACGGTCGCAGACGTAAACCAGGCCGTCGTTCGACGGTTCGGCACAGTGAACCGGGCCGCGAAACTGGGAAGGTCCAGGCACACCGGGGGTGTAGGTGACATCAGCGTCATCGTCCGGCCGGTTACCGTATGCGCCCCAGTAGCGTTTGAACGCACCGGTTGCCACATCGACCACAGCGACGCGGCGGTTTCGGTAACCGTCAGCGAGATAGGCTTCGCCGGCGTCTTCGTCGATGGCGATCTCGGCTACCTGGGCAAAGTGCGTGGTTGAGTTACTGTCACGATCGTTTCCGGGAACACCGACAGTGCGAATGTAATCCCCATCACGGCTGAACACCAGAACGTGGGAGTCGCCTCCGCCGTTGCCTCCGATCCAGACGTCACCGTTGGCGGCTACTTCAATGCCATGGTTGGATGAAGGCCATACGTAAGGCACGCCTTCCTTCGGGCCACCCCAGGCATTAAGCAGGTTGCCTTCCAGATCGAACTCCAGAATTGGCGGCGCCGGGGTGCAGCATTCGCTGAGGCCGGCGTACAGACCAATTTCGGTTCGCAGCGAGAACATGGACTCCTGGTCGCGATGCACGACGAAGATATGGTCACGATCGTCGACATCGACGCCGATAGTTCGACCCTGCAACCAGTGATTGGGCAGAGGCTTGGGCCAGAATGGATCCACCTGGAAGTGGGGTGCCAACACATCATTTGCAGCAGCTTCAACCGATTCCTGCAATTGAGAGTGGCCGATACCTAGAGCTACCAGCCCGGCAACCAGAGAGACTCCGAGTGTGATTTTAATTTTTGTCATGCGTACCCTCCGAATAACAACTTCACGGATTTTTCGTTGATAAAGCAGGGCGGAGTATACTCGCTTCCAGTGTGGCCGTATACTCGCCGCCCGGTTTCCACGGGGCCGCGTTACAATTCCTGACAAATTGCTTTCCCGAAGGTGCCCGCAACGATCCGAATCGTCGCAAAAACGGCTTGATGCAAGGCTTTTTCCTTGCATGGGGCTGAGTGGTGGATTAAGGTGGCCGGGCTCCCGGGGAGCGCCTGGAACAACAAACAATCAGTCTCAAACCCAGGATAGTTGATTCATGCAAGCGGTTATTTCACTCCTGAAGAATTCCTTTATTCGGCTTCTAATTCCTTGTCTTTTATTGTTATTTTCAAGCTACTCCCATGCTCATGACATCCCCTCGCGGGTTACTGTCTACGCCTTTGTCAAACCCCAGGGCAATCAGCTCAATGTTCTGTTGCGGGTTCCGATGGAGGCCCTGGGGGAGATAGTCTTTCCCACACCGGGCCCCGGGTACCTGGTGATTTCCGAGGCGGAATTCGAATTAATGGATGCCGCGAGGGTTTATGTCACTGAATCTATTTCGTTTTTTGAAAATGGTGTGGAACTGCAAGACAAGAATCTGGAGCGGGTAAGAGTATCCCTGCCGTCCAACCGTTCGTTCAGCAGTTACGATGAAGCTTATGCCAATACCCTGAGTCCGCCCCTGGACGACGAAGTCAACCTGTTCTGGCGCCAGGGAATGCTGGACATGTACGTGACTTACCCGATCACCTCGGAACAGTCGGATTTCTCTGTGGATCCGCAATTGGGAACGCTCTCCGACCAGACTACCACGGTACTCCGTTTTCTGCCGGCGAACGGAGGTGAGAGGGTATTCAACTACATCGGTAATCCCGGCGAAGTGATACTTGATCCGCGCTGGTTCCAGGCGGTTTATCGCTTTGTGGCCATGGGATTCACCCACATTCTTGAAGGCCTGGATCACCTGCTGTTTCTGTTCTGTCTGGTCATCCCCCTGCGCAATATTCGCGGGCTGATCCCGGTTGTGACCTCGTTTACCGTGGCCCATTCCATTACTCTGATCGGTTCGGCATTCGGGCTGTCGCCTGGCACTTTATGGTTTCCGCCCCTGATAGAAACCCTGATCGCCCTGTCCATAGTCTATATGGCCTTCGAAAATATCGTCGGAGCCAGATTATCGCACCGCTGGATTGTCACATTCGGATTCGGGCTGATTCACGGCTTCGGCTTTGCATTTCTGTTCAGCGATACGCTTCAATTCGCCGGTGGGCACCTGTTTTCCTCACTGCTCGCTTTCAATGTCGGCGTGGAACTGGGGCAACTGACAATTCTGCTGTTGGTGATCCCGCTGTTGAACCTGTTTTTTCGTTACCTGGTTTCGGAACGCATGGGGACCATTCTGTTGTCGGCCCTAATTGCGCACAGCGCCTGGCACTGGATGTTGGAGCGGGGCTCCCTGCTGCGGCAGTACCAGTTCCAGATGCCGGTGCTGGATGCCCAGTTCTTCGCCGGTCTGATGCGCTGGGGCATGCTGGCAATCATTGCGGCGGCGGCGGTCTGGGGTATGTATGAACTGTTCCGGCGCCTGGGTTCCGTGTCGCCGGTCATTGGCTCCGATCCGGTGGGTAAGAAACTGGAACCCCGCTAGGCCGGGTAACCGATACAACCGGCGTACCCTGGCGGTGGATACCGGCAGCGACGTGATAACAAGGTCTCAGTGACTGTCGCAGTATCCGCCTGTAACCGGAAAAGTATCGACGGGCGGGCTGGGTGTTAGTTCCGGAGCGATCCGCCGCGCCATGAGCCCCGACAGCAGCGCGCAATTACCAACCGGTTACCGTTGCAGCTGGTATTTTCTCAGTTTGCGTTGCGCCACTTCCGCCCCGTAAACATTGCCGTCCTCATCGGCTGTCACGCCTTCGGCCACGCTGGTGCCGCGGGCGGCGCCGGTATTGGGGTCAGGAATAAAGGCGCTGACAAAACCGTCGACTGCGCTGCCAATGCGAATGCCCCGGTACCAGCCGGGATTGCGCCCGGGGCCAGTGTTGGACTCCGAATCAGCGGAGTAAAGTCTGTCGTCTGCGTCAATATACAGGCCGCTGGGTCGACCGAACTGGGTCCAGGTGTCGATGTGATTGCCGTCCTGGTCGAAAATCTGCAGGCGGCTGTTGCCCCTGTCGGCGACGAAAAGCCTCCCCTGGGAGTCCATGGCCAGGGCATGGGGAACCCGAATTTCACCGTCTTCGGCACCGGTTCCGCCCCATTCCATCAGGTATTCACCCTCGCTGTTGTACTTGACTATGCGGTTGTTACCGTCGGCGGAATGGCCGTCGGCAACGAAAATGTCACCATTGGGTGCCACCAGGACATCATTGGGCTGGTCGAAGATATGGTTTCCTTTACCGGGCAGGCCGGGTTGTCCCAGGCTCATTAGCAATTCGCCCTGGGCACTGAACTTGTGTACCTGATGGCCCTTGCCACGGAGATCGTCACCCCGGGCATCGGCAATCCACACATTTCCCTCCGGGTCCACGTGAATACCGTGAGGCCAGACGATCAGACCGGCACCAAAGCTGCGAACCACCTCGCCGTCGGGATCGATAAGTAACACCGGATCGATTTCCGGGGTGTCCAGGCAATTGCCGTTTCCTCCACAACGCTCGGCTGCCCAGATGTAGCCGTCCCCCGCGTAATACACAGTGCTGGTTGCCCCCCAGTCGCGACCGTCGGGCAGAGTGACCCAATCCTGGTTGCCCGGGTTTACTGTCTGGTACGGATTGGGGATGACATTAGGGTTATTCAGCTGGGCCGCTGCGTGGGTGGTTATCAGGAAAACTGCCGCAAGGCCGGTACTCCAGATTCTGATTTTGCTCGAACGAGACATGGCTTTCCTCCGCGCTATAGTCAGGGAACCTCCGACCGGGGACCGGCTCGCATCGCCGAACCGGGTCAAAGGCCCCGCAGCTGTTGTCAGGCCGGAGGCTGCCCACTTTACTGGATTCCGGAATAAAAGTCTCTGTGCCTGCAAGGAAGCGCGAGTCAGGCTGCAACGCAGCGAATCCCGGCTATCGGACTGGGCCCGTGTCGGCGTGAGGCATGTCCGAAAGGGGTGGTGCGCGGAGACTTGGTGGCAGCCGTATCCGGCACTTTTCAGCACTCCCTGTCGGGGATCACGCCTGCTGGCCAATAATGATGCGTCATTGCGTTGTGCCGGGCACCATTAACTTGCTATGATTCGTCGGCTGTTTTTCCATAATAAAAAACCTGGGAGAGCGATTTATGTCCTCGCTTTTTATCATTATCTTTGGACTTGTAGGTTTCGCATTCGGCTGGTTCATCTATTCCAAGTTTATTGCTGAAAAAATCTATCGGCTCGATCCGAATTACGAAACTCCTGCCCATCGATTGAATGATGGCATCGACTACGTGCCGACCAACAAGTACGTTCTGTGGGGGGCACATTTTACCGCGGTTGCGGGTGCTGCTCCGATCGTTGGTCCTGCCATAGCGGTCTATTGGGGCTGGGTGCCGGCGCTGTTGTGGGTGACCCTGGGGTCGATATTTTTTGCCGGTGTCCACGATATGGGGGCTCTCTGGGCCAGCACCCGGCACGGAGCGAAGTCCATCGGGGCACTATCCGAAAGTGTCATCGGCAAGCGGGCAAGGTCGCTGTTCATGGTGGTTATCTTTCTCCTGCTGCTGATGGTCAATGCGGTTTTCGGCAGTATTATTGCCAGTGAAATGGTGGAGTTTCCCACTTCCGTGTTTCCCGCCTGGGCCGCGATTCCCGTTGCCATCGCCATCGGTGTGCTCATTCGGCGCAAGTACAATCTGTTGCTGATTTCAGCAATCGGTGTTGCCATCCTATATTTCACCATCTGGGTGGGCAGCGTTGCCCCGATGGCACTTCCGGAAGACATTCCACTGCTTGGTGATAACGGAACCTGGATCGTGGTTCTGTTCCTGTATGCCGGCATCGCCTCGATGCTTCCTGTATGGCTGTTGCTGCAGCCCCGGGACTACATCAATGGGGCGCAACTGGTCATCGGGCTGCTGGTACTGTATTCCGCGGTATTGATCACCGGGCCCGAAATTACCGCTCCGGCGTTCAACCAGAATCTGGCTGCCGGCACGCCTCCGCTGTTTCCGATGTTGTTCGTGACCATTGCCTGCGGCGCCATATCCGGTTTTCACGGTATCGTCTCCTCGGGTACGAGCTCCAAGCAGATCAGCAACGAAAAAGACGCGCGATTCGTCGGATACCTTGGAGCCCTGGGCGAGGGCTCGCTGGCGCTGATCACTATCATCGCGGTAACAGGTTCATTGTACGCGGCAACAGGCGCTGACTGGAGTGCCATCTACCCCGCGTATAACCAGGGCCCTCCGGCCAGCAAATTTATCGAGGGCGGCGCCGAGCTGATTGCCCAGGGCTGGGGTATGTCACTGACATTTTCCCAGACCATGCTCACGGTAATGGTGGTGTTGTTCGCCGGTACCACCATGGACGCGGGATTGCGTCTGCAACGCTACATCATCCAGGAGTGGGGCGACATATACAAAGTCAGCGCACTTAAGAACAATTACATTGCAACTCTGGTGGCTGTGGGCACATGTCTGTTGCTGGCATTCGGCGCCTCGGTGGAATACCCGGGCGACGGTGGCAACAGAATATGGCCGATTTTCGGTGCCGGTAATCAGATACTGGCGAGCATGACACTGCTGGTGATTTCCATCTACATAATGAAGCTGAAGCGGAACTTCCTGCCGACGCTGTTGCCGATGATTTTCGTCATCGTGGTCGCTTTCTGGGCCAGCGGGCTGTCGCTGATCACCTATTTCCAGCAGGCCAACTGGTTACTGGTGATACTCAGTCTTGCAGTGATGGCAGCCAGTGTTGTCGTCATGCTGGAAGCGCTTTCTGAAATATCCAAGATTCGGAAGGGCGAAGCAAAACTTGAAGAGGAAGACGCGGTAGGCTCCGGCGGCGACTAGGGTTTCCGGTCCGGAGATTACCGTCCAGTTTCCGATCGTGAGCCACCGCCACCATGGTCGCTGACTGGCAGGGCCGTAAGTGACGAGCGGGTGAGTCTGGCCGCCACCCTGCGGGCCGGATTCGGGGCTGTCGAGTCCAGAGAAGTAGCTGAAAAACTGAATGAAGGGAGCAACGGGGTACCGCGCTCCCTTCTGTGCCTTAAGGGCAGGATTGTCATCGCAAGCGGACTTCTGGCCCTCTCCTGACAGTCTCGCCCATCAAGGGTGCCCATGGGGCAGCAACAATCCGGGCAGGAATCTCAGCGAGACCATTGGCCCTTCCGCGTGAAAAGATTATCGACCTCTGATCCACCCATGTCCCCAGCCCAGCACACAGTCCTCGAGATTCTGTCCGACGGCCATTGGCACCGACGCCAGGAATTGCTTGCCATTGCGGGTCTCTCCAGCGACGACCTGTCTTTGGAGACGGACCGGCTCGAAGCTCAGGGGCTGGATATCGAGCGCCATACCTCGCTCGGTCTGAGGTTGAAGGAGCCGCTGATTCTGTTGCAGCGGAGCCGCATACAGTCGGCGCTAAGCCCGACGCTGCTCAATTCACTGGTCAGTTTCGAAATCCATCTGACTATTGACTCCACCAACTCACGCGCCATGCGCTGGCTCGCCGATGGGGGCCGCGGACACGCCCTGTTCCTGGCCGAGAAACAGGAGCAGGGCCGGGGCAGAAGGGGGCGAACCTGGATCAGTCCGTTGGCACGAAATATCTCTCTGACGCTTGTCTGGCCGGTGCCGGGCCTGCAGTCAGTGCCGGACGGGTTCAGCCTGGTTACCGCATTGAGCGTGGTCGGCGGCTTACAGGCGGCCGGTTTGCGGGGTCTGGACGGATTACGAGTCAAGTGGCCCAACGACGTCTGGCTTGGTAACGCCAAGCTGGCGGGAATTCTTCTGGAACTTTATGGTCTGCAAGCCGGAACAGGGCACGTGATAATCGGCATCGGGATCAACGTCCAACTTTCTGATAGCGCCCGTCAGGGAATTTATCAGCCTGTGACCGACCTGCGCTCTCAGGGCAATACAGAGATCGACCGGAATGTGGTGGTCACTGCCATTCTGACATGTCTTGAACAGAACCTTGGGATCTTGCAGACATCGGGGTTCGAGCCTTTCCGCGAGCAGTGGCTTGAACTGGACGCCCTGTACGACCAGCCGGTAGAACTGATCGGCGGTAATCAGCGCCTGATCGGCGTGGCAAAGGGAGTCGGCGCTACCGGCGCACTGATCCTTCAGACTGACAAGGGTGAACGACAGATCAGCGGTGGCGAAGTGACTCCCTCGCTGCGTGTGCTGGGGTAGGCGAAGTGACTCCCTTGTCAAAAGGCGCAACGCGGCCAGGGGTCTTGGCTGGCACGCCCTCCGGGAGCCTGCATAAAGCGCTGTAGCAGCGTTGCGACCCTTGGAAATACAACCAGTATTCCCTGCGGATCGCGCCTCACTACAGCGCTTTATGCAGGCTCTGAAATACAACGAATTAACCGGACAGGACACTAGTTGCTGATGGATTCGTATCGATGATTCTGGAACTGGATATTGGCAATACGCGGACCAAGTGGCGTGTGGTAGATGGTATCGGGACGGTCATTGCCAGAGGTGTAGCCGAACACCTTCAGCAATTGCTCGATGACACTGTCGGCGCTCTGCACATGGAGCGCGTGCGAATTGCCTGTGTTCGCCCTGGAGATTACCTGGAGAAACTGGTTCGGGAACTGGAGCTTCATCGGCGTCTGCCGGTTGCAATTGCGCGGGTCCTGCGGCACTGGCAGGGCGTCAAAGTTGCCTACCCGGATTTGAGTAAACTGGGGGTTGACCGCTGGCTTGCCATGCTTGCGGCCTATCGGCAGTCCGGGAAAGCGGTGATCGTTGTGGATTGCGGCACTGCCATGACCGTCGACCTGCTGAATGACATTGGTGATCACCTGGGAGGTTATATCGTTCCCGGCCTGAGCCTGGCGTCAGCAGCACTGCCCGGGGCCACAGCGATCAGGCTTGAAGGTGTGCCGCATTGGGGTACCGAACCGGGGAACTGCACCGAGGAAGCAATCTATCATGGTGTCATGGTCATGTTGACCGGGTTGCTGGAAAAGGTTGTTGCCCACCAGTCCCTGGGGGTAGCAGACGGCAAGGTGCCGGTAATTTATCTGACTGGTGGCGATGCGCCGCTGATTCGCCGATTTTTGAATCTGGAACGCGTGGAAATTCACGACTCACCGGAACTGGTATTCGACGGCCTGGCGGTTGCTTTACCCTGAATCGGGTACGGGGTATCGGATGCAGGGACTGATCCCGGACCAATAACCAGGGAGGCCGGAATTACTGGGCTGGCGGATACCGGGTCAGGTCCGGAAGCAGGACCCTGGCAGAAAGGAAAATCTCTGTGAAACGATTGCACAAGACCCGCAATTCCCCTAAAATGCCGCGTTTGAATCAGAGGGCCAATGGAAATTACTCCGAGGGAGCTCTGCTGGGAGGGGTTCCCGAGTGGCCAAAGGGATCAGACTGTAAATCTGACGCGCAAGCTTCGGTGGTTCGAATCCACCCCCCTCCACCATCTAGAAAAGCCGTGAATGGTGGTTTCTAGAAGGCGGGTATAGTTCAGAGGTAGAACTCCAGCCTTCCAAGCTGGTCGCGCGGGTTCGATTCCCGCTACCCGCTCCATCTTTCTGGTAGATTAGAGCGAAAACAGGAAAACAGAAGCAGGAACAGAGAGTGAATCAGCATACCTTGCGGACCCTGATCATCCGCTCGGCTTGATTTTCGAGGGGTTGGCTCGCATAGCTCAGGCGGTAGAGCACTTCATTGGTAATGAAGAGGTCTCCGGTTCGATTCCGGATGTGAGCACCATTCCGCAACCCCGCTGACAGGCTGTTTGCGATACAGAGTTTCGATTTGGAATGTAACGGCAGGACCGTGAACCGCACAAGGGTTGATCCGCTGGTCAATAGAGCAATAACTTCAAACGGATACGTCAATGAGTTCAGGCAGGGTCGAGCGACGGTCCGGGCCGGTGGGCTGATGCGGCAAGCCGGCCCCCGGGTAGATTTTCATCCGCCGCGTAGATCGTGGCATAGGACGGCAGTAAAACTCGCAGACAGCTGTAGAACTCTGTTCACAGCTTAAAGAAGGTAAAGGTAGAGGCAGTCAAAAATGGCGAAGGAAAAATTTGAAAGAACCAAAGTACACGTAAACGTTGGCACGATTGGTCACGTTGACCATGGTAAGACGACGTTGACGGCGGCGTTGACGAAGGTCTGCGCGGAGGCATACGGTGGTAGTGCGAGAGCCTTTGATCAGATTGACAATGCGCCGGAAGAGCGTGAGCGGGGGATTACGATCGCGACTTCGCACGTGGAATACGACTCGCCGAACCGTCACTATGCGCACGTTGACTGCCCGGGGCACGCTGATTACGTCAAGAACATGATTACCGGTGCGGCGCAGATGGACGGAGCGATCCTGGTCGTGTCGGCGGCGGACGGCCCGATGCCGCAGACGCGTGAGCACATATTGCTGTCGCGTCAGGTTGGAGTGCCGTACATTGTGGTGTACATGAACAAGGCGGACATGGTTGACGACGAAGAGTTGCTGGAGCTGGTTGAAATGGAGGTTCGGGAGCTGCTGGACAGCTACGAATTTCCTGGAGATGACACGCCGATCATTATTGGTTCAGCCCTGAAGGCGCTGGAAGGTGATACGTCGGACATAGGTGTGCCGTCGGTACTGAAGCTGGTGGAGACGCTGGACACGTACATCCCGGAGCCGGAGCGTGATATCGACAAGCCGTTTCTGATGCCGATAGAGGATGTGTTTTCGATATCCGGTCGGGGTACGGTGGTAACCGGCCGTGTAGAGCGCGGAATAGTGAAGGTAGGCGACGAGATTGAGATCGTTGGCCTGAAGGACACTACCAAGACGACCTGTACGGGAGTTGAGATGTTCCGCAAGCTGCTGGACGAAGGGCGTGCTGGAGAGAACGTGGGAGTGCTGCTGCGTGGGACCAAGCGCGAGGAAGTGGAGCGGGGCCAGGTACTGGCGAAGCCGGGGACGATTACGCCGCACACGAAGTTTGAGTCGGAAGTGTACATTCTGAGCAAGGACGAAGGAGGCCGGCATACGCCGTTCTTCAAGGGCTACCGGCCGCAGTTTTACTTTCGGACCACGGATGTGACGGGATCTGTAGAATTGCCTGAAGGGGTTGAGATGGTCATGCCGGGTGACAACGTGAAGATGGAAGTGACGCTGATAGCCCCGATTGCGATGGATGAAGGTCTGCGCTTCGCGATCCGGGAAGGCGGCCGTACGGTCGGCGCCGGTGTGGTAGCCAAGGTCATCGAATAAGCAACGACCGACGCAGGACGATGAGCCGAAGCACCTGATCGGGTGTTTCGGCTTAGTCATCTCTAGGTAAAACCGAATTCAGGGCGGTGTGTTTATCCCTAAACAGGGTGCATTTATGAGGCGGGCGCTGGTTTTGCGGCAGGAACGGCTGGTAGGCCGTGCCTGGGTGCGGTAATGGCAGTTACCCGTTGCCTGGCTGGTGATCAGATCAGTCTGGTGAAGCATTGCCACCGCAGTGGTGTTCACAGCGACTGCAAAACGCACTGCCGGAGACACCTCGCAGTGTCTTGGTTTGAAAAATTTTAGGCCAGTAGCTCAATTGGCAGAGCAGCGGTCTCCAAAACCGCAGGTTGGGGGTTCGATTCCCTCCTGGCCTGCCAGCTTACCAGCTGGCGGACATGCAATACATCAGCGGTCTTCATGGGACTGCGACAGATACAAGGTCACGGGACTTTTATGGCTGAAAAAGTTAACGCGCAGAGCAAGGGGCTGGACTGGTTGAAGTGGGCCGTGGTCGCGGCTCTTGTTGCCGGTGGTATATACGCCAACTCCTACTTTGCTGCTGAATCGCTTTTGCTCAGAACTGTCGGTCTGCTTGTACTCGCTGCCATTGCCGGCTGGGTGGCAGTGCAGACCACCAGGGGGCGGGCGTTTCTCAATCTCTGCCTTGAGGCAAGAGTTGAGATTCGCAAAGTTGTCTGGCCAAGCCGCCAGGAAACCACGCAGACCACAATTGTGGTTCTGGTAGTGGTCTTTGTCGTGGCGTTGATTCTCTGGCTTCTGGACTGGGGCTTGAACGGAATCGTTTCGGTCATTATCGGTTAGAGGGATAGATTATGGCTAAGCGTTGGTACGTTGTGCATGCCTACTCGGGGTATGAGAAAAAGGTGATGCATGCGTTAAAGGAGCGCATTACCCTCTCCGGTATGGAAGACTATTTTGACGAAGTGCTGGTTCCAACCGAAGAAGTGTTGGAGATGCGTGGCGGCCAGAAACGCAAGAGTGAGCGGAAGTTTTTTCCCGGCTACGTACTGGTAAGAATGGAACTCAATGATGATACCTGGCATCTGGTCAAAGACACACCGCGGGTGATGGGCTTTATCGGGGGTACACCGGAGAAACCGGCGCCGATTACTGATAAAGAGGCCGACAAGATTCTCCAGCGAATGGAAGACAGCGAGGAGACGCCCACCCACAAGACCGTTTATGAGCCTGGCGAAATGGTTCGTGTGGTCGACGGGCCGTTCAATGACTTTACGGGAACTGTCGAAGAAGTTAATTACGAGAAGAGCCGCCTGCGCGTGGCAGTTCTCATCTTTGGTCGATCCACGCCGGTTGAACTGGAGTTCGGCCAGGTGGAGAAAGGATAGCGGCGTCGGGCATCAAGGCCAACGCCAAATTGGTGGATATCGAGTTTACCAGCCAGTATCTGTTACCGTGCAGCGACACTGACGGAATGGCCTGGACACACCGGTATCTGTTGTTGAAAGTCGAGTCCTGAAGGAAGTGGTTCAGGACACGCCGGGGAGCTTGCCGGCTGGACGATAACCTCGTTTATCCAGCCCAGGCGTTTGAACCCAAGGGAGTTATACCATGGCAAAAAAAGTACTGGCTTATATCAAGCTGCAGGTTGCAGCGACTCAGGCCAACCCCAGCCCGCCGGTCGGTCCCGCACTGGGCCAGCATGGCGTTAATATAATGGAATTCTGCAAGGCCTTCAACGCGCAGACTCAGGGCGTTGAGCCAGGGCTGCCGATACCGGTAGTGATTACCGTGTATGCCGACCGCAGCTTTACCTTTATTACCAAAACTCCACCCGCGGCGGTGCTCCTGCGCAAGGCCGCCGGCCTGAAAAAAGGCAGTGGTCGGCCCAATACGGAAAAAGTCGGCAAGGTTAACCGGGCACAGTTGGAAGAAATTGCAACGCAGAAGATGCCGGACCTCACGGCCGCCGGCATGGATGCCGCCGTTCGGACTCTGGCTGGAAGTGCCCGCAGCGCCGGTATTGAAGTAGAAGGGGTGGAATAATCATGACAAAACTGACCAAGAAAGCAAAGGCAATTCGCGAAAAGCTGGCCGACAAAAGCAGCTTCAGTATTGAAGAAGCTGTCGCTCTGCTCAGTGAATTCGGTTCCGGAAAATTCTCCGAATCGATTGACGTGTCGGTCAACCTGGGTGTCGATCCCCGCAAATCCGACCAGGTTGTTCGCGGGTCAACATTACTTCCAAATGGCACCGGCAAGACGGTTCGTGTGGCGGTCTTCGCGCAGGGCGAGAACGCTGAAAAGGCTGCTGCTGCGGGTGCGGATATAGTGGGCTTCGACGATCTGGCTGAAAGCATTCAGGCCGGCAATCTGGATTTTGACGTGGTAATTGCCTCACCGGACGCCATGCGCGTGGTCGGCAAGCTGGGTCAGATTCTTGGCCCCCGAGGCCTGATGCCGAATCCAAAAGTGGGAACTGTCACGGCAGATGTGGAAGGTGCAGTAAAAAATGCCAAGGCTGGCCAGATGCGTTATCGCACTGACAAGAAGGGAATTATCCACGGCGGTATCGGCAGAATCGGTTTCGACGCCGATGCGGTCAAAGGCAACCTCGAGGCGCTGCTTGCCGATCTCAAGAAAGCCAAGCCGGCATCATCGAAAGGTATCTACATCCAGAAAGTCGTGCTTTCTTCGACCATGGGACCTGGCCTGATAATTGATCAGTCTTCACTAACGATTTGACGCTGCCTTATTGGTGGCCAATGGACGCGGTTTAGAACTTTCCGCAGGCTCGATTCAGAAGCCTCAGGAAAACAGCGTGTTCTGCCTGCGTTCAAACAGACTTTGGGGTTCTGTCCGGCTTCGTCCGGGCAGGGCCATCAAAGACCGTAGGTGTGGCTGGCATCGTCAGTCACTTAATCATTGCCTACGCAGATGGTGTCGCCCGATTTGATAAGTCAGTACCGGGTCATGATCACCGTTTAAAAGTCGATACGGGAGCCCCGGGCCCCCGTGTCATTCAAGGACTGGAAACAGTCAAAGGAGTATAGCTAGTGGCTATTAGACTTGAAGACAAGAAACAGATCGTCTCAGAAGTCAACGAGGCTGCTAACAGTGCTTTGTCCGCAGTTCTCGCCGATTATCGCGGCGTGACTGTCAGTGACATGACCGAGCTTCGCAAGAATGCCAGAGAAAACAAGGTCTACCTGCGTGTTGTCCGCAATACTTTGCTGAAAAGAGCTGTGGAAAACACCGACTTTGAATGTCTCAGGGAAGTTCTGGTCGGTCCCACAATCCTTGCGTTTTCCCAGGAGGATCCAGGTGCCGCAGCGCGCGTGCTCAAGGATTTTGCCAAGGAACACAATGATTTTGAGATCAAGGCACTGTCGATCGGCGGCAAGCTGCTGGGTGCCAGTGAAATAGACGTGCTGGCGAAGCTGCCTACTTACGATCAGGCAGTTTCCATGCTGATGAGCGTCATGCTGGCTCCGGTAACCAAACTTGCCAGAACTTTCAACGAAGTTCCGACCAAGGTCACACGTGCAGTTGCTGCCGTACGTGACCAGAAGCAAGAGGCCGCCTGAGTCCCAGATTCTGAATCGATTTAAACTTTTATACTATTAACCAGGAGAAAAAGAGTCATGGCTCTTTCAAATGAAGAAATTCTCGATGCTATTGCGCAGATGTCAGTGATGGACGTTGTCCAGCTGGTTGAAGCCATGGAAGAAAAATTCGGTGTATCAGCTGCCGCAGCAGTTGCCGCCGCGCCTGTTGCTGCCGCTGGTGGTGAAGTAGCCGCTGCTGAAGAGAAAGACGAGTTCGATGTCGTGCTTACTGCTGCCGGTGAAAAGAAAGTCAATGTCATCAAAGCAGTTCGCGCTCTCACCGGTCTTGGTCTCAAGGAAGCCAAGGAATTGGTTGACAGCGCACCGTCGACTGTCAAGGAAGGCGCCTCAAAAGGTGATGCTGAAGAAGCCAAGAAGCAGCTGGAAGAAGCTGGCGCGACAGTCGAACTCAAGTAAAGCCGTCGTTGCCTGTGCGGTATTGTCAAAGTCAGGTCGGATTTATTTCGGCCTGACTTTGGTTTACTGAATTACACCAAAGTTGATGATGCTAGGAAAACGCTAATGGCCTATTCGTACACTGAGAAAAAACGTATCCGCAAGAATTTTGGCAAACTGCCCTCGGCAATGGATATTCCCTATCTGCTGTCGATACAGGTCGATTCCTACAAGCAGTTTACCCAGGCTGATTTCACCGCGGAAGAGCGGATCGATCAAGGTCTGCATGCCGCTTTCAAGTCAGTATTCCCCATCATCAGCTATTCCGGAAAGGCCGTTCTGGAATACGTCAGCTACGAACTGGGTAAGCCGGTTTTCGATGTCAAAGAGTGTCAGCTGCGCGGCTCCACCTATTCGGTATCGTTGCGTGTGAAGGTCCGGTTGATTCTTTACGACAAGGAATCCACGACGCAGACAATCAAGGATATCAAGGAGCAGGAAGTCTATATGGGCGAGATCCCGCTCATGACCGATAGCGGCACCTTTGTTATAAATGGTACGGAGCGTGTTGTGGTATCGCAGCTGCACCGTTCCCCCGGAGTGTTCTTTGATCATGACAGGGGCAAGACTCACAGCTCAGGCAAGCTGCTTTACTCGGCGCGGGTGATTCCGTACCGAGGTTCCTGGCTGGATTTCGAGTTTGATCCCAAGGACCTGGTTTACGTCCGGATCGATCGTCGACGCAAACTTCCCGCTACGGTGCTGCTTCGAGCGCTGGGATACAGTTCCGAGGATATCCTGAGGATGTTCTACGAGAACGACCAGATTAAAATTTCTCATACCAAGGAACCGACATTTTCGCTGAAACTTGTGCCCGGACGTCTGCGTGGTGAAGTGCTTTCATTTTCCGTCAAGGACAAGAAAGGCAAGTTGATCGTTGAAGAAGGTCGACGGGTAACCAGCCGGCACATCCGTGAAATGGAGGATGCCAAGCTGACCGATCTGAAGGTGAGTCGTGAATACCTGGTTGGGAAAGCCCTGGCCAGAGATATCATCGATACTGAAACCGGCGAGGTCAAATTTGCCTGTAATACCGAAATTACCGAAGAGATTCTGGATTCACTGATAGAGTCCAAGACCAAGAGCTTTGAAACCATTTACACCAACGATCTTGATTGTGGCGCATTTGTTTCCGATACATTGCGTATCGACTCCACCACTTCCAAACTTGAAGCAATGGTGGAAATCTATAGGATGATGCGCCCGGGTGAGCCGCCCACCAAGGATTCGGCGGAAAACCTGTTTGCCAACCTGTTCTTTTCGCCTGAACGTTACGACCTCTCGGCCGTGGGCCGCATGAAGTTCAATCGACGCCTCGGGCGCACCGAAACCGAAGGTGAGTCGGTTTTAAGCGTTGACGACATCGTCGATGTTCTCAAGACTCTGGTTGCAATCCGCAACGGCTTCGGTTCGGTCGACGATATCGATCATCTGGGCAATCGCCGGGTAAGGTCTGTTGGTGAAATGGCAGAAAACGCATTCCGTGTAGGCCTGGTTCGCGTGGAGCGGGCAGTCAAGGAACGCCTGAGCATGGCTGACTCGGAAGGATTGATGCCACAGGACATGATCAATGCAAAGCCTGTGGCAGCAGCGATCAAGGAGTTTTTTGGTTCCAGTCAGCTGTCTCAGTTTATGGATCAGAATAATCCGTTGTCGGAGGTTACCCACAAGCGCCGGGTTTCCGCTCTTGGGCCGGGTGGTCTGACGCGTGAGAGAGCCGGATTCGAAGTGCGCGACGTACACCCGACCCACTATGGCCGGGTGTGCCCGATTGAGACGCCGGAAGGGCCGAATATCGGGCTGATCAATTCGTTGGCAACTTACGCGCGCACCAATTCTTATGGCTTTCTGGAGAGTCCTTACCGAAAGGTCAAGAATAATAAGGTATCCGATGAAATCGATTTCCTGTCGGCAATCGACGAAAGCGACTACGTAATTGCTCAAGCCAGTGCTCCACTGGATAGCAAGGGCGGCTTTGTGGACAACCTGGTGACAGTGCGCTACAAGGGTGAGACCACCCTCAAGTTGCGCGAGGAAGTTGACTACATGGACGTTGCGCCTCAACAGATGGTGTCTGTGGCAGCGGCCCTGATTCCGTTCCTCGAGCACGACGATGCCAACCGGGCCTTGATGGGTTCCAACATGCAACGTCAGGCAGTGCCGACCCTCAGAACCGAGAAGCCCCTTGTGGGCACCGGGATGGAGCGCAATGTGGCGCGGGATTCCGGTGTCTGTGTTGTTGCCGATCGCGGCGGTGTGATTGAAAGTGTGGATGCGGCGCGCATCATTGTGCGTGTGAACGATGAGGAGACCGACGCCGGTGAGGCCGGTGTGGATATCTACAATCTCACCAAATACACCCGTTCCAATCAGAATACCTGTATCAGTCAGTGCCCGCTGGTTCGCGAAGGGGAGCTTATCAGCAAGGGCGATATCCTTGCCGATGGTCCTTCGATCGATACCGGTGAGCTGGCTCTGGGGCAGAACATGCGAATAGCATTCATGCCCTGGAATGGCTACAACTTCGAAGACTCCATACTTATTTCTGAACGTGTGGTAAAAGAAGATCGATTCACGACTATACACATCCAGGAGTTGACCTGCGTCGCGCGGGATACCAAGCTGGGATCCGAAGAGATTACCGCTGACATCCCCAACGTGGGTGAAGGCGCTCTGAGCAAGCTGGACGAATCCGGGATTGTCTATATCGGCGCTGAAGTGAAGGCTGGTGACATTCTGGTGGGTAAAGTTACACCTAAGGGTGAAACCCAGCTGACTCCGGAGGAAAAACTGCTCAGAGCCATCTTCGGTGAAAAGGCATCCGACGTAAAGGATACGTCCCTGCGGGTACCGACCAGTGTTACCGGTACCGTGATCGACGTGCAGGTATTCACTCGCGACGGCCTCGAAAAGGATCAGCGTGCCATCGAGATCGAACAGATGCAGCTGGGTAAGGTTCGCAAGGATATCGAGGACGAGTATCGCATTGTTGAAGGTGCGACATTCGAGCGTCTTGAAAAGGCGCTTCTCAACAAAGTGGTCTCCGGCGGGCCCGGAATCAAGAAAGGGGCGAAAGTTACCAAGGATTATCTCAGCAGTCTGGACCGGGATGACTGGTTCAAACTGCGTATGTCCAATGAGGCGATGAATCAGCAGCTGGAGCGCGCCGAACAACATCTGAAGGAGCGCCGTCTGGAGCTTGACGAGCGTTTCGAGGACAAGAAAAACAAGCTTACCCAGGGCGACGACCTCGCTCCTGGTGTGTTAAAGATCGTCAAGGTTTATCTCGCAATCAAGCGCCGCATTCAGCCGGGCGACAAGATGGCGGGGCGCCATGGAAACAAGGGCGTAATATCGGCGATTATGCCGGTAGAGGACATGCCCTATGACGAGAAAGGCGATCCCGTGGATATCGTGCTCAATCCATTGGGAGTACCTTCTCGCATGAACGTCGGGCAGATTCTGGAGACGCACCTCGGGGCCGCTGCCAAGGGGCTGGGAGACCGCATCAATTCCCTGCTGGAGCAGCAGAAGAAGGTCGCCGAGGTCCGCAAATTGCTTGAGGATATCTACAACAAGATCGGGGACCGCAAGGAGGATCTGAAGAGCCTTACCGACGATGAAATTCTCGAGCTGGCCAACAACCTGCGTGGCGGTGTGCCCATGGCCACGCCGGTGTTCGACGGTGCGGTTGAATCAGAAATCAAAGACATGCTGAAGCTGGCGGAAATGGGTGAAAGTGGCCAGGTGGTACTGTTCGACGGAAGGACTGGCGAGTCCTTCGATCGCAAAGTAACGGTCGGTATCATGTACATGCTCAAACTTAACCATCTCGTCGACGACAAGATGCACGCCCGGTCCACCGGTTCCTACAGTCTCGTCACCCAGCAACCCCTTGGTGGCAAGGCCCAGTTCGGAGGGCAGCGCTTTGGAGAAATGGAAGTGTGGGCACTGGAAGCTTACGGTGCCGCCTATACGCTGCAGGAAATGTTGACGGTCAAGTCTGACGACGTGGCTGGCAGAACCAAGATGTACAAGAACATCGTGGACGGCGATCACCGCATGGAGCCAGCCATGCCGGAATCTTTCAATGTACTGGTTAAGGAGATCAGGTCTCTGGGTATCGACATGGAACTGGATCAGTCTAAATAGCCCGATTAATGAAACCGTTAACTAGAAACCAGTGATTTTATGAGACCCGTCACTTCTAACGAGGGGACGGGTGGAGGATATAGAATGAAAGACCTGTTAGGTTTGCTCAAATCTCAGTCACCGTCAGATGAATTTGATTCCATTCGTATCGGCCTGGCGTCACCGGAAATGATCAGGGCGTGGTCTTTTGGTGAAGTGAAGAAGCCGGAGACAATCAACTACCGAACCTTCAAGCCGGAGAGAGACGGCCTTTTCTGCGCCAAGATTTTCGGGCCTGTAAAGGACTATGAGTGCCTGTGCGGCAAGTACAAGCGGCTCAAGCACCGTGGTGTAATCTGTGAAAAATGTGGCGTGGAAGTTGCTCTTTCCAAGGTGCGCCGCGATCGCATGGGGCATATTGAACTTGCCAGCCCTGTGGCTCATATATGGTTTCTCAAGTCCCTGCCATCGCGGATTGGCTTGTTACTGGATATGACACTGAGGGATATCGAGCGCATTCTTTATTTCGAGTCCTTCGTGGTTACCGATCCCGGGATGACCACACTGGAGAAAGGTCAGCTGCTGACTGATGAACAGTATTACGAAGCCATGGAAGAATTCAGCGATGAGTTCGAAGCCAAAATGGGAGCTGAAGCGGTTCAGCAATTAATGCAGGATCTGGACCTTGAAGCGGAGGTCACCAAACTCCGGGAGGAGATACCGCAGACCAATTCAGAAACCAAGCTTAAGAAACTGTCAAAGCGCCTTAAATTACTGGAAGCCTTCGTAGAGTCCGGAAACAAACCTGAATGGATGATCATGTCGGTTCTGCCGGTACTTCCCCCGGATCTGCGACCACTGGTTCCACTTGACGGTGGTCGGTTTGCAACCTCCGATCTCAATGATCTGTATCGACGGGTGATTAACCGGAACAACCGCCTTAAGCGCCTGCTGGATCTCAATGCGCCGGATATTATTGTTCGCAATGAAAAGCGCATGCTGCAGGAAGCAGTTGATGCGCTGTTGGACAACGGCCGTCGTGGGCGGGCAATCACAGGTTCCAACAAGCGTCCGCTAAAATCTCTTGCAGACATGATAAAGGGCAAACAGGGTCGATTCCGCCAGAACCTGCTGGGCAAGCGTGTCGACTACTCCGGTCGCTCCGTGATAGTGGTCGGGCCGACCCTGAGACTGCATCAATGCGGCTTACCGAAAAAAATGGCCCTGGAACTGTTCAAACCATTTATTTTCGGCAAGTTGGAGCGCCGTGGCCTGGCCACTACCATCAAGGCTGCCAAGAAAATGGTGGAACGCGAAACACCGGAAGTCTGGGATATCCTGGCTGATGTGATTCGTGAACATCCGGTGTTGCTGAACCGGGCGCCAACCCTGCACAGGCTGGGTATTCAGGCATTCGAACCAGTGCTGATTGAAGGCAAGGCAATTCAGTTGCACCCACTTGTCTGCGCCGCCTACAACGCGGACTTCGACGGTGACCAGATGGCGGTTCACGTACCGTTGACCCTGGAAGCTCAATTGGAAGCCCGTACCCTGATGATGTCCACCAACAACATTCTGGCACCGGCAAATGGTGAGCCTATCATCGTGCCTTCCCAGGACGTGGTACTGGGGTTGTATTACATGACCCGGGAACGGGTCAATGCGCTCGGTGAAGGCATGGCTTTCGCAGATCCGGAGGAAGTTGAGCGCGCCTATCTGACGGGACAGGTCCATCTGCAGGCTCGAGTGAAGGTTCGGATAAGGGATCTGGATATCGACGAGGACGGCGAGAGGCATTTCGTTACCAGGCTTGTTGACACCACTCCCGGTCGGGTTCTGCTCAACAATATAGTTCCTGAAGGATTGCCTTTTTCCATGGTCAATCAGAAGATGGCCAAGAAGCAGATTTCCTCTATTCTGAATGCCTGTTACAGAAATGTCGGTTTGAAGGAAACGGTTATTTTTGCCGACCAGCTTATGTACACCGGTTATAAGTATTCGACCAAATCCGGTGCTTCCATCGGGGTCAACGATTTTGAGATTCCGGAAGAAAAAGCCAAGATCATCGCCCAGGCAACATCCGAGGTGGAGGAAATTGAATCCCAGTTTGCTTCCGGCCTGGTGACCCAGGGTGAAAAATACAACAAAGTGATAGATATCTGGTCTCGAGCCAACGATCTGGTGGCGAAATCAATGATGGAGACTATCTCCAAAGAGACGGTAATCAATAAAGAAGGCAAAGAGGAAGAGCAGGAGTCTTTTAACTCGGTCTATATTTACGCCGACTCCGGTGCGCGGGGCTCACCCGCTCAGATCCGTCAGCTTGCCGGTATGCGTGGCCTGATGGCGAGACCGGACGGTTCCATTATCGAGACGCCCATTACCGCCAATTTCCGCGAAGGTCTGAATGTGTCCCAGTACTTCACATCGACACACGGTGCGCGTAAGGGACTTGCGGATACCGCCCTCAAGACCGCCAACTCGGGATACCTGACCCGCCGCCTGGTGGACATTTCCCAGGATCTGGTGATCACCGAGGATGATTGTGGAACCTCAGCCGGTCTGAACATGTCACCGATCATTGAAGGGGGCGATATTATCGCAGCCCTTGGAGAAAGAGTGTTGGGGCGTGTGCTTGCTGCGGACGTTGTGAACGAGGAGAACGGTGAATTGATCGCCGAATCCGGAACAATGATCAACGAAAAACTGGTCGAACGGCTGGAAACCAGCGGCATCGATGAGGTATACGTGCGTTCGCCAATCACCTGTGAAACCCGGTTTGGTATCTGCGGCCTCTGTTACGGTCGCGATCTGGCTCGTGGGCATCTGGCCAACGTCGGTGAAGCGGTCGGGGTTGTAGCTGCCCAGTCGATCGGAGAACCGGGCACGCAATTGACCATGCGTACCTTCCACATAGGTGGAGCGGCTTCACGGGCAACGGCATCGGACAGCGTTCAGGTCAAGAATACCGGTACCATCCAACTGCACAATATGAAGACGGTGGAAAATTCCAAGGGCGAACTGGTGGTTGTATCGCGCTCGGGAGAACTCATTGTCAACGACTCCAATGGTCGGGAACGTGAGAAGTACAAGCTCCCCTATGGTACCGTCATAATCATCGGCAACAGAAAAGAGGTGGAAGCAGGCCAGGTCGTAGCTACCTGGGACCCGCATACTCACCCAATTGTTTCTGAAGTTTCCGGTAAGGTGAAATTCGAGGCCATGGAGGAAGGCATCACCGTTCGCGAGCAGACTGACGAGATTACCGGGCTGACCAGTATGTCGATTATCGACCCGGCGGAGCGTTCATCGTCGGCTAAGGAATTGCGACCGGCGGTAGTGCTCCTGGACGACAAAGGCAAGGATCTCAGTCTTCCTGGCAGCAAGCAGCCGGCCCACTATTTCCTGCCTCCCCATGCGATTGTCAACATCAATGATGGGGACGATCTGAATATCGGTGACGTTATCGCCAGGATCCCCCAGGAAGGGTCGAAGACCAGAGACATTACCGGGGGTCTGCCCCGGGTTGCGGATCTGTTTGAAGCCCGTAAACCGAAAGAACCGGCCATCCTGGCCGAAATTTCGGGAACCGTGAGCTTTGGCAAGGAAACCAAGGGCAAGCGTCGACTGATCATTACTCCTAAAGATGGGGTAAATCCCATAGACGGCAGCGATCATTACGAAACGCTCATTCCGAAGTGGCGCACCATGACAGTCTTTGAAGGTGAGCAGATCGAGAAGGGTGAGGTGGTTTCAGAAGGCCCCCCCTCTCCCCATGACATCCTGAGGTTGAAGGGGGTAGAGGCACTGGCCGAGTACATTGTCAACGAGGTTCAGGACGTCTACCGGCTTCAGGGCGTGCGCATCAACGACAAGCACATCGAAGTCATAGTGCGGCAGATGCTGCGGAAGGTTGAAATCACCGATCCGGGTGAATCCAGCCTCATCAAGGGTGAACAGATAACCTTTACCCAGATGCTTGAGGTCAATGACAAGTTGCAGGAAGAAGAAAAAGCCGAGGCGAAGTTCGAACGAATGCTGCTGGGAATTACCAAGGCCTCTCTGGCAACGGAATCGTTTATTTCCGCCGCATCGTTCCAGGAAACCACCCGCGTGCTTACCGAGGCTGCAGTCACGGGCAAGCGGGACTTCCTGCGCGGTTTGAAAGAAAACGTGGTGGTGGGCAGGCTGATTCCGGCAGGTACCGGGCTCGCCTATCATGAAGCCAGAAAACTGGCTGCCGAAGAGGCCGTGTCGGATGAAGGCGTCAGCGCTGTGGATGTGGAGGCCGCGCTGACAGAAGCGCTCAAAGAGGAATCGTCAGCATCAGACTGAGCCTCATCGCCACATGGTCTGATAATTCAAAATCACCGGTGGCTTTCAGGAAAAGTTGACTAGAGGGGGCGGGATCATTAAACTCTCGCCTCCTTTATCGATACGGCCGGTACGACTACCGAACGACAGGGAAATAATACCGCTGGACTTGTAAAAGTGGTCTGGCTGGTGGCAGGAGAACTTAGGAGAAAAAATGGCAACAATCAACCAGTTGGTGCGCAAACCACGCAAGAGCAAAGTCGAAAAAAGCGACGTGCCGGCTCTTCAGGGTTGCCCACAGAAGCGGGGAGTCTGTACCCGCGTGTACACAACGACACCCAAGAAGCCGAATTCGGCCTTGCGTAAAGTCTGTCGTGTGCGACTGACCAATGGTTACGAGGTGTCGTCTTATATTGGTGGTGAGGGCCACAACCTTCAGGAACACTCAGTGGTACTAATCCGGGGCGGCCGAGTCAAGGACCTTCCGGGTGTTCGATACCATACCGTGCGCGGCAGCCTTGATACCTCCGGCGTGTCTGATCGAAAGCAGGCTCGTTCAAAGTACGGCGCCAAACGGCCCAAGGGTTAGCACAGACCGCTTTTGTTTTATGTGGTTGCGTCGAGGACGCAGCGCAGAACGCTCGAGTGGATCGGGCAGTTCACTAAAAATCTGGCATTCCAAGCACTGCCAGATTTTTTGTATATGGCTTTCCACAATTTCCGGTTTAGAACCGGTCAGTGTAACTAAAGCCACAGGAAGTGAGCCGCCGTAGCGGTGCTCTGATCAGAGCACCGCTGAAGCGGAGAGATTGAGAGGCCAGGTCAGCATTCTCGTTGTGAAGTGATTCCTGGATTCCCCTGAATAAACATGAGGTCTCGAACATGCCTAGAAGAAGAGTAGCGGCGAAACGCGAAGTTTTGCCTGATCCGAAGTTTGGAAGCAAAACCCTGGCCAAGTTCATGAACCACGTAATGGTCGATGGCAAGAAATCGGTTGCTGAAAAGATCGTTTACGGTGCCCTGGACGTTGTGGCGGGGAATTCCGGATCCGATCCGCTGGAAGTCTTTGAGAAGGCACTGGATGCCATCGCTCCGATGGTGGAAGTCAAGTCCCGAAGGGTTGGTGGTGCCACTTACCAGGTGCCGGTCGAAGTCAGGCCCGAGCGACGCAATGCCCTGGCAATGCGCTGGCTGGTTGAGCATTCCCGGGCCCGCGGTGAAAAATCCATGGCGCTGAGACTTGCGGGTGAAATCTCCGATGCGTCGCAGGGGCGTGGCAATGCCGTACGCAAGCGGGAAGACGTGCACCGGATGGCAGAGGCCAACAGGGCCTTCTCTCACTACCGATTCTGATTCGATCAACCATAGTTAACTAGTTAAGCTGATAGAGGTTTAGTTGTGGCCAGAAAACACCCACTGAAACGTTACCGAAACATCGGAATCGTCGCTCACGTTGACGCCGGTAAAACGACTACCACCGAGCGCGTACTGTTTTACACCGGTGTTTCACACAAGATCGGCGAGGTGCACGATGGTGCCGCCGTAATGGACTGGATGGAACAGGAGCAGGAACGTGGTATTACCATTACCTCAGCGGCAACCACTTGCTTCTGGAATGGCATGGACAGCCAGTACGATGAGCACCGGATCAACATCATCGATACCCCGGGGCACGTTGACTTTACCATCGAAGTTGAACGCTCGCTGCGGGTTCTGGATGGAGCCGTCGTGGTTCTGTGCGGGTCTTCCGGAGTGCAGCCTCAGACTGAAACAGTCTGGCGCCAGGCTAATCGCTATCAGGTTCCGCGCATAGTATTCGTCAACAAGATGGATCGTGCTGGGGCAAACTTTCTGAAAGTGGTACAGCAGATGAAACATCGTCTGGGCGCCAAACCGGTGCCATTGCAACTGGCGATCGGTGCCGAAGACGAGTTCAAGGGTGTAATCGACCTGGTGAAGATGAAGTCGATTATCTGGAGTGAAGAAGATAAGGGCACAACGTTTTGAGTACGAGCCAATTCCTGCCGGCATCATGAAGGACTGCGATGAGTGGCGCGACAAGCTGATTGAAGCCGCCGCCGAGGCCAACGACGAACTGATGGATAAATATCTGGAAGGTGGTGAACTCACAGAAGCGGAAATCGTCAAGGGAATCCGGATTCGAACGCTGGCCAACGAGATTGTTCCCGTACCTTCTGTGGCTCAGCCTTCAAGAACAAAGGTGTGCAGGCGGTACTGGACGCGGTGGTGGATTACCTGCCGGCTCCCACCGAGGTGAAGGCTATCGAAGGCACACTGGAAGACGGCACCCCGACAACCTGTGAAGTCGATGACAAGGCTCCTTTCGCTGCCCTGGCATTCAAGATCGCAACCGACCCCTACGTCGGCACCCTGACATTTTTCCGGGTTTACTCCGGCGTCCTCAGTTCCGGAGACAGCGTTTATAATCCCATCAAGTACAGGAAGGAAAGGGTTGGCAGGATGGTGCAGATGCATGCCAATTCGCGCGAGGAAATCAAGGAAGTGCTTGCTGGCGATATTGCCGCCGCTGTCGGACTGAAAGATGTGACTACCGGCGAAACATTGTGCTCCCCTGACCATATCGTCACTCTGGAAAAAATGGATTTCCCTGAGCCTGTTATTTCTGTCGCCGTGGAACCGAAGACCAAGGCGGACCAGGAAAAAATGGGTGTTGCACTGGGCAAACTTGCCCAGGAGGATCCGTCGTTCCGTGTGGAGACAGATGAAGAATCCGGGCAAACGATCATTTCCGGTATGGGTGAGTTGCACCTGGATGTTCTGGTGGACCGCATGCGCAGGGAATTCGGTGTCGAGGCCAATATCGGCAAACCGCAGGTGGCTTATCGGGAAACTATCCGCAAGTCGGTCGAAGTCGAAGGCAAGCACGTCAAGCAGTCGGGTGGTCGTGGACAGTACGGTCATGTCTGGTTGCGCCTGGAACCGTTGGATCCCGATGAAGAGTACCAGTTTGTCAACCAGATCGTAGGTGGCGTCGTGCCCAAGGAATATATCCCGGCGGTAGACAAAGGGGTACAGGAACAGATGAAGAACGGCTGTCTGGCGGGCTATCCGCTGCTGGCCATGAAAGTGAGCCTGTACGACGGCTCGTTCCACGATGTGGACTCCAGTGAAATGGCGTTCAAGATTGCCGGCTCAATGGCGCTCAAGAAAGGTGCGCTGATGGCTGATCCGGCGTTGCTGGAACCGATTATGAAAGTCGAGGTCGTAACACCGGAAGATTACATGGGTGACGTCATGGGTGACCTTAACAGGCGGCGTGGCATGGTGCAGGGCATGAACGACAGTGCCAGTGGCAAAGTCATCGACGCCGAGGTGCCACTGTCGGAGATGTTCGGTTATTCAACTGATCTGCGTTCTGCAACCCAGGGCCGGGCCACGTACACGATGGAATTTCTGAAGTATGCTGAGGTACCGGCCAACATAGCCGAGGCGATTATCAACAAAGGCTAATTTCCGACTTTTTCATTAACACTTATCGTATTGAGGTGACACTGTGGCGAAGGAAAAATTTGAAAGAACCAAAGTACACGTAAACGTTGGCACGATTGGTCACGTTGACCATGGCAAGACGACGTTGACGGCGGCGTTGACGAAAGTCTGCGCGGAGGCATACGGTGGTAGTGCGAGAGCCTTTGATCAGATTGACAATGCGCCGGAAGAGCGGGAGCGGGGGATTACGATCGCGACTTCGCACGTGGAATACGACTCGCCGAACCGTCACTATGCACACGTTGACTGCCCGGGGCACGCTGATTACGTCAAGAACATGATTACCGGGGCGGCGCAGATGGACGGAGCGATCCTGGTGGTGTCGGCGGCGGACGGACCGATGCCGCAGACGCGGGAGCATATATTGCTGTCTCGTCAGGTAGGAGTGCCGTACATTGTGGTGTACATGAACAAGGCGGACATGGTTGACGACGAAGAGTTGCTGGAGCTGGTTGAAATGGAAGTTCGGGAGCTGCTGGACAGCTACGAATTTCCTGGAGATGACACGCCGATCATTATTGGTTCAGCCCTGAAGGCACTGGAAGGGGATACGTCGGACATAGGTGTGCCGTCGGTAATGAAGCTGGTGGAGACGCTGGACACGTATATACCGGAGCCGGAGCGTGATATCGACAAGCCGTTTCTGATGCCGATAGAGGATGTGTTTTCGATATCCGGTCGGGGTACGGTGGTAACCGGCCGTGTAGAGCGCGGAATAGTGAAGGTAGGCGACGAGATTGAGATAGTTGGCCTGAAGGACACTACCAAGACGACCTGTACGGGAGTTGAGATGTTCCGCAAGCTGCTGGACGAAGGGCGTGCTGGTGAGAACGTGGGAGTGCTGCTGCGTGGGACCAAGCGCGAGGAAGTGGAGCGGGGCCAGGTACTGGCGAAGCCGGGGACGATTACGCCGCACACGAAGTTTGAGTCGGAAGTGTACATTCTGAGCAAGGACGAAGGAGGCCGCCATACGCCGTTCTTCAAGGGCTACCGGCCGCAGTTTTACTTCCGGACCACGGATGTGACGGGATCAGTGGAATTGCCCGAAGGGGTTGAGATGGTCATGCCGGGTGACAACGTGAAGATGGAAGTGACGCTGATAGCCCCGATAGCGATGGATGAAGGTCTGCGCTTCGCGATCCGGGAAGGCGGCCGCACGGTCGGCGCCGGTGTGGTAGCCAAGGTCATCGAGTGAGGATCCGGTGCCGGGAAAGCGGGGAGCTTGCCGACACCGCGCCCCTCTTTCCCGGAGCCTGTAATAGTCAAGTTGAAGAAGCGGTTTCCCTTGACAGATAAGGGTCACAGACTTAGACTTCTGGCTCCGTTTTTCCGGACCAATCCTGATACGACTCAGGACTCTAAGCACCATACTGTAACTGTTTAAATTTAAAGCGATTTTTTGGAGTCAGACTCGATGCAGAATCAACGTATCAGAATTCGCCTGAAGGCCTTCGATCACAAGTTGATTGATCAGTCAACCCAGGAGATTGTCGACACGGTGAAGCGGACCGGTGCTCACGTCAAGGGCCCAATTCCTCTGCCCACCAACAAGGAGCGGTACACAATACTGATATCGCCGCACGTCAACAAGGATGCCAGGGATCAGTACGAGATTCGCACCCACAAGCGGTTGCTGGATATCGTCGAACCTACGGAAAAAACGGTAGAAGCATTGATGAAGCTGGATCTTGCAGCCGGCGTCGAAGTGCAGATAAGCCTGGGATAACAATCAGGCGATTACAATCTCCGGCTTACTGTATTGCAACATTCAGCCGGTGCTAACAGTCCTATTTACTATTAGCAAACAGTAAAGGTTTATTAAAACCAGGCTGCAAGGCAGCCGGTTCAGGGCCACTCACCATTTCGGTTTTTGGCGGAAGCGGGTGGCAAACATGGTGTAACGCACCGGAAATCGAGTGTTTCCACCGCGGCCATAGTGGGTTTGAGCCCCGTACACGATGAGGTTAAGACAATGTCGATTGGTTTAGTCGGTCGAAAAAGCGGCATGACGCGCGTTTTCACCGAAGAAGGCGTATCAATTCCGGTAACTGTAATCGAAGTGCACCCCAACCGGGTGACACAGGTCAAGACAGTTGAAACCGACGGCTACGATGCCATTCAGGTAACCACCGGATCTCGTAAAGCATCTCTGTTGAAGAAATCCGAAGCCGGTCTCTTCTCCAAAGTCGGAGTGGAAGCCGGAGACGGCCTCTGGGAATTCAGAACCGAAGGCGAAGATCTTGGCGAGATCACCACAGGAAGTGAGATCCGCGTCGATCGTTTCGAGGCCGGTCAGAAGGTCGATGTCACAGGCACCTCGAAAGGTAAGGGTTTTCAGGGGGGTGTTAAACGCCACAATTTCAGGATGCAGGATGCCACCCACGGCAATTCTGTTTCGCATCGGGCACCGGGTTCGATCGGGCAGTGTCAGACTCCGGGTCGTGTCTGGAAAGGGAAAAAGATGGCCGGTCAGATGGGTAATGTTAAGAAAACCCTGCAAAGTCTGGAGGTGGTCAGAGTCGACCTCGAAAATAACCTGCTGCTGATCAAAGGGGCATTGCCCGGAGCAACAGGCTCCAGCGTTGTTGTCCGTCCAGCAATCAAGTCCAGGGGGTAGGTGAGCAGTGGAACTTAGTCTTGCAATGCCCGGAAACAAGACGGGCAAGGAAAAAATCTCCCTCTCCGAAGATACGTTTGGACGGGAATTCAATGAATCACTGGTTCACCAGACGGTGGTTTCCTATCTCGCTGGCAGCCGGCAGGGGACTGTAAAGCAGAAAACCCGCTCCGAGGTAAGTGGCGGCGGTCGTAAACCATGGAGACAGAAAGGTACCGGCAGAGCAAGGGCGGGAACGATCCGCAGCCCTATCTGGCGCTCCGGTGGGGTGACATTTGCCGCTCGTCCCCGTGATTACAGTAAAAAGGTAAACAGGAAGATGTACCGCGGCGCCATGAAGTGCATTCTTTCCGAACTGGTCCGGCAGGATCGGCTGGTGGTCGTCGACAATTTCGACGTGGATTCTCACAAGACCAAGGGCCTGGTGAGCAAGCTCAACGATTTCAACCTGGAGAATGTATTGATCGTGGCTGATGAGGTGACGGAAAACCTCTACCTGGCGGCGCGTAATCTTCATCATGTTGACGTGCTGGACGCGGCGGGTCTGGATCCGGTCAGTCTGATCGGGTTTGAAAAGGTTCTGGTCACCGTGCCGGCTCTCAAAAAGATAGAGGAGGTGCTGGCATGAACGTGGAAAGGTTGTATTCCGTGATTCTTGCTCCCCATGTGTCGGAGAAGTCCGCCATCATGGGCGAAGCGAACAATCAGTACGCTTTCAAAGTGGCCCGTGACGCCAGCAAGCCGGAAATCAGGGAAGCGGTGGAAAAGATTTTCAATGTGGTTGTTGAAGATCTGCAGGTTCTGAATGTGAAAGGCAAAACCAAGCGAACCGGGCGTGGGAAAATACGTCGCCGGTCCGATTGGAAAAAAGCCTACGTCAGGTTGGAAGCGGGTCATGAAATTGACTTTGCTGACCTGGGTTAGGGGGAGTAGTAGCAATGGCAGTAATCAAGTGTAAACCGACTTCACCCGGGCGCCGCTTTGTCGTCAAGGTAGTGAACCCCGACCTGCACAAAGGACAACCTTATGCACCGTTGCTTGCGATCAAGTCCAAAACCGGTGGTCGTAACAGTGCGGGCCGTATCACCAGACGGCATGCGGGTGGAGGACACAAACAGAAGTACCGGATGATTGATTTTCGCCGCAACAAAGACGGCATCGAAGCAAAGGTCGAGCGCCTGGAATACGACCCCAACCGCTCGGCGTTCATTGCACTGTTGCTCTATGCTGATGGCGAACGCCGCTACATTATAGCGCCGGCGAAAGTAAAGGCCGGCGACACCGTAGTCTCTGGTGATGAGGCTTCTATCAAAGTGGGTAATTGCCTGCCGCTGCGCAAGATCCCGGTGGGCAGCACCGTTCACTGTGTTGAAATGAAGCCTGGCAAGGGTGCGCAAATTGCCCGTAGCGCAGGAACTTCCCTCCAGCTTGTTGCCCGGGAAGGTGACTACGCTACCCTGCGCCTGCGCTCCGGTGAGATGCGTCGCGTGCTGTCTGACTGCAGAGCAACTCTGGGGGAGGTCTCCAATTCGGAGCACAGCTTACGTTCCCTGGGTAAGGCGGGAGCGTCAAGATGGCGAGGTATAAGGCCGACTGTCCGCGGTGTGGCCATGAACCCCGTGGATCACCCCCATGGCGGTGGTGAGGGTCGTACATCCGGTGGGCGCCATCCGGTGTCACCGTGGGGAACTCCGACAAAGGGTGCCAAGACCCGGACCAACAAGCGAACCACCAAGATGATAGTTCGCCGTAGAAATGCCAGTCGCTAGGTAACGAGAGGAATTAGACAGTGCCACGTTCGCTGAAAAAAGGACCGTTTATCGATCTTCATCTGATGAAGAAAGTCCAGACTGCTGTTGAGACCAATGACAAGCGGCCGATCAAAACCTGGTCGCGACGTTCCATGGTTTCTCCGGATATGCTGGGGCTGACTATTGCAGTTCACAATGGCCGTCAGCATGTGCCGGTGTTCATTACCGAAGACATGGTGGGACACAAGCTTGGCGAGTTCGCGGTAACACGCAATTATCGCGGGCATACTGCAGACAAGAAGGCACGCTAAGAGGAGTTTGCAATGGAAGTGGTAGCTAAGCTGAAAGGCGCCCGTCTTTCTGCACAGAAGGCCAGGCTGGTTGCTGACCAGATTCGCGGCAAAGCCGTTGAAGAAGCTTTGGAAATACTGAGTTTCAGCCCGAAGAAAGGTGCTGGAATCATCAGAAAGGTTCTGAACTCCGCGATTGCCAATGCCGAGCACAACGAAGGTGCGGACGTAGATGAATTGAAAGTGTCGACCATCTGTGTTGACGAAGGAATGACAATGAAACGAATCATGCCGCGGGCCAAGGGCCGAGCGGATCGGATTATGAAACGTTCATGCCACATAACAATTACCGTCGCTGACAGCTAGGAGTAACGGATGGGTCAAAAAGTACATCCAACTGGAATTCGGCTTGGAATAGTAAAGAAGCACACGTCGATATGGTATGCCGAGGGCAGGAACTACGCAGCAGCAGCTGTTGACTGATCTTGAGGTGCGTGACTTCGTGAGAAAGCGACTGGCCAATGCATCAGTGGCGCGAATAAGTATCGAGCGCCCGGCACAAACGGCTCGGATCACAATTTTTACAGCGCGTCCCGGAATCGTGATTGGCAAAAAAGGTGAAGATGTTGAAAAACTGCGTGGGGTGCTTTCCGAAAAGATGGGAGTGCCCGTACACATCAACATCGAGGAGATCAGGAAGCCTGATCTCGATGCGCAATTAGTGGCTGATAGTGTTGCCCAGCAACTGGAGCGAAGGGTGATGTTCCGCCGTGCTATGAAGCGGGTGGTTCAGAACGCGATGCGCCAGGGAGCCGAAGGCATCAAAGTCCAGGTCAGCGGCCGTCTCGGTGGTGCGGAGATCGCGCGAACTGAATGGTATCGCGAAGGTCGCGTACCGCTTCATACCTTGCGGGCTGATATCGACTACGCGACTTCCGAAGCAAGTACTACTTATGGCCTGATCGGCATCAAGGTCTGGATATTCAAAGGCGAAATCCTGGATCTGAACGAGGCCTCAGCGGCGGCATCGAGCAAGTAAGGGGATAAACCAGATGTTACAACCCAAGCGCACAAAATTTCGCAAGATGATGAAAGGCCGTAATCGTGGCCTTTCCCATCGAGCCAGCAAGGTAGATTTCGGCGAGTACGGTCTCAAAGCCGTTTCCCGCGGAAGGCTGACTGCACGCCAGATCGAGGCGGCGCGGCGTGCCATGACCCGCCACATCAAGCGGGGAGGAAAAATTTGGATTCGTGTGTTCCCGGACAAGCCGATCACCCAGAAACCGTTGGAAGTACGACAGGGTAAAGGTAAAGGAAGTGTTGAATATTGGGTGGCCCAGATTCAACCGGGTAGAGTGATGTTTGAGATTGAAGGTGTTGATGAGGAACTGGCGCGCGAGGCTTTCAGGCTGGCATCTGCCAAGCTGCCTTTCGAGACATCCTTCGTTAAGCGGACGGTGATGTAATGAATACAAAGTGAGCTGCGAGAGAAGTCGGTTGCAGAGTTGCAGCAGCAACTGGGGGACCTTTGCAAAGGACCAGTTTAATTACCGGATGCAGATGAATACCGGGCAGCTGGGCCAAACTGCACACCTGTTGAAAACAGTACGCCGTGATATTGCCCGGGTAAAAACCATCATCTCTGAAAAACAGAAGAGTGATTCTTGATTATGTCAGAAGCTAAAACTGAGAAAGCTGCACGTACTGTTTCAGGCAAAGTGGTCAGTAACAAGATGGATAAGTCCATCGTGGTCCTGGTAGAGCGGCGGGTCAAGCACCCGGTATACGGTAAATACGTAAAACGCTCCACCAAAATTCACGCCCACGACGCCAACAATGAATGCCTGCCTGGTGACGAGGTGACGATCAAGGAAGTGGCGCCGATTTCCAGGACCAAGTCCTGGGCGCTGGTTTCTGTCGACGAGCGTGCCGAGCAGGTTTGATTTCTGTCGGGCATTAGGTCGACTTTTATAGATGAATAGTTGCGTATCCGTCAAAGGCTCATTGATTAAGAGCCCGACGGACACAGATGGAGAGGATCGATGATTCAGGTACAGTCGTATTTAGATGTGGCAGACAACAGTGGTGCCCGACGCGTCATGTGTATCAAGGTGCTGGGGGGCTCCCATCGTCGATATGCGCGAATCGGTGACATAATCAAGGTGACTGTTAAGGAAGCGATCCCCCGTGGCAAGGTTAAGAAAGGTCAGGTGCTTACAGCTCTGGTCGTACGTACCAAGCAGGGTGTGAGACGCAGCGACGGCTCGTTGATCCGTTTCGACGACAATGCGGCAATCCTGTTGAATAATCAGGAAGCTCCGATCGGGACTCGGGTCTTCGGTCCAGTGACTCGTGAACTTCGCAATGAAAAGTTCATGCGGATTATTTCACTGGCACCGGAAGTACTTTAGTCGATCAGCCGGCGGCACCAGAATAAGGCAGAGGCAAAAATGCGCAAGTTAAAGAGCAACGACGAAGTTATCGTTATAGCCGGAAAGGATAGGGGCAAGAGAGGCACTATTACGCGACTGGTAGGGGATCGGAAAGTGATCGTATCAGGCGTGAATATGGTGAAGCGCCACACCAAGCCGAATCCCAACCTGGGGCAACCCGGGGGAATCATAGAACGGGAGGCGGCCATCGATATTTCGAATGTGGCAATATTCAACCCTCAGACCAATAAAGCTGACCGGGTTGAAATAAAAGTGTCGGAAGACGGTCAGAGGACACGTACTTTTAAATCGAATAATCAGGAAATTGATTAGCAACAGGCTGGCGAGTTATCAAGATGGCTCTTAAAGAGAAATATCAGAAAGAAGTTATACCGGTACTGACCAAGCAGTTTGGTTATGACAATCCCATGAGTGTGCCCAAGATTACCAAGGTGGTATTGAATATGGGGCTGGGTGAAGCCGTGGCTGACAAGAAAGTACTGGAAAGTGCGGCCAATGACCTGGCATTGATCAGTGGTCAACGGGTGGTCATTACCAAGGCGCGGAAATCGATTGCCGGTTTCAAGATCAGGGAGGGCTGGCCAGTTGGCTGTAAAGTTACCCTGCGGGGCAAGCGGATGTACGATTTTCTGGAGCGACTTGTAAGTATTGCGATTCCCAGAATAAGGGACTTTCGAGGGCTCAATCCCAAGTCTTTCGATGGCCGCGGGAATTATGCAATGGGTGTCAGCGAACAGATTATTTTCCCCGAAATTGATTATGACAAGATTGACGCATTGCGTGGAATGGACATCACTATCACTACGACAGCGGAAACCGATGAAGAGGGCAGAGCATTGCTGGCGGCATTGAATTTTCCATTCCGCGGTCAAACCGCCAAAAAGGAAGCAACAGCAGAGGAGCCATCCAATGGCTAAAACATCCATGATTGCGCGTGAAAACAAGCGGGCCAAAATCGTTGCCAAGTACGCCAAAAAGCGTCTTGCGTTGAAGGCCGTTATCGCGAATTCCAAAGCCAGCGATGATGAAAAATGGGATGCACAGGTAAAATTGCAGAAGCTGCCGAGAGATGCCAGTCCTGTGCGGCAACGGAGACGTTGTCAGCTTACCGGCAGGCCCCATGGTGTATACCGCAAGTTTGGATTGTGTCGCAACAAGCTGCGTGAAGCGGCGATGCGTGGCGATGTGCCAGGTCTGCATAAGGCAAGCTGGTAAGCTGGAGAGAATTTATGAGTATGTCAGATCCTATTGCAGATTTCCTGACCAGAGTGCGTAACGCACAAATGGCCGGTATGCGGTCGGTAAGCTGCCCGTCTTCAAAGATCAAGGTCGCGATCTGCTCGGTGCTGGAAGAGGAAGGCTATATTTCAGGTCATTCGGTCGATGAGAACAAAGGCAAACCGATATTGAATGTAGACCTGAAGTATTTCAATGGCAAGCCTGTGATCGAAGAGATCAAGCGGGTCAGCCGGCCGGGGCTGCGTTATTACCGGGGCAAGGATGACCTGCCCAGGAACAGGGCGGGTCTGGGTATCGCCATTCTGTCCACCAATAAGGGATTGATGACAGACAAGCAGGCTCACTCAGCCGGGCTCGGCGGTGAAGTGCTTTGTACTGTTTTCTAGAGACCAGTTACTAGCGAGTTACAGTAAAGAGATCAACTATGTCCAGAATAGCAAACGCGCCAGTTGTACTGCCCAAAGGAGTGGAAGCGACTCTCAGCGGTAGCGGTATAGCGGTGAAGGGATCCAAGGGCAATCTTAACCTGGCTTGCACGAGTGGGTCAACGTTGAGCAGGACGGTGATTCATTGAAAATTGCCGCAACCAATGACAGCCGCAAGGCCAATGCGATGGCTGGAACGTTTCGCTCACTGATCAACAACATGGTGTTGGGTGTCAGCGAGGGTTTTCAGAAGAAGCTGGAATTGCAGGGCGTTGGTTACCGGGCCAAGGCCCAGGGTAAAACTGTCAATCTGTACAGTGGGTTATTCTCATCCGATTGATTATCGTTGCCAGACGGTGTCACAGCCGAGACGCCGACGCAGACTGAGATTGTTATTTCAGGTGCTGACAAGCAGCAGGTTGGTCAGGTAGCAGCGGAGATTCGCGAGTTTCGTCCACCTGAGCCTTACAAGGGCAAGGGCATTCGCTACTCAGACGAGCGCGTGTATCGCAAAGAAGCGAAGAAGAAATAAGGCATAAGATTATGAACATTAAGAAACAGGCCCGGTTACGTCGCGCTCGTCGCGCGAGGGCAAAAATCAGTGAACTGCGATCCAATCGCCTGTGTGTCTATCGCTCACCGCGTCATATCTACGCGCAGATTATTGCGCCTAGTGGGTGATGTATTGGCCAGTGCTTCGACTCTGGACAAGGACGTGCGAGGAGGCAAGACCGGCAATATTGAAGCGGCAAAGAAAATTGGTGAATTGATTGCAGAACGAGCCAAGGCAGCCGGGATTACTCAGGTTGCGTTTGATCGCAGTGGTTACAACTATCACGGCCGGGTCAAAGCACTCGCCGATGCAGCGCGCGAAGGCGGTCTGGAATTCTAAGGGTTTGAGATATGGCATTTAAAGACGAGCCAAACAGAAATGAAGAGGGTCTGCAGGAGAAGCTGATCCAGGTTAACCGTGTTGCCAAGGTGGTCAAGGGTGGTCGTATTTTCGGCTTCACCGCACTGACTGCTGTAGGCGATGGCAACGGTCGGGTGGGCTTCGGACGCGGTAAGGCCCGTGAAGTGCCTCTGGCGATCCAGAAGGCCATGGAATCAGCACGCCGCAACATGATCACGGTTTCGCTGGATGGACACACTTTGCAGTATCCGGTCAAGGCCCGTCATGGTGCATCGAAGGTCTACATGCAGCCGGCATCCGAAGGTACCGGTGTCATTGCCGGTGGTGCAATGCGCGCCATTCTGGAACTGGCCGGTGTGCAGAACGTTCTGGCCAAGTGCTATGGCTCAACGAACCCGGTAAACGTGGTGCGGGCGACCTTCAACGGTCTGAAAAACATGCGCGCACCTGAAGAGGTGGCTGCCAAGCGCGGCAAAACTGTTGAAGAGATCCTGGACTAGGTTATGGCCGGCAAAAAATTGAAAGTTACCTTGGTGCGCAGTCCCGTCGGGCAGATGGCCAACCATCGCGAATGTGTTCGCGGTCTGGGCCTGCGCAGAATGCATCAGTCGGTGGAAGTGGAAGACTCTCCGGCTGTGCGAGGACTGATAAACAAGGTGCGCTACCTGCTTGCCGTGGAAGGCGAGTAAGCGTCACTAGCGGTTAACGAGGAAGAACTGATGCGATTGAATTCATTGAGTCCGGCTCCCGGCAGTACCCAGGCGCGCAAACGTGTGGGACGTGGTATTGGCAGCGGTTGGGGCAAGACCTCCGGCAGGGGGCACAAGGGTCAGAAAGCACGCAGCGGCGCATCCGTGAGCCCGGCGTTTTGAAGGCGGACAGATGCCGCTGCACATGCGACTACCGAAGTTCGGTTTCAACTCCCGCGTGGGTCGCACTACTGCGGAAGTCCGCACGGGTGAGCTGAACAAGGTGAATACCGAAGTGATAAATCTGGAGGCACTGCGCAAGGCCCGCCTGATTTCTTCGAGTGTTACCCGAGTGAAAGTAATGCTGTCCGGCGAAGTGAACAAGGCGGTTACACTTCAGGGTATCGGCGTGACAAAAGGGTGCTCGAGCCGCCATTGAGGCGGCTGGTGGCAAGGTAGAGTGAGTGTAACAATTCAGCTTAACTAACTGAAAAGGCGAAAATGGCAAATAAACCGAACATCAATCCGGAAAACATCGGGGCCGGCCTGGGAGAACTCAAGTCCAGACTGCTGTTTCTGCTGATCGCCATTTTTATCTACCGAATCGGCACACACATTCCGGTTCCGGGTATTGATCCGATTCAGCTATCAGGTTTTTTCGATCGCAATGAAAATACCTTTGCCGGCATGATCAACATGTTCGGTGGTGGTGCGCTGGAGCGCATGAGTATCCTGGCGTTGGGGATAATGCCCTATATTTCAGCGTCCATTATTATGCAATTGCTGACTGCCGTCAGTCCTCAACTGGATCAGCTGAAAAAGGAAGGGGAGTCAGGTCGCCGCAAGATTACCCAGTATACCCGCTATGGTGCCCTGGGACTGGCGCTGGTTCAGGGCTCAGGTATGACCGTCGGTGTTCTTGCACCTATGGCCTATGCACCGGGGGTGGCATTCAACATTACGGCGATAATTTCCCTGGTCACCGGTGCCATGTTCATGATGTGGCTGGGTGAACAGATTACCGAACGAGGTATAGGCAACGGCATTTCCATGTTGATTTTTGCTGGTATTGTGGCCGGTTTCCCGGCGGCTATCAGCGCCTCGCTCACCCAGGCTTACGAAGGGCAGATCAGTGGCGTGCTGCTGTTGCTGGTGGCAGTGATCGCGGTTGGTGTCGTAGCCTGCATTGTTTACGTTGAAAGGGCACAGCGTCGCATTACCGTCAACTACGCCAAGCGACAGCAGGGCCGCAGGATGTACCAGGCTCAGTCCAGCCATCTGCCATTGAAAATCAACATGGCGGGAGTTATCCCGGCGATTTTCGCAAGCAGCATCTTATTGTTTCCTGCCTCGCTGGGGCAGTGGTTCGGTCAGTCCTCTCAGGGTTTTGAATGGATGCAGGATGTGGCATTCCTGATTGGTCCCGGGCAGCCGCTTTACATAATTATTTTCAGCGCCATGATTATTTTCTTCTGTTTTTTCTATACGGCGCTGGTATTCAATCCAAGAGATGTCGCGGACAATCTCAAGCGTTCGGGCGCATTCATCCCGGGCATCCGTCCCGGTGAGCAGACAGCGAAATACATTGATGGCGTGATTACCCGACTGACCATGTTTGGCGCCATCTATATCACTCTGGTTTGTCTGTTGCCAAACTTCATGCAGATGTTAGCCAATGTCCCGTTCAATCTGGGTGGCACGGCTTTACTGATTGTCGTGGTGGTCACCATGGACTTCTGGTCGCAAGTACAGTCGCACCTGATGTCCCATCAGTATGACTCGCTGATGAAGAAGTCCAAGCTAAGCAATTACGGTCGAAGTGGATTTTAGCCGGGTGCCTCTGACCTGCCAGAAAGAGTTGTCCATAGGAGTAAAGCGGTGAAAGTACGAGCGTCAGTTAAAAAGATTTGCCGGAACTGTAAGGTCATCAAGCGTAATGGCACAGTCCGGGTGATCTGTACGGAACCCAGGCATAAGCAGCGCCAGGGATAATACAGCGCGACATGACTCGCCATGATCAGTTGATTTTTACTGGTCTGGAGTATATCCTTTCGCGCCCTTTGTGACGGGGCCAGATACCAGTCCGGGATTGTTCCGGGTCGACGGGCTACCGAAATTGACAGAAACAAGTGGAGTGAACTATGGCACGTATTGCCGGTGTCAACATACCAGAAAACAAGCATATCGTGATTTCCCTGCGGTATGTTTACGGCATTGGTCCGACTATCGCGAAGTCCATTTGTGAAAAGACCGGTATCGTACCGTCGACCAGGACCAGTGAACTGTCACCAGAGCAGCTCGATGCAGTGCGGACAGAAGTATCGGCGTTAACGGTAGAAGGCGACCTGAGACGTGAAGTGTCCATGAATATCAAGAGGTTGATGGACCTTGGCTGTAACCGCGGTATCCGACATCGTCGTTCATTGCCGGTGCGGGGGCAACGCACAAAGACCAATGCGAGAACCCGCAAAGGTCCCCGTAAACCTATCAGAAAATAATTGTTACCAGTTGGAATAGAGTATGGCGAATCCAGGCACCAAGGGAACCAAAAAGAAGGCGCGCAAGGCTGTCATTGATGGCATTGCCTTTATTCATGCTTCCTTTAATAACACGATCATAACCATTACCGATCGGCAGGGTAACGCATTGAGTTGGGCGACCGCCGGTGGGTCGGGGTTCCGCGGATCCAGAAAAAGTACGCCGTTTGCGGCCCAGGTTGCAGCGGAGAAGGCAGGCAAACAGGCTGTCGAGCTTTATGGTCTCAAAAACCTTGATGTCAAAGTCAATGGTCCGGGACCAGGCCGGGAGTCCGCAGTCCGGGCCCTTAATGCCTGTGGATTGAAAGTCAGCAATATCACTGACGTGACACCAATTCCCCATAACGGTTGTCGACCGCCGAAGAAACGCAGGGTGTAACAGGCTGTAGAAAAACTGTTAAGCAGGGAACGTTAATTTCATAGACTGGTACAGACAAGTTAAAGACTAGTAACCGCGAGTTACAGGAGAATACTATGGCCCGCTATTTAGGCCCCAAATGCAAACTGTCAAGGCGAGAAGGCACAGACCTGTTTCTGAAAAGCGGCGTGCGGCCAATAGACAGCAAATGCAAAACCGACACCATTCCCGGGCAACACGGGCAGCGCCGCGGTCGTCTGTCCGATTACGGGGTGCAATTGCGTGAAAAGCAGAAGGTGCGCCGTACCTACGGCGTGCTGGAGAAGCAGTTCCGTGGTTATTACAAGCAAGCGGCCCGGCTTAAGGGAGCGACAGGTGAAAACCTGCTGCAGTTACTTGAAGGCCGCCTCGACAACGTCGTCTACCGAATGGGCTTTGGCTCTACCCGCGCCGAGGCACGACAACTGGTTTCGCACAAAGCCATTCTGGTAAATGGCGAGGTAGTGAACATTCCTTCTTATCAGATAGGGGAAGGGGATGTCGTGTCAATCCGGGGCAAGGCCAAGGAGCAGTTGCGCATCAGGTCTGCCTTGGAACTGGCGGCTCAGCGAGGCCAGGTCGAGTGGATGTCGGTGGACCAGTCCAAACTGGAAGGTCAGTTAATCCGCAAACCGGATCGTGCAGATTTGCCCGCCGAGATCAATGAGAACCTGATCGTCGAGCTCTACTCCAAGTAGTAACCCAGTCAATTGCCAAGGCACAAGGTGGTTTCATGCAAATTTCATTGTCGGATTTTTTAACACCACAAGTAATCCAGGTCGAAGAGTACGACAAGAGTCACTCAAAAGTTGTTCTCGAACCTTTAGAGCGTGGTTTCGGCCATACGCTTGGCAATGCCCTGCGCCGTATTTTGTTGTCGTCCATGCCGGGTAGCGCCGTAGAAGAAGTAGAGATCGACGGAGTTGTTCACGAGTACAGCACTATTGAAGGGATACGTGAGGACGTGATTGAGATCCTGCTGAATCTTAAAGGCCTGGCAGTCGTACTCAACACCGGCGAAGAAGCGGTTCTCAACCTGTCCAAGAAGGGGCCTGGTGTCGTCACTGCGGCCGATATCCAGACCGATCACGATGTAGAAATAATCAACCCGGATCACATCATTGCCAACCTCAACAAGAATGGCGAACTGAACATGCGCATTACTGTTCGCAAGGGGCGAGGTTACGCACCGGCCGACAGCCGTGTCGGCGACGACGACGAAACCCGAGCAGTTGGAAAGCTGTTTCTGGATGCTTCCTATACCCCGGTAACACGGGTATCCTACTCGGTTGAAAACGCGAGGGTGGAGCAAAGAACTGACCTGGACAAACTGATCATCGACCTGAAAACCAATGGCACTATCGACCCTGAAGAAGCGATTCGTCGTGCCGCTACAATCCTTCAGCATCAACTTGCGGTTTTCGTGGATTTGCAGAGTGAAATCGTTTCCGAACCCGAAGAGCATGAAGACGAAATCGATCCGATCCTGTTGCGTCCGGTAGACGATCTGGAGCTGACCGTCAGATCGGCAAACTGCCTTAAAGCAGAAGATATTTATTACATCGGTGACCTTATTCAACGTACCGAAGTCGAGTTGCTCAAGACTCCAAATCTCGGTAAGAAGTCACTCACTGAAATCAAGGACGTGCTGGCTACCAGGGGACTTTCCCTGGGCCTGCGTCTGGAAAACTGGCCGCCTGCCAGCCTGAAATCTGACGATCGGGCGGCTTGAATCAAAGGATAGGAAGCAGATATGCGTCATCGACACAGTGGGCGTCAACTAAATCGGAACAGCCCGCACAGAAAAGCAATGTTTCGCAATATGACAATTTCCCTGGTTGAGCACGAGGTCATCAAGACTACGCTTGCCAAAGCCAAGGAATTGAGAACTGTTGCGGAGCCGTTGATTACACTTGCCAAAAACGACAGTGTGGCTAATCGCAGACTCGCTTTCAATCGTGTGCGTGACAAGGCTGCTGTCGGTAAGCTGTTTACCGAACTCGGCCCTCGCTACGCCGAGCGGCCAGGAGGCTACCTTCGTATCCTCAAGTGCGGACTTCGACCGGGCGACCAGGCCCCCATGGCCTATGTCGAACTGGTTGACCGCCCGGCTGCCGTCGATCAGCTTGATGAATCCGGAGACGATTGATCCTGCTGTACCGACCTGATGCTGTTGCCAGGCACTATCACTGAGATTTGGAAGAAAGCCGGGGCTGACTCGGCTTTTTTATTGTACAGGCCGGAATTCAGAATCGCGATATTCGAGGCCATGGGCGTCCCTATCGATTGCCGACGAGGGTGGCCCCCGGGGCGCTCCGCCGGCAAGCGGCCTCTTTCGGAGCAGAGTGGTGTCAGCAGCTTGTGCCGCGTGCCCGTGCAGGCAGCAACCAGGAGAATTCTATGACGTCGACGTTTAATCCACCGATTCGAACCCTGATGGGTCCAGGTCCGTCGGACATCAGTCCCCGGGTGTTACAGGCGCTTTCACGGCCAATCATCGGCCATCTGGATCCTGAGTTCGTCCGCATGATGGACGAGGTCAAGGGGTTGTTGCAGTATGCCTTTCAGACCTCCAATCAACTTACACTCCCTGTTTCCGCCCCCGGTTCTGCCGGCATGGAAACGGTATTCGTCAATCTGCTGGAGCCAGGTGATCGGGTGGTAGTCTGTCAGAACGGAGTATTCGGCGGCCGTATGAAGGAAAATGTCGAGCGCTGTGGTGCAGAGGCCATCATGGTAAATGACGATTGGGGCAGGCCTGTAGACGTGGACGAAGTACGCAGAACCCTCGCAGCGACTCCGGACGCCAAGGCACTGGCTTTCGTCCACGCCGAAACGTCCACGGGGGCGCGCAGCGATGCCAGGGCTCTGGCTGATCTGGCGAAAGCCCATGACTGCCTCAGCATCGTGGACAGTGTTACCGGCCTGGGAGGTATTGAGTTGCGGGTGGATGACTGGGGAATAGACGCGATCTACTCGGGAACCCAGAAATGTCTGTCTTGTGTGCCGGGCCTGTCTCCGGTGAGTTTCAGCGACCGGGCCGCCGAGGCGATCAGGAATCGAGGCCAGCGGGTGCAGAGCTGGTTTCTGGATCTGAACCTGGTCATGTCGTACTGGGGCAGTGGAGAAAAGCGCAGCTATCACCACACCGCACCTGTCAATTCCCTGTACGCACTTCATGAAGCGCTGGTGATTCTCAGGGAAGAAGGCGTCGAACAATCCTGGTTGCGCCACCGGCAGAACCATCTGGCATTTGCTGCAGGGATAGAAGCCATGGGTCTGTCCTTTGCGGTTGATGCAGCCTATCGACTGCCACAGTTGAATGCCGTTACGGTACCACTGAATATTTCCGAGGCCGAAGTCAGGTCGCGCCTGCTTGACGAATATGGACTGGAAATTGGCGCCGGCCTGGGAAGCCTGGCAGGCAAGGTGTGGCGGATTGGTCTGATGGGTTTTGCCTCCAATAGGAAAAACGTACTTTTCTGTCTGTCGGCACTGGACGATGTATTGTCTGACCTGGGTGCCCGAGTTGACCGGGGTGCAGCCGTCACTGAGGCACAGAATTTCTATCGTTGCAACTGAGAATGTTTCGCCACCTCCGGCGCAGGTGGCTCTCCTGAAAACGCCTAAGCGGTTGCGGATGCGGTGCCTGCCCCGGGGATACACGACCGATCGGATTAAAAAGCGTTGAGGTCCATACTCAGAACATCCATATAGAAGTGTAACTGCCTGGTCGCACTATCTGATTCTGGGTAAAACCACTCGGTGGACCATCCCCTGGTCCAATTGCTGCCGGCCGCCGGTCCGTCATTCGCGGATTCCAGATCGGTTTGGCATTGCTTTCGAGTTGCCAACGAATAAGAACTGCCGCCCCTCCTCTGGAATGCATTCCCAAAGATCCGGATGTCAGACAAAACCGTGGTCTCTTCAATTTCGAGGGAAATATCGAGATTGCGACCTGGGTCAACGTTGGTTACTTCTTAATTGTATGAAAATGTCGCCACTACCTGGTTGTAGCGGGATTGCGGGCGGTGCGGAATCCAACACTCAATGCAAGCTGAGAAAGAGCCAATTGCTTACGGAAAAAAGGAAATTTCGGTAGGTAAGAACTGATCTTCGCTGTCAACCTCCGACTCTGACCAGATTATTCTACCGGGATGTAGAAATGCGAATAGATACTGTCATGAAAGTGGTGAATGTTGATGCTTCGCAGCAAGAGCAATCACCCGTTATCAGGCCCCGTTTTGATCTGCAGCCACCTCCTTTTGCTGAGTTGATGGATGGACCCGATTACTCGAACTGTCTTGTAATTGTCGAGATTCATCGCAATCAGCGGATCAAGGGAAAACTTAGCCGCTTCGATGCAGACGAAGAAATTCTCGAAATCCTTGAGGCCAGCAAGTCGAAGCCGACAGCGTTCGCGTTCAGCGAGATCAAGTTTGTCCGTTTCGAAAAGCCCTACCAGATAACCCTCGAACGGGAGGAAGAGAAAGAAAGCCAGGAAAAATTGCCGGTCGATAACGACGCCAGGGATTTCCAGGTTTTCTTCAAGGACCGGCTGGAGATTACCGGCAAAACCTATGGATCCCGGATCGACAAGAATGGCATTCACTTTTACGAACAGCAGAAAAAAGGTCGTAAATGGCGCTATTGTACCCACTTGTTTGTCGCCAAGGCTGCTGTTGAGAACTACATTATCGGTGAACAGATTGGCGGAATGCTGGTCCGAAGTAACGCTATCAGTCAGGAAGACCTGGACAATGTGCTGGTTGAACAACAGGACCGGAGATCAAAGCTTCTGGGTGAGTACCTCATCGGTAATCACATAGTGGATGGTGAAGATCTTGAGAAGGTCCTGGTTCGCCAACAAAGCATGCCCAATGTCAAACTGGGAGAGTTGCTGATCAGTGAGGAACTGATTTCGGAGAATCAGCTGAATGAGGCGCTGCGGGTACAAAAGCAGAAACGCAAGAGTTCCTTGGGTGAGATTCTGGTTGAGAAAGGGTTGATCGACCGGGAAGAAATTCAACATTGCATGGCCGACAAGCTCGGGATTCCGTTTATCAATCTGCGTAACTTCAATATCAGGTCGGACGCGATAAGACTGGTAAGCGCCGATGTGGCCTTTGCTCATGAAGTGATCCCACTTTATCTATATGACGACAAGCTGGTGGTCGCCCTTGAGGATCCAACCGACTGGCAGGTGATCGAGGCATTGCGAGTCTGTTCAAAACGGCAGATTGAACCGGTTATGGCATCGAGGAGTGATATCAACTGGGCCTTGCACTTTCACTTTTCATCCGATGACCTGTCGATGGATTCTTCCGGCACCGCTCCTGCCGAACCGGACTACGATCCCAACCTGTTTTCGGCTTTCGAAATCGCGGAGGTTACCAATCAGTCCGTACTGCGTATCGTGAATAAGATCATAGAAGACGCTCATCGGAAAAAAGTGGCCGACATTCACTTCGAGCCGGACCCGGAAAGCGATAAGATTGTAGTCCGTTTTCGAAAGGATGGGGTCCTGTCAGTGTACTACCGGTTTCCACTGAAGTTCGGTACCGCATTCGCGTCACGCTTGAAGACCATGGCACAACTGAATATCACCGAACGCAAACGGCCCCAGGTCGGCAAGGTCGATTATCGGAAATTTGCCACCGTGGATCTGGATCTGCGGGTATCCGCACTTCCCACTTCCGAGGGCAGCGAGGACCTGGTGGTTTCGCTGCTGGGTAAAAGCCGCTGTATGCCGGTCAATGCCATTGGATTTGCAGCTCGGGACCTGGACCGGGTGCTCGATACGGTCTCGGTCAGGCAAGGCCTGTTTGTAGTGACCGGTCCCTCCGGTTCGGGCAAGACGTCTACCATGCATTCGTTGATCAATTATCTCAATCACAGCGACAAGAAAATCTGTTCCATTGAAGATCCGATTGCTATCCGACATCCGGGAATAAGGCAGATTGAAATTAATGAGGCGGTCGGATTGAATTATTCCGCCGCTGTAGATGCCACTTTGATCACTGATCCGGACATCCTGATGGTTGAGGAATTGCGCGATGAGGAAACGGCGCGTGCGGCTGTTAAGGCGGCCCTGAGTGGACATCTGGTGATTGCCGGGCTGTCTGCGGAAACAGCGATTAACGGTCTGCAGCGGTTGTTTGATTTTGGCATCAACCGACTGGATCTTGCAGACTCTTTGCTCGGTATTGCTTCCCAGAAACTGGCAAGGACGCTCTGCATTTCCTGTAAAGCGCCCTATCAGTCAGACAGCAAGGAACTGCTTTTCCTGGCAAATCAGTATTGCCAGGAGATTAACCGCAATGGGCCCGTGGCGTCCGTAAAGGAAGCCATAACCCGTGTGGTCAAGGATTGGGAAGGGCGGTTGAAGTCACGTGATCACTTTATCCTGTACAAGGCCACAGGATGCAAGGACTGCCTGGATACTGGTTATCGAGGTCAGACCGCCGTCCACCAGCTGTTGCTGATGTCGCCGGAAATTCGGCGGTTGATCATCAACAAAGTGTCCATGGAGCAGGTCCGGGAGAAATCCATGCTGTTGTCGATGCGCAGTCTCAAACAGGATGGTATTGAGAAGGTTCTTCAGGGTTATACCGACTACTCTCAGGTTCGCGCTCTGTGACCAGAGCCCACCAGTCCCGTCATACCTTACAGGCATAAAAAAAGCCCGCTACCTTCAGGCAGCGGGCTTTCTTTTTTTTGTGAGTCAGTAATGCTTCAGTGTTCAGTGAGCATCGCTGCTGCCGGGCGCACTGCCGTCAGGCAGAGCCATGGCCGTCAGAGTTGGACCGGTCTGCAGGATAATGTACTGCCTGCCTTCATGCACCCAGGAGCTCATGCCGTAACGGCTTCTTGCCGGAACTTCGATTTCTCCAAGAAGATCTCCAGAGGACTTGTCAATGGCATAAAGCATCTCGGTACCGTCGCCAGCTGCATCGGAGTAGATCAGCATGTTACCTGTGACCACCATGGGGACCAGGTTTCCGGTTCCGGTATTGCCTACATCGAGTCCGTTCTGATCGATGAAACTTTGGATTCGTTCCGGTGTTTCACCTGTAGGAATCATCCAAGCGTGTTCACCCGTGTTCATGTCAATTGCGGTGATTCGGCTATAGGGAGGCTTGTACAGCGGGATTCCTTCCGGGTGACGCGGGGCTCCGGCGCCGGGGCCATTGGCATACTGGGCGAAGGTGCTGCCGGTCGGGGCGGCATACTGCAGATCCGCTTCTTCTCCTGGGACCAGTCGCACCGGGCTGCAGGCGGTATGAGATGACACGTACAGCATTCCGGGAAGTGGGGTCAGCCACCGCGGGCGCGGTAATGTTGGCACCACCACCGCCACCCGGGCAGAACATTGCAGCACGCTTGCCCAACTCGTTGCCGGCATGAACAGGAGGATTGAACAAAGGTCCCATCTGGTAATCGGCGAACGCGTCTATGGCCTGCTGGCGCAGCTGCGGCGTCCAGTCGACCAGGTCGTTCACACCCACACCCTGAATATCAAAGGGTGCCGGCCTGGTGGGGAAGGGTTGAGTAGGCGACAGTTTTTCGCCCGGTACGATCGACGCTGGTACTTCGCGTTCCACGATTGGCCACAATGGTTCGCCTGTCAGTCTGTTGAAGGCATAAACGAACGACTGTTTGGTAACCTGTGCCACTGCCGGCACCATGCCACGCCCAGGCATATTCAGGTCCAGCAACACTGGCGCCGTGGGATTGTCATAGTTCCAGATATCGTGATGAACCATCTGGAAATGCCAGGCTCTTTCACCGGTGCTGGCGCGCAAAGCGATCAGGCTGGTGCCGTACAGGTTGTCTCCGGGACGGAAACCACCGTAATAATCAATAGTCGCGCCGTTGGTCGGAATGTAAACCATGTCATTCGCAGGATCGGCCGATATCGGTGCCCAGGAGGACACGTCACCGGTCCACTGCCAGGCGTCGTTTTCCCAGGTCTCATGGCCGTACTCCCCCGGGCGGGGGATCACGTTGAATTTCCATTTGAAGGCACCGGTGCGGGCATCGTAGGCGAGAATATCGCCAGGGATGTTCTCGATTCGTGACTGGTGGTAACCCTGCTCCGCGGAGTTGCCGACAATGACGGTATCGTTTACCACGATTGGCGGCGAAGAGGAGGTGATATAACCGACTTCCAGGGGAATTCCCTGGTAGGGGTCGTAGGGATGACCCAGATCGGCCAGCAGGTCCACCACACCCGACTCGGGAAAGCCCTCAACGGGCACCGGCTTGCCGAAGCCTTCCAGGGGCGCCCCGGTCTCGGCATCCAGTGCGGTCAGGAAAAATGCCGGAGAAATAATGTATACCACACCGCGACCGTCAATTTCAGCGTAGCCGACCCCCTTACCGTAATCAGAACGCATGGAATACTCCCAGCGTTCGGTATTGGGTTCGCGGTAAGACCAGATGGTTTCTCCGGTTTTCGGGTCGATGGCCACTACGTGGCGACGCGCACCGGCGACGGTGAACAGCTTGCCATCGATGTAGCTGGGGGTCGAACGTCCGCTCTGGGCATTGAAGCTGGCGCCGTCCCAGACCCAGGCCACTTCCAGGTCGTTGAAGTTTTCCGGGGTGATCTGGTCAGCGGGGGTGTATCGGGTGTGGGCGTAGTCGTTACCGAGTGTGTACCACTCGATGCTGTCCTGACCCAGTGCAAACGCAGGCAAAAGCATCAGGCAGCAACAAATCCAGGAAATAATCTTTCTCAAATTCAAGTGCTTGCCCATAGCTCCCGCGGTGATTGTTGTTTTCATTGTCAACCTCACTTGGATAGCTGTCACAGAAAGCGCGGCATCAGGGGAGACACGGCGCTCAGCCCTGCAAAGGCTACCGCATGGGCTGGCCGATGTCCATTGGCTGAATAAATCAGAACAGACTGTTATCGCTGGAAAAATCACTTATGCCAGGCATCCGGAAGGAGCGATTTTGAAGGCCTTTTTCAAGAACATACAGCTGTTGTTCTGTAAGGGCGGTCAGGGGAGGGCGAAGCCGATTCCATTCCGGGTCTGATGCACAAAGGGCAAGCGTTGCTTTCAGCACTGCAACCATGGGAAATCCCTGGAAAAAATCCCGCGTGTTGTCCAGGGACTGCTGCATTTCTTGCGCCGGTGCCTGGTTCCAGTTCTCCCAGAGTTGCGTGAGCGCTGCCGGGGTTACGTTTGCCGTAGCCGAGATACAACCGGCACCGCCACCTCGCATGGTAGCGAGCAGAAAGCTTTCCGAGCCACAGAATACACGGAAGTTTTTCCAGCCGGCAGCCAATAGTGCCCGGGTGTTGGTCCAGTCGCCGGAACTGTCTTTGATGCCGACGATCGAGTCCGGGTACGCGCTGACCAGTCGATCGACAAGCGCAAGGGTGAGAGGCACCTGGGCGACAGGCGGGATATGGTAGAGGTAAATCTGAAGTTCACTTGATCCGATGCGCTGTACTATCTCCGAATAGTAGGCGTACAGACCGTCTTCGGACACACCCTTATAGTAGAACGGGGGAAGCATCAATACTCCCCGACAACCCAATTCAATGGCGCGTCTGGTCAAGCGCACCGTGTCGGTCAGGGCGCAGCAACCGGTTCCGGCCATGATACTGTCGGGCTTGATACCCTGTTGGACCAGGCTATCAAGCAGACCGATCTTTTCTTCGACTGAAAGTGAATTTGCTTCACTGTTGGTGCCGAAAAGTGCCAGCCTGACGCCCTGGGAAAGCAGCCATCTGCAATGGGCCGCCAGGCGCCCGGGGTCAGGGTTGAGCTGGCTGTCAAACGGTGTAATAACTGGCGCCAGGACGCCGTCGAATCGTTCTGCGGGCACGCTTGAAATTCTCCCGAACTGATATTGTGAAGAAGACTGCGGGGATAGAAATGCAGTCAGCAGTAGGTGATACATCATGATAGCAGACCATTACTGTCTCACATTTCAAGAAGCACCAATTTTGCTGGAAAAAAGACAGGGCTTCTCTGGACTTAAGAGACCTGTGGATGAAATCTTACGGGTGTCCCAGAAAGGATTTTCCTCATTCAGTCATCACTGCCGGATATTACGGAACCGAAGCCTGCAGTGTGCCGAAGTTCCCCGGGCGATAAGTCAGGAAGTCAATTCTTTCTGATGGAGTTGAGGGGGGGATGAATTGTTGAACTGGCCAGGTGGCTTCAAGCGGTTCGGCCTCCCGGTAACAGCAAACCTCGATCCGATATGACCGGCCGAGGGAGCGAAATCCTCGTTGCGGAGGAGTGGATTCCCCTGTGTGGCCTGTGTGGTCCCGAAAAATAGACTCCGGCTTGTTTTGCAACACTCGTTCATGTCTGACGAGTTCACGGATTCTGGAATCTAGGCCGCTGAAAGCCATCCGTCATGATTTTGTGGGACTGCAGTGATGGCAGACAGTCTGTGCAACTCACGCGGAACCGTCAGGTCTCAGGTCGGCTATTGTTGTGATTACCCCGTGGCGCTATATTTAGTGAACCTCAGATCCAGTGCCAGATTGCACCGTGATCGCGTCTGCAGGCCGGGATCTTCAGCGGCACTTGATCAGTTGCTTTACCTATCCTGCTGCGTCGTGGAACGATCTTATGGACTGTAACAAGCACAAGGCCGGCTGCAAGCACCGCGCCCAATATTCCACCCGGTGGATCCCATCGGGGCGATTGACCTTGTCAGCCACCCAGTCGGGCAATACCGCGCTGGGGCTGGTTGGAGTCCTGGGAGTCGTGGCCCTGGTTGCGCTGCTGATCTGGGCGGTGACGGTGGTACTGGAGCGATCCCGGATCAGTGAAGCCATTGAAGCATTGAACGGCACCACCGCTGCGGTGTTTGCCTATCAGGACCGCTACGGGCGCACACCTGGAGATGACGGTCCGGCGGCCTCACTGGCCGCCAGAGGGACGATCTGGAACAGTGTTACCGCCGGAGACGTGGACGGACGCCTGGACATCGGGATCAATCAGCTGTTTACCGGTAACGGCGAATCCGGTCCATTCTGGCAACAGTTGCGAGCCTCCGGATTCTGGTCAGGGGATCCGAGTGTCAGCGGCCAACAGGCGCTGCCACGCAATCCCTGGGGTGGGCTTGTCAGCGCCCTCGCCGATGATATGGGAGGTGATCTCACCGGTGACAAGGTCTGTATGAGCCAGGTGCCGGGTACTGCGGCGCTGGCGATTGACCTGGAAATGGACGACGGTGATGGCGCAACCGGCCGTCTGCGTGCAACACCGGGAAATCGCGATGCCAACACCAACCCCTCCAACACCGTCCTGGCAGAGCCCTACGAGGAAAGTGCTGTATACACGATCTGTTACCGTATGTGAACAACCCCGGGATGCTGTGGACTCAGCGTCAAGGCTGCAGCCAGCTTCTGATTCAACCGGTTGCGCCGGGCTGTCTGCGGTCCGCGGTGAATACGCCCAGCAATAACATGGGCCATATTCCCACGTGCACCATCACATCAGCGGTATTGAACACATAGTTCCAGTAAGGAATGTGTTGGATGTCGATAAAGTCAATGACACTGCCATAGATGAAACGATCCAGGACATTGCTGGCCCCGCCTCCGACAATGAATCCAAAACAGACATATTCGTACCGATGTAAATGCTGGCCCAGGGAAAGATAGACTGTTACCACCACAAGCAGCAGTGCACTGATCAATGCGAACAGCCAGCCGCTTCCCTGGAGCATGCCGAATACGCCGCCGTGGTTGCGGATGTGAGTGAAATGTACGAGGCGGGTAATCTCGATCGTGGTATTCTGCGGGATGGTGCTGCCGACCAGAAATCCTGTACACCTGGCAAACTGGAGAGCCGCCAGGCTAAAGCTGAACCCGAACAACATCAGTAGTCTTGCTTTTTGCTGCACTGCGAAACCTGCTACTTAAGAACCAGAACCTCCAGGGACTGCGAAGAATAGCACACGCTGATGGAATTCAGGCAATCTTCGAAAAACCACTGCGGGCCTGCAAATGTCAGGCGGTTTCCAGTTGATGGAAACCTGCAAGAAAATCGCGTGACAGATTTCCGCAACTGCCAGATGAGGGTATTCAGGAGGAGGGGGTCGTGAGGGCAGGGAATGGTCACTTCCCTTTCCAGGCACGATAAAGAAACAGCGGTGCCTGACAGGCCGGAGGATAGTGGTAATTAATCAGAGGTCCCTTAAAAAGACTCAACGTTACATGCCGCCGGTACTTCGGGGAGTTGTCGGCCTGCTGCCGACACTTTCTGGGCTGCCCGGCTTCACCTGCCGGTTTATTCTGAATAGATGTTCCAGAAACTGCTGTGCCGGCGTGTCGATGGCGTTAAGGGTTTTCGGCGGTTTCCGGCAGGAGTCGTTCAGTGCGAGCCAGTCTGCTTGCTGCGGGTTCGGGCCACCGCATCAAGCCAGCCTGCATAGTGTTTGTCCCGCCAGGCACTGGTTCTTGAAGGTAGAAAAGTTCTGTCCAGCTTCCAGCCTTTGGCGATGTGTTCAACCGAGCTGAAAATTCCCGCTTGAAGTCCGGCCAGATAGGCTGCCCCCAGTGCCGTGGTTTCAATAACCTGCGGACGGTCAACCTCGCAATCCAGCAGATCGGCAAGGCTCTGGAGCATAAAATTGTTGGCGACCATTCCGCCATCAACACGGATTGTAGTAAGACTGGCGCCGTCTCGTCGGATCGCCTGCAACAGGTCGAGGCTCTGATAACAAACCGATAGGAGTGCAGCGGTGACGATCTCATTGATACCGGTATCACGGGTGAGCCCGAAAATGGCGCCCTTTGCATCAGCATCCCAGTAAGGGGCGCCGAGACCGGTAAAGGCCGGTACCAGGTAAACTGAAAGCTCTTCGGCGGTCTCCCTCGCCAGCAGTTCCGAATCTGCGGCGTTGCGTATCAAACCCAGTCTGTCGCGAATCCATTGTATGATGGCGCCAGCCATGAAAATGCTGCCTTCAATGGCGTAACTGCACTCACCCTGCAACCGGCACGCTACTGTCGTCAACAGGCGGTTTTCCGAGGTCAGGGCCTGCGGGCCGGTATTGAGGAGCAGGAAGCATCCGGTTCCATAGGTGCTTTTGGCCATGCCCGGCCGGAAGCAGCACTGGCCAAAGGCGGCTGCCTGTTGATCACCGGCCATTCCCTGTACCGGGATCTCACACCCGAGTGCTTCGACCGTGGTAAGTCCGAAATCCGCCGCACAGTCCCTGACCTCCGGAAGCAGGCTGCCCGGAATTTCGAAAATTTCCAACAATTCACTGTCCCAGTTTTGTTCATGTATATTGAACAACAAGGTTCGAGAGGCATTGGTGGCATCCGTACAATGGCTGTTGCCGCCGGTCAGTCGCCAGAGCAGAAAGCTGTCAATCGTTCCGAATGCCAGAAATCCCTGTTCGGCAAGGGACCGGGCCCCGTCCACGTTTTCGAGAATCCACCTGACCTTGCTGGCAGAAAAATAGGGATCCAGCAGCAGACCTGTTTTCTTCTGAATGACGGGCTCCAGGTTGCGTTCTTTGAGGGATTCACAATAGCTCGCTGTACGTCGGTCCTGCCAGACGATTGCGTTGTACAGTGGCTTTGCCGGTGCGACGGTCCCACAGGACTGTGGTTTCGCGCTGATTGGTAATGCCAATGGTGGTAACATCCCGGGACATAAGGCCGGCATTTCGCAGGGCAAGGCCGCAACTGTTGAGGGTGGTCTGCCAGATATCTTCGGGGTTGTGTTCTACCCAGCCATTGCGGGGGAACAGTTGGGGGAATTCTTCCTGGCCGACACCAAGCAGTTCCCCGTGCTGATTAAACAGTATTGCGCGACTACTGGTAGTTCCCTGGTCAATCGCCAGAATGTTGCAGGTCATTTATGCTCCCTGAAGCCTGGAAAAATCTTACCGGTTGACAATGCTCCTCGACGGTAAACAAGTCCAAAGGACCGAGTGACTTTGATGGCTTCAAGGGACCTCCCGGCGGTTTCAGCCCGGGCGTATGCGGGCGACCTGATTGCAGCCGGGCCCTCTCTGGACGTGCCGGGGCAAATTATTTCACAATTGTCGGGCAATCGGGAACAGGGTGATGGAAATCTTTGATGTTGCCGTCCTTGGAGGCGGAATCAATGGCGCGGGTATAGCAGCAGATGCCGCTGGCCGGGGCTTGCGGGTGGCCCTGTTCGAGCAGGATGATCTGGGTTCGGCAACCTCTTCCGCATCCACCAAGCTGGTTCATGGTGGCCTGCGCTACCTGGAAACGGGCGAATTTTCGCTGGTTCGCAAGGCATTGAAAGAGTCCCAGCTGCTCCTTGACCGTGCGCCGCACCTTATCGAACCCATTGATATTTACCTTCCCTATCAGAAGCACCTGCGACCCTGGTTGACTATTCGGGCAGGACTGTTTCTCTATAATCACCTGGCATCACGACCGTCCTATCCCAGAGCCAGGGCATTTCGATTCGAAAGCGATTGCCCGCTGCAACCCGAATTGAAGCGAGGCTTCAGTTTTTCGGACGGGCAGGCCGATGACACCCGACTGGTAATCATGAATGCGTACCGGGCCCGGGAATACGGTGCGCAGGTATTCGTCAGGCATCGCTGTGAGTCCCTGGAGGCGATGCAGGGTAATTGGAGTATAGGTGTCAGGGACGTGGCCAGCGAATCCGACCGCCGCTTTCAGGCAAGGGTCGTGGTCAATGCCACGGGGCCGTGGGTCAGTTCGTTGCTGCTCCGCGCTACCGGCAGAACAGCGTTGCGTCAGGTCAGGCTGGTGAAAGGAAGTCATATCCTGGTGCCCAGGATCCATCCCGGAAAAGAAGCATTCATGCTGCAGAATCAAGACGGCAGAATTGTCTTTGTTATTCCCTACCTGAAGAAATTCACCATGATCGGCACCACGGAAGAGGAGTTTTCAGGAGATCCAGCGGATGCAGCAATTTCTGAACCGGAAATTCAGTATCTTCTGGATGTCTTTAACCGCTATTTCCGGGATCGGCTCGGTGAACAGGACATTGTCAATTCCTGGTCCGGCGTGCGGCCATTGGTAGATGACCGGAATACGACAGCAACCCGTACGTCCAGGGATTTCCAGCTGCTTTTTGAAGAGGGTCCGTTACCTCTGCTTTCAGTTTACGGGGGGAAACTTACAACTTACCGGGTGCTGGCGGAAAAGGCCGTTAACATGCTGGCACAACATTTTCCCGGATTGCCCAATTCCTGCAGCGCGAAGGAGAATCTGCCGGGAGGTGATTTTCAAACCCGTAAGCAACTGGCGAGTAAACTGACACGGGAGTATCCCTGGCTGCCGCACGCTCTGGTGCAACGCTTTGTGGCCACCTATGGATCGCTATCCAGCGACCTGCTGCGAAATTGTGGCAGCCTGAAGGATCTCGGCAGGCAGTTCGGTCAGGGCCTGAGTCAGCGCGAAGTAGACTACCTTGTTGACCGGGAATGGGCCTGCACCGTGGATGATATTCTCTGGCGAAGAACTCGCCTGGGGCTCTTTTTTACAGCTGACGAACGGGATGTATTGCAGCGCTACCTGCCAGGGAACCTCTGATCAAGTCCAGCAGAGGAATGTGGGACTCCCGCAGGAAATCAATTGAACAGCCAGTCCTGATTGCGGGAACTCTCAACCCGTTCCGCAAGCGCCCTGCAGCGTATACCCCATTCCGATCGAATCCTGTCGGCCTGGTCGGCAATGGCGGGGTCCAGCTCAAATGCCAGTTTCATGCGGGTCTTCCCGTCGACTTCTCCGAGCTCCATAGTCAGAACAGTGAGTGGTGCCGATTCACTGTCGGAACCCACAGTGCATCGAAGTTTTTCCGGCCGGCGGATTTCGATGTACTTACCTGTCAGCCTCAGCCGGCGTCCTTCCCTGATGACTTCCAGTAGAAAAGTGCCCCCTGGTAACGGTTTGTTTTCCAAGGTCAGTACTTCCTGGGTCACTGATTTCGGACCGAAAATCCAGCTACCCGCCAGGTAGGGGATCAGCCAGGCATCGAACACAGCCTCCAGGGGCGCTCTGAAGCTGCGGCGGATCTGGAACCTGACAGGTTTCCCCGCAGGTTGCCGATCCTCATCGAAAAATGACATCTGCCCTTCACTCATGGGGTCAGTCAGAGGCTCCGCGGCCGAACTCCTGCTCCACCTCAGCCTTACGGGCACCGGCCAGTACTCCGGGCAGGGAGTAGTTGCCTTCGTGGCAGGCGTATTCGTAAAGCCTGTCATCGGTAAGTTTCATGGGTATCTCGCCACTGAAATCGCTGACAAAGGTTTCCGGGTCATGGACGGTAAAGCTGTAGTTGATGGTGTCGTCCGCAGTCCTGGTGAAGCGTTCTGTCACCCGCATGTTCTGGGAGGAATTACGGAAGCGCTGATTCGGGTTGATGCGAGCCGTTTCCACCACCAGGGTGTCTCCTTCCCAGCGACCGGAGGAGTCTCCCATCCAGGGTTGCAGGTTCCGGGGCAATGAATTGCCGTCGATGCGGATAATACGGGCGTCGTGTACCATTTCCACCAATATCATTACATACCCTGGCGACTGCACAATCTGGTAATGGTTGTTGTACAGGATAGGCAGCATGGGAGGTCCGGAGCTGGAACCAAAGGCCAGAAGGCAGCGCTCCGGCAGCGGGCGGGCCTCGGGACCGTCAAAGGCTCCCGATTGACTGCGTTGTTCACGCAAACGCGCGTTCCTCGCCTGTGCCTGATCGGTATAATCGGGCAGCTGACCGTCGGGCGGATCCACAAGCAGTGAGCTTCGATACTCACCATTGTAAACGGCTACCCGGGTGCCATCGTCAAACCAGAAATTATTGTAACTGTCAGCCAGTTCGATTTCGTCTTTAGTGGGAGGAGGCCGGTCAGGATCACTGGGCTGATCCTGTTGTTGAGAGTAATCCGCGATGCGCCGCTCCAAAGCCTGAGCCTGATCGCGGCTCAATACCAGATTCGTGAATTCGGCCGGTCTGGTGAGAGGCGTGATGGTGTTGTTGGTCCACATACCCTGCAGGTCAGGCACCCCGTAAAGTGTGCGGGGCACCTGATAGCCAGCATCCTGGGCGGAGGCGCTCAGCGGGCACAGAAGGCTGATAACCAGCGCAAGTTTTCGGGCAGTTCCCGAATCGGAAGGCATTAATCTGACAGCCATTGGCGTCTCCTCGTAGTTTCAGTTCCGCCGGCACCGCTTATCCGGCTTGACAGCGCACCTTGCTCAAGCGGCCGTTACCGGCTTACGTTAACTCCACAGGCTCCGGTCTGCAACATCGGTCTGAGCCGCCGGATACAGGTGGGTCATGTCTGCAGCCCGATACCACGCGCCATAAGCACTGCAAGAACCGGCAGGGTGAGAAGAAGAACCACTTCCAGCCTCAATGCCCAGATCAGGGCCCGGGGTACAGTAATCTCAGCCGCGGTGGATTTTCTGTTTCTGGCGAAGAATACAGTGGGACCAAGGGAAATCAGGGCAACCAGCACGAAGACACCCAGCTTCATATGGAACAGGGGATTGGCAGTGTAGAATGCCGCCGGTTTGCCAACCCAGAGCCATAGCGCCAGGCCAAAAAGGAAAACGAAAGCTGCGCTGATTCCGTAAATCGCGTCCACCCGGGCCAGGTGCCTGGCATCTTCGCCACTGATACGGCGTGAAATAGCCATGTTCTCAATTACCAGGGATCCAGCAAGCACCAGAATGGCAATGAAATGGAGGTATCTGAACAGGATATAGCTCATGGGTTGTCTATAGATTCCACGGGTCGGTGGTCCAGGTCGCGAAACACTGGCAATTACAGCAGGTTATTGTAGCCTATTACTGCAGGGTTGAAGTACCGGTCTGATGCAGCCCGTGTTTCTGTCATGGCGCGACCTGAATGGTGCAAACTGTGACGCGGGATGACGGGCTTTGACCTGCCTTGCGAATTCGCTATCATCCGACTTTGTTCTCGTGGAACGCTGATAGGGAATACTTGAATAATGAATAAAAATTTCTATGCGCTGATCGAATCCAGGCTGGCAGAAGAACCCGAGAAGATCTGTCTGAATTGCGATGGCGGCCCCCGAATCAGCAATGCCGAGCTCTTGGATCTTACCGCCAGAATCAGTCATTACCTTCGCCAACAGGGTATAGAACCAGGAGAACGCCTGGTGGTTCAGGTGCCCAAGTCAGCATTCGCGGTAGCGCTATACCTGGCCTGTCTGCGCACAGGAGTGATTTACATTCCTCTCAATACCAGCTACACACCGGAAGAGGTTAATTATTTTATCGGAGATGCAACACCGCGCCTGTTTGTGTGCGACCCTGCCAATGCGGAAGGTCTGACGGAGGTGTCGGAGCGGCACTCCGCCACACTGGTTACCCTGGACGCAGAAGGCAGGGGCAGTCTACCCCGCGGAGTCGAAGGGGTGTCAGCAGACAATGAAATTGCCGGGATGTCAGACGATGATGTGGCGGTCATTCTTTACACCTCGGGGACTACTGGACGCTCCAAGGGTGCCATGTTGAGCCACAGAAACCTGGCCAGCAACGCGCTTCATCTGGTCGATATCTGGGGGTTCAGCAGCGATGATGTGCTGCTTCATGCTCTCCCTATCTATCATGTGCATGGGCTGTTCGTGGCACTGCACTGTGCCCTGTTGAGCCGGGCTACGATGAATTTTCTCGGCGGATTCGATGCCGACCGGATCATCGGATACCTGCCAGAATCCACGGTATTGATGGGCGTTCCAACGTTTTACACCAGGCTGCTGCAACACCCGGATTTCAATCGTGAGGTTTGCAGTTCCATGCGCCTTTTCATATCCGGATCAGCGCCACTGTTGGCAGAAACTTTCGAAGAATTTGAGCAGCGGACTGGACTCAGAATTCTGGAACGTTACGGCATGACTGAGACAGGAATGCTTGTCTCCAATCCCCTTCACGGTGAGCGAGTAGCCGGAACAGTGGGTTTTCCGCTGCCGGAAGTCGAAACGCGTATAGTCGATGACAACAGGAATATCGTTCCGCCGGGCGAGGTGGGTATCCTCGAGGTACGGGGACCCAATGTGTTCCAGGGATACTGGAAGATGCCTGAAAAAACTGCCGAGGAGTTTCGGGAAGACGGTTATTTCATTACCGGAGATCTTGCCAGCAGGGACGAAAGTGGCCGCATCACGCTGGTTGGCAGAAACAAGGATATGATTATTTCCGGTGGACTGAACATCTATCCGATTGAGATAGAAACCTGTATCAATGAAATTTCCGCAGTCGCGGAATCGGCAGTCATAGGGGTGCCTCACCAGGATTTTGGTGAAGGGGTGGTTGCCATTGTAGTCAGTGAGTCGACCGGTGCAGTCAGTGAAAACCAGGTATATGAAGCATTAGCCGGGCAACTGGCCCGGTTCAAACAACCCAAGAAGATAGTTTTCGTAGACTCCCTGCCAAGAAACAGCATGGGTAAAGTTCAAAAGAACGTGTTACGCGACCAATACAAAGAGATACTGGCCAGCTAACGAGCAGGGTTTTAGTTCAAAAGAACGTGTTGGAAGAAAAGAGAAGGAGGAAGAGGGGAGATAAGAAATGTCTGCGGGAGTCTGTGGGGTGCGAAGGGGGGAGGGGGGGGAGGGGGGGGGGGGGGGGGGGGGAGGGGGGGGGGGGGGGGGGGGGGGGGGGGGGGGGAGAGTGTTACACGACCAACGATATATTGCCGTGCATCATTCAGAAACTGATCGCAGGAATCGAGGCCACTGCAGGAGGAATCCCGCACTCAACCCTGCCGGCCACGCCGCTCGAATTCACAATTCCACGAATACACGAATAACAGACAACCCTCCAACTCCTTGAAAGCAAAACTCCAAACTTACTGATTTTCCCATTCAGTTCTCCCGGATTTTTCACCTTAGGAGCTTGAGCACAATGCAAGCATCGATTCTGTGAAATCCGACGGTTGAGAACTCGCAACAGCAATGCCAGTTAACGTCGGTACGAGGTATAGGAAACTCAGTAGAGTCTGCCCAATGGGTAGTCGTATCCTATCGGGATTTTCTGTTACCGGCAGGCCGCACCGGTCCAGGGGAGTCTGATCCTCCGCAACTTGCACCCCTCCGGGGTTCCCTCACTCGGTCGGGAGCCCTGGAAGACGGTCTCCCTCGGTCGATCGGTGCTGCGTTTTTATTGCTCCGTCCTCAGACTCCCCTGGACCGGTGCTCAGTGGCAGAGGTCAAATCCTGTGGCAACCAATAGCTGGTGGGCTTGAATAAACCACAAATCAATCTGCAATGCCTAGGGAACCTCTGATTAAGTCTCACAATGCTCTGCGGGAGTCTGTCGGGTGTTGCTGTAAGGCGCCGTGCGCCGGGAATGGGCACTCCCTTGCCAAGCACGGCAACGAAGCAGCGACGCCCGACAGGCCGACGCATGCCGGCGGCAATGCGCCTCGCCAGCAGACTTGCCTGAAGGCCAGAGCATTGTGGGACTTAATCAGAGGTTCCCTAATGCAATAACTGATCGCAGGAATCGAGGTCGCTGAACGAGGAAACCCACACTCAACCAAGGCGTGGCCGGCAGGGGGTTCGGTGGGCTGCAATAAAAGGACCAGCGCCGAGGGAGGAAAAATGACCGTTTTCCAGGGCATTTTTCTGAGTGAGGGCACCCCGGAGGGGCGCGGTCCGCAGCCACAGGATACCCCTGCCGGCCACGCCGCTCGAAGCCACGCCGCTCGAAGCCACGCCCGGAAGCCACGCCCGGAAGCCACAACTATCTGACAACCCTCCAACCAATGGAAACAAAACTGCACGCTTTATGATTTTTCGAATTCAGTACTTGCTGACGTATCACCTCAAGAGCTTGCGCACACTGCAAGTATCGGTTCATTGAAACACGCCATTTGGGATCCCGCAGGGACGATGGATGTAGAAGGAAATCCTTTCCGGATGCCCGTCAAGTTACATTCACCGGTCTCCTGAGCTTAAAGACTCCTGTCTGGTTTCCGGAAAGACTGGAATTTCTTAACTAATGACGTGATCAAAACAAAGACCTGTCGGGTTACTGCAGGTGGCTCCGATCTATGAATCCTTCCTGGTTCGGCATGCGGACGGTTGGCAGAGACCCGGCGTCCAGAACCTGATTCCTTTCCACCAGGCCATTCAGAAACAGCACGTAGGCGGTAACCTGATAGACCTCCTCATTGGTGAGTGACTTGGGAGCATCGGCGGGCATCGCGCGGCGGATAAAGTCGAAAACCGTAGTGGCATGGGGCCAGTAGCTTCCTACCGTACGCAGAGGTCGTTCTGCAGACTGCATCGAACCACCTGTCAATGCCGACGCTGCAGACCGCCCCTCGCCATTTTCCCCGTGGCAGGACTGACAACGGCCACGGTATACGGACTCGCCCTGAGCGGCCGTGCCGCTGCCGACGGGAAGTCCCGAACCGTCCGGCGCAATGATCAGATCCAATTCGGATAACCTGGACTGACTAACGGGCATGCCCAGTGAAGGGGTTCTTTCCATGGAGGCAGAAGGCAGAGTCGAGGAACTGTTGCAGGCGGCTAACAGGAAACAGGTGAACTGAAGCACTGCGAACGGGACAAAATTAATGGACCGGAGGATTCTAGACATAGGTGTTCCGCACGCGGCCATCGACTGCGACTGCCCAGCTCTGCAGGCCGTGATAGTGATAGGTGCTCAGATTGCCCCGTTCCGCGAGAATGGCGCTGCGGCTGGGCTGGACATTGCCGCGATCGTCTCTGGCGCGGCTTAACAGAATGGCTTCCTGGCCCTGCCACTGCCAGGGAATCCGGAACCGGGTAAGGGATTTCTCCGACTGATGCGATTCCAGCAGTGCATCTGCCCAGCTGGCGCCGCCATCGGCGGATACTTCCACGCGTCGAATCGTTCCTGCACCTGACCAGGCGATTCCGGAAACCTGGTAGAGCCCGTGTCGACTCAGGGCCATCTGTCCCGAGGGACTTGTTATCACAGATTTACAACCCATGGGGAAAGTAAATTGCAGGCTGCGCCTGTCCGGCAGAGTGTCAGTGTATTTGGAGGTTTCATCGCGGAACTGGGAGGGACCTGCGGTCAGTTTCAACTGGGTCAGCCATTTGACACTGGTATTGCCTTCCCACCCGGGGACAAAAAGCCGCATCGGAAAACCTTGTTCGGGGCGCAGGGGCTCTCCATTCTGATACAGAGCCACCAATACGTCGTCAAGAATCTTGGTGAGAGGCAACGAACGACCCATGCTGGCGCCATCAGCCCCTACCGCACTTACCCAGGTTGCCTCTGCGCGCACGCCGGCCTCGTCCAGCAGGTCGGACAACCGGATTCCAGTCCATTCGGCACAGGAAACCAGGCCGTGGATGCTCTGTGCTGTACCGTCGACCGGTGTATCTCCCAGCAGTGTACCGCTGTTGCCCGAGCATTCCAGAAAGTAAATACGGCTCACCATGGGGTAGGCCAGCAGATCCTCGTAACTGAATGCCAGTGCCTGGTGCGCCAGGCCATTGATTACCAGCCGATGACCGGCGGGGTCGATCCCTGGCACGCCGGCGTGGTGGCGCTCGAAATGAAGGCTGTTGGGTGTCAGGGTGCCCTGCAGCAGGTGCAGCGGACTGCGGGAGGCTCCGCCACCCGGATACAGGGGATTGGGGTCGCCCGTCATCCGCCCGATGTGCTCGGTGTGCGGGGAGCGTTGACCGTAACGGCTGGGACCGGGACCAGGGCGTCTGGACCAGGCTGGAATTTCAAAAGCCATGGCATTATCCGCTCCCAGCACCCTGCCGAAAGACGCAACGCCCATTCCGCCCAGCCCCAGCCCCAGAAGGTGGCGGCGGTGGATCAGACCGTTTCCGGCGGCCTTCTCGAGTAAATTCCTGTGAGACATGGTTGACACTCTACTCCGGTTCCTCAGTGCTCAGCTTACCTCATCGCCGTGGTTAACGCATTATCCTCACAGCCACAACGGTTACCCGGTGCCCGGAGAGGCTGCGGAGAATCCCTTGGCATGAACATTGCCCGATTGCCAGGTGAAACGCCGTGACGGGAAAATGTCGATTGCAGGCATGCCTGTTCGGTGACGGAGTGCCTGAAAACCCTTTACCGACCCGGGGCCGGTTCGCTGAGGATGGCAGGGATCAGGTGCTGCGATCATCAACTTGTTCGGTGCCGGCGATCACTCGGGACATGATCAAAGCCTTCACAGTCGTTGATTTGAACTCTCGACGGTAGAGCACCAGCACGGTCAGGGTACAGGAGACTATGAACACCCAGGGGTTGATGAACCAGCCCAATACTGCCAGGGCGAAAAAGTAAGCACGCAGGCCATAGTTGTAACTGTGGGCAGCCCGGTCAAGCACCTTGGCCATGGCCTTGAAGTCCCTCTTCTTTGCGACCGCCTGGTAGTCATGCGCCCGGTCATAATACCTGACAGTGTTGAAAGAAGACCCGAAAAGAATGAAGCAGAACCCGTATTGTCTGATTGACCAGGTGAAAGTGAAGAAAGCATAAGTAAAAATGACTATTAACAGCAGCAATTTCAATTGAATGACTTGAATTGAAACTGCAGAAACGAAACTCAGCGAGGACAGGTTCATGAAAATATCGCTGGCAGTACTCAGGACACCTACCAGGCTCGCCAGAATCAACAGTGACGTTGAAGCGAAGAATGACACCTGCTTTTCGAGACTGGCAAGCAACTCAGCATCCACTTCGCTCATCCCGGTTCTACTGAGCTTTTCTATCCATTCCTTACGGAATTTGTACAGTACGCTGGAGAGTGAGTCTGTTGTCTTGGCCGCGCGGCGGGCAAAGGTGGCGTACCCGATCCAGCAGACCAGGAACCAGGTAAAAGCGAAACTGTCCGGTAACGTGATTTCCATAAAGGGCAGGATGACTTCCTAAGTGCGCTCAAGGTCTCGACTGCGCGATGACTGCACAGTTGATCGTTGAAACGGATTATTCCAGTCCGTGTAAAGGCAGCAGATTATAACCGGTTTTCCTGACATTTTTCAGGCGGCCGATAGTAATTCAGGAACCCGGATAATATCGGCCGCAGCGCCTTGGTTTCCTTGTTCACAAAGTTTCTGGAGATTCCAGCGTGTATTTTCATCTGCGGTAAGACTCATGACGACAACTTCTCACGATTCCAAATCTGCTCTGGTCGAGGTGTGCGACGCACGGGTCAGAATCAACCGTCGCAGGACCCTGGTGATCGACGGGTTTCGTATTCGTCCCGGCGAGCACTGGTGCGTCCTTGGAGGAAACGGTGCCGGCAAGAGTCTGTTGGCGAGGCTGTTGCGAGGCGAATTGATCAGCGGCCGCCAGCATGTGACCTATGCTGCACAGTTCGATCCTGCTCGAGATATTGAAACTGTGTCGTTTGAGGAACAACAGAGGCTCTGGGCGCTGGACAATCGACATGACATCAGTGAGTACAATGCCGAGGCACAGGACCCGGGAACCACCGTTGCCAGACTGCTTTGCGGCACTCGATCACAGGGCATGCTAGACGAGCCGGAGGCCAGGGAATTGCTGGAAAGGCTTGAAATCGACAGGCTGCTGGAACGTGGTATCCGCTTTCTGTCTTCAGGCCAGATCAGGAAGGCTATGGTGGCCAGGGCTTTGCTGAGCAAGATAACGGGCCAGAGCCGGTTACTGGTGCTGGACGACCCCCTGGAAGCCATCGATCGGCAATCCGTACCCGTGGTGCGGGAATTATTGACGCAGTGGATGGACACGAAGAACGCCACCTTGCTGCTGTGCCGACGGGAACGGGAGATACTGCCAGGTATCACTCACCTGGCAATTATGGATAAATTGCATCTGGAGGCTCAGGGAACGGTCCGCGAAATCAAGGAAACCGATGCATACAGGCGTTTTGCGAAACCCCGGGTCCAGCTTGTGGACTCAGTATCGCTGCCGGGATTTCGGGAAATTCCGGCCCCTGACCGCCAGCCCCCCATCCATCTTAAGGAGGTCAGCGTCTCCTACGGTGACAAGCTGGTCCTGAACCGGGTTACCTGGCTTATGGGCGTCAGTGATCATACTCTTATCGAAGGGCCTAATGGATGTGGCAAGTCAACCTTGCTGAGTCTGATTGACGGGGAAAATCATAAAGCTTACGGCCAGGAGGTATACCTGTTCGGCAAGCGTCGGGGCAGTGGCGAGTCCGTGTGGGATATCAAGTCTCATTTCGGGATAGTGAGCAATGAAATTCACAACAGATACGTAAAGGGATGGAAAGTAATCGATGTGGTCATTTCAGGCTTTTTCGACTCGGTTGGACTTTATGACGACAGCGGTGCCAGCCAGCAGGAAAAGGCTCGCAACTGGCTGGACTCACTGGGACTTTCGGTTATCACAGAGGACTATTTCCATGAGATATCCTTCGGGGAACAACGCATGGTGCTGCTGGCCCGGGCCATGGTGAAGCAACCGGATGTGTTGATTCTCGACGAACCCTGCGTCGGCCTTGATGACACTTACCGGTTTCTGGTTCTGGACAATATCGACCGCATTGCTGAGCGAACGCCCACACAGATTGTCTATGTCAGCCATACTCAGGGTGAGGAGCCCCGCTGCATCACCCAGCGATTGCGATTCCAGCCGGCGCCGGGAGGCGGATATCACCTGGCCGGCTGATAGGTAAACCAGTGAATGGCCTGAAGGCCAATGGCCTGAATCCGAGCACTTCCAGTATTCATAATCCCTGAAGAAGGGCACAACCAACAATCAATTGGCGTGCGATAAATATTCGGGGATCGCACCGCTCAGGGGAGTCTGATCCTCCGACTGCACCCCCCGGGGTTCCCTCCCGGTCTTGTCGGTCGGGCAGCGTTTTTATTGCTCCGCCCCGACTCCCCTGGAGCGGTGCTCAGTGCTCGAATTCAAGCTTGTGGAAACCAGAAGCGCAAATCGTTGGAAAAGCCGATATTCGTCGTTAGTTCCTCTGCTGGGAGTTAATCGGAGCATCCGAAGCCACTGCACGAGGAATTCTGCACTTAGCCAAGGCGTGGCCGGCAGGGGTATCCAGTGGCTGCAATAAAAGGACCAGCGCCGTGGGAGGAAAAATGACCGTTTTCCCGGGCATTTTTCTAAGTGAGGGCACCCCGGAGGGGCGCGGTCGGCCCCAGGAACCCCCTGCCGGCCCCGCCTCACCACGAAAACATGGCTCCAAGAATAACTGACTCCCCTCGAACCCAGGAAACAACACTGCACGCTTCTGATTTTCAAATCCAGTACTTACTGACCTGTCACTCCAGGAGCCTGGGCCACTGCTGCATCACCCATTGGTGGCTGATTGGCGATTCCAGTCCGGCGCCGGGAGGCCGGAAAATTCCCCTCCACAGCCTTGACAGAGAAGCCTTTTTAGCAAAGGGTCTTACAAGGGGGTGGGGGAAAATAAATTTGGGGAAAATGATACCTGCAGTGTGCTCATATTCCTGATTCGTGGCTTCGAGCGGCTTGCAGGATTCCTCGTGAAGTAGCCTCGAGTTCCGCAATCGGTTACTGGATGCGGCAAGTTAGGTTCAATAGTGGCATCTTCAACGATTGCTCCACTGGTTTCCACCCACTTCGAATTCAGGTATTGAGCACCGGTCCACGGGTGTCTGAATCACAAACCCCGGTCATGTCTGAGAGAGATCACGAATACTGGAAGTACCCGGATTCAGGCCACTGAAAGCCTTCCGGACATGATCTTGTGCGACAGCAATGTGCCGGACCAGTACAGCATCTGGTCCGGGGGTTATAACAGATCTCGGGGGAATCAAAACCAGGCCAGGCGGTTGCTGCTTCAACCGGCGCGGGTTATGACGATATGAGCGTAGCCGATGTTGTTTACATAGGCTCCCTGGCTGTCGTTGACGAACAATTTCAGGTCGCCATTGCAGGGTGCCTCGTAGAGGTAGGAGTCTGTGGCGGCATCATAGGCAAGGTCGGAAATTCCCACCAGACTTTCAGAACGGCATCCATCCTGGTACAGCATCAACTCAAACCAGCGGTGGCTTCGTGAGCGTTTTAACAGTGCCAGCGACTCGACTGGCATCAGGCTGTCTGCAAACCCGAACGGACCCAGTGGTTCGCCGTTTTCGTCGTTGATGATCGGCCCGTCTATCCAGTTGCTGATCTTGGAGAATCGCAGCGAATAGCGGGCACCGCCGGCAAGGGTGGCACCTGAATGGGTTGACGAATCGGTTGTGAAAAGCCGGAAACTGGCAGCCTGTCCCGGTGCCAGTGCCTGGCCACTATCGCCGGGGATCTGATCGATGTACATCCGGGCATTACAGGCACTGAGCAGTGCAACGGCGAGAAACCAGGGAAAACGCATTGAATAAACCTCTGTGAAATGCAGCGATAGCGACACGGTTACGGTCGGGGGTTACAGACCAGCCGGCCAGCGTTGCAAATTGCACAAGGCCGACCTTTGTCAATGAACCTCTGACTGAGAACCACAACGCTCTGGGTGGGGGCTCAATAGGAGGTTTGTTAAGAGTGCCTTTCCCGCCGAATCCCGTCAAGGGTTTCAAGCAGGAACGCTATCCGCTTTGATTCCCGGCCCGGTTGTCGCCTGGAAGGTTCCGCCGGACCGGTGAACCTGTTAAAGTGCGCTCAATTAATCAGAGATTACGTAAATTCTGGCAGAACGAGGAGTAACCAGGGTGGAAACAATAAGGCTTGTGTTTTTGAGCATTGTGCTGGCAAATGCCCTGCCGGCGAACGCCGTGGAGGAGGTGGATCCGGCACTGCAGGAGATTCTGAATTTCCGGCAATACAGTCCCAGCTTTGCCAGCGCCGGACAGCCAACCAGGGAACAATTTGCCACCCTCAGGGACCAGGGTTTCGAGCGCGTCGTCTACATTGCATTTACCAATAATCGCAACGCGCTTGCGGACGAAGATCTGGTTGTAAAGGGCCTGGGTATGGAATACATGCAGGTTCCCGTAGATTTCTCCGATCCATTACCTAGTGATTTTTATGCCTTTGCTGATTCGATGCGGCGAAGCCCGGACAAAAAGACTTTACTTCATTGTCAGGTGAATGCACGGGCATCCGCGTTCAGCTTCCTGTACCGGGTCGTCTACGAAAACGTACCGGTGGCGGAAGCCAAGGCGGACATGAACTCGGTGTGGCAACCGAATGAAGTCTGGCGCGATTTTATCTTCGAGGTGCTCGAGCAGAATGGATTTTCTCCCGACTGTCCGGGCTGTGACTGGACACCTCCACCCCCAACCCGGTAACCACCATCCTGATGCAGGGGCGGCGGAATTCGCTGGCGTCAGCTTATTCCCCCCCCTGATCGGCCGGCTTCCAGTTGTAAAAACCCATGAACATTTCTTCCCAGCTCTGTTCGCCCCAGTGAATAGTTGAATCCGGATCCGGGTTGTAGGGATTCTGTGAGGAGTTGTCAAACGCACCTTTTGCCACGATTCGTGTCCCTGCCGGGACAAACAGAGGCTCCTCGAGAGTGTGGGTGAGCTGCCAGTTGAATGAATAATCCGGCACCGACAGGAGCAACTTCTCACTGCCGTCCGGATAGACTGCGGTAAAGCTCATGCGCTTGCCGCGAAAGTGCATGTGAGGCATCAGGCTGTAAATATAGGCGTCATCGGGCACTAGCGTGGAAATCTCCATTTCATGGTCCTTGGCCTGGGCTGGAATTTCTATATTGAAGGCATTACCCACGCCGCCGGACATTCGCTCATGGGGGACCTGACCTTCGGGGTAGAAATAAATGCCTATCTCGGTTGCATCGACCGTTTCCCTGCCGGAAGTGGTGTAGTGCATCTGTAGACTCAGGGTGGATCCGGCCCGCAACAAGCCGCCGACGCCCCGGGGATACATGGAAGAGGCAGTGCCAGGGGCGTAGCCTGCTATCGACGCCTGGTCGGGATCCAGACTGCCACCGAGAAAAACACCAAGATCCACTTCCGGGCCGAGCAGTTCGAGAATCTCCCCGAGGTCGGGTCGTTGACCGCTGGCAGCCGCAGTAAAAATCGCCGCACGGATTTGTTGAGCCCGTTCCTCCGGCAGGCTGTTGATCACTTCCTGCAGGAGCAACCGTTGATCTCGCATGCCTTCCGGCGGTACCACAGTCGTGATCACGTGATGAACCACAGAGGGATCGCCGGGTACGATTTCGCTGCCTCTGACCCAGACGTCACGTTCAAGGCCCAGGTCTACCGGGATATGCAGGTATTCAACCACACCGGATGCCGGAATCGTCTGTGGTTCGATCTGAACCACCAGGTCCGGTTCACCGTGAGCCCACTTGCTCTCCGGCCAGCGCAGTTGAGCCAGGGGGTCTGAAGTTCCGTCCACCGGGGAACCGGAATCAACCCAGTGCACCAGCGCCTGCATCTGTGAATCCTCCAGGTTCATTGCATTTTTTACCGGGTGGCCAACTTTATTGTCGATCTGACCCGGTGGCATGCGCCTGGTCAGGACCACTTCCCTTATCATCGGTGACCAGCTCTGAGCGGCCAGGCTGCTGTCAAGTGCAAACGGTGCAATGCCGCCGTCTCTATGGCAGCCGGCGCAGTTTTCGGCGATGATCGGGGCGATTTCGTCTACGTATGACGGCGCGTCGGCGCGGTGCTTCTCCCGCACCGGAAAATCTATCGGCGTACCCGCCGGCTCTGCAGTTACGAGTACTTCAGTGCCGGCGAGAAACTGCTGTAATGCCCTTTCAAGATGATTTTGGACCGGACCCCGGTAGACGACTTCGAAGCTGCCAGGATCGTAGAGAACTGCTTCCCCGATGCGGGTCATCCCCAGCGTTTCGGCAACCAGTTGGGCGTCGTCCATCAGAACGGGCAGGTCCAGGCCCAGCGCTTCCATTTCGACCTTGATACTTTGCCGGTCATTCTGCAGACCGGGATTCAGCAGCATAAACACCACTCCCTGGCCCTGAAATTGCTCGCGCAGCTTCTTTAATTCGGCTACACTGGCACTCACCTCGCTGGCGCCATTGGCCTGTGCCATCAGCACTATGGCCTGCTGGTCGTCATACCAGGCCATGTGATGAAAGGTGCCTTCATGATCGATAAGGGCAAAATCGCCAACCCGTTCGGAGGCATCGCTGAGCGAAGCGAGCCCCGTCATCACAAAAGCAAGTAATGAAACCATTGGTTTATGCATTGTAAACACCTCGTGCAGAATGCTCCGGCATTGACCCCCTGACGGGGAAAAGCTGTTACTCCTACTGATGTCCCATCATACGCCTTTTCGGTCGGACTGAAAGCAGCCAGCGCGGTAGACATCAGAATCAGAGGTCTCCAAGAATTCAATTACTGATTATTTGAAAATTAGTGAATACAATAAGTTATCATTACCCAGGCCGATGGGTTCGCAACTCAGGCAACGAAGATCGAGTGGTACTCGAATTTCAACTTTATGATGACGGAGATTCCCACTAAACTCCAATGGCAGTGGGGCGGACGGCTGCTCTTCAGGGAGCGGCGGTGCTGCCGGCACCGGTGGTTTACAAGTACGGGTAATTCGTTATGAAGAATCGATCCAATACCTCCGGGCGCGTAAATTGCCTGGTTTGTGAAACAGGTCGATGAAGCCAGTGTATCGGAGATCGACCCCTGAATGGAAAACCGGTCGCCATTCGCTGACGTAACTTGTGCCAGGAGCCTCTGATTAGTTCTGGCCGGAGCAGTCCCATAACTAATCAGAGGTTCATTTAAATAAACTGATAACAGAATATCTTATGCGCGCCATACTATTGCTGAACCTGGGAACTCCGGCGGCACCTACAGCCAAGGGCCTGCGGGAGTTTTATCGGCACTTTTTTTCAGATCCCAACGTGTTCGATATTCCGCCCTGGGCGCGATGGGCATTGCGAAATTTTATCATCCTGCCTTTCCGGGCGCCGAAAACCGCTCGGAACTACGAGAAGATCTGGCTGGAAGGGGGGTCGCCACTGAAGGTGTATACCGACCAACTCAAGTCTCGGCTGCAGGATGCCATGGATCCGACACGCAGTCGCATGCGGGTTTTTATCGGCATGGGCTACAGTGAGCCGTTCATCGGCGACACCATGAGAGAAATCGAGGAGTTGGGAGTATCCGATATCCTGGTTTTTCCGTTGTTTCCACAATATTCCACGGCGACAACGGAGTCGGTACTGCAGGGAGTCACCAAGGCAGCAGGTCGCTGGAAAGAAGCACCGAGGATGACTGTCATCAAGGATATGTTCAGTGAACCGGCGTTTATCCGGGCCTGGACGCAACTGATAGACAAACATCTGCGGCAGGACAAGCCGAACCGCCGGGTAGATCATGTGATTTTCAGTTACCATGGGCTGCCGGAAAAAAATATCCTGAAAGCAGACAACAGCGACAACTGTAATTTCGGTAATTGTTGCAATGAGATAACCGGCCGGAATCGCTATTGCTACCGAGCACAGTGTATGGAGACTACCCGATCGATAGCAGGGGCGATGGGCTGGGATGAAGATTTCTATTCCGTAGCTTTCCAGTCACGTTTTGGTCGTGATCCCTGGATCAAGCCCTATCTCGATGAATACCTGGAAATACTGGCTGCTAAACAGGTCAGGCGGGTTGCTGTGCTGACCCCGTCATTCATATCCGACTGCCTGGAAACCACCTTTGAAATAGGAATCGAGTACCGGGAGCTTTTTAAGGAAAAGGGCGGGGGTGATCTGGTACTCATCCCCAATCTGAACAATGAGGAATTCTGGTTTTCCGCCGTTGCAGAAATCGTCGAGCGGCATTTGAGCCGCTCAGTGTTTCTCAATCCGGTCTGACAGCCCACCAGCCGGCTGGTGCTTATCGACGCTGATCAGTTCGTAGCAGGGCTGGTAGTGCCTGGTGCCTATTTTCATTCGCTTGATGGCGACGCACTCAGCCAGCAGACTGTCTCTTGCTGTCACGATTTCAGAGTCGCCCTGCAGTTTGTACGGACCTTGTTGTTCGACCTGTTTAATGCCGTAGGGTTTTACATTGCCCGCTACGATTCCGGAGAACGCTCTGCGCAGGTCTGCGATAAACTCAGAAGCAGGCCGGTCATTGAATAACTTCAGTTTAGCCATATTTTCATGACTCACGTGGAACGGGGCCTGCATCGATTCTGGAATTTTCAGTTGCCAATTAAATGAATACGACTCGTCGTTGCGCCTCCGATGTGAGACAACCTGATTCAGATTGCGCCGGGTCAGCTGAGCCACGAGTGAGGGGTTGGCATTCACAATCTGATAGTAGGCGGTCGCAGACTCGCCCAGCGTATGGCGTAGAAAGCGGTCGATAGATGCAAAGTAGTCCTCGTAGCCTGCCGGGGCAGTAAAAATTATCGGCACCGGTGCCTGGCGGTTCTCTTCCCGGATCAGTATCCCAAGCAGGTACAGGATTTCCTCGATAGTGCCGACTCCTCCGGGAAAGACCACGATAGCATGGGCCAGGCGCACGAAGGCTTCCAGGCGCTTCTCAATATCAGGCAATATAACCAGTTCGTTTACGGATGGGTTTGGGGACTCTGAGGCGATAATGCCGGGTTCGGTAATGCCAACATAGCGGCCATTGTTGATACTTTGCTTGGCGTGCCCGATCATGGCGCCTTTCATTGGACCTTTCATGGCCCCGATGCCGCAACCGGTGGCGATATCCAGCCCCCGCAATCCCAGTTCATAGCCCACTTCCTTGGTGTAGTCATATTCAGGACGGCTTATGGCGTGGCCTCCCCAGCATACTACCAGTTGCGGAGCCTGATTCGGCGTCACCACATTGGCATTGCGCAGGATCCTGAATACCGTATCGGTTATTCCTTCGCCGGTTGACGTATCGAAACCACCCAGGCGTTCGATTTTGGCCTGGGTATACACGATATCCCGTAAAGCCGCGAACAGATGCCTTTCAATGCCGCGTATCATTTTCCCATCCACAAAGGCCGATGCCGGCGCATTCTGAACCCGCAACTTGATCCCCCGTGATTCCGGAATGATCTCTACCCGGAAGTCTGAGAATTCCCTTAGCATACGGTCGGGATCGTCGGTCTCGTTACCGGTGTTGAGCACTGCCAGCGCACAATCGCGGAAGGTCTGAAAGACCTCTTCGGTGGTTTCCATCGCCACTCTTATTTCCTGGTGAGACAACAGGTTCAGGCTGGTGGAAGGCCTGACAAAACACTCTTTGACTTTGTCCAATCCGGTGGTCCTGCGGTTGATGCATCCAGAAGTCTGATTTGAATCAATACGATTTTTTACCAGGCTTACCTATCCTTTGCGCTGTGGAAAATAGTAACGCAGGAGAGGGAAAGATGGGAGAACATACTCAGTAAAGAAATGAAAAACTGGGGCCCTTGGCAGTCAGGATTCTGGCCGGCTACGTTGCCATCATGCTGTTGGGTTACTGGGTGTGCAGGTTGATCTAGACCTGAGACGACAAGTCTGATTCGTTCAATTAATCAGAGGATTTCAAAGAAACCCGAACCACCAATGAAAAAGGCCGGCTGTACAGCCGGCCTTTTCGTTCTGGGTCTTACCGAAACCTGTCAGGCGCTGACAGCACGTTTGACCAGGTTCTGCAGTAACGGCACTTTGTAACCGTTGTGGGCCAGTACACGGGCACCTTCGGCTGCCAATGCAGCGACCGATTCCCCGGTTGCCACACTCCTGGCCTGCCCGCGAACGGCATTTTCAACCCGGGTCAGTCGACGGGGAGTCGCCTGAACGGCTCCGGCAACGATACGGCTGTCCTGAATGGTACCGCCGCTGACTCGAAATGCTGCGGCGATATTGACCAGGGAAAAATCCCAGACATTGCGATCCGCGACTTTTTCAAAATAGAACGCCGCATTCGCCCAGGTGGACGGAATCCGGACAGTGGTAAGGATTTCACCCGGCCGCAGCACAGTGGTGTTTTCGATATCCACTGCGGGGCCAACAAAGTAATCCTCTGCCGAAACGGTCCTTTCCCCGTCAACACTGCGGATGACCATGGTGGCATCCAGCGCGACCACCGCCGGAGCGGTGTCTGAAGCGCTGGCGGCGACACAGCGGCTGCCTTCGAACAGTGAATGTTCCCGGTTCATTCCTTCCGGGGTGTCTGCGTAACACAGATTACCGCCGGCACGGTAACAGGACAGACCTCGTCGGTAGTACCAGCAGCGTACATCCTGCGACAGGTTGCCGCCGATTGTACCGATATTGCGAATCTGTGGACTCGCGACGACACCGGCAGCCTCCGAGAGCAGCGAATAGCGTGCCTGGATCAGGCTGCTGTTGGCGATTTCGGTGAGCGTGGTCAACGCCCCGATCTCGATTCCGTCGGCAGTCTCGCGGATGCCACGAAGTGACTCGATTCCGCTCAGATCGATCAGGGCGTCTGCTGACTTGGCACGATCTTTCAGCCAGCCGTATGTGTCCTGGCCGCCGCCCACCAACCAACCTCTTTCAGCCAGTCGGTCAGCTATGTCGAGCGCTTCCTCTACCTGCGTAGGCTGGTAGAGCTCCATATTTGGCATTACGTCGTATGATGGCATAGTGGACCTCAGAATGTGTTTGTTTTCAGAGTCTTGGAACTGTAGGTGTTACCAGCCAAGTGATTGATGATCATATCCGTGGTGGTCGGTGCTGTATTGAACAGGTGACCGTCGAGGGCATCGGATATGGCGCTTGCCAGGGCCGCTGCCGCAGCGCCCTGTGTGGGCTCGCCGATGCCGCGTGCACCCACCGGGTTCTGCGGATCGGGGATGTTAACAGCAGCCATTTTGGTGTTCAGGGAAACATCCTTGTAGGTGGGAGGTTTGCTCTGATACAGGCCGACATTGGCTGGCAGGCCGTTCTGGGGGTCGTAGACATGGCGTTCAAGTGCGGCCAATCCCACGCCCCAGATGTAACCACCACGCATGGCGTTTTCAAAATTCTTGGGATGCACCACGGTACCGCAGTCTGCGACCATTGCGTAGTCCAGAATTTGCCATTTGCCAGTCTCGACATCCAGTTCAATCTCACAGAAGCCTACCTGGAGCCCGGGGGGTTCACCCTGACCTGGGATGTTGTCCTTGGCGACTCCGATCAGGCCGGTACCCTGCAGACCTTGAACACTGCGCTGGGTAGTCGGGTTGATGTCATCAGGATATTCCATACCGCTGTAGCTGCCGCCCATGGTGATTGCTCGCTGGGCTGCCTGGGCATAGGTCAATCCCTGACCGGGATTATTGCTCTGAAACACGCGCTCGCCGCCGATTTCGTAATCATCCGGCGACCCACCCAGTTCAGCGGCGGCAATCTGCTTCAGCTTGGCAACGGCATCCTGGGCGGCAACCCAGTTGGCGCGGCTGTGCGTGAAGACAGTGTTACTGCCACCCTGGGGGGAACTGTGGGGCAGGTGGCGGTCGGTACGGCCGTTGTGTATTTCGCAGCTTTCCCAGGGCATCTGCAGAACTTCTGCTGCAACCCGGCTGGTTGCGGCATAGGAATAAGTTCCCAGATTGCCGACACCACTGTGGATATGCAGCTTGCCGTCCGGTGCAATCCGCATCAGACCATCGTAGCCACGACTACCGGCTCCATGAAAGCCGATGCCGACACCGACACCCCGAACCTTGCTGCCGTTGCGCCTGGGCTGGTTGATCTTGTCCTGCCAGCCGAACAGGCGTTCGCCCTGGTCCAGCGCCTCAGCAACGAAAGCGCTGGTCACCGGCCCGCGACCGCCGCCCTGGTAACCGTTGCTGTCGATGGCGTTGACCCGTCGGAATGCAATCCGGTCCATACCCAGTTCACGGGCGGCCTTGTCCATAATCGGCGCCAGTACAGCGGCCATTTCGTTCTGACCTGGGCCCCGCTGAGCTCCGCGGGGCGTGGTATTGGTATAAACCTCGATGCCGCGGAAGCGCATGGACTCCGGCTGAAAGCCCACTGTTACGTGCTGGGCTGAGGAATTGCCGCTGCCGCCGCCGTTGGCGCCGGCGTCGTTGACGATCACCAGATCGATTGCGGCAACCTTGCCGTCGGCCTTGGCGCCGACTTTTATCCAGCCCTGCATGCCGGAGCGGGCGGAGCCGATATAAAACTCCTGCTCACGGGTGATTCGGGTCTGAACCGGGCGATTCAGCACGCGGGACAGGTTGCCGGTGATCACCATGTAGGGATAGGGGACGATCTTGGAACCGAAGCCGCCGCCGGTCGCTTCATTGATAAACACCAGGTTGGCCGGATCGATGTTGAGCATTCCGGCGAGGAAGGGGTCGTTGAAGGACTGGCTCTGGGAACTGCCTGCAAAATAGCACTTGCCGTTCTCCCAGTAGGCCATACAGGTTCGGGACTCAAGTGAATGGTGCGGATACCCCATGGTGACGAAGGGTTCCTCGACAACCACGGCGCTTTCGGCAAAACCCGCTTCGATGTCACCGAATGCCCACTCCTGGGTGAAGTTGCCGCTGGCCGGTTCGCGACCTTCGCGAAGGGCGTCAATGGCTTCCTGAGGCCATTTGATGTCCTGAATCTGAGCGCCAAGGATGGGGGTTCCTTCAGGACCTTCCTCCTGGGTGCGCACCAGCACATTACCGTCCGGGTAGGCTGTCGGGCCACCAGGTGCAAGGCTCACCAGCGGATCCACCACGAAGTCACGACGCTCGAAATCAATCCGGATTCGGGACAGGGCCGTTTCGGCTATCTCTTCTGTCACCGCGGCGACGGCCAGGATCGGTTGACCAACGAAAGTCACGTACTCGGACGCCAGGGCTGGATTGGCCGGTGGCTGCACCGGTGGCAGGTCGTCGGCGGTGATAATACCGACAACGCCGTCCATCCGCAGGGCCTCAGAGGCATCAATGCTGACGACGCGGCCACTGGGCATCGGGCTGGTGAGAATCCGCGCGAACAGCATGCCTTCGCGGCGGTGGTCTTCGGCGTACTTGATCTCACCTGTGACTTTGCCAGCGACATCAGGCGGTGTGAAATCTTTTCCTATGTGCATACTCATACTGGTTGCCCCGAGGCGCGCATCACGCCATTCAGATAGTGTTCATAGGCACCGCATCGACAAAGGTTGCCTGACATTGCGTGGATGACTTCTTCTCTGGTCGGACGCTGGATTGTTATCCCGCAGCAGGGCCACTGCCGACATCACCTGACCCGGAGTACAGAAGCCGCACTGTGGCGAGTTCTCATCGATAAAGGCCTGCTGCACCGGGTGCAGCGTGCCATCGGCCGCCTTGATGCCCTCAATGGTGGTAACCTCGCGGTCGCGCATATTGGCGGTCAGCACTGAACAGGCGTAGTTGGGTACGCCGTCGATATGGACCGTGCAGGCGCCACATTCACCCCGATTGCAACCGATTTTGGTGCCGGTCAGGTTCAGCTTGTAGCGAAGGGTGTAAGCAAGAGTTTCGGAAGGCATTATATCAACAGGCCTGGACCGCCCGTTTACATTTAGGTTTATCAAGCGCTCGGCGGTGTTCTGCCCCGACTGGGCATTCGCAAGGTAAAAACTGGCGCCGGTGGATGCTGCGGCGCCGGAGAAAATTACCCCCTTGATAAAACGTCTGCGTGTTAGTTTAGGATTCACTGACATTGCTCCGTTTCATTGTTTTGAGGAGTGGTCGCAGCCCTCTGGGGCCGTGACTCTGGGTAGCTTCGGCATTAGCAAATATACCTGATCCAGAGGCTACGATTTTCCACGCTAAAATGCAACCGAATGAAGGAGTTGAGGGTGAATAAAGGCCAGATATTCCGGTCTGAACTGCAGTTTCACCGGGGAAAGTAATTGCATCCAGTCCGGTTTGACCTAAGTATAGTCCGGAGGCAAGGCAATACCCCCGCTTCGCATGTGGAAATAACGGTGAAGCTTTCTTAAGAACCGGCTCGGGACAGCTGTTTCTGGCCGAGAATTTTCTTCATGTAAAAGCCGGTGTGTGAGCCCCGCATTCCCGCAAGTTGTTCCGGTGTGCCCGTGGCGATGATTTCGCCGCCATTGCTGCCTCCTTCCGGGCCCAGATCGATAATCCAGTCGGAAGTTTTGATGACGTCGAGGTTGTGCTCGATGACAACGATAGTATTGCCTTGGTCCCGCAGGTGATGCAGTACTTTCAACAGCTGGCGGATGTCCTGGAAATGCAGGCCGGTGGTTGGCTCGTCGAGAATGTACAGGGTTTTTCCGGTATCGCGTTTGGACAGTTCCCGTGACAGCTTGACCCGCTGCGCCTCACCTCCGGACAGAGTGGTTGCGGCTTGTCCGAGGCAGATGTAGGACAGGCCCACGTCCATCAGGGTCTGTAACTTGCGGGCAATTGTGGGTACCGATTCGAAAAATTCGGCGGCGTCCTCGATGGTCATGTCCAGCACTTCGCTGATGTTTCTGCCCTTGTAGGTCACTTCGAGTGTTTCCCGATTATAGCGCTTGCCGTGGCAGACATCGCAGGACACGTAAATGTCCGGGAGGAAGTGCATCTCCACTTTGACCACGCCATCGCCCTGGCAGGCTTCGCAGCGCCCGCCCTTGACATTGAAGCTGAAGCGCCCGGGCTTGTAGCCGCGAGCCCTGGCTTCCTGGGTGCCGGCAAAAAGTTCACGAACCGGTGTGAAGATGCCCGTGTAGGTTGCCGGATTGGATCGAGGCGTCCGCCCGATCGGACTCTGGTCAATATCGACCACCTTGTCCAGCAGCTCCAGGCCCAGGATCTCGTCGAAAGGTGCCGCGTTGAGTGAAGTCGCCTTGTTCAGGCGGGTTGCCGCAATCGGATACAGGGTGCTGTTGATCAGGGTCGACTTGCCCGAGCCCGACACTCCGGTCACGCAGGTAAAGAGGCCAACCGGTACGTCCAGATTAATGTTCTTTAAATTATTACCCCTGGCGCCTTTCAGTGTGAGAAGTCGTTTCCTGTCAACAGGAACCCGTTTTTCGGGTACCGCGATTACCTCTTTTCCGGACAGAAATTTACCGGTCAGTGATTCTCCGGCCTTCATGATGTCACGCAGTGAGCCTTCGGCGACGATGCGACCGCCATGGACTCCGGCGCCAGGGCCGATATCGATGATGTGGTCGGCGCTGCGGATTGCTTCTTCATCGTGTTCGACAACGATCACCGTGTTGCCAAGGTCGCGAAGATGGAACAGCGTATTGAGCAACCGGTCGTTGTCCCGCTGATGCAGCCCGATAGACGGTTCATCCAGAATGTACATTACCCCGACCAGGCCCGCTCCGATCTGGCTGGCCAGACGGATACGCTGGGCTTCACCACCCGAAAGTGTATCGGCGCTGCGGCTCAGGGTCAGGTAGTTGAGACCCACATCCACGAGGAATTGCAGTCGGGCCTGCAGTTCCTTGAGAATCTTCTCCGCGATTCGCGCCTGCTTGCCCTGAAGTTTCAGGCCATTGAAATAGGCTGCCGACTGGGCCACGGTCATCTCGGTTATCGTGGGCAGATTGCGACCCTTGACGAACACGTGGCGGGCATCCTTTCGCAACCGGGTGCCCTGACAATCCGGGCAGGCCTGGGAGCTCAGGTATTTGGTCAGTTCCTCCCTGACCATGGTTGATTCTGTTTCGCGGTAACGGCGTTCCATGTTGGGCAGAATACCTTCGAAGGGATGACTGCGGGTCACCCTGTCGCCACGATCATTGATGAAGGTAAAGTCTATGCTTTCACCGCCGCTGCCGTGCAGAATGACATTGCGGTATTTCTTCGTCAGCTTTTCGAAGGGCTTTTCTAGCTGGAAGCCAAAGTGGTCGGCCAGGGAGTTAAGCATCTGAAAGTAATACATATTTCGGCGGTCCCAGCCACGGATAGCCCCTTCGGCCAGTGACAGGCCGGGATTCACGACAATACGTTGTTCGTCAAAGTACTGCTTCATGCCCAGGCCGTCGCAGCTGGTGCAGGCACCGGCCGGGTTGTTGAAAGAGAACAGCCGGGGTTCCAGTTCACTGATGCTGTGTCCGCATTGTGGGCAGGCGAACAGCGAGGAAAATATCAGGTCCGGCCTGTCCACTTTGCTGTCCATGAAACTGACCAGGGCCAGGCCATGCGCCAATTGCAGAGCGGTTTCAAAACTCTCGGCCAGGCGCTGCTCGATGCCCTGCTTCACCTTGACCCGGTCAACCACCACTTCGATGGTGTGTTTTCGGTTCTTCTCCAGTTCGGGAGGGAATTCGATTTCGCACACCAGCCCGTCTACCCTGGCACGAATAAACCCGCTGCTTTTCAGTTCACTGAATACGTGCAGGTGTTCCCCCTTGCGGTTGCGAATTATGGGTGCCAGAACCATGACGCGGCTGTCTTCGGGCAATGCCATGACCTGATCCACCATCTGGCTGACGGTCTGTGCCTCCAGCTTGAGGCCGTGGTCGGGGCAGTGGGGCTCGCCCACCCTGGCAAACAGCAGCCGCAGGTAATCATAGATCTCGGTGATGGTCCCGACCGTGGAACGGGGGTTGTGGGAAGTGGATTTCTGCTCGATGGAAATAGCCGGCGACAGACCTTCGATATGGTCGATATCGGGTTTCTCCATCATGGACAGGAATTGACGGGCATAGGTGGAGAGCGATTCCACGTAGCGTCTCTGACCTTCGGCGTACAAGGTATCGAATGCCAGGGAGGACTTGCCCGACCCCGACAGGCCGGTGATCACCACCAGCTTGTCACGGGGAATGGTGATATTGATATTTTTGAGATTGTGGGTGCGTGCACCCCTGACGACTATTTTGTCCATCAATTGCCTGGCTGCGCTGGGTTGTATACAAACCGCCCATTATCCGAAGAATTGGTTGTGCGAGTAAAGCTGTGCCTGCTCCCGGTGGCAAATCAGTTCCGGCCTGCTGTTGGATCCGGTGGTCCGGCCGAGGATACGCCGGTGCCTTCCGGGCAGAGGTCCCGTGCGCCCGCTCACCCCGGTCGATTTTCCGATCCTGGTTGTCCGGAGTTTCTTAATGTTCCGATTTATTTCTATTACCAGTCTCTTGGTATAGACTTACTCCACGTTAATCCGGTAATAATCAGACGGGAGGTCGAGGTGGCAAGTCGTGGGATAAACAAGGTGATACTGGTCGGCAATGTGGGCGGCGACCCGGAAGTGCGATACATGCCCAGCGGCAGTGCCGTGGTGAACCTGACCCTGGCCACATCAGAGACCTGGAAAGACAAGAATACCGGTGACAACGTTGAAAAGACCGAGTGGCACCGGGTCGTGTTTTTCAATCGTCTTGCCGAGATAGTCGGGGAGTACGTACGCAAGGGGTCGAAGTTGTATGTTGAGGGCAGGCTGCAGACCCGCTCCTGGGAGCAGGACGGTGTCAAGCGTTACGCAACGGAAATCGTTGCCAACGAGATGCAGATGCTGGATTCCCGTGGTGCCGGCCAGGGAAGTTCAGACTTCGGGCAACAGGCCTCGTCAGCACAATCGTCATCCCGACCCGAGTCGGAACAGGCGCCGGCAAACTTCGACAATTTCGACGACGACATCCCTTTTTAGGGAACCTCTGATATAAGTCCCTGGCAGGACTTCTCACCGACCAGGCTGCCGGCAGCTCCCACTTGATGCACTGCACAGATGGCTTTTTGATGCAGGCCAACGGCGCAGCCTGTTCCGGGTCTGCGATGAAGCGGCTGTGGGGGCTCCGAAGTTGGCGTGCTGGGCGTTGCTATCGCACAGCGTTTGCTTCCGCGGTATCTGGCGTGAATATTGTGGAGAACATTCGAATTGAAGCTGTTGATTGCGGGCGCCGAATCACCCACCGGGCAGGAACTGCTGGAGTTGCTGAGGCAACAGGGTGTGAATTTTGTCCTGGTGCCCGACAGCCTGCTGTCGGCTGGCGACAACGCAGGTCTTGATCGACTGGTCGGTGCCAGCAGGGCGGACCAGCTCGTCAATTTACACACTTTCAGGCCATTTTCACAACTGGCCCTGAACGATGCTGAAACCGCCAGACAGGACTGCGCCTCTATTCAAAGAGATCAAGCGGGGCTTCTGGCCAGTCACTGTGACCATCATGATGTCCCCATGCTGCATCTTTCCAGCTGTTATGTCTTCGATGGTGAAAAACGGCTCGGTTACAACGAGCAGGACGATACCAGCCCGGTCGGAGTCTACGGGACCACCGCGCTGCAGGGCGAGCGCGCCGTGCAGAAGCTGGCCAGCCACGTGATCCTTCGCATTGGCTGGCCATTCGGGCGGCGGCAATATAATGTCATCGAGTCCTGGTTGCGATCATGTAAGCAGCAGAAGGGAAATCTGGAAGTCCTGCAGCGCCGCTTCAGCCCGACGCCAAACGAGGATGTTGCCAGGGTGGTGCTGGCCATTTGCCGCCAGGTGGATTGCGATGCCAGCGTCTGGGGAACCTACCATTATTGCGGTCTGGAAACGAAAAAAGAAATAGAGTTTGTGCAACAGGTATTCAAGTATGCCTCTCAGCATGACGAACAGATCTATCAGTTCCTCGACAACTTCACCATGACGGAAGGTGCTCCTGCTGCCCCTGAGGTTGCCAATTCCACTTTGTCCAGTAAAAAAATCTTTGATACTTTCGGCATCAAACAGCGTTCCTGGCACGGCAGCCTGCAGTCAACCATCAAAGCCATTTATCAGGGAGCAGAGCGATCTGGTCCGGAATCAGGCAGGGAGAGTCGACTGAAAATACCGGACACCGATTCCAGGGGTTTGCATTGACGAAAGTGCGAAAATGAATACCCGGCTGACTCCACTGCAGGATGCGCTCACCCGCCTGATGGCAGAACTGCCCGTCATGGCTGGCAGGGAATCCATTGACCTCGCGAAAGCCGACGGACGGGTCCTGGCTGACGATCTGCGTGCAACAGTGGACGTGCCCGCCTCTGACAACAGCGCCATGGATGGTTACGCCGTGAATACAGAAGCGCTGAGGGAAGTACCGGTGACATTGACGGTCAGCCAGCGCATACCCGCTGGCTTTGCGGGAAGTCCGCTGCAGCCGGGAACAGCCGCCCGGATTTTCACCGGGGCGCCGCTGCCGGAGGGAGCTGATGCGGTTGTGATGCAGGAGAACACGCTGCTGGAGGGCCGGACTGTTACAGTTCTGCAGGCGGTGGAAGCCGGAGAAAACGTGCGTTCGCGAGGCGATGACATACCTCGGGAAGCGCTGCTGTTCAAGGCGGGGCACCGGGTCCAGGAACGGGACATGCATATTCTCGCTTCCTGCGGATTCGCCAGGGTCGAGGTGAATAAATTGCTCAAGGTAGCCTTGCTGACGACTGGTGACGAACTGGTGCGACCTGGCACCACGTTGCTTCCCGGGCAGATTTACAACTCCAATTACTACGTGTTGTCGGCATTGCTTGGCAGGCTGGGTGTTCGAATCATAGACCTGGGAACGGTCGGTGACGAACTGGAGGCTACCAGGGCAAAACTCGAACAGGCCGCTGCAGAGGCGGATTGCATTGTCAGCAGTGGTGGGGTTTCGGTTGGAGAAGAGGATCATGTCAAGACTGCCGTGCAACAGCTTGGGCAGATTGATCTTTGGAAGCTTGCGGTAAAGCCGGGCAAGCCGTTTGCCTGGGGCAACGTGAATCGCAAGCCCTTCTTCGGGTTGCCCGGAAATCCGGTGTCTGCCTTCGTCACATTCGTACTTCTGGTGCGTCCGGCTCTGCTGCGCCTGATGGGCGCCAGGGAACACAAGTCGCTCAGCTTCTATTTGCCGGTGGCGTTCAGCGCCGGCATCGGAGAGCGCCAGGAATATCTTCGGGTCAACGCCGTCGGCGGTGGAAACAGCGGGCAATGCCTGCAGATCTGTGACAATCAGAGTTCAGGTGCCGGCTCGTCTTTGAGTCAGGCGGATGGACTTGCAGTATTGCCGCCGTTTACATCTGTAAATCAGGGGGATATGCTGGAATTCATTCCATTCACCGAGTTGACTGGTTAGAGTGCCTGAAAGGTTTCTCAGTGATGAGTTGTCTGCAAGAAAAGAAGCTCTGGCTTCCCGGTTTTTCCCTGGTTCTTATGCTGGCCGCATGCCGGTCTGAAATTTCTGAGCCAGGCGTTCCAGATTCCGTGTCCAGAACTGCTGAGCCGGAACAGCAGATTCAGGCCCAGAGTGAAGAGCAGATGCGGGCCTGGGAGATCGCATTTCGCAGGCAGCGCCTTATAGGCGATCTGCTGTACGATGCGCTGAAAGCGTTGCAACAGGATCGCCTGCTGGTTCCCCTGGACGATAACGCCCATGCCCGATATCGGCGCGTACTGGCGCTGGATCCTGAAAACCCGCTGGCGTTGCAGGGGCTGCAGGATATTGTCAACCGCTACCTGGAACTTGCCGCCACCGCCAGTCGTCAGGGAAGGTTTACCGACGCTGATGACTATATCGACAGGGCCCGATTTGTTGATAGTGACAATCCGGCGATAACCCTGGCCCGGGAGGCACTGGAGCAGGACCGGAATTCCGGTGACCTGGTGTTCGAACTTGACCTCGGGGCGCTGGATGCTCAATCGACCGGACTGGTAGAACAACTGGCCAGGATCGCCAACCAGGCAGTCCAGCACGAAGCTTTTGTGTGGATTACCGCACCGAGTGATGAAAAAGGCCGCTGGATTTATGGAATCCTGAGAGACCATGCCGATGGTTATCGTCTGCGAGGAAATATAGAATTGGGAGGCCAGGCCACCATTCGCCTTCGCCTTCCCGACACCGCAAACGCGGGGGCAGCAGTCGGGAACGCAGAACCCGGCTGATCTTGCTGCATGGTAAGGATTGTCCTGGAGGCTCCAACATGTTTGCTTACCTGAAAGAATGGATTTTAGGATTGTTCGGGAAAGATGATTCTGTCAACAGCGGAATGGGTGGTGGCTACGGGTGGTTGTCGAAGCTGCTGGTCACGTCGCTGGCTGTATTGCTGCTGGTGGTCGTCGGTTTGGGGATTTATTGGAGCTTCGAACCGGCGCCATTTTCCATAGCGGGCAACCTGGAACAGAAACTGGTCGCTACTGGAGGCAGTCGGACGACCGGCAGTGCCTCCGCGGCGACCTTGATTCGTGTTGCGGAAACACTGTTGTACAAGCCGGGAGGCTACTTGACCAACGATGTCATGCCACCGGGAATTTACCTGGACAATATTCCCAGCTGGGAATTCGGCGTGCTGGTCCAGGTGCGTGATTTTTCCCGGGCATTTCGCGAATCCTTCAGTCGTTCCCAGTCACAGTCCCAGGAAGACATGGATCTCCGTGAGGCCGAACCGCTGTTCAGCTTTGATAACCAGAGCTGGATGTTGCCAGCCAGCGAATCCGAATACGGTCGGGCGCTCCAGTTATTGCATTCCTATCTGGATCGCATTTCCGATGTACAATCCGGCGACGCACAATTTTTTGCCCGAGCCGATAACCTGGCCGGTTGGTTAATGACTGTGGAGTCGAGACTTGGCAGCCTGTCCTGCCGGCTCAGTGCCTGTATAGGTGAAGACCGGCTGATGGACTTTTCGGCCAACGATTATGCTGTCCCCATGGGGCAGTCAGTAGCTCGCGCCGCCGGGCACCCTGCCACCCCCTGGCTGCTGGTAGACAACATCTTCTCTGAGGCGCGGGGAACCACCCTGGGCGGCTGCACTTTCTTCGTGCGATACAGATTGACTTCGCCAATGTCCTGGACGACAAAAATGCCATGGCCAGCCTTGACCAGATCATCAGGGATCTGGAGTTCAGTCAGCGAGGGGTTTTTCCAATCATTCTTAACGGTTCCGGATTCGGCATTTTCGCCAATCATTCGTTGACCATGGCTAACTACGTGTCACGTGCCAATGCGGCGATAATAGAGTTACGCAGTCTTCTCGCCCAGGGTTAAGGGTTGTCCCCGACAAAATGTCTCTGAATTTAGGTAACCTCTGATCAGTTACCGCGATGCTTTGCGGTAATTAATCAGAGGTTTTTGGTTTGCTGAACGCTTACGCGGGCACAGGCCGGCAGCAAGCCCCTGAGCCGGCGTAGGGGGGTTGCCGGCTACAGCATTGCGGTATTTTTTAAGGGGTTCCTCTATAATTCACAGCGGATTTGATTGGGGACCGGTTTTTATGCTGCACGCGCTCGAGCAACAACCAGAATACCTTGACCTGCAGGTCGAGTTCGTTCGCCTGCAGAGCTGGATCAGGCAGCACCGGAAACGACTGCTGATCCTGTTCGAAGGGCGGGATGCCGCCGGCAAGGGCAGCACGATCATGCGCTTCGTACGCTTTCTTAATCCCAGACATTATCGGATAGTGGCGCTCAGCAAGCCCACTGAACTGGAACGCGGGCAGTGGTATTTTCAGCGCTATATCAAGGAATTACCCAATCCCGGTGAGATCGTTTTTTTTGACAGGAGCTGGTATAACCGGGCTGTGGTAGAGCCTGTCATGGGGTTCTGCACCCAGCGACAGTACAAGTTTTTCCTGGAACAGGTCGTATTACTTGAACACATGTTGAAAGAGGACAAGCTGGAAATCATCAAATTCTGGTTCTCTATCGATGAGGAAGAGCAGGAGAAGCGCATCAGGGAACGCAAAACCAATCCGCTGAAACAATGGAAACTGAGTACCGTGGACGCTTTGGCACAGGCCAAGTGGGATGAATACACACGTTACAAGGAAGTGATGTTCGAAAAAACCTCAACGCGACGCAATCCCTGGCTGGTAGTGGAGGGCAACGACCGGGATCGGGCCTGTCTAGAGGCCATGCGCTACGTGCTGAATCAGATAAAGTACGATGGCCGGGGGGATACCGGCAGCCGGATCGAACCGGATCCAGAAATCGTTCGTGCTCAACCTACGTTTGATCTCAAGCATCTCGGCTTTCTGAGAGATTCCCAGGGAGAAAATCGAGTATGACTGAATTACTACATGGTTCCGTTCGCCTTATGATTTTATCTGCTTTCTGCTGGCAGGGTTGCCGCTGCCGAGATATCTGGATCAGTACGGGAAACGCGTGGATGCGCACCTGGCGTATAACCCTGGTATTTGAATTGTTCTGCTAGTGCTCAAGACTGTTCAGAGAAAGAGCGATGGGTTACAGAGGAAGGTAGAGGGAGTGGAAGCAATCAGGCAGTACCTGCCGATTCTGGATTGGGGAAGGCGCTACAATTCGGCCAGTTTTACCGAAGACGGCGTCGCAGCGATTATCGTTGCCATCATGTTGATTCCCCAGTCTCTGGCATATGCCCTGCTGGCCGGTCTGCCTGCGGAAATGGGCTTATACGCGAGTATTTTCGGCCTGTTGGCTTATGGGCTGTTCGGCACCAGTACCTCCCTGTCAGTCGGTCCGGTAGCAGTCGTTTCTCTGATGACCGCGGCAGCACTGGAGAGAGTCGCCGAGGCGGGGTCACCCGGCTATGTCAGTGCCGCCTATTCCCTGGCGTTTCTTTGCGGAGCGATGTTGCTGTTGCTGGGCGTGTTTCGACTGGGCTTTCTCACCAATTTCCTCTCCCATCCGGTCATCGCCGCCTTTATCACCGCGTCGGCGTTGATTATTGCAGCGGGTCAGTTGCAACATCTATTGGGGATTTCAGCCGGAGGGCATAATCTCATGGATGTTCTCTGGGAGCTGGGTCGCGAATTTTCTCACACCAATTTTTTTACGCTGTTCATCGGTATTCTGGCGCTGATACTGATTCTGTCCATGCGGGTGGGTCTTCGGCCTCTACTCATGAAACTGGGCATGTCGTCCCGTAATGCCTCACTGATTGTCAAGGGCGGGCCTGTTATCGCGGTAATCATCACAGCACTGGCCGCCTACCTGTTGCGCCTGGATGAAAGGGGTGTGGCGCTGGTGGGTAATATCCCCCGGGGTATGCCCGGCATCGTTTTTCCGGGGTTATCCCGCGATCTGATAGCAGAGCTGTTCTGGCCTGCGGTACTAATCTCCATCGTCAGTTTCGTTGAATCCATTTCTGTAGGGGAAACGCTGGCGAACCGACGCCGGCAGCGCATCAACCCGGACCAGGAACTGGTGGGCCTCGGTATGTCCAATGTGGCGGTGTCGGTTACCGGAGGGTTTCCCATTACCGGCGGCTTCTCGCGCTCTATCGTCAGTTTCGACGCCGGGGCGGCGACACCGGCGGCGGGGATATACACGGCGATACTCATCGGGCTGGTCACGGTCTTTCTGACACCACTGATCTACTGGTTGCCGCGAGCCACATTGGCTGCAACGATTATTGTCGCCGTATCGTCGCTGATAGACTTTTCACTGTTCAGGCAATCCTGGAATTATTCCCGAGCGGATTTCATTGCCATGATGGCGACACTGGTTCTGACTCTGGTGATCGGCGTGGAAGTTGGAATTGCCGCCGGTGTGCTGGCATCAGTCCTGATTGCGCTATACAAGACTTCAAAGCCCCATGTGGCGATTGTCGGGCGGGTGCCGGGCACGGAGCATTTCCGTAATATTGAACGACACCGGGTGCAGACTTTCGAGAATATCCTTTCGATACGCATCGACGAAAGTCTCTATTTTGCCAACACACGGTATCTGGAAGAGCTTATCTACGAAACAGTTTCCTGCTATCCCAAGGTTAAACACGTGATCCTTATGTGCACAGCTGTCAACAAGATCGATATGAGCGCGCTGGAAGCGCTGTTGCAGATCAATCGGACACTCTCGGACCTGGGGATCAGGCTGCATGTTTCCGAAGTGAAAGGACCGGTCATGGACAGATTACAAAGAACCGATTTTTTCACCCGCCTTACCGGCAACAGTTACCTCACCCAGAATCAGGCTGTGGAGGATCTGCGCGACGACTTCATCCCCCTGTCGGGTCTGTAAATAGTCGGTTTGGCGTTCGGATTTGGCAGACACTCAGGTGGCCCTGGCAAAAAGGTAAAGCATGTACGCCAGGTATCCTGCCAGCAGAACGATGCCCTCAAGACGACTGATGCGCAGATTCGTCCAGGCAAACGGCAACAGGATTATGGCGTAGGACAACATGACGCCCAGGTCTACAATGCCGAAGTCTGCTCCCGCTATGGGGCTGAGCAAAGAGGTGATCCCCAGTATACCCAGGATATTGAACAGGTTTGATCCAACCACATTGCCGACCGCCAGCCCCGGTTCCTTTTTGAGGGCGGCGATGACAGAAGTTGCCATTTCAGGAATACTGGTTCCCACTGCAATGATCGAAAGACCGATAACAGATTCGCTGATACCCAACAGGCGCGCCAGCGAAACGGCGCTCTCGACGAACAGGCTGCTGCCGTAAATCAGCATAATCGCCCCCACCAGCGACAAACCCACGTAGAACGGCACCGTCCGTCGTGGCGGTCCGATTACAGGGTTTGCTTCGATGAGCTCGCAGGCAGCCTGATCCTGGTGTGCCTGCTGGTAATTGAAGAGCAGGAACAAAAGCAGTCCGCCAACGAGAAAGATTCCATCGAAGCTTCCCAGTTGCTGATCCAGCAACAGAAGCCAGAGGAAAAGTGAGGTGGCGATCATCAGGGGGATCTGCTTTCGCACCAGTTGCAGTTCGATAGTGACCGGAGTGATAAGCGCCATGGTACCCAGGATAAGACCGATGTTGGCGATGTTCGAACCGATCACATTTCCCAGGGCGATTGAACTGCGCCCGCTCAACGCCGATTCGACGCTGACAGCGAGTTCCGGCGCGCTGGTGCCGAAGGCGACCACTGTCAGACCGATTATCAGCGGTTTGATTCCCAGTTTGAGGGCCAGGGTGGAGCTGCCTCTGACCAGAAGTTCAGCGCCCAGACCAAGTATGACAAAACCCAGTATGAGTAGAATGCTGGTGTCGAGCATAGGTGATGTTGCAGCTCCGAATGTGGGTCAGATATTGTTGTCAGAACCCGACCGCAAGTCGATTCAGGGATTGCCAACCGGAAAGGGAGACATCAGATTGAATTCCGGAAGCGCAATGGCACGGGATTCTCAGCCTGACCCGGTGCCGGTGTCGGCTTTGACTCTCCGTTGCCAGAGTATAACAGCCAGTAGCAGCCCTGCACCGATCAGATGATAAAAGATGCCAAGTGGCATCCACATCAGCAGCCCGGCGCTTACCAGCAGGATTACCGCAGTTGCTGGATTCAGGCGGATTTCGAGGTGCCAGTGCAGCAGGCCGGCCAGGGCGTACAGGCCCAGGCAGGACCAGGCAAAAACCTCCAGCCGCTCGGGCCAGGTTCCGGAGATCAGAGGTGAATAGGCAAACAGCAGGGGGCACCAGATACAACCCCTTGGCGACTTTCCAACTGGTCAGCCCGGTGGCCATCGGGCGAGTCCCGGCTATTCCCGCGGCAGCAAAAGAAGCCAGACAAACCGGGGGAGTTACGTTACTGTCCTGGGACAACCAGAAAATGATCAGGTGGGCGCTGAGAAGCATGCCCTGCAACTGTACGGGGTCCAGCATTTCCTGTCTGATAAGTCGTTTCATTTCCAACGGCATTTCCTGCAATGCCACTGCGGGGTCGCCACCGAACAGGCCCAGTGTGGCCTGAACATTGGATGGCAGGTCGGAAGTCTGCAAGGCGGTCAGTAGCTGTGAGTGACTGATCAGGTCGAAGATCAACGGTGCGGACAGTGTGGCGAGCACGATATAGGACGCGGTAACTGGTAACCCCATGCCAAGTACCAAAGACGCCAGTGCCACCAGCACCAGGGTGATCATCAGGCTGCCCTGGGCCCATTCCACAATCATCAATGAAAAGGCGTTCCCGACCCCAGTAGTGGTTACAACATTAATTATCAGCCCGACTGCAACCAGCAGCAGGGCAGTGGAAATCATCGTCCGAACGCCTTCCAATGTGGCATTGAACACATCCTCCCATTTCATCGGGTTGCTGGAAAGCCAACTGGCACCTATGACTGTCAGGGTCGAGAATGCGGCCGCAGTGGTGGGAGTTCGGCCTATCAACAACAAACCGACAAGCACTGTAATCGGGATTATAAAATGCCAGCCCTGCTTGAGAACAGTTACGATACTGTCCGAATCCTTGGTGGTTTCCGGATGTAACCCAAGCCGCTTGGCCTCTATGCGAACGAAGTATGAAACGGTAAGAAAGTAGAGAATTGCCGGTAGAACCGACACGGCAATAATGGTCAGGTAACTGATCTGGGTATAGCTGGCAAGAACAAAGGCACCTGCCCCCATCACAGGAGGCATGAGTGCTCCCCCGGTGGAGGACGCGGCAACCACACCGGCGGAAAATTTCGCACTGAAGCCGGACTTGCGCATCATGGGGATGGTAATGACTCCAGTGGACACGGTGTTCGCTACCGCTGAACCAGATACTGACCCCATAAGGCCGGAACCCATGACCGCTACCATACCCGCTCCACCAGCAAATCGACCCGCGAGGCAGCGGGCCAGGTTGACGATGAAGTCACCGGCGCCAGAACGCAGCAGAAATGAGCCGAAGATGATGAACATGAATACGAAAGTGGCGGAAATGTTCGCGGTCAGTCCGAACATGCCTTCGCTGCTGAAGTAGCTACGATACAGCACCGTTTCCAGGCTCAGCCCGGGGAAGGAAAACACACCCGAGATAAAGCGGCCCATGAAAAGGATATAGGCCACGCTGGTCAGAATCAGAATCGGCATGAACCATCCGGTAGTACGACGTGTGAACTCGATAGCCAGGCCCACGGCGATCAATGACACCAGATAGTCGCTGAAAATGAATTCCGCTTCGCGCTCGTAGAGTGCAGTTTCAAAAAGAATCAGGTAGGCCGAAACTGCCATGGCAAGCAGGGCCAGTGCCACATTGGACCAGTATTGCAGCCGGTGCCTGCGAGTCTCTTCCCGTTCGTTGGCCATAAAGGCACAGATAGCCACGAATCCGCCGAAATGAATGGCAGACAGCCACAGTTCCGAGATGCTGGCAAAAACATTACAGTAAATGTGAAACAGGGCGAACAGGAAAGCGCCGGTTCGAAGCAAGGGTGAATTCATTGCGATCGCTCTTACAGGGACCTTTGGTGAGTACCGTTATTATTCAAGGTGACACGGCCGTGGAAGGCTCTTCCATGATCAGTCGATCCGGAATCGGCAGCCCTTTTTCCCGGTAGTATCGCAGGGCTCCCGGATGCAGTGGAGCGCCCAGTCCGGCGACCGCTATTTCCAGCCGCATGTCGTTGGTGGCACCGTGTATTTCCTGGAGAGTCGCCAGGTTCTCCCAGATCACCCGGGTGATGTGATAGACGTCGTCCTCAGGTATGTCGGCACGGGTCACCAGCACATTGGGTGAAGCGATGGTGTGCACGGGCCTGGCCTGATTGGGGTAGGTTCCGGGTGGAAAATCATACCAGTCCCAAAGCGGATACCTGGCGTTGAGCCGGTCCATCTGTTCCTGGGTCCAGTCCAGGATGGTAATGCGATCACCCATCAGGGCGAAGGCCTGGGTAATGGAGCTGACCGGTGCACCCGCCGGTATGTTCATGCCCACGATGCGCCCGTCCTGGATAGCCCCGGTAGTAGGGCCATAACCCATGTAGGCAAGGGTAAATTTATTTTCGTAATCGATGCCCAGAGTGTCCAGGATGAAGCGACCGGTTTGCTCGGCTCCGGAGTTCCGGGCCCCGAGAACGTAACGTTCCCCCTGGAGATTGTTCAGATCCCCCATATCGCCGCTGCTGACCAGTTCCGTCAGGAGGACGAAATGTTCGACATTTTTCCACAATGCACCGACTGACCGCATTTCTGTCTGAGGATTGCGAATCGGTCCTTCACCAGCCCACGCCCAGGCACCAAATGGACCCTGCAGAATCGCGAACTGGACCTGGTTGTCTCGCAACAGTTTGACGTTTTCCAATGAGCCCGCCGAACTGATGGCCGTCAGGGAGATTTTCTCTGTTTCACTCAGTTGTGCATGGGCTACGGTGGCGATCGCTACCCCGACCGGGTAGTAGGTACCGCCGGTTGTGGCAGTGGTGAGTACATAGGGCCGAATGCCCAGGTCGTCACTGCAGGAGATCAGCAGCAGGCTGAGGAAGCAGGCAACTCGAAGAAATCTCAAGGATGAATACTGGAGTATCATGGAGGTTTCTTAGTCTGGTGCAGTGTCGGAACCGGGCTTGGATGACGCTTGCCGCGGGGCCGGTTTCTGCAGGCTGTCATTGACAGTGCCGGTGACAGGCCGCTCTTCGTCGAGCTTGTTGATGAGAGCGAATGCGCCGGAGAAAACGACGGTTCCTACGGTGATGCCGAGCACCAGGGTAAGGCGCAGAATCATGGGGATATTGAAGCCGGTAAACTGATGCACCAGCCAGGCAAACAGATTGACCAGGACCAGTGCGACAACAAATGCAATCCAGACGGCTTTTTTCATGGTCTTTGTCCCGGCTTGTATGAATGGATCAGCCAACAACAGGCCAGTGAATCCGGCACCGGTCCCGTGAACGTCACTGCGAATTCGAGAGTAACAGGATTCCCCTTATTTGAACATTGTCCCGACTTGTGAAGACGAAGATATCATCCAGGTTGTCGCCATTGAGATCTGCGGACAGGACGTCACCGGCCGTGATCTCTCCCGCTAACTGCAATTGCTGGTCGGCTGCACGGCCCTGCAGGCTCTTGAGTTCTTCGGTTTCATTGATGGCAATATTCCCGAGTACGTCGCGTATGTCGATCTGGTACTGGTCCTGGTCGCGGTTGTAACCCAGGCCGTCCAGGAACGGGTCCGTTCTGGTGGTCGGTTCCGCTACATCAAGGAAGATGTCCAGTCGATTGGCTGCCAGTACCAGCAGATCCTGAAGTGCGCGGTTATCGTCGACATTGGCAAGTATATTGGGAGGTATCGGCTCGGCACCGCTTTCCCGCGCCTCACGGGCGATTTCCATGGCCTGGCCCGCCAGTCGAAGTGCTGAGGGGAACTTCAGATTGACGGTGATACGGCGGGCGGGGCGACGGGCGAAGCGATCACCCTCGTTGGGATAGATGAAAGCCTCCACAGCGATATCGCCTGACAGAGCCAGCCACAGGAAAATGTCGCCGACCGAGATCGTTTCCACTCGCCACAACCACAGATCCTTGAGTCCGTCCCCGTCTTCGTCATAGAGAAAAACGCTCAGTACATTGCCCCCGGAGCGCAGCACCTGACGCGGTTGTTCCAGGTTCATGCCGTCGGTATTGCCGCCGAACAGAGACACTTTACCGCCTTCCCGCAACAACAGGTCGTCGATGCCATCGCCATCCACGTCCTCAAGGATTTCCTCGTGAGTGATGGCAAGGATGCCGGTCAGGTTGGAAAAATCCAGCCGGTCCAGGTCGAACTCACCGAGTCTTTCTTCGATCGCAGCGATGTCCACCGAGTAGCTGGCAGTGGCACCGAAGTAGCGATCGGCACCAGGCCGGGCGAGAAACACATCGAGCTGTTCTTCGGTGCGGGAAATAAGATCCGCTGCCCCGTCGGCGTTGATGTCCCGAAGTTCCATCAGTGGAATGGTCATAGACTGCCCGACATTTCTCTCCAGTCTGCCGGGATCAAGAACGGTACGCATCTGCATCTCGGTGTGCACGGAAATACCGGGCTGATAGCTGCCGTCACCGTCGCTGATATAGAGATAGAGCACGCCCGCGCCCGGAACAATCAGGTCGTCGCGGTTATCGCCGTTGATATCCTGACTGAAATGCAGCCGGTGGACCCCGCTGGGAAGAAAACCGTTCAGATTGCTGATCAGGACCTCAGGTGGACCGATCCGCTTGTCCCGGACACGCCACACCAGGACCTCCCGACCGTCGATCAGAGCAACCAGGTCCAGCCCGTCGCCATCGCCATGGGCGCGACTCAGGTCCCAGCCAACTGCTTCGCCGGGCAATACCAGGGATTGATAGCCGGACTCGAAATCGAAACTGCCTGCAGTTTGAAAATAGATGCGCAGTTCGTTGTCGCTCAGCGCCAGAAGTTCCCGTAGCCCGTCGCCGTCAGTGTCCGCAACCAGCAACTGGTTGCTGTTACCTGGGAGGATGAATTCCAGTTCCGTGTAGCCATCGACGGCTGACGCCGGGGGAGCCAGGCAGACAAGCAGGAACGAGAGAAATTGTTGTCGCAGCGCCAGGGGCTTCATTGCCTTGCCACCAGGATCGTGTAGGACGAACTGTGTCGCAGCACCAGATCAGGCACGCTGTCCTGGTTCAGGTTTACCACGTCGAAACCGGTAACGGTGCGGGCGGGAACATACTCCCAGAAGGGCTCCTCGTCGATACTGAGGTCACCATTGATGCGTCGCGCAGCAACAGCACCTTCGTTGGTAATGTAGAGCGCGTCCGGCCTCCCGTCGCCGTCAACATCATGCTCCAGGGACATCTGCTCCGCCAGCCCTCTCACGTCACTGGCGGAAAAGCTTTGATCGAAACGGAATAACGGGCGCCGGGAGAACAACAGGTCCTCGCCCCGACCGTAAATGAGCTGGCTGCGGACAATACTGGTATTACGAAGGGCTTCAACTACAGGAATTGTGTAATAACTGACAGTCAGCTCCGGCGTTCCGTCCGCGTCCAGGTCGATTGCATTCAATTCCAGGTCGTATCCCGAGAATCGCATAACCTGGTCCGGCGCCTCGAAATCGAATTCTCCCCCGCGGTTCACGAAGAAATGGATATCCCACTCGTCGCCCTCGCCAGTCAGCCTGGCCATGTCCATGAGGCCATCGCCATTCAGTTCGACCAGCCTGATGTCGCCACGGGTATCAATGGGCCCCTGCCAGTCGGGTGTGTCGGGAAAAGAGCCGTTAGTGTGCTGGTACATGAGATTCACCTGACCCCGGATATCCAGACCCACATTAACGAAAACGATATCCTTCTTTCCATCGCCATTGAAATCCGCCAGCAGCGCGGGCGGCATCCAGTTCTGAGCCTGCAGCAGATAATCCGCGGTACTGGACTGTTGTTCCCGGTCGGCAATGAAGCCGGCAAACGGAGTCGGTGGCCGGGCGTTAACCTTCAGCCTGATGCCATCCCGGGAGTTGATGTCTATACTGGCCGACAGACCGGCATCTCCGCGTGGCCGCAGGCCAGGGTCCAGATCGCGATTGACGGTGGAAAACTCGGTTGCCAGCTCGAATTGCTCCGGACCCGTCGCCCTGAAGAAACCATAGCTACCCTGTCCGGGCACCAACAGGTCTACCAGGCCGTCGCCGGTGATGTCAGTGATGCCGCGAACAAACTGAACCTGGTCGGGTTCGGGGACATCGGCCACCAGCTTCCACTGGGCCAGTGGCGCGAGGTTGCCCGCGTATCCTTCAATCGTGGCAGACAGGCTGAACAGTCCGTTGTTGGCGAATAGAACCAGCTCCTTACCAGGATCAGGGCGCAAGTCGGCAAACCCCACCGCGACGATTTCGGTTTTTATTTCCACCAGGGCCGGGTTCGGCGGGAAGCGGCCATCCTCGGACTGGTAATAAATCAGCAGTTCCCTGCCGATTCCCCGGCGCCAGCGATAATCCACCAGGTCCAGGCGACCGTCACCGTTGAGGTCTGCGGAATCAAGTCTGCCGAAGGGTCTTTCTGATCCGATTTCCGAAGACACATAGCTGACCTGGGCGACAAGGGCGCCTGCCGGCAGCAGGGCCAGCATCAGCGTGGGGAAAAATGGTACCTTTCTGTTGATCATACTGACTCCCGTATGATGTCGATTCCTCTGTTCAGTTGTCTGCTGGTTCCTGAACCGCGCCGGAGGTTCCGTCGCAGTGCCCTGTAACTGCCAGGATTCATGGGGCCGGAGTTACTTCCAGCAGTTCGCCGAAGTCGCTGCTGATGCTGAAGATTTCCAGAAACTGATGCTGGCGTTCTCCTTCGGTCCGCGTATAGCGGTACAGTGCGAATAACCAGAAATCCAGTAAGGAAAACCGGGTCTGCTGATCAGCCAGACTGGATTCATAATACAGCAAGGGGCGCAGGGAGAGTTGACTGATTCTCCGGCCAGGATCCCATAGCCGGACCCTACGCTCCAGCAGCGCCTCGTCACGGTACAGGGTAAAGCTTTTAACTCATCACCCAGTTCGTAATCAGTCAGCAACCGGCTGATCAGGCCCTGACCCGATTCCACCGGGAGCCCGTCCAGCGCCAGAATCACGTCGCCGGGCACAATGCCAGCAGCCCGTAAAGGGCTGTTGGCAGCGACTTCGACGACTCTGGCCGCGGAGATTTCTCCACCGTCTCCTGCCTGCAGTACCGTGGTCTCGTAGCCGGCACGAGTGGCCAACGGATCGGCGCGGAAAAGCTCCCGCAACGGGGCACCGGCGCTGGCTCTGGGGCGACCCACCAGACTGGACTCCAGAATCGCGGTACCCCGGCGAAGGCGCAGGGTGAAGTCGGTGCGTTCCCCGCTTTGCCGGGCCAGTGCCTCAAGGGTGTCGGGGTGATTGACTTCGGTGCCGTTAACGGACAGCACTACATCACCGGCCTGCAGGCCAGCGAGGTCCGCCGGCCCGCCGGGTGCCACTTCCCTAACCCGCACGCCGGGCAGCACTTCGACATTAAAAAGTGAATCGCTTTCATTGCTGCTCACGGTCAGGCCGAAATCCACGCCACCTGACTCACCACTCCGGTCGGCAGGCTGGCTGAGTTCAAGATCCTCGGGGGAAAGCGTGATACTTGGCACCAGTTGCCCCGCTTCATGGCTGACACAGCCAGCCAGCAGGGATGAGGCCAACAACAGGGCCGTTGAAACTGGCGCGCGCCAGCATAAGGAGGGTGACACTAGATTTTCCTCCGTTGCACCAGCCACAGTGACAGCAGCACCAGTATCGCCATCTGGGGCAGAGGTATCCAGTTGTTCAAGGTGAGGAATCGGGGTTCGATAAGCACATCGGAAAAGCCTCTTACCAGGTTGCCCACATCGCCGAGGTAGGACTGATCAAGCAGTGCCGGCTGGAACGTGGCGTACAGGTAGTGGGCGGAATCTCCCAGGGTGGCCTTGAACAGGTCGATCGCCAGATTGATGCCCAGCGCCGTGATTACCGCCTGGGTGGTGCTGCTGCTGAGCACGGAAACCAGCATACCAAAAGCGACCACGGCCGGCAGGGGTAACAGGGCGAGGCGCAGCCCCAGCAGAATCTCCGCTCGAATTTCTTTTTCGCCGATCAGTTCGAAGCCATCTTCCACCACCGGACCAAAATCCCAGAGCCAGGCGCAAATCAGCCAGGAAACTAACAGCAACACCAGCAGGGCCAGCAGGGCGGTGAGGTGTAATTGCACCAGCTTGGCGGCGATGACTGCAGGACGTGACACGCGCCGGATCAGCAGGTGCCGCATCAGGCCGGTATCGCGGTCGAAGGCGAACGAGTGTGCCGCCAGCGCCACCATTATCAACACCAGCAGTGTCAGACCCGTGCTCAGGCCATCCACAAAATACGCATAGGCCGTGACCTCTGGGGTTTGCGCGCCGAAAGTGGTGCCATTCATCAGCACATCCCTGGCCGCGGTTCCAGCCTGCCCGAGTCGGGAGATGACAAGCTGGGCGGCAACAATCAGGACAGGGGCCAGTACGACAATTCGATTGGCGTAATTTCGCAGAGCGATAAAAAGTTCCGCGTGCAGGGCGGTCAGGAATCCGGTCATCGATCTAGGCCGCCTCCGTCAACGGTTGCTGATCCGCAGTGATCCGATAAAAAAGGGACATCAATGAATCGCGCTTTTCCTGCAACTCGGAAACCGCCAGGCCGGCTCCGACCAGCAATGTATTGAGTGCGGCTGCATCGCCTTCCAGCAGTTCGCACAGCAGCTGGTTGCCGTCGCGGCTTTCAACCCGGCCGAGTCCGGACTCGGCGATCAGCCTGGTTGCGGATTCGGGTTCGTCGCAGCGCACAGCGAGCCTGGCGTGATCGCGAGCGAACAGGCGGTCGATACGATCGCTGACCGCAATCCTGCCGGCGTGCAGTATCGCCATGTGGCTGCAGATCTGTTCCAGGTAAGGCAGTTGATGGCTTGAGAGCATGAACGCCGTGCCCTGCTCCCGGTTGAGACTGGCGATGAGTTCAAGCACGTCGTTCACACCTTCGGCATCCAGTCCGTTGAAGGGTTCATCGAGCACGATAAGGCGGGGATTCCCCAGCAGTGCATGGGCAATTGACGCGCGTCTTCTGTTTCCCAAAGACAGGTGTCGAATCCGGTAATCCCGGTAGCCTGAGATTCCCAGCAGTTTCTCGACCTCCGCGCAGCCGCGAACGGGATTGGCACAAAGCAGCCGGGCGTGTTCCAGGCTTTGACGTACAGTCAGCCCCGGGTGCAGGCTGGGAGTGTCGAATATCCCCACTATGTCACCGCGGGCCTGATAGAGGCGAGATGGGGGCAGGCCCAGCACTTCCACTTTGCCGCTGTCGTACTGTTGCATGCCCAGTACGCACTCCAGGGTTGTCGTCTTGCCGGAGCCGTTCAGCCCCACCAGTCCGTGAATGCTGTGTTCCGCAAGCACCAGGTCGATACCTCGCAACACCTGTACCTTGCCATAACTCTTGCGCAGATCGGCGATTTTCAAAGGCGTCGTTATCACTTGTCACTGTCACCCGGGCATCGATTCAACGGAATGCGAACGAATAAGGCCGCCCCGGATTGGCGGAGCGACCCGTAAATGGTCAGTCAACGAAAATTTCGTTCACCTGCACTTCCTTTACGGTGCCGAACCGGGCCAGCTCACCGGTGTCAATGACCGACGTATCACCGACGATGGAAATAAGCTTGGGACGCCCTCTGACGTGCTCGCGTTGAAATGCCAGCAGGTCCTCCATGGTGACGTTCTGCAGTTGCTGGTAGCGCTCTCGCCTGGGATCACCTTCGATGCCCAATTGTTCCCAGCTTCGCACTGCGCCGATCACTTCCCGGAAACTCAGCTTGGAGGTCCGATAGCGGTTCAACAGGGAGTTAACCGCTTCATTGAAGCGGTCAGTCGATTCAGGCATGTTATCGATCAGATCCACGAACGCAGCGACGGCATCCGCAGTTTTGTCAGTCTGGGAACCAATGGCGCCGAGCATCAGGTTTTCGGCGTCCTCCCGGCTTCCCTGGGCGTAACTGGCGGCAGCGGAGTAGGCCAGTGCTCTGGCCTCACGCAGTTCCTGGAAAACAACACTGGACATGCCGGAACCGAAGTAGTTGTTGTAGATGGAGGCGATCAGTGACAGGTCTTCGTCGTATACGCCATCAGGAAACTCGATACGGACCTGGGACTGGGCGGTCTCCTTATCGACCAGGTAGATTTCAGACCGGTCGAAACTCCGGGTGGTGCGTAATCGATAGGGAGGCGGCTCCAGCAGCTCTCCGCTGACCGGATGATGCTCTCGCAGCACTTCGACCAGTTGTTCCAGTTCCATGGACCCTGTGTAGGCTATGGTGTGTTCGTAGTTGAGCAGATCACCGGGCAGGCCAAGCAGCTCTTCAAGGGAAGTATCCATAATTGCCTCACCGGTCAGTGACTCCAGCATCGGCGACTCCTCCCCATAGCGGTTATACAAGTAAAGAGCACGGGAGATCGCCGGCGGAGACTCTTTCTGGTCTTCGCGGGATTTGAGAATAATGCCTTTCAGTTCGTTGAGGGTTTGCGTATCCGCTACCGGATTACGTATCAGCTCAAGCATCAGGTCCAGAGTTGGAGCAAACTGTTCGTCCAGGCCTGAGATGCTGATACTGGACTGGTTTTCTCCGGCACCAAAACGAAATTCGCTGCCCATTCTGTACCATTCCTTCTGCAATTCCTCATTGGACAGGGAGGGCGTTCCCGCCTTGTCCATTATCGCAGCCGCCAGGCCAAGCTTTTCGTTGACATCGGTACCCACATCGACACTGATGCTGAAACTGAACAGGTCGTTCAATGGGTTGGGCGCGTAATAGAGTGGTACTCCTTCAGCAAACTCCACGACCCGGTAGTCCCGACCTTCCTCCACAAACGCGGGCTCGATCGGCACCACCTCCATTGACAACACCTCGGCGGCGAATTCGGACTGCCGGGTCGGATCGATGGAAAAGGGTTCAATCCGGGGCTTCACCACCGGCGGAATCTCGTGCTGGCCGTCCTCCCGGTATACGGCCACGTAATCGGAACCGAAATAGCGGTTGGCCACGTCGATGACATCCTCTTTGGTCACCTGTTCCAGACGCTCAATTTCGCCGATATAGTGATCCCAGTTGTCATTGGAGAGAAATGCCTGGCGCATCATGGCCACCCTGGCGGTATTCGACTCCAGCGACGCTTTCTGGGACTTTTTGAAATCGTTGACAATAGCGGGAATGATCCAGTCTTCGAACCTGCCGGCCTTGATCAGCTCCAGTTGCTCCAGTAACAGCGCTTCCACTTCTTTAAGAGTCTGTCCCGCCTTGGGCACCCCCCAGAGCTGCTGTGAACCGTAGTCGTTCAGAAAACGGGGGTAAGAGCCGGCACTGGCAACCCGCTGCGCCTGATTGAGGTTGAGGTTGATCAGCCCGGCGGTGCGATTGTCCAGGATCATGTCCAGCATCATCAGGGCTTCCTTGTCGGCGCTGGAATTGGCAACGGTACGAAACGCCAGCTGCACCTGTTCTTCGCCGGGATAGTAGACTGTGTGACGCTCTGCTCCCTGCAATGGCTGCTCGACCCACGGGCCTACTTCGGGAACTTCCCTGGGCTCCCAGGCTCCGAACTTGTCGCTGATCAGGTCGATGGTTTCGTCGATATCGATATCGCCACTGATGAATACGGCCATGTTGTTGGGAACGTAATAGGTGTCAAAATACTCCTGGATAAAGACCAGCGACGGATTCTTCAGGTGCTCCGGTTTGCCGATGGTCGGTTGTTGTCCATAGGGGTGGTTTTTGTACAGCAGCTCATCGGTGGCGTAGAGAATGATCCGGTCGCTGTTGTCCAGGCTGCGGTTTAGCTCTTCGTAGACTGTTTCAAGCTCAGTGTGAAACAGGCGGAAAACCGGATTGACGAAACGATCCGATTCGATTTCCGCCCATTGTGCCAGGCGGTTTGACGGCAACCCCACCTTGTACACAGTCTCCTCGTAGGAAGTGTGGGCGTTCAGCCCCCCGGCGCCCATGTTGTTGTAAACCTTGTCGATTTCATTGGGCACGGCGTACTGGGCCGCCAGTTGGGCGACGCGGTTGATTTCGGCATATATTTCAGCGCGCTCGCCGTCGTCGGTGGAATTGAAATGCTGCTCGTAGAGTTCGACAATCTGATCCAGGTAAGGCTGCTCCGTCTCGTAATCCAGGGTTCCCATGTTGCGGTTGCCCTTAAACAGCAGGTGCTCCAGGTAGTGAGCCAGGCCGGTGGCATTGGCGGGGTCGTGCTTACTCCCGGCCGCTACCGCGATTTCAGCGTAAAAGCGCGGCTCCTCGTGGTTCTCGGTCAGGTACACCCTGAGGCCGTTCTCAAGCTGGTAAATATGGGTGGCGAGGGGGTCGTCGGGGTCGGGCGTATTGATACGTTGATAACCTGCCAGGGTTTGACCACTGGAGGCTGATTCCGGCTCCTGGCCTGCCGGACCGCCGGTTGCGTCCGGCTGACCGCATCCTGTAAGCAATAAAAGCAGCGCAGCGAGAGCGGCGGTTGCCAGGCTGTTACCCGAGAAAAGCTTTATCATGTCAGGTTATCCCCTCTTAGAGTGGCTGGCCGACCGTGTACTGTCAGCCGCTGTCTTAAATTCAACCAGCACTACTGTATAGGATTCGCTGGAGAAATCCACACCGGCCGGTCCAAATAGACTACGATCGCCGGTCCTGCCGGGATCAATAGTCGAGACCGAGAAAATGGCTGCTCCATTCCGGGACTATTGCGGCAGATTGTCAGCCTGTCCGGCTATCTGTTCGATCACCTGCCGGGCCACCGGCTCCATCATCTCCCGGGCTTCCTGCAGTGCTTCTGACAGATTGCTCATCTGTACCTGGGACCTGCGGAGGTTGCCCTGTAACTGCAGAATCCGCGATTCGAACTGTTCCCTTTGCTGCCTGTTCACAGCCACCTGCTCCTGATAGCGCAGGCGGAACTCCTCCAGCGCGGACAGTTCGGCGGTCAGGGCGATGTTGCTGCGGTGTAACTGTGCAGTGTAGAAAGCGAGCCCTCCGGCCACGATCCAGGAGAGGATGAATAATCCCTGTTTCAGCATGGTCTGGCACCTCCAGCAGTGTTTGCACGCGTCGCCAGGCTCGCCCCGATCAGGGTTTCCACAGACCCGGTGACCGCTTGATGCCCGGCTTGGGTGCTTATTTTACCGTCAAATTCAGGCTTTTCACTGCATTCCATTGGCAAACCGCCTCAATCTCCCGCAAAAACACCGGTTCTGGGCGATTAAGGGGTAAACCCCGCACTGCAGCTGGCGTTATACTGGTGATCCATTCAGCAAACGGTTTCCCGAATTCGGAACATGCTGCGCAACTTTCCCTCAATACTGCTGGTAGTGGCGGTGACCGGCTGTACTGCCGGCCATTACCGTCAGTCGGCAGACAACGAAACCTATACGGCCATCGCCGGCAAGACCGAGCAGGTGCCGGGTACGACCCTGGAAGTGGACATCGACCCGGCGGCTTCGGTGGAGTCGGTGGATCTTGCTGGCTACGCCCGTAATCAACAGCTCTTTGAGTTTCTGGACAACGAGGCAGAGAGCGAGATCGGCGCCATCGTTATCGGCCTGAACGATGCACTGGAGCTGGCGTTTCGGTACAGCCGGGAATACCAGACCCAGAAGGAACGGCTGTATCTGGAAGCCCTGGCCCTGACATTCGACCGCTACCGTTACACCCCGGTCTTTTCGTTTACTTCCAGTGGTGACTACCAGTGGGATGCGGAGGATCAGTTTGTCCAGGATATGCAGGAATTGACCGGCATGCAAAGGGTGAACACCAGTGAAACCATCGACGCGGAAACCACCCTCGGTTCGCGCTGGCTGCTCAAAGGTGGCGGCGTGCTGGCATTGACATTGACCAATAATTTCACCCGCTTTCTCACCGGTGATGTCAGAGAGACCGGCAGCGGTGCATTATTCGCCTCGTTTGCGCAGCCATTGATAAGGGACTTCGGCCGTGCCATCGAAACAGAGAATCTGATGCAGGCCGAGCGGGACCTGCTTTACCAGTTGCGGGATTTCACCCGGTTCCGGAAATCGTTCGCGGTTCGGATCGCGTCCCAATATTACTCAGTGCTGCTGAATCGGGAAATTACCCGTAACAACTATTCGGGGCTGCAGGCGGTAAACCTCAACCTTGAGCGTGAACAGGCCTTTCAGGCTGAAGGGCTGCGAACCCTGTTGCAGGTGGGCAGGCTGGAGCAGCAGTCGCTGCAGCAGAGATTGCGCTGGACCACGTCGATTACCCGTTACAAGCGCAGTCTGGACAATTTTAAAATACTGATCGGCCTTCGGGCCAGTGACAATATCATCCTCGATGACAATGAACTGGAGATTATTTCCGAGACCGGCATGACCGATCCGGATCTGGGCCTGGACCTGGCACTGGAGCTCTCACAACAGACCCGTCTGGATCTCTACACCGAGCTCGATCGGGTGCAGGACAGTGCCCGGAAAATCAGGGTGGCCGCCAATCAGCTCAAACCGGCCCTGGACTTCAGCTTCGATGTGGCAGTGACCGGGCCCGATGACCCCAATCTCGGCGAGCTGGATTTTGAAAACGCTGTGTATACCGCCGGGCTCGGCCTTGAGCTGCCGCTGGACACCAAGTTCGACCGCAACGAGCTGAGGCGGGCGCTGATAACCTACGATGCCTCGACCAGGTCGTACATGGCCACGGTGGATCAGGTCAAGCTGGACGTTATCGATGCCTGGCGACGAATGGATCAGGCACTGAAAAGCTACGAGATCAATGTAACCAGCGTGGAAATCAACGAGCGTCGGGTCGAGGAGGCACAATTGCGCGCCGAACTGGGGCTTGGGGATATCCAGGATACGGTGGATTCCCAGAACGACCTGATCGCCGCTCGCACTGAGCTGATCAGTACCATAGTGGAACACAATATTGCCAAACTGGAATTCTGGCGCGATATCGGCTTACTGTACGTGGACGATTCCGGTCAATGGGAGGAGGGGGTTGATGAACCTCGATAGAGATGCAATTTTCGCCAGGCTTTCCGAGCACCTGCCTGCCGGGCTGCGGTCACGACTGAATGGCCTGACTGCGAGCTTCCTGGCGGCCCGCAAGCCCACGCGCTACGCCATTGTCGGCGGAGCTTCCGGATTGCTGTTGTTGTTACTGTTCAACCTCGGTGGTGGAGCAGGTTCCGACGGGGCCGGAAGTATCACTTTTCAGGCACGGCGCGGCGACCTGGATGTCACGGTACTGGAAGGGGGGGCTCTCGAGGCGCTGGTGTCCACGGAGATTCGTTCCGAAGTGAAAGGTCGGGAGGGCGTAAAAATACTCAGCATTATCGAGGAGGGCTATCGCATTACCGATGAGGATGTAGAAAGTGGCAAGATCCTTGTGGAGCTGGATACCTCCCAGCTTATCGATGAACAGCTCAATCAGGAAATCGCAGTGGAAACGGCAGAGGCCGAGTTCATCGAACGTAAGGCCCAATACGAGATCCAGTTGAATCAGAACATGACCGAACTGAATGATGCTCGCCAGACCATGCGCTTCGCGCGTCTGGATTTTGAAAAGTTCCTCGGCGCCAATGTGGTCGGCAATATTATTTCCGGTCTGGAGATCGAGGAGCGCCTGGCGCGTGCAGAAGCAGCGGACCTGGAAGCTCTGAAGGAGGGCGTAGGGCTGGGGTCGGCGCCGTCAATCCGGGAGCCGGAAACACTGCCGTCGTACTCGGGTGGGGCCGGTGGATTCGACCCGGCCGACCTGGATTCCATGCCGGCGCAGGTCCAGGAGCGGATTCGCCAGGCCATGGCGAACAACGGGGGACAACTGCCTCCGGAAATGCTGGAGCGTATGCAGCGCTTCGCTCAGGGAGGATTCCAGGGTGGCGACAGCCGGGTCGGCAATGGCGGTGCGTCACAGCGAGCCCCGCGTCAGTCGGGCGTCACCAGCAGCGCTCCCAGGGAAACCGGAGCCAGGGCAGCCACGCAGCCAGACGAACTGGTGCTCGAGCCCAGAAACAAAACCACGCGGCCGGTGGTGAGTTCGCTGCTGCTGGACGAAGAATACATGCGTATCCGCAACCAGCTGGATTTCACCCAGTATGCCAACATCGATCGACTCGAAGATGGCGAGGCCAAGCAGATGTTGCGGCAGCTTCAGGACGAGTTGCAGGTCGCCCAGGAAGAATACCTGCTGGCTCAGACCCGGATCGAGGGCCAGCGCCGTCTGGAGTCCCGTGGATTCATTACACCCACCGAGTTGGAAGCCGAGGAGTTGAACCTCAGCAAGGCCAACAACAAACTGCAGGAAAAGGAAACGGCTCTCAAGCTTTACATCCAGTACACCTTTCCCAAGGAAGCGGAACAGAAGCTGACCGATTTCGAAAACGCGATTATGAGTTATCAGCGACAGCTGAAGGAGAATATTGCCGAGGAAGCTCAGGAAGAGGCCCGGCTAAGCTCCGCCGAGCGCAAGTTTAATCTGGAACGCGTTAAACTGGCGGATATCAATCAGCAGTTAATGGCGGCAACCATTCGCGCGATACGTCCCGGACTGGTTGTCTATGGTGCGTCGGACCAGAACAGCCAGCGCTTTCGCCGCAGCAGTGAGGAAGCGATAGCCGAAGGGGCCACGGTGAGGGAGCGGCAACCTATCCTGACCATCCCCGATATGCGGGAGATGGCGGTCAAGGTGAATATCCACGAATCTGCTGTCCAGCGCGTTGCCGTAGGTCAGCGCGTAAATGTGTTAATTGACGCTTTTCCTGATGAACGCCTGACCGGTGTGGTCAGCAAGGTAGCAGTCGTCGCCGATTCCGCCAACGCTTTTATGAATCCGGATCTGAAGGTTTACCCGACCACGATTAAAATCGATGGCACTCACGAGTGGCTGAGGCCGGGAATGAGCGCCCAGGTGGAAATTCTGGTCAATCGTCTGGAGAATGTAGTCTATGTGCCATTACAGGCGGTTTCCTATTTCGGAGATCAGCGGGTGGTCTATGTAAGGAGCGGGGGGCGACCGGCGCGAAGGGAAGTACAGACCGGATCATTTTCCGAGCAGTTTATAGAAATTGTCAGTGGCCTTCGGGAAGGCGAAGAGGTGCTGCTGTTGCCACCGCGGCAGGAGTCGGTGCAGACCGGTGGTTAGATTGGCAGCGGAGCCGTGACGACAATGGTTGGCGACATGGCCGCATCCGTATCCAACCCGGCGAAACTCATGGGGCAGTCCGTGGTCGCGCGGGTTGAGGACATCCGCAAGACCTACCGGATGGGAACCCTCTCGGTCGAGGTGCTGCACGGTATCTCGCTGGATTTCTACCACGGTGATTACATCAGCATCATGGGGCCGTCCGGCTGCGGCAAGTCCACTTTCATGAACATTCTCGGCTGCCTGGATCAGCCCACGTCGGGCAAGTACTTCCTGGGGGGTGAAGACACCTCGAAGATGGAGGACGATGAACTGTCCACCATCAGGGGTGCGCGACTCGGTTTCATATTTCAGTCCTACAATCTCATACAGCAGCTGAATGTGCTGGAAAATATCGAAATGCCGCTCTTCTACCAGGGGTATTCGGAGGCCGAGAGTCACGAGAAAGCACGGGCATTGGCAGAGCGTGTGGGCCTTGGTGATCGGCTTGATCACAAACCTTTCGAACTGTCAGGTGGGCAGCAGCAGCGCGTCGCTATTGCGCGTGCCCTGGCTGTGGATCCGCTGATTATCCTGGCAGACGAGCCCACTGGAAATCTGGATTCCAGATCGGGTGCGGAAATACTCGACCTGTTCGATGAGTTACATCAACAGGGCAAGACTCTCATTATGGTGACACATTCGGAAGAACTGGAGGAACGATCCCATCGCTGGATCCGATTGCGGGACGGCGTGGTGGAAAACGACGAACGTCGCTAGCGGTATCGGAGGGGTTGCGGCTAGCAGGCTGTTGGAAAACGTGATGAGCGCGGCCATGGCGAGGCAAAAACTGGCGAAAAAGCGCAGTTTGCCGGGTGTAAATGAGCATTTTGAGCCAGTTTTTAACGAAGCACTGGCAAGCGCAATAGTTTTTCAACAGCCTGCTAGTCTGAAATCCCGGTCACGGCGCTGGTCTGATTGCCGGTGCGGAAACTGAGGATTGGCAATTCCTCGCCGCATTCACTTGTTTCAGAAGATAAAAAAATACCCCCGACATTCACGGATGCGGGGGTATTGATTCGCTTTTAGAATTGCTCGGCAATCAGGCAGCGATTATTTCCCCTTGTTGGAATATTCGGTTCCGTTCACAGGGATCATCAGGTGAGCAGCGGAAGTTCCTGAGCGCATCATCCAGGGTGTGCCCATGCCGGCCAGGGCATTGTCACGCTGAGGGCCGGTCGGCATTCCGAGTTCTTCTGCAGTAGCGTTCGGTAAAGAAATCACGAACAGGTACTGGATCCGGTCTGGCGTATCGAATCGGCGGTAGCTGAGGGCACCGAAAACCCGTGGAGGAATCTGTCCTTCATCCTCGGCCTTCTGCAGGGCAAGCTGCAACTCCTCACCCTCGAGCCCCTGGGCGCGCAGCTTGGCGGACAGGTCGTTACGGGCGCGCAGCGACACCGGATTGCAGCGAGTGAAACCTTCAGCATCGGTGGGGCGGCATTCCACGTGGTTGGTGCCTGCCTTGAGAGTGATGCGCTGACCGGTATCCTCGTCATAGGTGTAGACCGTGGCATTGGCTCGCAGGTCTGCCGGCAATGGCGAAAGCGCTTTTTCAATAATTTCTGCCTGACTCTGGGCAAAAAGCTGAGAGCTGGCAAGGAGGCCCGGAATGGCCAGAGCAAGTGCGTAACGAAGTGTTGACATGTCAATCTCCCTCTTGGGTTGTCTTGTAGTATCAGGTTTCAGTGACGCGGACACCGGGATGGGCTTTCCAGGCGCCGCCCCAGCCCTCCCCGTCCGCTGATGATTCAGCAGCGGGGACTGGAATTCCTGTAAACGGAATGCCGGCTGTTGTCGTTTTAACCGGTACTGCCGGGTAAGCAGTATCAGCGACTCCCGTGTCCGTCGGGCGGACGCACAGGAGAATATTTTGCGGAAACCATCTTAAGGCATCTGTCAGAGGATACCTACTAAAAAACCTGATCCTGATCATGATTTGGCTGCAAAACACCGTGAAACAGCCTCAACTGAAGCCGAAATCAACCAGGCCCTGTAACCGGGCGGCTGCCGGTCATGGTAGATTAGCAGGGCCGACTGGTGCACTTGCCGACCCGCTCCGGGCAAACCAACTGCCCGCTGTATTTCAGGAATGCCATGCCAGACCTTAGCATCCAGACTCCTGCCCCGGGAAAAGTCCTGCCTCGCCATCGAGTGGCGCCGGCAGCCAGGTTCAATTTCGTGCGATTCAAGAAGATCACCCAGGTTGGTCTCAAGAGCATCTATTCCCATGGACTTCGGTCCCTGCTTACGGTGCTGGGTATCGTGATCGGTGTGGCGGCCGTCATTGCCATGCTGGCGGTCAGCGAGGGGGCAAGTTTCGAGGCACAACAGCAGTTTCGTGACCTGGGTGCCAGCAATATCCTGTTGAAAAGCGTCAAGCCTGCCGAGGTGGAGGAAAGCAGCAACCAGGGGTTCGGACCACCGCGGGCAGTTGTCTACGGGCTTACCAATGCCGATATCGACACGGTCAGAATGACCATTCCGGGAGTGAACAATGTAATTTCTTCCCGAATCGTAAAGAAAAATATCTGGCACCTCGACAAAAGCATGAATGCGGATGTCGTCGGGACCCAGGTGGAGTATCCCGTTTCACGTAACTACTCACTGCAGATCGGGCGTTTTTTCAGCCAGGCTGAAGTGCGTGATCATGCCAACGTGGTGGTTCTGAGTGACGAAGTATCGAGAGAGCTGTTTCCTATCGATAATCCTCTGGGCAAGAGCATCAAGATCGACAGTGATTATTACAATATCGTCGGCATTATGGAGCCGGAGGGTTTTTCCAATCTGGGCCAGAACCAGGCAGGCAGTTCCAATGCCGCACCGACACGGGTTTTTATCCCTATCACCTCGTCCCGTTCCCGCTTCGGGGAAACGCTGGTGCGCCAGACTGCGGGTGGAATGGAATCGGAAACCGTAGATCTCCATGAGGCGATCATTCAGGTGGACGATCAGGAGACCGTTATCGAGGTCGGTCAGATCATCGAACAGATTCTGGCACGCCGGCATCGGAACGTGGACTACACCATCGAAGTGCCGCTGGCGCTGTTGCGGCAGGCGGAGGAAAGCGCGTTGCGCGACCAGATCGTGGCCGGTGCCATTGCCGGAATTTCATTGCTGGTTGGAGGCATCGGCATTATGAATATTATGCTGGCCAGTGTGACCGAGCGTACCCGCGAAATCGGGATACGCCGAGCTCTCGGCGCCAAGAAGCGCGATATCATCACCCAGTTTCTGATCGAGGCTGTCATCCTGTCCGGAGTCGGTGGTCTCATCGGAGTGGTCCTGGGAGTGATTATTCCCTTCATCATTTCCACATTCTGGGGGATGACGACAATCGTGACGCCAATAGCACCGGTTCTGGCGTTTTCCATTTCGGCGTTTATCGGTGTGATCTTCGGTATCTATCCGTCGATGCGCGCGGCGGAGATGGACCCGGTGGAAGCGCTGCGGCACGAGTAGCTGACGGGGGGTTGTGGCCTGGAATGCGGCTTCGCCCGCTGTTACGCAGGAACAGCAGGCCCGTTAATTACAACCCTGCTTTTTTTCCCAGGCCAGGGAGTTTTTCACGATCGTATCCAGATCGTCGTAGCGGGGTTTCCAGTCCAGAGTGGCATGAATTGCCGTCACATCGGAGATCAGGGTGGCCGGGTCGCCGGCGCGCCTGTCAGTGTATTCAACATTCAGGGGTTCACCCTGACACCTTTCCACCGCATCGATCACCTCCCTGACGCTATACCCGTGACCGTAACCGCAGTTAAGGGTCGTGGTGGAACCGCCGGAGCGCAGGTAGTCAAGCGCCGACAGGTGGGCGGAGGCGAGGTCGGATACGTGGATATAATCCCGTACACCGGTACCGTCCACTGTGGGGTAGTCGGTGCCGAAAACCATCAGCTTTTCCCGCCTGCCAAGGGCGACTTCGCAGGCAACTTTGATAAGAAGCGTGGCCTGTTCGGTGTTCTGGCCAATATCGCCGTCCGGGTCGCTGCCGGCGACATTGAAATAGCGCAGTACGACCGCATCGAGCTGTGAAGCGGCACACAGGTCCCTGATCATCCATTCGCTCATGAGCTTGGAGCTGCCATAGGGATTAATGGGGGCAGTGGGCGTGGATTCCCTGGCGACGCCGTCGGCCAGTTCTCCATAGACGGCTGCTGTCGAGGAGAATATGAAGCGCCTGACACCTGCTTCCTGGCAGCACTGCAGCAGATTCCGTGTGGAACAGGTGTTATTTCCATAGTATTTCAGGGGATCGGAAACAGACTCCGGTACGATAGTGTGAGCCGCGAAGTGCATGACGGTGTCGATGTCGTGTTTCTTGAGCAGGGCGGCGACCTGTTCCCGGTTGCCGGTCTCACCCACTACCAGGTCTCCGTACAGCACGGCTTTTCTGAATCCGGTGCTGAGGTTGTCCAGCACCACCACCCGTTCGCCACGCTGGCCAAGCTGTTTGACTACGTGACTGCCGATGTAGCCTGCTCCACCTGTGACCAGTATTCCTCTACTCATAAGTCTGTCCGAAAATAGGGTGTTGCCGGCCGGATCACAGTCGGCTCAGTCCGGCCTCAAAGGGAAAGAGATACTTGACGTCGAAAATGACACTTTCGGGTTTGCAGAATGACCTGATCTCTTCGAGGCCCATTTCGCGAAACCTGTCGTGGGCCACGGTGATGAGCACCGCGTCGTAGGCGCCGGGTGCCGGGGCTTCGACGATGTCTATGTCGTATTCCTCCCGAGCCTCTTCGGAGGCGACCCAGGGGTCGTAGACATCGATGTTGATATTGAATTCCTGCAGGCTTCTGACCACATCCACAACCCGGGTATTGCGCAGGTCAGGGCAATTTTCCTTGAATGTGAGCCCCATGATCAGAATGCGCGAGTCCACAACGTGAATGCGTTTCCGGGTCAACAGCTTGATCACCCGTTCCGCTATATAGGTTCCCATACCGTCGTTGATACGTCGGCCGGCCAGAATGATTTCCGGGTGGTAGCCGATTTCCTGGGACTTGTGGGTCAGGTAGTAGGGGTCCACACTGATGCAGTGGCCGCCCACAAGACCGGGTCGAAACGGCAGGAAATTCCATTTGCTGCCGGCGGCGTTCAGAACTTCCTCGGTATCGATGCCCAGTTTCTCAAAAATAATGCACAGCTCATTGATCAGGGCGATGTTGAGATCGCGCTGGGTGTTTTCAATGACCTTGGCGGCTTCGGCCACCTTGATGCTGCTGACGTTGTGGGTGCCAGCCGAGATGATGGATTTGTAAAGTTCGTCCACAAACCGGGCGATCCGGGGGGTGGATCCGGAAGTCACCTTGACGATGGACTCGATACGGTGTTGTTTGTCACCCGGATTGATGCGTTCCGGACTGTAGCCGGCATAGAACTGCTCGTTGAATTTCAGCCCGGAAATTTCCTCCAGAATGGGCACACAGACTTCTTCCGTGGCTCCTGGATAGACGGTGGATTCGTAAATAACCACGTCTCCTGCGGCCAACACCGAGCCAACCAGTTTGCTGGCGCTCCGCAGGGGCCCCAGATCAGGGCGGTTCTGCCGGTCGATCGGCGTTGGCACGGTGACGATAAAAACATTGCAGTCGTTTAGGTCCGCTGGATCGGCGGTATACACCACGTCCACCACCGCCAGTTCCTCGCGCGACATTTCGTTGGTTCTGTCGTAACCTTCCGCCAGTTCCCGGATACGACTCTGTTGAATATCAAATCCGACACAGGGGTATTTCCTGCCGAATGCTGCCAGCAATGGCAGGCCGACGTAGCCGAGGCCAATGACCGCAATCCTGGAGTTGTTTATGTCCAAGGTTATGATTCCACCGTAACTTGTTGTTAATGAGATGGTTTGTTGGAGGAATTAGAGCACAAAAAGAAGCATTACAGAATAGAACTGGGTCACAGCATCGTGATTTATTTTTCCGAACCTGCCACCCCTGGACCCCGACAAACGAGGAGGCCTTGACGAGGCTGGAGCCGCCCGCCGGGTGAGAGATCGGTAGTAATCTCAGCATCGGAGGCGCTGGCCACCGCCTGAAAGAGAAATCGAAGCACAGTGTCTGCCTGCCAATCGGGATATTCAGTCAGCGCACGCCTTTGCCGAAAATGACCACTTCCAGAGTTTGCAGCAGGATAAAGAAATCCATTACCGGATTGGCGTTCTTAATGTAGTAAAGATCGTACTGCAGCTTCTCGTAGGCGTCTTTCTCGCTGGCGCCGTAGGGGTACTTGAGCTGAGCCCAGCCTGCCAACCCCGGTTTGACCGAATGGCGCTGCTGGTAGTAGTCAATGGTCTGGCTGAGCTGTTCGACAAATTCGGGTCGTTCCGGGCGGGGCCCGACCAGGCGCATATCGCCCTTCAGTATGTTCATTATCTGGGGTAACTCGTCGATCCGTAATTTACGGATTATCGAGCCGACGCGGGTAACCCTGGCGTCGTTCTGCCCGGCCCATTGCGCGCCATTTTTTCTGCGTCAACACGCATACTTCTGAACTTCAGCAGATCGAAAACCTGACCGTTCTTGCCAACTCGCTGCTGACGGTAAAGGACCGGCTCTTTGAATCCGCCCTCCATGGCGATGAGAAATGTCACCAGCGCCAGGATCGGCGCCGTGACAACCAGAATCAGCAGACTGGACGCTACGTCAAAGGCGCGGGACAGGGCGGTTTTGATTCGTGAACCCCGGAAACCCTCGCTGAAAACCAGCCAGGAGGGATTGAGGTGTGACAGGTTGACCTTACCCTGTTCCCGCTCCAGAAAGGATATCGGGTCGGTCACGTTGATGCCGGCAAGTTTGCAGTCCAGCATGTGCTGCACCGGGTAATTCTCGTTGCGGTCATCGAGGGCGATGACGATTTCGCTGACTTCGAGCCTGCGCGCAAGTGTGAGCAGCGAGTCACCAATTTCAATGATCTTGTCTTCAGCGACAAACCGGTTTTGTTCCGGCGTGGAGATGAATCCCAAAATCCGGTAGGAACTGGTGGGAAGATTGCCGTCATCCTTGATCAACAGACTGGCGGCATTTCTGCCCACGCCAAATACCAGAACCTTGGAAGTAACCAGGTCGGCGCCCAGGTAAAGGACGAACAGCCTTCTGATGGCGACTACCAGCACCAGGCTTATCAGAAACGCGAGCAGCGTGATTCCACGGCCAAGGCGGAAAAAAGGTACCAGGTAAAACAGTACCATCAATGCAATGAAGACCAGCATCAGACTGACAAGGACACGGGACAGGATATGGGCATAACCGACCCGCCCACGGAATTGATCCTGCTGATAGAGCCCCAACGCCGTCATCCCCAACATGTTGGCCACGGCGAAAACCAGGGCTTTGGGAACCAGGTCGGCGCCCATGATGTCAGGCGAATAAAAATCCAGTGTCTGGAATCTGATAGCGTAGGCAATATAGACAGCTTCAAAGTACGCAAAACTTTCGACGACAGCCAGCACAATGAAGCAGATTTTGATGTGATTGTTGAATATTTTTAATGTAGTCATGTTGGCAGACAGTCCATTGGCTCATGCTGTTGCACGATTGCCAATCAGGGAGGCAAACACCTTGGCCTCCTTATTCATTTACTTACATTACTTGCGTGTTTGGCGTGTTGGTTTCCGTAAACCTGTTTCGGCCACCCCGCAGGCGGCTGACCTGGTGCCGCCAAAGGACGGATTGTGTCTGTTCGATTGCGCAACTCCGGTGGGCTGTGAATTCATCTCAATTTCAAAGGGATTCAGTCTTCCGCATCAGTCCGCAATGGCTGACCTCAGTACCAACCCTGCTCATTGTAATAGACAGGCCTACATCGATCCTGTTAATGAGGTCACGAGTTTGTCAAATGAATGTTACAACTTACTGACTGTACTCGGTTTGAGCAGGATAAAAAAGCGGTTACTGAAAGATTGCCGCGTCTTTATTCCGGAGCCGGTCCCGGATGGCCCTGGATTGGTTCTGAGGGAATGGTAACTGATTCCCTTAAACAGCAATATCTTGTGACACTGAGAAATTCAGGCTACCAGATACGGGATACAGAACAATGTGAGTAAATGTCGGTGACGGCCCGGCTATTGTGTCGGATTTTCGTTCTGATGTCACACTTAGTGAAGCTGGGGACCGGAACTGACAAAAAAGCAGTAACTTTTCCGACACACTACACAAAGCGTTGCGGCAGGCATTCAGAACCAGCCAGAATAAACAATGAACATTGGTGCGATAGACTATCAAATAGCCAGTGCCTGTCGATGCAACCGGCCCCTGGCGTGCCGTTCGCGTCTTATGCGGAGAGTCCGTTGATATGACAAAATTTTTCTCAGTAGCTGCTGTCCGACGAGTTATGCCGGCCGTGATCGCGGTGGCGTGGATTCACCTGGCAGGAGCAGTCTTTGCTCAGCAACCGCAATCCTATGACTGGACGTCCTATGATCAGGGGCCGGAGCTGCAGCAGCAGGCAGGCCACTCCAATCCGCGAATGCGCTTCCGGCTGCTGAATTCCCGGTACCTGGACAAGAACACGCTGTGGACGGCCTTCAGCGGGGAACTGGAAGAATTCACCCGGGCACAGTACGAGGCATTGAAGCCGCTGGTGCTGGAACAGGGTATTCCTGCACTGCAGCGCTTGGTAAGAGATGGCCGCCTGAGTTACGAAACCCTGGTCAAATTTTATCTGTTTCGGATTCGGCAATTCGAAAGTGACAACAGCCGCTCGCTTAAATCGTTGATAGCGCTGAATCCCGATGCGGTCAGGGTTGCCAGGGGCAAGGACCGGGCCCGGGAGGCCGGATTGGAGGTTGACGACTACTCACTGTTCGGAATTCCCGTCCTGTTGAAAGACAATATTGGAACGACAGGTATGACAACGACCGCGGGAGCCTTGGCGTTGCGGCCTGTCGTCGGACAGCGGCTGGTGTGAAAAATTTTGTCATATCAACGAGCACTGTAGAATCAGACGCGAGGAGCGACGCTGCCAGGGGCCCCTGCGTCGCCGGGCACTGCCGTTCTACCGCCAGTAACGGTTCCAGTACGCCTCCACAGCGCGTGTGGTGTGTCGGGCACGTGGTTCAGTCTCAGCTTCACAAAGTGTATCCGTGGCGGCCGTCAGCATTGCCCTGCAATGTTCCCAGTCTGGCTGGCCTGAACTCGGTGTCGGCCCAGCGGTGGGGGAATCGTACCGTCCGCCGATTCAGGAACGGCCCGGGGCCGGCTCCGGAATAAAGGCGCGGCAGTCTTTTCGGTAACCGCTGCTCGGTCGGTGGGGCCCGGCATTCGTTTGACAAACTCGTGACCTCGTGTAGAAATGCTGAATTTTGTCTATTACGATGAGCAAGGGTTGTGCTAGTCGGCCGTGCGAATTTGTCCCTTTGAGAACCCGAGTTCGAATTCACTGCCCGCGGAGCCGCGACAATCGCCCCGTATAGGGTCCGGCCGCCTGCGAGGTGGCGGAGCCAACACGCCAAACGCGGGAAATATGAAAATAAGGAGAAGACCAAAATGTGCCTCCCGGTTGGCGTCTCGCGGCGGAAATTGAGCCAATGAGACAATCTGCACCAACATGTTACATTAAAAATATTCAATAATCACATCAAAAATCTGCTTTAATTGTGCTGGCTGTCGTCGAGATTTTGCGTACTTTGAAAATGTCTATATTGCCTACGCCGTAGATTCCAGACACTGAATTTTTATTCGCCTGACATCATGGGCGCGCCCCCAAAACCCTGGTTCGCCGTAACCAACATGTTATGACAAGTATCCAGCAGGATCAATTCCGTGGGCGGGTCGGTGCTCTTGCATCCTGTCGAGTCGCTGTCAGTCTGATGCTGGTCTTCATACATTGATGGTACTGTTTTGCCGTGTACGCACCATGATCACGCTGCTCGCGTTTCTGACCTACAGTGCTGAGTCGTAATCAGAGGCTGTTCGTCCGCACCTGGGCGCCGGCCATGAAGGTTCTGGTATTCGGCGTGGGCAGAAATGCCGCCGGTCTCGTGATCAGGATGACAGCAATCTTCCCACCGGATTCTACCGAGATTGTAGAGCGCCGGAACCCCGAATCCTGAAGACAAGATCATCGGAAATTGGTGACTCTGCTCACCCTTGCGCGCAGGCTCGGGGGTCAGCAATCGTCATCGCCCTCGATGACGAGATACGGTGCAACATGCTGGGCGCTGCAAACCCGTCGCGTGACGACGATATCGGTAGGTCAACCTGTCACCACCTCAATCCTCCTGGCTGGTTTTCAGCGAGGGTTCACGAAATCAAAACCGCCCTGTCACGCGTGTCTACGATTCTGGTTGTCGCTGCTCCGATCTAACCGCTGGTCACATTTCTCATCTGCATGGAGAGCGTTTCCAGAGCCCGGTCCTTCCACCGTCAGCGGCGAGTTGGTAGAACGGTCGAGTCTGCTGAGAAGTTGAAACATGCGTGTCGTCGCGGGAAAAATTCAGTGAGCGGTCCGAAAAAGGCGACGCCGGGGTCACCCGTATCGGCCGCGTTGTGAGCTGCGCGTCGTGAGAATTACCACCGAGATAACGAAGTGACATCTGGTCAGGCCGCGCCCGGAACAGCCCGGTTTGTCGAACAGCTCAGCCGAACCATTGACTACACCGGCTGGCATTCGGTCAAACCGGGGTTGGCGAGCTGGGCTCGGCTCAAGCTTGCAGCCAGCGAGAGACGCCGCGAAAATTTTGCATTAAAGGCGCCGATCCGGTAATGGATTTCTTTATCCTGCTGCAAACTCTGGTCATTTTGACAATACCACCGATTTCCCATTGTGGCGCCTCCGGTGCCCTCTACGTAGGCGGCTCCAACTTGGAAACTTGTCGGGTTTCGGGGTCAAATAGATCTCGATGCTTGTGATCTCAGTTCTATTCTGTAATGCTTCTTGTGCTCCCTGGGTCCTTGGCTCTCAACAACAAGTTACGGTGGAATCGCAACCTTGGACATAAACAACTCGGGATTACGGTCATTGGCCTCGTACCCGTCGGCCTGCCGACCCAGCAGCGGCATTCGGCGGGAAATACCCCTGTGTCGGACTGATATTCAACAGTCGTATCCGGAAGCTGGCGGAAAAGACAACAATGTCGCGGGAGCTGGCGGCGGTGGGCGTAGATACCGCCGATCCAACGGACCGCAACGACGCCTTGTGTTTGTACGTCACCGTGCGGCACCGACCGGACCGCCTGATCTGGTTTGCGGAGCGCCGGCCATTGTGGTGGCTCGGTGATATCCGCGGGAGACGTGGTGTACGAATCCACCATTATCCGGGAGTACGGGTATTCTGGGGAAATTTCGGAGCTCAACGAACATTCTATACGGTCCGGAACGCATCAATGGGTGATAAGAACAACACCGTATCGAGTCCATCGTCAAGGTGACGGGATCCGCCCCGGATCGCCCGGACTGTGGACGAACTTTGCAAATCAATCATCTCCGGCAACTTGGCGTCAGCAGCTGGCCAGGCACCAGGTCATTGAAAACGCCCAGCGCGATGCGATATCGCCTGATGGGGAAACTGTGTAATGTACGAGAAATTAGGCATCGGTGCCGAGGAAGTTCTGAACGCCGCCGGCAGCAAATGGGGCTCGTTTCGAACCCCGACTGTGGGCGGCCCTCGAGTGTGGACTGATTTTTGAGTCCCCGGAAGTAAACACCACAGGGCGACACATCGGCGACGGTATGGGGACACACTGGCGGAACTGTGACCCGACACGAACGCATTCGGTGGACTCACCTGTTGGGAAATTTATGACCCTTGTGCCCAGGTTGTGAGTGTGGTCGGAAACCTGCAGGTGTACGCATCGTGTTCTGCGACCCCTGGGTCGCCCTCCGAAGGGCTCGGGGAGGGAATGCGAGCATGGATGCATCACGACACTGGCACGTGCGGTTAGCACCGTACACGACCGGAGTTTCGCGAATGGGCCTCGCAGCGGGCCGTGCAAGGCCCGGGTGTCAGCTCATCTTTTTCCCACGAGCCGGACTGAGCCGACTGTGATCCGGTCGGCGAGCACCCCTCATTTTCGGACGAGACGCGCTCGGTGGAGGTGCGGTCACGGGTGGGCGGAGCCGCGTCGGCGGTCACATGGTCAAACGGCTTGGCCAGCGTGAGCTTGTGGCCTCGGCACCGGATTCAGAAAGCCGTGCACATTACGGAGACGCGGTGGGTGAGACCGACGACCGGGAACGGGTCGCCTGCTCAGAGCGCGACATCGGTACCGTCATGCACTCGCGGCACTCGGTAACACGGAGTCGGAACTCGATCACACAATACTATGGAAACAACACCTGTTCCACGCTGCTGCAGTGCTACCAGGTGGCAGGCGCTTCATGGCTCCTCGACGGCTGCCATCCAGGGCGGCAATGCGAATCCCGCCCGCATTAGCTATGAGAAGCTCCAACTCATGGTGATGGATGATCGGGGACCTGTGTGCCGCCTCGCAACTCGATGCGGTGGTACTGCGCTGATTTCAAATGTCGCCGGCAACGAGACGCGTGTGGCGGAACTGAACCCACGCCTGCTATCAGGACGCATTCTGGGCGCGCAAGCGAGAGCGATGGTTCGACTACCCGAGTGAGACGGCGGTACGAGACGCATCCATGTATCCGACTCCGCCCGCCTGTCGGCGCTTGACTCTGCGCCCGGCGAGTTCCACTACAACCCTTGGCTGCAGTGCAGTCGTGGGGTGGCATCAGGGGAGGTGATCGGTGCCGGTGGTGCCGGGGTGAACTGAATGTCAGCATTTCTGACACCTGATCTCCATGTGACGGCAGTTCATGGGACTGGAAACCCCGCACGGCATTCTGGATACGATAAATGAAGCTCCTGACACAGGGAGAAAAGCAGGGTAATGACAACGGCCCTGCCGCGTAACAGCAGGCCAAGCCAACCCACCAACCTTCGTCAACTACTTTTAACGCCCACCAGGTCCCGCTGCCAGCATCGACAGTTAGGTACCACGTGCCGATAAACGCGAGAATGGAAAACGCCGGCACCCCCAGAATGTGGAAATGATGAGGAAATGCTCCCAGGACATGAGACCGACTTCAGACAGACGGCAGCCTCGATCAGAAACTGGGTGATGATATCCTTCTTGGCATGAACTCGGCGTATCCCATTTCGCAGTGCACTCGATGCTGGCCAGCATAATAATTCATAATGCCCGTGCCTCCGACCAGCAGTGAATTCCGCGTGGCACCGGCCACGATCTGTGCGCAATACCGCCGCCTGCCGCAACAGCGCCAGCAGTCACTTCGATGGGTGAGTCAGGTACCCGGCGATGCCAGATATGTTGATAGATCACACCTGAGCCATGGAATCTACGGTTTCCACGACCATTCGGGACCCGCGAGTCTAGCACCAACACAAGCGAACCCGAACTGTGACCTAGGATAGAAACCCGTGTCAGTGCTCTGCCTGGCCCAGGTCGGAAATGCCGACGATGTCACTGTCGGTCTTGATCTTGCCACAGCGGATACATCGATGAGCTCAACTCTCGCCACGTTGACGTCGCACTTCAGCTGGCTGAAAAAACGCCCGTCTGCAGTGATGAGGCGGGATTTTGGGTCCCGACGACATCCGCATTCTGCTGTCGGGTGCCAGATATTTTTCTTGCGATTCGGAAGATCTACGTGACCACTCGGAATGGTCGGTCGTGTCGATATCAGCTGGCGCCCGTAGTTGCCCGCAGTCCAGGTACTGCTTTCCTCCACCTCGGCCTTTTCAACAGGATATTGCTGGCGCCCCGGGTCACAGGTACTGTTGTGCACGGCCCTCGCGACCAGCATGTGGCGACCGCCGCACCAACATGCTCAGCGAGTCCGATGGGAATGCTTGAACAATAGTCTTGAATCGCACGAAATTGAACCTGGCTGCCGGCACCTGGCGGGGCAAGCTTCCCGGGGCCGTCCTGGTCTCTGGCGTAACGTTCGAAAACAGCGAACAATTGTGCCAACGGGTCCGTATAGTAGTCGGCCGCGAACCACGATCGGCAGCCGCCCATTGTTTCATTG
>CALOEW010000003.1:0-83375 GCA_942492445.1 uncultured Gammaproteobacteria bacterium
CCTGGAGACTCTGGGAGCGGGCCAGCAGACAGTCATCTGTGCCGAGGCACTACGATGGCTTGCCGATCCCCCGCGGAACATTCGCTTTGGCATAGTATTTGTCGATCCACCCTATGCCGAGAATCTGGAAGCGCGCGTGTGTCAGGCATTGGAAAGTTCTGGCCTGCTAAAGCAGCGGGCACTGGTTTATCTGGAGTCGGATAAGGATTTGCAGGAGAATCTGCTTCCGGACAATTGGCGTATCTTTAAGAAAAAGCGCGCCGGAGCCGTATGTTACGTGTTGCTGGAGCGTCGAGGTGAGCAACCAGGTGAATAGCTTGGCAGAAGCAATAGGCAGGGAGAAGAATGGATTTATACCCAGGTTCTGGTTGAGAAACGGCCATGCCCAGACACTGTGGCGTAAATTCGCTCGCTCGCCACAGATCCGACATCGACGTCAGCGTGTGGATCTTGCCGACGGCGATTTTATCGATATTGACTGGCATGATCCAGCAGTGTCTCCGGCGTCAGATAATAGAACAGTAGTTCTTTTATTGCATGGTTTGTGTGGTTGTTCCCGCTCCGGTTATATACAGTCGCTGCAGTATCTGTTGGGACAATCCGGATACCTGAGCGTGGCCATTAATTTTCGCGGTTGCAGTGGAGAGGTGAATCGGCTGGCCAGGGCCTATCATTCGGGCGTAACTGACGATCTCTCTGAAGTCTTCGGAGTATTGCGGGAACAACTGCCTGAGCATCGCTTTGCCCTGGTCGGCTTCTCACTCGGAGCCAATGTACTGCTCAAATGGCTTGGTGAAACCGGTATCAACGAACCGGTCTGCCGCGCCGTAGCCGTATCGACTCCTTTCGATTTGAGATTATGTTCCGAAGCGATGCTGAAGGGTATGAGCCGGTTTTACGGTCGTTACTTTCTCCGACGGCTGGTAGATGACCTGGAAAGCAAAAAGCAATATTTCCAGCATTGCGGAAACCTCGAACAGCTGGAAATTCTTCGCTCCTGTGGCAATGTAAGGTCGATCACTTCACTGTGGGATTTCGACGACCGTGTTACTGCACCATTGCACGGTTTCGCTAGCGCTGCTGACTACTATGAAAAGTGCAGCAGTATCGGTTTTCTCAACCGGATAAGAGTGCCTACGATGCTGTTGCAGAGCCGGGATGATCCAATAATTCCAATGTCGGCCCTTCCCGCTGGCCGCCATCTGACGGACCGGTTGCGGTTTGATATCAGTGATCGAGGCGGTCACGTGGGCTTCGCGTCCCCAGCAGACCGGTTCTGGTTGGAAAATCGTATTACCACATATATTTTTGTAGCTTCGCAGCAGGCGCGTTGAGCCGTCTGAGACGTTTAGATAGAATGCCTCCGTCACTTCCTGCCATGAGCAAACCATGAAAGTAGCCGTCTATCCCGGGACCTTTAATCCCATAACCAATGGCCATACAGACCTGGTCGAAAGGGCGTCACGATTGTTCGATCATATAATCGTCGCCATAGGAACCAATCGACAGAAGAACGTTGTTCTGACCACCGGACAGCGTGTCGAGTTGACGCGGGAGGTTTTGGGACATCTGGGGAATGTCGAAGTCTGTGCCTTTGACTCTTTATTGACAGAATTTGTCAAACAGAGAGGCGCCAACATTATATTGCGCGGTTTGCGTACGGTGGCAGATTTTGAATACGAGTTCCAGCTCGTAGGGATGAACAGGGTTCTGGAGCCTTCCATCGAAACGGTGTTTCTGGCGCCGGCGGAACACCTGTCCTACATTTCCTCGACGCTGGTAAGAGAGATCGCTTCGTACGGCGGCGATATTTCAAAATTCGTTCACCCAGCTGTGGTCAAGGCTATGGTGCCGAAACCAGGATCCGCTGCATAAAACTCCCATGGTTTACCAGAGATTGCTGAAATGGGTCAGGTCTGACACTTGCGGCAATAAACCGTGCTGCGCTGTCCCAACCTGATTTCCGTGAGCTTTGTAAAGCACAGCTTACAGGGTGTATTGCCTCGACCGTAGACCATGAGCGATTGTTTAAAATAGCCGGGCTGGCCGTCTGCGCCGGTAAAGTCACGTAGCGTGGTGCCGCCGACGGCAATGGCGTTTTTCAGGACGTCCTTGATTTCTTCAGCGAGCAGATTGTAACGGTCCAGGGAAATCCTGCCGGCAGGTCGTGTGGGACGTATACCTGCACCGAACAGTGACTCATTGGCATAGATGTTGCCGACTCCCGCCACGATAGCACCGTCCATTACGAAACTTTTGACCGCCCGCTTCCGACCCCGGCTGATGCGCTTGAGATAAGCGCCATTGAAGTCGTCGGTAAGTGGTTCAGGTCCCAGATTCTGAAACAGAGGGTGTTGCTCCAGTGGTCCCTCATGCCAGAGCAGGCAGCCGAATTTTCGCGGATCCGTATAGCGCAGGGCCCTGCCATTGTTCAAAACGATATCTACGTGGTCATGGGGACCCACAGGAGCAGAAGCGGGCACGATCCGCAGGCTTCCGGACATGCCCAGATGGATAATCAGCCGGCCTGCACCGTTATCGAACAGCAGGTACTTGGCGCGCCGCTCGATGCTGTTGATTCGGCTTCCCGGCAGAACCTGCGCCAGGCGATCGGAAACCGGCCAGCGCAGCATCGAAGTGCGAATCACCACAGATTCTATGGGCTGGTGTAGCACCGTCGGGGAGATGCCCAGGCGCGTGGTTTCGACCTCGGGAAGTTCCGGCATGGCAGATCTGCTGCCGGAATCACCCGGCACCGCTGAATTACTTGCAGAACGCGCGTTATAATCCCAAACCGCCAACCCTGTAAAGTCTCACGGCAGAAGCCAATCAGTAGAATCAACCCACCATGACGCTCCCAGCAGAAGAGATAGCTCTCCTTGGTATCGACGCGGGCGGTACGTTTACCGACTTTGTCTTATGGCAGGCAACGCCCGGTGGGCAGGAGCTCACCGTACACAAGGTTCTGTCGACGCCCATAGCGCCAGAGCAGGCGATTCTGCAGGGAATTCAGGAGCTTGGTCTGACAGATACCGTCTGCCGTGGTGGCCTGCGCATCATTCACGGCAGCACTGTCGCCACCAATGCGGCGCTGGAAGGCAAGGTGGCCAGAACGGCATTTATTACCAACCATGGCTTCGGCGATATGTTGTCCATCGGCAGGCAGACCCGACCATCCCTGTACAGCCTGGAATTTCCTCCCCGTCGTGATCCCGTCAGCAGGGAGCTTAGAATCGAGGTTGGTGGACGCCTGGCAGCCGATGGCACGGTACTGGAATCCCTGTCGGACGGGGAGCTTGACGCCCTGAGGTCCCGAATTCGCGACCTGAAACCAGAGGCCGTGGCTATCAACCTGTTGTTTTCATTTCTGGATGACCGCTTCGAACGACTGCTGGAAGAAGTGGTTCAACAGGCGTTGCCAGGGGCATTCATCTGTCGTTCTTCCCAAGTTCTGCCGGAATACCGGGAGTATGAACGGGGAGTGGCCACCTGGCTGAATGCCAGCCTCGGGCCAGTCGTTAACCGATACCTGGTCGGGTTGAAGGAAGACCTCGCCGAGTGTCCGCTCGCAATCATGCAGTCCAGCGGCGAAACCGTCAGCGCAGACATCGCTGCCAAGCGGGCAGTCAACCTGCTGTTGTCGGGCCCGGCAGCGGGACTCACGGCATTGCACTATCTTGGTGAACAACTTGGTGGCACGCGTTTCATAAGCTTCGATATGGGGGGTACATCAACAGACGTGGCTCTGCTGGATGGGAACCTGAAGATCACCAGTGAAGGGCAGGTCGCCGGCTATCCCGTGGCTGTGCCCATGGTGGATATGCACACTATTGGTGCAGGCGGGGGGTCCATTGCATTCCTTGATGGCGGGGGCATGATGCAGGTGGGGCCACATTCAGCCGGTGCCGAACCGGGGCCCGCCTGCTATGGCAGGGGTGGCAGGGAAGTTACGGTAACCGATGCCAACCTCATCCTCGGAAGGATCCCTGAAGACGCGTCTCTGGCGGGCAGATTCAGGCTGGACCTGGCGGCAGCCAGGCGCGCGATTGCGCCACTGGCCGCCAGGGCAGGCCTCGAGGAGAGGGAAGCCGCAAGGGGGATAGTACAGGTCGCCAACGAGCACATGGCCAGTGCCCTGCGGATGATCTCAGTACAGCGAGGCTATGATCCGGCGGATTTTACACTCACCTGTTTCGGAGGTGCCGGGGGGCTGCACGTCTGTGCACTCGCTGACAACATGGGGATGACGCAGGCGATCGTACCTGTGAATGCGGGCGTGTTGTCGGCAATGGGCATGCTGGTGGCGCCCCAGGGGCGTCAATTCTCGCAGACCGTGCGCCTATTGTCAGACCGGGTGAGCGAGCTGGAAATCGAACAGGCGCTGCGGGAGTTGCTCGAACAGGGAACCCGGGAACTGGTTTCTGAAGGCTTGTCAGAGAGGGAATTGCGGTCCGAGGTCAGCCTGGATCTTTGCTACAAGGGTCAGTCGTCCACCCTTAATCTGCCCTGGCTGGGCAAAAGGCAGACGCTGGAGCGGTTTCATCTGCTGCATCGCGAACGCTATGGCTTCGCTCTTTCCCGGGAAGTGGAATTCATCAATCTGAGAGCGCGAATCTTCATTCCCTGTATTAAATTGACTCTGAAACACAGGAAAAAAGCCGGTGCGGTGAATAATTTCCAATCCGGGAACGTCGCAGAAGGAAGTGATATGCCGCCTGTTTTTGCCAGAGAGGCACTTGAAGCCGGTACAATCCTCAAAGGTCCGGCAATCATCTCCGAGCTCTCGGCGACCACGTTTCTGGATCAAGGCTGGGCAGCGGAGCTGGATGCGTTCGGAAATCTGCGACTTTACCGGACAGACCCGGCATTTGATCGGGCAACTGTTGGCGGCGGGCGCCGTTACTGATAGCTTAGGTAACCCCTGATAGTTTAAATTGGTTATAAGCATATAATAAGCGGGCTGGATTTATTGCCCTGAGGCTCCCGCAAAGAAGGTTTGGTATGTGTCACCTTTTTCAACAACAGTTTCGTCTAAACCTGGGCCTGCTTTTTCTGGCATGGCCCTTGCTGGGTTTTCCCCAGGCATCAGAGCGGGCTGAGGGAACGGTCGTCCATGAGCCGGTGGAGGCCGGACCCGTGGCCTCTGTTTATGAAACCCTTGTTTTTGACCTGCCGATCTCTCTGAAGAATAACCCCGGGAGCTATCAGGAAATTGAGCCGATCCATGCTTTCTCGTTGCAACCCGAAGAGGGGCTGGTAGAGGAGCAGATGTTGAATTTGCAGAATCTTGAATCAACCATCAGTGCAATCGAGCTGCAGGGCGGGCCCTGGGATCTCAGCCTGACAGAGAATCTGGTTACCATGGCAGGAGTTTACGAACAGCTGGGAGCTTATGACGAAGCCACCGAGACCTATCTTCGAGCCATGCATATCAGCCGGGTCAATCGCGGTCTCGACAGCCTGGAACACGTTTCCATGGCGGAAAGGCTGGTAAATGTGTATCTGGCCCAGGGTGACCTGGCCAGCGCCGATAAGTATCAGGAGTACCTTTACTATACCCAGAGCCGGGCTTTCGGCCTGGAGGATCCGCGTATTGTTCCGGTGCTCGACAGGCTGGCAAGCTGGAAGTTGAAGGTTTTCAATGCCGGTTTCGGAGAACCGCTGGCACTCCAGCTGGTCACTGCTCTACGGCTATATCAGGCCGCTTCGAATGTCGTGAACCTGAATTTTGGTAACGGGGATGAGAGGTATGTAAAGTATTTGCGCGATACCGCGGGCACTGCTTTTCTGGTATCGCGGTACAAGGGCCTGATCGACGAAACGCCGGTCACTGAATTCCGCACCATTCAGGAGAAATACCCTGAAGGCTACCGGGACTTCAATGTCGCCTTTATCGAGGGCTATGAAGAGGGACTCGAAGCACTGCAATTGATAGTGGACTCCTTCGCCGGGGAGCAGCAACAGTCGGTTAAGTATGCTCAGGCGTTGATTCATCTGGCGGACTGGTACCTGCTTTTTGACAGGCACAGGTCCGCCGAGGCCGCGTACGCAGACGCATTTCAGGTTCTGGAAGAGCTGGAGAACGGAGAACGGCTGCTCGGCGAGGCATTTGGCACGGTTAGAGCCCTGCCGGCATTTTCGGATGAGATCGAGTCTGTTTTTATCAAGTCCAATGTCGAAGGCCGGGAGCAGGTTGCCCGTGCCAGCGGTTTTGTGGACGTAAAGTTCGACGTAACATCGTACGGTACTGCGGTTAATCTGCAGGTGCTGACCGAGGAGAACGAAGTAAACACGCAGGTTATCAGCACCTTACGCCGCAAAGTGCGGGCCACAACCTTTCGACCGGTTATGGAGAACGGGGAGTTGGTTCGCAGTGAAGGGCATTCGTTCCGCTACCCGTTTGTTTATTGAAGGAGGCGTGTGAGCTTCAGGCCGAGCTGGACTCCCACAGGTTCAGGATAGGTTCAGCGACCGTCTGCTAGAAAACGATGAAGGCCGTCGCTGGCCCATCGGAATTCCAATGTCGTACTCCAGGAAAGCTCTGAAGGGTGGAGCAGAGGCATAATGATTCAGAGGTTCCCAGGGTCATGCCGGCCGGCTTTTCTCTTCAATGCGCGAGAGTTGCGGCAAGCAGGAACGGAAGAAATGGCAGGTAGAAACTGAACAAAAGCAGGCAGCGATGAAGAATTGAAGGGCCTGCGACGGTCTTCTTACAACATGGAGTCGTTTGAAGAATTCCGTGGAGCGTGATTTACAGTGAATCTCAGGTAAACACAGGGCACAACGGCTTTTTCTGATCAACGTGGCCGGGGCCTGGCAACCCGGTTGCAGCAGACCGATGGAAAGTGCCGAATTGATTGAACTATTACGAGTATCAAGCGTATTAAAAGTAGTGGAAATATTGAGGAAAGATTCGAGGTCGGGGCGCCATCAGGTGACTATCATGAACAGACTATTTCTTAAAAACGCGTTGCTGGCTGTTGGAATTTCTGCAGTTGTGGCCGCCTGCCAGTCATCTTCTCAGTCATCTTCATCCCAGGGTATGCCCAGCATGCCCTCTTCATCATCGAGTTCGACGTCAAGTTCCACCAGCTTTCCATCTGTAAGCAGCTCCTCTTCCTCCAGTTCAAGCAGTTCATCGTCCTCGAGCAGTTCGTCGTCCTCAAGCAGTTCGTCGTCTTCGAGCGGTTCCCCCGGCAGCCCCTCGTCGAGTTTTCCGTCAACTTCCGGTGCTTCGGCGTCTACAGGTGGTGCGCCGTCAGTTTCCAGTGGTTCCGCGTCTTCCGCCGGAGGCCAGCAGGCCTCTTCCGGTTCTCCCGCAGGCAGCCAGGGAAGTGACGCGGCCAGCGGTGATCGCACCGGCAGTCAGCCGGGGCAGTCAGGCAGCCAGTCTGCGGGTCAACAGACAGCCGCGGCGGGAGCATCCGGAGCTCAGGCTGGAGCCCCCGGCTCTCCCGGGTACGATCCCCGTTCCGGGAGTACCGCAGGTGACGGCAGCGGCAGCAGCGACGGGCAGCGGGATGGCTCCACCGGAGACCTGGCAGGTGTATCCGCCGGGAGTTCCGGTACCCAGGCCGGTGGTGGTGATTACACACTTGACACTCTGCCTGGCGGGAGCCTTGGCGGAGCAGGAGCCGGCCCTGATATTCAGCAGGCGGCGGGAACCATGACCGCCTCGGAGCGGGCAGGCGTTCTGGATGAACAATTGCGGCGCGGTTACGAGGTGTTCGATGGTCTTATACTGGGGGAGCGAGAACGGGCCCAACGCGAGATCGAACGACAGCCGGGCAGTCAGTCGGGTGGCGGTGATATCGCGGCAGCCGGCGGGATAGGCAGCCCGTCGAGTCCGCCCCAGACTTTGCCGTCAGGTAACGGAGATCAACAGTCTGGCGTTCCGGTTGGATCGTTTCCTTCGTCTTCCTCCAGTTCACAACCGGCTGAATCCTTTCCTCCACCGGAAGATATTCCCAGTGGGCGGGATGATGACGTAGTCGCCAGACAGCTTCGCGAGGCCGCCATGAGGGAGCCAGATCCGGAACTGCGGGAAGCGCTTTGGGATGAGTACCGTAAATACACTGGAATAAGCGAGCAGGAGTGATGAACAGACAAAGTCTCAGGTTACTGACCGTATTTTTGACAGGCTTGCTGGTCACCTCGTGCGCATCGCACGTGGTTAAAAGCACCACCTACACCCCGGTAATTCAGGATAGTGAGTACTTACCTGAAGAACTGTTGATGGATGTCGGCGTCATGGTTTTTGACCCGGGCATTGATGAAATCGAAAAAGGTGACGAAGAAACCGTGAACGGACAGATACGGGTCGCAGAGTCTCGCTACGCCGCGTATTTACTGTCCGATACACTGCAGCGCTCCGGTAACTGGGGCGTAGTGCGTGTGCTCCCCAATAACAGCAGCCCTCTGGATGTGATGCTCAACGGCACAATTCTGCAGTCCAATGGCGAAGCCATGAAAATTCGCGTGGACGTGAGCGATTCCAGTGGCAGAGACTGGTATACCAAGGAGTACCATGAGGTCATCAGCCAGTTCAACTACGACCCAAGCCAGCGCAGCATGGCCGATCCTTTCCAGGTGATGTACAACAACATTGCCAACGATCTGCTGCTTTTCCGGAAGCAGAATATGACTGATGAACGCATAACGGAGATCCGTCAGATTTCTGAGCTGCTTTTCGCCCAACGCTTTGCTCCCGATGTCTATGACAATTTCCTCTCAGAAGACAGGAATGGCTACTATCAGTTGACCCGCCTGCCGGCGGAAAATGATCCTGCCATGACGAGAATCCGTACTATTCGTGAGCGCGACTTCATGTTTGTTGATACGGTACAGGACTACTACGCCACATTCAGCCGGCAGATGAGGCTGCCCTATGATTCCTGGCGGGAGCAGAGTTACTACGAGACCATAACCCTGCGGGAACTGCAACAATCCGCACGACGCAGGTTTATCGCTGGCACCGCAGCGGTTATCGGAGGCATCGCCGCAGCCAGCAGCGGAACCTACATGGGTCAGACCGGAGGTGCCGTCGGGGTCGGTGCAGGGGCTTACCTGATCAAGAGCGGTTTCGATAAACGGGCAGAGGCTCAGATTCATGTGGCGGCCCTTGAGGAGCTTGGCCAGTCGCTGGAGTCCGAGGTGGCGCCGAAAGTGATCAACCTCGAAGATCGCACTGTCACTCTGACGGGCAATGTCGAAGAACAATACAGCCAATGGAAAGAGATTCTGGCAGATATCTACGCGGTTGAAGCGGGATTGCAATAACCGGACTTTAACGACAATTTCGACCCGATTGACCGGAGTTCTTCGCCAGTTGACCTATGCCCGACCATGACATTGAGAAAATCCAGCCGGTAGAATTCGATGCCGCCAATTCACCTGCGCTGACGCCGGCCCCGATTGCGGGCCGTTCCGATCGCCCTTCCCCCTTGGCATGGCTGGGAGTGGGTGCTCTGGCTGTTGTGGCTCTGGCAGTGATCTTTGTTCTGCCGAATATGGTGGGTGAATACGAGCCTTCACCCGAGCGCCGGGCAGCTGTTAACCGCCCGGCCTCTGCGCCTGCAGACGCAGTGCAGCAGGCCTCCGCTAATGCCATATCCCCATTCACGGCTGCACAACGGGCAATACAGCGCAAAGAGGCTCAGGATGTTCTGGCTGAATTGCTTGAGGCCCAGGCAGAACTGACTGCCAGGGCTGTGGAATCGTGGTCGAATACAGACTACCAGGCTGCTCTGGTGGAAGCACAGACTGGAGACGATGCCTATCTTGAGCAGGATTTTGTTGCAGCCAGAGCGAACTACCAGGCAGGATTGGACCGCCTGCAGGCCCTCCTGGAGCGAGTCCCGAGGGTGTTGGAGCAATACCTGGTGGACGGTGAAGCGGCACTGGAGGCCGGAGACTCTGAGCTGGCGCAGGAGAAGTTTTCCATCGCCCTGCGCCTTGATCCCGAAAGCGAGGACGCGAGGATCGGGCAACAACGGGCGGAAAACCTGGATGAGGTCAACGCGATTCTGGCCGATGCCGGTGAATTGCGCGATGCAGGCCGGCTGGAAGAAGCCCGGGACAGGTACGGAGAGGCACTGAACCTGGATCCTCAAAACCGGAAAGCCCGGGAGCTGTTGGAAGCTACCCGGCGTCAGCTGGTGGAAAACCGGTTTGCGCGGATAATGTCGGAGGGATACAGTCTTTTTCAGAACGATCAGCCCGAGCAGGCTATTGAGGCATTTCAACGGGCGGCGGCATTGGGAATAAACCGGGATCAGGCTGCTGCTGCCATCCAGCAGACCAGGGATGCGGTGGCGCTGGTGGAAATTTCGAGGATCAGAGACCAGGCTGATGAGGCCGAGAGCGCCGAGCAATGGCAGCAGGTGGTTGGTGCCTACGAGCAGGCACTGGAAATCGATCCCAACCTGGTATTTGCCCAACAGGGCCTGGATTATGCCGGCAAACGACTGCGGCTTGATCAGCTGCTGGAGGCTGCTATTGCCAGCCCGGAACGTCTTGCCGATGACGAGGTCTATCAGCAGACTCTCGATATTTATTACACCGGCAGAGGCCTGCAGCCGGCAGGGCAGCGGCTGCTGTCGCAGCTGGATCGGCTTGAAGTGTTGTTGGAAAATTCCCAGATTCCGATCACGGTAACTTTCTTATCCGACAATGCAACCCGAGTCACCCTCCTTAGGCACCAGGAACTGGGAACATTTGAGGCCACCAGTCTGCCACTGAAGCCGGGTCGCTACGTGGCTGTTGGTGTTCGACAGGGCTACCGGGACGTGCGCGAGGAGTTTCTGGTCGGCTTCGGACAAACACCGGAAGCCGTAGTCGTCAGGTGCGAAGAAGAGGTGGCGGCGGCCAGGAGCCGTTGACGGTTATGTCGGACTTCGAAGACAAGCAGGGGCAGCATGGGGTTTCTGACTCCATCGTGCCAATCGATTTTTCTCCCAGCGAAGGGCGCAGCAGGTCGTTTTCGACTGAAGCTGGGCTGGTTACATCTCTTTCTGGCGGTCTTTCTGCTGACCTCTGCAGTTGCAGCCTGGTTTATTGTTACCGCCAAGTCGGTCTATATCGAAGTTGATCCTATTACTGCCGACGTCGTAATCGAAGGGGGGCTGGCCATAAGGGTGGGCCCGCGGTATCTGGTGCGCGAGGGCATATACGACCTGAGTGTAAGAAACGAAGGGTACCGTGATCTCGAAACCAAGCTTTTTGTCACCGACGAACAGTCTCAGAACCACCCCATAGCGATGCGGAAACTTCCCGGGCTGGTTACCATTGAATCGTTGGGTCTGGATGGTGCCCGGGTGCAGATCGACGGCGTGGATATCGGGCAGACACCCCTTGTCGATGCGCAGGTCGAGGCGGGAGAACACGAGCTGGTGGTCACCAGGGAGCGCTATCTGCCCCATTCCGAGTCGATTACCGTGGCAGGTCGCTCTCTCAGGGAACGCTTCGAGGTGGAACTGGAACCGGCCTGGGCGGTCATCAGTTTCACCAGCGATCCGCCCGGTGCAGAAGTACTGGTTGACGGTGAATCGGTCGGAATCACGCCACTGAATGCCGAGGTTCTCCAGGGAGAACGGGACGTGACGCTCAAGCTGACGGGGCACAAGGCCTGGCAGCAGCAACTCACGGTCCGTGCCGGAGAGGATGCCAGTATTGCGCGAGTGGAACTGATTCCAGCCGACGGGCTCGTGTTTATCCGCTCCAGCCCCACCAACGCCAGTGTTACAATAGACGGTGAATTCAAAGGTCAGACACCTCTCGAGGTGGCACTGGCACCGGGACAGCAACATCGCATCACTCTGTTCCGGGCCGGTTACCGGGAAGCTTCCAGAACGATTACTACCGTTCCCGATCAGGAGGCTGAGGTAACCCTCACACTTCAGCCGGTTTTGACCAGCGTTCAGGTCTCCTCCATTCCCGAAGATGCCGAACTGTATATCAATGGTGAGTACCGGGGCAGAGCCAATCAGACTATTGAATTGATGGCGGCCAGCCAGCAGATAGAGATTCGCAAAGCCGGCTATGTTCCCTATACGGCTGAATTCGTATCGAGACCGGGTCTGGATCAGGCAATCCGGGTTACACTGAAATCCCTGGAACAGCAGCGAAGAGAACAGATCAGGCCGCAGATCAGTACTGCCGATGGGCAGACATTGAAACTGTTCAACCCGGGGCCATTTACTATGGGTTCCTCGCGACGTGAGCCGGGGCGAAGACCAAACGAAACACTCCGCGATGTGATTCTGGAAAAGCCGTTCTATTTTGGGCTCCTCGAAGTCACCAATGCAGCCTTCGGTCAGTTCCGGCCAGACCACGCATCAGGAACTTTTCAGGGGCAGGCGCTGGGGCTGAACAATCAGCCGGTAGTTCAGGTCAGTTGGCAGGATGCTGCCCTGTATTGCAATTGGCTCAGTGAGCAGGAGGGATTGCCGGCATTCTACATCGTAGAGGAAGAGGAAGTGGTGGGGTTCAATTCCGATTCGATTGGCTACAGATTGCCAACCGAAGCCGAGTGGGCCTGGGTGGCACGCACTACGGGCAGTGATACCGAACTTCGTTTCGCCTGGGGGGACCGGCTGCCTCCGATTGGAAAACCGGGCAACATTGCCGATTCCACGGCCCGGTCATTACTGGGCGAAATTGTCATGGACTATACCGACGGATTCCCGGTTTCAGCTCCCGTGGGACGTTTTGATGCAAATTATCATGGTGTGTTCGACATTACCGGCAATGTTTCAGAGTGGGTTCACGATTTTTACGGCGCCGTGGGCACACTGGGAGGCGCCCCTGAAATTGATCCACAGGGCCCTGAGTCGGGAGAGTTTCATACCATTCGCGGATCCAGCTGGGCTCACGGTGCGATCACCGAGCTGCGCCTGTCATTCAGGGATTTCGGAAACGGTCCTCGCGACGATGTGGGATTCCGGATCGCCAGATACCTTGAGGAATGATGCGATGAAGCTGATGTTGAAATTTGCACTTTTCTGTCTGCTGTCCGGGTTCATTCAACCGAGCCTGCAGGCCGCCGAGGAGATTTCGGGAACTGCGCCTGACTCCGTCGATGGCGGGCAGGCAGCGGCGACCGATAGCCAGAGAGGCGGCGATCAACCGGTCGATGGTGAACCTGTCGCCGGTCAGGCTGGCGAACTGGATCCGGAGGAAGAAAGCCCTTCAAGATTCATTCCCACTGAACAGATTTCTCAGGATCTCGGGGTCTCTTTTCCAGCCGATATCTGAACACCACTTGATTGAATCCGCATTGACGTTAGTAAGGAATGGAGTATGAAGCAGGGATTACTAGGGGAACTGATCTTCCAGATAGTTGCATTGATCCTGGCGGTTATCCTGGTACACATTGTTTACGTGACCATGATCAGACCTGAGGCTGAGTTTATTCAGGAACAGCAGACACTGCTGCAGCAGACCGATGAAAATTATGTTCCTGAACGTTCGGTCTATGTAATTCTCAAGGACTTTGAACAGGAGACCTGCATTATTCTCCTGTTGTGGGCGGTAGCAATAATCGGGTTGAAAACACAAAAAACGCTACGGGAACGCAGCCTGCTGGAAAAGCCGCTTATTCATGTGGGGGATGGAATCAGTATATTGCCCCAGGACTCCCGAAATTTCGCCAGGCCGGTGCAGGCGTTACCGGAAGTACAGCGTGACTATCTGCTGCCCCGTGCGTTGCTGGCTGGATTACACCGCTTCCAGACCACGAGGAATATCCAGGATGTGTCGGCAACCATCAAGGATGTCTGCGAGACAGAATCGGAGCGTATGGAGACCGAATTGACTATCGTGAGATACATCGCCTGGGCAATTCCGTCAATCGGCTTTCTGGGTACGGTGCGCGGTATTGGCCAGGCACTTGGCCAGGCCTACCAGGCAGTCAGTGGCGATATTGTCGGTGTAACCGTCAGCCTTGGTGTGGCATTTAACTCCACCTTTGTCGCCCTGGTAGTGAGCATCCTTCTGATGTTTCTGTTGCATCAGCTGCAGTTACTGCAGGACAGACTGGTGCTGGATACGCAGAATTACTGCAACGAAAACCTGGTCAGAAAGCTGCAGGTGCCCGGACAGGACGACCACTTATGAGTGTGAAGGTAATCGAACTCAATGACAGTGCTGTCACAGTCAGTGACGAAAGCGGCCTTCTGGTGCGGAGTCCTGGATTTGCACTGGTGGGGGATCGGGGGCTGGAAGTGGGCAGGGCAGCGGAGCAGCAGGCGCGTCTTCGGCCCACCAGCAGCTTCAATAAATTCTGGCACCAGTTGAGTCTGGAACCTCTCGGCTACTCAATTGGCAATATCCGGCACTTTGCCGACCTGGCGTATGCTCATCTTCTGCACGTGGCAGAGGAAGCTGAACTCGAAGGCGATGTTATCTTTGCCGTTCCCGGTAATTTTACCAGTCAACAGCTGGGCATTTTGCTCGGGATCGCCCGCCAGTGTCCGTTCAGTCCGGTGGGGGTAGTGGATGCCGCCCTCGCCAGCACCGTCAAGCTGGTTAACAGGCCGACGCTGATGTTCGCGGATATCCAGCTTCATCAGGCGTTGCTGACCAGGTTTTCTATCATTGACGGACACCTGCAACGTGAATCCGTGGTGCAGATTCCCGAAGCAGGACTGCAGAACTTTTACAATCTGGTAATGCAACTTGCGACAGGGTTGTTTATCCAGCAGTGCCGTTTCAATCCTCAGCACGATGCCGCGACCGAACAACAGCTCTACAACGCCGTACCAGGATGGTTGGCTGAATTCGGGGAGAATCGGAGCAGCCTGCTGATGGAACTAAAGACCAGCACAGCTGTACATCAAGCGAAACTGCCCTGGGAAACACTGCTGCAGCGACTGGCAGACTTTTACAGCAGGATCAGTCAGCAGATTGCCAGCGTTGCTGGCACATCCGATACTCAGCTTGTCGTTTCCGCTTCTCTGGCGGGTCTGCCGGATTTCTCCCGCTCCCTGTCGCAGCATGGTGAATTTCAGATCGCCAGGCCAGAAATACTGGGCAGAACCTGTATTGAACTGGCTGGTCAGATCAACGGCACCGATGACGGGTTTCGATTCGTGACCAGTTTGCCGGCCGGGGAAGTGGCCACGACTCATCGGAAACAAAGCGAGGACGACAGTTTTCAGGAAGCGCAGGCAGCGGCGCCGACCCACGTGTTATTCGGCAGCGATGCAGTCCCGCTGGGCAGGGTAACGGTCAGCAACCGGACCACTGTCGGGGGGGCGGACAGGGTCAGCGGCAGAAGTATTGAGATGTCGGTGAATGGCTTGCCCGATTACCTGGGTCAAATAGAAAAGGAGGGTGGTCAGGTGTGCCTGGTCTGCGGTGAAGCCGGGGCGCTGATCAATGGGGAAAAGGTCTCCGGTAAACGACCATTGTCGCTGGGCGACCTGGTGCAGTTTGCTGAACATGGAGAGCAGATAAGGCTGATCAGAGTGAGGGATGGCGTCTAAAAAACAGAAACGCAGAGCATTTAACCCCCTGAGTCTGGCATTTCTGGATGTGATGTCCTGCGGATTCGGGGCAGTGGTGTTATTGTTTCTGATTCTTGACCACGCTGCCCAGGTGGAGGCGGTGGAGGGTGACCCGGGAATAACCGGCGAGATCAACCTGCTCGAAGAGGAAATCAGGGAAGGTCAGGCCGGTCTTGTTGAGATTCGCAATACTCTGGATGACGTCAGCCTGGAGGTGGTGACCGCAGAAGGCCTGGCCCGCCAGATTCAGCAACAGATTGACGAATTCATGCAGGAACTGGCGGCCCTTGAGAATAACAGCCTTGCCCGGATAGAAAATATTGAACAGCTGCGTGCTGATGTACGCGCCCTGGAAGAGGAGTTGCAGCGGCTTCAGGCCAGCGCCCTGGAGCAGGAGGGTAACAGTGTCAGGCAGTTTCTGGGGGACGGTGACCGGCAGTACCTGTCGGGCTTGTACCTGGGCGGCAACCGGATCCTGATCCTGGTCGACCGCTCTGCCAGTATGCTGGACGAGACTCTGGTTAACATTATCAGAACCCGCAACATGTCTGACGAAGCCAAGCGCAATGCCCCAAAATGGCAGCGCGTTGTCAAAACTGTAGACTGGGTCAGCAGCCAGCTGCCCATTACCAGCCGCTATCAGGTTTATGGCTTCAGTGACCAGGCAGCGGCAGCCCTGGAAGGCTCCGAAGGGCAGTGGCTTGAAGTGGCGGACCGTGACCAGCTGAATGCGGTGATCGAAGAAGTGAAGGCAATGGTACCTGATGCCGGCACCAATATGGCGAATATTTTCGGAATAGTGGCACAGATGAACCCGTTACCGGACAATATTTTTCTGATAACTGACGGTTTACCCACTCTGGGCAATGGGCGCAACCGTGACGCTCTGGTGACTCCCAGGCAGCGCCTGGAGCTTTTTGACGATGCGGTTGAATTGTTGCCGCAAGGCATTCCCGTCAACGTTGTACTGATGCCCCTTGAGGGCGACCCCTCCGCTGCGGCGGCCTACTGGCAACTGGCACAGTACACCCGCGGGTCTTTTCTGTCTCCTTCCAAGGACTGGCCCTGATGAGAAAACACAGAGAAACCGATTCATTCAGCATCGCCTTCCTCGACGTCATGTCCTGCGGCTTTGGTGCCATTATCCTGTTGCTGATGATAACCAAGAGCGCGGCACCTGTGATTATCGAGGTTACCGACGTCAACCCGGAAGGGTCGGTCAATGAGCTGCAGGAGCAGCTTTTCGCCATTCGAGGACAGACCACCATCCTGAACCGCGAATTGAACGCCAAGCGCGAACAGTTGTCGTCGTTCCGGGAGCGGATTGCGCGCTTGCGACGCGAGCTGACGAATATCCGAGGCGAGTTTCAGACCAGCAATCAGCTGGCCGAAGAGTCCACAGAGGAAATCAGCCGTCTTGCCATCGCCAGGCAGACCCTGACGGAGGAAATGGAACGCCTGTTGGGGCAGAGTTTCAGTCGGGAAAACAATGTGATCGGCGGTATTCCGGTAGACAGTGAGTACATAATTTTCGTGATTGACACATCCGGCAGTATGTACGAAACCGCCTGGAACCGGATGCTCGAGGTCATCAGTGACACGCTGGAAGTTTACCCGAATGTTGAGGGCATTCAGGTGATGAACGATATGGGGGATTACATGTTCGATTCCTACCGCGGTCAGTGGATTCCGGATACACCCAGTCGCCGCGATCTCATTATTTCCACCCTGAGAGCCTGGAATCCCTACAGTAACAGCAGTCCGGTGGAAGGCGTAACGCGGGCGATCAACACATTTTACTCGCCAGACAAGAAAATAAGCATCTATGTGCTTGGAGACGATTTCCAGCCAGGCGGGTCTATAACAGAAGTGCTGCGTACAATTGATCGGATCAACGTGGAAGACGCGGCAGGAAATCGACTGGTAAGAATTCACGGGATCGGCTTTCCGAACATTTTCCAGCTGGATACCCGGTTTCAGCAGAGCGTGTACCGATATTCCAACCTGATGAGGGAGCTTACCCAGCGGAATGGCGGGACTTTTGTGGGATTGAACGATTTTCGCTAGGAAAATCGACGGATTGGCATCAATTCTGCTTCGAAAGTGATTTAGAAAAAGGGTAGACGGGAGTAAAGTCAGAAGAAGTGCGGTTTTTTCGCAAGAACCCGGAAATCCGGTATCAGGAGCACAGCGTAAGACCTCTTGCCTGTGCAGCGGGATTTGACAGACTGCGATCGACTGGCGGCTGCTTTGAGACAAACAGTAAGTACATCAAGAACGGTAGCGAGAATGTGTAACCAAGAGATATTCAGAAATCTGGCGCTGGTGGTGACCTTCGGTCTGCTGCTTGGCTGTGGTGCCAGCACCGTCACTGTGTCGGGCAGTTACCCGACGCCCTCGATCGCGAAATTGCCATTGAGAGTTGCGGTCTATTATGACGATGCGCTGCGGGACTATACCTACACCGAATACACGGAGCAGGGCCAGGAGGAGTTCAACATCCAGAGCGGTCAGTCCCACATCGACCTGTTCAACGCCATTCTGCCGGGAATGTTTGAAGAAGTGGTATTTATCGATTCTTTGGACGAGGCGCAACAACTGGAAGTGGATGCGATATTTGAACCGCTGATCGAAGAGTTTCAACTGGCCTTGCCCTACAAGACCAAGCTGGACGTCTACGAGGTGTGGATCAAATACAACATGCGCCTGACAGCGCCGGATGGCGAGTATATCGCCGACTGGGTGGAGACATCCTACGGCAAAACAACCATCGAAACATTTCGTTCTGATGAGGCGGCTATCAACCTGGCGGCAGTGGTTGCCTTGCGGGACCTGGCTTCCAGTTTTACCTTGAAGTTTGCCAACGTCCCGGAAGTACGTGATTGGCTGGCCAGCCTGTAGCAGGAGATTTTTCAATATTCTGCCTGCCAGTAGGGCGGTAACAACCCGTTTCAGGCCAGGAAACAGTTCAGGCGATTCGAGTAGAAAGGCAGTAAACAGGAACAGAAAGTAATTCAGATTGAAGAGGCAACAAGTAATTTTCCTGCCCTGATCGACATGGGGCGGGTCGGGCTGGGGGTTCCAGCCGGCATTGCAATGACATTGCAGGTCCAGACATCAATTTGGGGATGGCTATGAAATTTTTTAGCGTAAACAGTAAGACCCTGTACAGTGCTTCCGGCGCTAGTCTGCTGGGGCTGATCCTCGCCAGTTGCACCAGTACCACTATCGATGAGTTCCGACAGGGAGAGACGGGCATAGAAAGCCACGAGTCAATAGTGATTCTCGGGCGCAGACAGGCCAGCGACTACGAAACCCGCGCCGATTTCGTGGATTGCGTCGGCGATCAAGTAAACAGGGGTTCGAACAAGATTAATGTGATTCCCGAACAGGAATTTGTGGACGCCCTGTTCCCCTGGTTTGAACCACGCACTGCGCCACTGCGAACTCAGGATCTGGAGCGCATGATGACGGAGGATATCGTGGCACAGAAAATTGGTGATTTCGGTATCCGCTACATCGTCTGGGTAGACGGTTTCACAGAAACCACCGGCCGCGCTGGTTCCATATCGTGTGCCATAGGGCCCGGCGGCGGAGGTTGCTTCGGTTTTGGTTCCTGGGAAGACGATTCGGAATTTGATGCCCGGATCTGGGATGTGGATGCTCTCGCTTCGGTGGGAACTATCAGCACCGATGCTACCGGCCAGTCTTATCTTCCCGCAGTGGTGGTGCCGATTCCCCTGCTGGCACGGGTCGAAGCAAATGCCTGCAGCAGTCTTGCCAACCAGCTGAAAACTTTTGTCAATGGCGGCTAAAGTAAAGGATTGCCTGGGATAACCGGTCTTTAACAGGGTTATGAACGTCCTTATTTCCACAGCAATCAGAATTCTATGGGAAAACCCGATAGGGATTCGTCTGTCGTCAGTGATGTTGTTGATCGCGGCAGCCGTGTCGGTGACATCCTGCGCGGTCAATCCTGCCACCGGTCAGCCCAACCTGGTATTGATGTCCGAAAACCGGGAAATCGAAATCGGCAGGGAGGAGCATGAAAAAGTGCTCGCCAGCATGCCGGTCTACGAAGACGAGGAGCTGCTGGCGTACATTACCGAAATCGGCAACCGGCTGGTGCAAGCGAGTGACAGGCCCGATCTGGAGTTCACCTTTACACTGATAGACAGCCCGGAAATCAATGCATTCGCACTGCCCGGCGGCTTTGTTTACGTAAACCGGGGGCTGATTACCTATACGAACTCCGAGGCGGAGCTGGCTGCTGTAATTGGTCATGAAATCGGCCACATCACTGCTCGTCATGCAGTGCAGCAGCAGGCCCGTACAGGCCTGGCAAACGCCGCTTCCACCGTCGGTGGTATTGTTACGGCCGTGGCAACCGGCAGCGGGTATATAGGTTCTCAGGTCAGCCAGGTCGCTTCCATCTGGGCCCAGGCCGGGCTGAGCGGCTACGGCCGGGAAGCAGAGCTGGAAGCTGACCGCGTGGGCGCCGAATACCTGTATCGTGCCGGCTACGATCCCTCTGCCATGATCGAGGTGATTACAGTGCTGAAGAATCAGGAGGATTTCCGCCGCCGGGTGACTGGCCAGGGCGGGGGCTACCATGGCCTGTTCGCCACCCACCCTCGCAATGACACCCGGTTGCAGCAGGCAATTGCCAGCGTTGGTGAGCTTGATGGCAGTCAGGTCCTCGAAGGCGACGACGCGGTATTTCGCAGTCATATCGATGGCCTGGTGGTCGGTCAAAGTAATGCCTCCCAGACCCGCGATGACCGCAACCGCTACTACCAGAATCTGCTGGGTTACACCATCGTCTTTCCGCCGGAGTGGCAGGTCAGCGAAACTCCCACCACGGTAACTGCCACGGGCCCCGAGCAGGACTCAATACACGTGGAGGTGCAAAGGATTTCGTCACCTGTCGAGCCGCGAATATTTCTCCGGGATCAACTGGGGCTTGAAAACCTGCAGCAATCCGAAGATCTCAACCAGTTCAGGCTGGTCGGCCACACCGGCGTGTTGGATTCACCCGGAGGCATGCAGCGTGTCGCGGTCATCTACATGGGGCCCCGCGCGTATATTTTCCGTGGCAAGATGAGCAATGCCGATACCGCCGATGAGATCGACAGTCTCCTCCTTGCCTCCATCAGGACATTTCGTGCAATTCAGCGTGGCGAAATGGTTCCCGGCAACGAACTGAAGATCCGGTTTGCTCAGGCCAGCGAATACTTTGACTTTGCAACGGTTGCAAGAAGCAGCAGAATCGCAGAATATCCCGAGGAAACCCTGCGCCTGCTCAATGGCTACTACCCCGCAGGCTCTCCCAAAGCCGGAGAGTGGATCAAGCTGGTCGAGTAGTTTCGAATCTTTCTTTGTTCGGCTTTCCAGCGCGGATAAACTGGTTCTCGGACATCCCGTTCTCGGGTGCACAGGCAGTGCCGGATATTGTACGCGGTTGTGAAGGCCTGCCGACAACCTTAAGGAATCACTGATCAAGGTCCCCAGTGCTCTGAGTTATCTGACCTGAGGTTTCCTGGCAATCACTCCACAAGTCGGTCTATTCCATGGCAATTCCAAAAACTGCTTCTATCGCTGCGAGTCAGAATCAAAGAGGGAAGGTACAGCTGGAGCCCTTTCTGCAAGGGCTGCTCAACACTGGCCGCATCAATCAGGAGGACTTACAGTTCGCACTCAAAAGTTTCCGGGCAACTACCAATCGGGATACCCAGAATAGAAAACACAATGTGCTGCAGTACCTGCAGCGGACTGAACCTGGGGTGGACCGGCTGGCGCCTGAAAAAAACCTGGATCTCGAAACACTGACCATGGTACTGAGTCAGCAAAGTGGCCAGAGTTACTACCGGATCGATCCGTTGAAAATCGACGTGGCGAGTATAACCGAAGTGATGTCCTACGCGTTTACACAGCGTCATGGCATCCTCGCCGTACAGGTGACGCCAGCGGAAGTCACCGTCGCCAGTGCCGAACCCTACATCGACAGTTGGGAAGGTGATCTGGCCCATACTACCCAGAGAAAAATCAACAGGGTGGTCTCTAGCCCAGCCGACATCCGCAAATTCACCACTGAATTCTACAGTCTCGCCAACTCCATTAACCGGGCAACAGAAGGTGCTGTCGAGAAGAAAGGCGTTGGCAACCTGGAACAATTGCTGGAGCTGGGTAACATCAAGGAGCCTGAGGCCAATGACCAGCATATCGTCAACGTCGTGGACTGGCTGTTGCAGTATGCATTCGAGCAACGGGCCAGTGACATTCATATTGAGCCGCGCCGGGAAAAGGGCAACATCCGCTTTCGTATCGACGGAGTGCTCTACACGGTTTATGCGTTGCCCATGCAGGCGCTCAGTGCTGTTACCAGTCGCCTGAAGATTCTCGGCCGCATGAACGTGGCTGAGAAGCGCAAGCCTCAGGATGGCAGGATCAAGACCAAGAGTCCCAACGGCGAAGAGATCGAACTACGGCTTTCCACTCTACCCACGGCTTTCGGCGAAAAACTGGTCATGCGTATCTTTGACCCGGAGTGTTGTTGAAACCATTCGAAAAGCTGGTCTGGCAAATGAGGACTCTGGCCCGCTGGCACAAAATCATCAGCAACAATAACGGCATCGTAATCATTACCGGGCCTACCGGTAGCGGGAAGACGACCACTTTGTACTCCACGCTGAAGACGCTGGCCACCGAACAGGTCAACGTCTGTACCATCGAAGACCCCATCGAAATGGTTGAAGACAGCTTTAACCAGATGCAGGTTCAGGAAAATATTGACCTGGGATTTGCTGATGGTGTCAGGGCGCTGTTGCGACAGGATCCGGACATTATAATGATTGGCGAAGTCCGGGACCTGGAAACCGCAGAAATGGCAATTCAGGCAGCCCTGACCGGACATTTGGTTTTTACTACTCTGCATACCAATGACGCGCCTTCGGCTGTAACCCGCTTGCTGGAGCTTGGTGTGCCTCCCTATCTGATCAAAGCGACTGTCATTGGAGTCATGGCCCAGCGGCTGGTCAGGGTACTCTGTCCTTATTGCAAGAAAACAGAACCCCTGGAGGAGTCCGCCTGGACCATGCTGACGGCTCCCTGGAAGGTCAAGGCTCCGCAGAATGCTGCGAGTCTGGTGGGATGTCTGGAGTGTCGCGAAACCGGCTTCCTGGGACGCCAGGGAATTTACGAGATTATGCCGTTCAGCGAGTCCCTGCAGGCACTCGCCGATGACAAGTCGTCCCTGGAGCAACTGAGACGGCAGGCATACAAAGAAGGTATGCGCAGCCTGCGTCTGGCCGGTGCCCTGAAAGTTGCTGCCGGCAAGACAACAATCAACGAAGTGCTGCGGGTCACACCCGAATACCGTAAATAGGCGCAAAGGCAACGCCGTGAAGGGTGCTGAATTCATTCCGGAACAATTACAGGAGACAGTTTCCCGGTATTGGGAGCGCCTGGAGGAACATGCCGGGTTTCCTGGCGAGCTGCAAGCACTGCTGGACCAGGACCAGGTCTTTCGCGGAGAGCTGATGCGAGTCTGGTGTGCCAGTGACTTTGCCGCCGGCCTGACCCTGTCGCAACCTGGCCTGCTGCTGGATGTGGCAGCAAGGCGATTGGAATCCGGAACCGCCGTTGAAAACCGCCTGAGAGAACAATTGACTCCTCTCAGGGAACTGGATTACCAGGGGGGCGTCGAGCAATTAAAGAGTCACCTGCGTTGCTTTCACCGTCTCGAGTACCTGTTAATAATCTGGCGGGACCTTGTGGACTGGCCTCTGCAGCTGACATCTGCCTGCAGATGTCGGAGCTTGCAGATGCCGCGTTGCAGGTAAGCCTGGAGATTCTGGAACTCTGGAGCGGCCAGGAATGGGGCCGTGACTCGATGGCTGATAACAGGCAGAAGTTTGTCGTTCTCGGCATGGGTAAACTGGGTGCACACGAGTTGAACGTGTCGTCGGATATAGACCTGATATTCAGTTTTTCCCGGGTAGGCCAGGAGGAGGGCGCTGACACAGGGGCGCTGACCGATCAGCAGTATTTCACCCGCCTGGGCCAGCGTCTGATTGATGTTATTGATACCACTACCTCTGAAGGCTTTGTTTTTCGCGTCGACATGCGACTGCGGCCCTACGGCAGCGAAGGAGCACTGGTGGCGAGTTTTGACGCCATGGAAGACTACTATCAGAACCAGGGGCGGGACTGGGAGCGCTATGCCCTGATCAAGGCCCGGGTCGTGGCAGGTGACAGGGATGCCGGTGAGGAACTGCTGGAGCGGCTGAAGCCGTTCGTTTACCGCCGGTACCTGGATTTTGCCATGTTCGAGTCACTTCGAAACATGAAGTCGCAGATCAATAAGCAGGCCCGTCGCGGCCCGATGGCGGGTGACATCAAGCTGGGCCCGGGGGGTATCCGCGAGGTTGAGTTCACTGTACAGGCTCTCCAGCTTGTTTATGGCGGCAGAGACAAGTCGTTACGTTCTCCTTCTCTGATTCGTACGCTGGACAATCTGGTTGCCGGCGGCTACCTGCCAGCCGAAGTTGCCGAGGAGCTGAAGACTTCCTACTGGTACCTGCGCAATCTGGAACACAAATTACAGGCTTTTGCCAATCAGCAGACCCAGTCTCTGCCGACCGGGGCACTGCAGCAGTTGCGTATCGCCTTTGCAATGGGCCACGATGACTGGGATGAACTGCTGGAAACACTGGGGCACATCCGACAATCGGTCAGTGCTCATTTTCGCGATGTTCTGGGAACTGAAGAAGAGGTCGCAACAACCCGGCACCAGGGGGACGACTGGGCGCCATTCTGGCGCCAGGAGCTTACCGGGGAAGATGCTCTGGCAATGCTTGAACAGAACAATTTCGAAGATCCCCGTGGCAGCCTTGAACTGATACTTGAGTTTCGCAGGACGAAAAAATTTCTCACCCTTCCAGCGGAAAGTCGCGAGAGATTCAATGTTTTCATGCCGGTCCTGATCGATGCCGTGGCCGAATCGGAGAAGCCGTCAGTATGCCTGGGCAGAGTTATGCTACTGGTGGATGCGGTCAGCAGGCGCACATCTTACCTGATACTTCTGCTGGAGAACCCTCAGGCGCTGGAGCAACTTGTTCAGTATTGTACGGCCAGTCCCCTGATAGCTGAATCTTTAAGCAGGTATCCGATCCTCCTCGATGAATTGCTCAACGTTCTCGATAAGCCACCGGACAAGTTGCGTCTGGCCGATGAGTTGAAAATGCAATTGCTGAGAATTGATGAAGAAAATTTCGAGGAGGAGCTGGATTGCCTGCGATATTTTAAGCAGTCCCATCATTTGCAGGTCGCTGCCGCTGAGGTATCAGGGAAAATGCATTTGATGAAGGTCAGTGACTACCTGACCTATATTGCCGAAGTGATTCTGGATGCTGTGCTGACTCTCTCCTGGCAATACCTGGTGGATAAGTATGGCTTCCCGGTCCATACAGATGGAAAATACGGCAAGCCAGGTTTTGGAATAATAGGTTATGGAAAGCTGGGTGGACTGGAGCTCAGTTACAGTTCAGATCTTGACCTTGTATTTCTTCACCAGGCAGCTCTTGAAGAGGACACTGTTGTAAGCGAGGGGCAGACGCCGCTGAACAGCCGGGCATTTTACATCAAGCTCGCCCAGCGGATTATTCTGATGTTGGGCACCTATACCATGTCCGGAAAACCTTACGAGGCAGATATGCGCTACGTCCCTCCGGTGAATCGGGACTGCTGGTAAGCTCGGTGGAGTCCTTCAATGACTATCAGAAAGCCAAGGCCTGGACGTGGGAGCACCAGGCGCTGGTAAGGGCCAGAGTAGTAGCCGGTGATGTGGAACTGCTGGAGAAATTTTCCCGGGTCAGGGCGGAAATCCTGACCAGCAGTCGGGATCGAGCCGAACTGACAGCACAGGTCACCGGGATGCGGGAGAGGATGCGTCGGGAACTGAAGTCCACGTCATCCAGTGAGATGGATCTGCTGGCTTTCCGCATCAAGCAGGGTAAGGGCGGCATCGTCGATATCGAGTTTCTCGTCCAGTATCTGGTGCTGGCCTATTCCCGGGACTACCCCGCACTGCTTACCTACACTGATAATTTCCGTATCCTGGAAGCGGCGCGGGAGTGCGAACTGCTAGCAGAAGAGGAGATGAATACCCTGATTAATGCCTATATGGATTTGCGTGCCGCTTCCCATCAGATCACCCTGAAGCAGCTGGAAGACCTGAAGTCCGCAACTGCCCTTGAGCTGCACCAGGAAGCAGTAACCGCCATCTGGGAGCGGGTTTTCGGACCCGTTCGCACCACCCGGACCGAATGATGTTGGACTCCCGGCGTGGCTGAGAGCAATAATCCGGAAAACGGAATTCTCGTGGTCGGGCCGTCATGGGTAGGGGATATGGTGGTGGCGCAGTCGTTATTGTTACTGTTACGGGATCGTCACCCCTCTACCCGACTGGCTGTTATCGCTCCGGACTGGTCACGGGCTCTGCTGAGCCGTATGCCCGAAGTGGACGAAATTATCAGTTCTCCCTTTGGCCACGGAGAAGTCAATCTGTCGGGCCGCTTTCGACTGGGACGACAACTGGCCGGCCGGTTCGACTGGGCCATAGTGTTGCCCAATTCTTTCAAGTCCGCCCTGGTTCCAATGATCGCCGGTATTCCACGGCGAACCGGCTGGCGCGGTGAATTCCGCAATTTACTGCTCACTGATTGCAGAACTCTGGATTCGCGTCGCTATCCGCTATTGGTTCAGCGGTTCGTCGCGCTTGGTGTTGATTGCGACGAATGCCTGCCTCAGTATCGATCGCCCGCACTGCATATCGAGCCAGCTCAAGCGGTTGCCACAGCCAGATCCCTGGGATTGGATCCCACCGGTAAACTACTGGCTCTGTGTCCAGGTGCCGAATTTGGTGATGCCAAGCAATGGCCGCTCGAGCACTATGCCAGATTATGTGAGATGGCTGCCATTGACGGCTGGCATCCCTGTATTCTCGGGTCTGCCAATGATCGCCCTGCAGCGAGGCATCTGCTGTCCTGCCTGAAAGTAGAAAGCCGGAAAAGCGTCAGCGATCTGACCGGCAGGACTTCACTGGGCCAGGTTATTGACTTGTTGTCGCTGGCCGGTGCTGCCGTGACCAATGATTCCGGCCTGATGCATATTGGCGCTGCGGTTGGTTGCCCATTGATTGCTGTCTACGGATCGACTTCGCCGGACTTTACACCTCCATTGGCAGAAAGGGTAGAATCCCTGACAACCGACATAGCCTGCCGACCCTGCTTCAAGCGGAGTTGTCCGCTGGGTCACAAACGATGTCTTACACAGATCACGCCAGATCGGGTCTATGGCAGTCTTCAGGAGCTGCTTTCGTCCTGATTGTCCGGAGTCAATAGATTGCGAGTTTTGATAGTCAAAGTATCCTCTCTGGGCGATATTATCCACACACTTCCCGCGGTAACCGATGCCAGTCGTGCCAACCGGAATCTTGTATTTGACTGGGCCGTCGAGGAAGCCTTTACTGAAGTACCTGCCTGGCATCCGGCGGTGGAAAACGTTATCCCGGTGGCAATCAGGCGATGGCGATCGCACTGGTTAAAAAGCTGGATGAAAGGCGAAATCGCCGAGTTTCGGGACAATCTGCAGAAAATTCATTACGACCTCGTCATAGACGCCCAGGGGCTGATCAAAAGCGGAATTGTCAGTCGTATGTCAAAGGGTATTACCGTCGGACTGAGTAACAAGACTATCCGCGAGCCACTGGCTACTCTATTCTACAATAAGGTCTACTCCGTACCATGGACCGAACACGCCGTGGAACGTATTCGGGAGCTTTTTTCCCGCGCTCTGCACTACAAGTACGACCCCGAGCAGGTAGATTACGGTATTGATTTTGAGCGCATCGGACTATCAGCTAACGTATCCACTGAAAAGCAACTGGTGTTTCTCCATGGTACGACCTGGAAAAACAAGAACTGGCCGGAGAATTACTGGTGCGAGCTTGCCGGGATTGCTACCGACAACGATTATAAGGTGCTTCTTCCCTGGGGGGATGACTCGGAAAAGATGCGAGCCGGACGAATCGCCAGGGGTAATCCGGATATTGAAATTCTGCCCCGTCAGTCTCTTACCGGACTGGCCAGAAACATCGCCCGTTCCAAAGGTGTAATTGCCGTGGATACAGGATTGGGGCACCTGGCAGCAGCACTGTCGGTACCAACTCTTTCTCTTTATGGACCTACAGACCCGAGGCTGTCCGGAACCTATGGAGACAGGCAGCACCACCTGCGGTCCAATCTCAACTGCTCCCCCTGTGTAAAGCGAGAATGCTCCTATACAGGGCCCGGTGTAACAGATAAGTATAAAGGGCAATCATTCCTGGTTTTACCGCCTTGCTTCTCCACGCTGAGGCCTGAGACAGTCTGGCACAATTTCAATCAACTTATAGTCAACCCGGTTTCCGTTACATGAAGCTGGGTTTCCTTATCTATTCCTATTTTCCCTACGGAGGACAGCAACGGGATTTCTACAGGATTGTAAGAGAATGCATTGCGAGAGGCCATGAGGTCGTTGTCTATACATTGAAGTGGCAGGGGGAACCACCCGATGACATTGATGTCAGATTTGTACCGGTAACATCCAGGTCTCGCCTCAGGCTGTATCGACTGTTCACCGGTTGGGTACTTGATGCATTGCGGCGTGAGCCCTGCGACCTGGTGACCGGATTCAACAAGGTGCCAGGCCTGGACGTTTATTTCGCCGCTGACTCCTGTTTCGCGGAAAAGGCTAAACATCAGCGCGGTGGCTATTACCGGTTTACACCGCGATATCGCCATTTCATGGCGTATGAAAATGCAGTCTTTGGAGCGCGGAGCCGAACCCGCATCCTGCTGCTTTCGCGGTTGCAGCAACAGTCTTACGAAGCCTACTATCCAGGCTGTGCTTCAAGGCTGTACCTGGTCCCTCCCGGTATAGATCAGGATCGCAAGCCCACCGATGCAGCGCCGCTTACAAGGCGACAGTTGCGCCAGGAGTTTCACCTGAAGCCAACTGACCTGCTGGTGGTGCAGATAGGTTCCGGATTCAAGGTCAAAGGAGTGGACAGGTCGCTTCGTGCCCTGGCATCGCTGCCGCGGGAGTTGCTGCAGCGGGTAACCTATCTGTTGATCGGACAGGATAGGCCGAATCGATATCTGCGTCTGGCAAAAAAGCTGGGCGTTGCCGACCATTTCCGGGTAATGCCAGGTCGGGCTGACGTACTGCGTTTCCTGCTGGGAGCCGACTTATTGTTGCATCCTGCGTACAGTGAAAGCGCCGGTTACGTGCTGCTGGAAGCGACAATTGTGGGCCTGCCCGTGTTGACAACCAGCACTTGCGGCTATGCGTGTCACATTCTGGAGGCGGGATCCGGGCTGGTCTGCGCAGAGCCTTTCAGTCAGTTAGAACTAAACGATAGCCTCAAGCGCATGCTACTCTCACCCGAGCGGAGCCTGTGGCAACGGAATGGTATCGAGTACGGTAAACAGGAAGCGCTCTATTCCATGCCTGGTATAGCTGTCGATTATCTCGAAAAATTTGCGCAGGCAGCTTTTAAATGATTCTGTATCTGGATGATGAACTTGCCGGGATCTGGCAGCAAGCGGATATTTTTCAAGTGCTGCTGAACATGGAAGGGACTGTCTACCGTCAGGTCAAGGGGCGCAGAACCCTGCGATTCGTTCTACAGGGAAAGGGGTATTTCCTGAAACTGCACCTTGGAGTCGGTTGGCGGGAAATATTCAAGAATCTGTTACGGTTTCGCCTGCCGGTAATCGGTGCCGAAAACGAATGGCTTGCAATTCAGCGGTTGCGTGAACTCGGTATCGATACACCCTCTGCTGTCGCATACGGGAAACGGGGCTGGAATCCTGCATCAATGAAGTCATTCATCGTTACCCGGGAGCTGGAGAATACGTTCACTCTGGAGGAATATTGTGCCACCTGGGAGAAGAGCCCGCCGCAGTTTTCCGTAAAGAAGGCGCTGATTGAAAAGGTCGCGGAAATCAGTCGCAGGATGCACAAAGCGGGAATCTGCCATCGTGATTATTACTTGTGTCACTTCCACTTGCTCTCTGATTCAGAAAAGGCAACCTCCGGCTGCGGGGCAAGGCTGATTCTCATCGACCTTCACCGGGCGATGTTTGGCAGGAAGCCGAATTCACGCTGGGTGAAAAAGGATCTGGCCGGCTTGTATTTTTCCAGCATGGAAATTGGGCTGACAAGACGCGATCGGTTACGATTCGCGCGTGTATATCGAAAGACAAGCCTTAGAAATTCTCTGGATCGGGACAAGGTATTCTGGTGTGATGTGCTCTCGCGAGGTGAGGCGTTGTATGCAAAATTGGGGAATCCCCTGCGAGCCGATCAATGAGCCCGGTAATTCATAGCCGTCTGGCAAGCCTCGGTTACAGTACCAGTACACCGCTGGTGGTTGCCGTAGTTCCGCCTGAGGCGCATGGGATATCCAGTGGCAGCCCGGAAACCCTGCTTATTCCGAGGACTCTGCGCCTGCTGCCCGGGAAGCGGCTGGTAGGCGTAACCGACTGGCAGCGACAAGCGGTAATCATCAAGCTTTTCTATCACAAACGACGCTGGTCTAAGCATCTGCAGCGAGAGCTGGCCGGATTTGAGCTTGCCAGGAAGTCCGGGTTGCCGGTTCCGCAGGTAATTGCCAGCGGCACAATCGCTGAACAGCAGGGGGGTTACCTCCTGATCGAGTACCTGGAAAAGGGAGTGGGCCTGGATTCTCTGGCCGAGCAACATGACTCCCGGCTCGATATCGGTATAAGGCAGGCGCTTGGTCTAATTGCCCGGTGCCACCGTCAGGGGTTATGGCAGCAGGATATCCACCTCGGGAATTTCATGCTGTTCAACGGTACGATGTACTTGTTGGACAGTGCCGAATTCAAGTCTGAAAAGCCGGGGGCCGTGCTTTCAGAGTCCCTGCGACTGGCAAATCTCGCGCTTTTTTTTGCCCAGTTCTCCGTGTATCGCGACTCACGGGTACTGCAGTTGATGGAAATCTACAACAACGAGCTCGCTGATGTAAGTGCAGTTACGGATACTGCCCTCCTGCAGGCCCAGATTGGGCAGGCAAGGGAGCGCAGGCTGGATAAATATCAATCGAAACTGTTCCGGTCTACTAGCGACTTTCACAAGGAAAAATCTGCCGGCCGACGCATGCTCTGTGATCGCAGAATAATGTCAGACGTATTCTACCGGTTTGTTCAGAATCCGGATCAGTTCGTACGGGAGGGAACGCTGATAAAAGATGGGAATACGACTACGGTAGCCCTGGTCACGCTTGGGGACAGGGAATACGTCTTGAAGCGATACAACATCAAGAGCCCGCTCCATGGGCTGCGGTAGAATGCTTCGCAACAGTCGTGCCTCCCGCTCCTGGCGATCCGGCCTGATGCTGGAAATGCTAGGTTTAACCACCGCGCGACCCCTGATGATGCTGGAGCGTCGTCGTGCGTGGATGATACGCAGGGAATCCTACATCCTCTATGAACTTGTAAAGGGGGCCACTGTGCCCGAGGTTCTGGGTTCCGAAGATCTTTCGAACGAAACTAGGGACAGGGTATTTGAGAGATTCAAGCAATTCCTTGAGGTGCTGCGTCGCTACCAGATTTCTCATGGAGACTTGAAGGCCAGTAATTTTATTTTCGCCAATGATGAGCTGGTTCTTCTGGATCTTGATGCAACCAGGCGTCATGCAACGAGGCTGACTTTCCGTCGAGCATTCAAAAAAGATCTGGAACGGTTTTTAAAGAATTTTTCCGAGGGCTCTGTTTTGCAGAATATGCATCAGCAGGCAATACGACTTGTGAGGTCATTGGATGTCTAAGGAGTCTCTGATAACTCTAGGATTGACAGGTTCTATTGGCCACGATCCCGCGGCAGCACTTTTTGTGGGAGGTGAGCTTGTCGCGGCCGCCGAAGAGGAGAGGTTGATCAGACGAAAACATGCAAAAGGTGAGATGCCATACTATGCAGCACGATTCTGTATGCAATATGCCGGCATCAATCCGATGGATGTGGATATCGTGGCTATCCCCAATGCACCTGTCAACCTGTTGAGCCCAGCACGCTGGCACTACGCAAGACGTCACTGGTACGCGCCGGACAGGGCCCTGGACAGTTTGTTGAATGGAAACAGGCGCTATCATCGGTACGTGAGAAAAATCAGGAGTCTGCTCGAAAAACTTCAGATTCCCTGGAACAAGATCAAATTTGTCCCGGTTGAGCACCAGCTCGCTCATGCCAGCAGCGGCTATCATTTGAGCGGCTTCTCCGGAAAAACGGCAATTCTCACCATCGATTCACGCGGAGAATACGCCACGATTCTTCTGGCGGAAGGGAATGATGGCACAATTAGTAAAATCAGAGAGTTCTACGATCCTGATTCCTTAAGCGGTATGTACGCAGCGATTACCGACTACCTGGGTTTTGAAATTCTGGACGGCGAATTCAAGGTAATGGGAATGTCGCCGTTCGGGGACCCGGATCGCTATGACCTTTCCTTCCTGGCTCACTTTAACGGTAAAAACTTCAAGGTGGACAACAAACTGATCAGTACGGTGGGTTTCCGGCGTTACAAGGCCAAGTCCAGGGGGCACTTTTTCAGTCGAAAGCTGATAGAGAAACTTGGTCCCCGGCGGGAGGGTGCACTGGTGGACGACCCTTATGTTCACTACGCTGCCGCTATTCAGAAGCTCTTTGAAGACATCGCTGCGGGTCTGGTAATACAATACCTTTATCCAACTCTCAAGGAGCAGGGGCAGCTGGTTTTTGCGGGCACCAGTTCCATGAACATCAAGCTGAACCATCGACTCCAGGAATTACCGTCGGTGAAGCATCTGTTCGTACACCCGGGTGCAAGCGACTCAGGTACGGCAATAGGGGCTGCCAGTTACGCTGTGGCCGGAGAAGGGTTGCAGATAATGCCGCTGCGCAACGTGTTTCTGGGCCCCCGGTTTACCAAAAGCCAGTGCATCAGCGCCTGCCGTAACCACCGCGACAAACCGCAATGGGAGGAGTTGGAGAATGCGCCCAGCAGGGCTGCAGAATTACTGAATCAGGGACATCTGGTAGCCTGGTTTCAGGGCCGTATGGAGTTTGGTTCGCGGGCGCTGGGTAACCGCAGTATTCTTGCAAACCCCTGCCAGGAGGGCGTAGCGGATCTGTTGAACAGTACCATCAAGTTTCGTGAACGCTGGCGACCGTTTTCGCCCAGCCTGCTGGACAGTTTTGCGCCCGAGTTTCTGGAGGGAGGGTTTGAACACGATTATATGTGCATAAGCCAGGTGGTCAGGGAAAGATGGCATGAGCAGTTCTCGCCAGTGATTTACAAAGATGGAACTACCCGACCCCATGTGGTGACCCATGAGGCAAACCCGCGGTTTTATCAATTGCTGAAGTACATGGAGGAGTTATCGGGAGTTGGTATGGTTGTCAATGTCGCATTGAACCGGCCTGGCGAAGCGCTGGTCTGTACACCCGAAGATGCGTTGAACCTGTTTGTCGGGTCTGAACTGGAATTCATGATAATGGAGGATATACTGGTCACCAAGCGGGAAGAATCTGAAAGCTGGTGACAGACAGTCCAGCGATATTTTCAAGATTCAGGAATCATTCTGGAAGGCGCCTGTATATTACAACCTGTCTTCCGGAGTCGGCTCCGGTTCGGGTTACCTCTTCAACTGACCGGCGCAGCCTGTCGTTATCAAACAGCCCCAGGCTTGATGTGTCCTCTTCAAATGCCACCAGGCTTCCGGCAGGCAGACTGATGACATCCCCCTCAGTGAGCAGAATCGGGACCAGGTCGTATTCTTCGATTCGTTCACTGTAGTAGGCGACAGCACGATTATTAGCGAGCAGGTTAACGGTGGGAGAACTGTTCTGCGCTATCCACTCACCCGCTTCTCTGAGGTAACTTTTATCTGTTCCAAAGGATACATAGGCATCAACGGCACAATAACTGAACAGTATGCCGACCAGCCAGTGGTAACCTCTACCCCGGTCCGACGCCAGTGCTGCGATCCGCAGTCTAGCCAGCAGCAGGGGAACAAACACAACGCAGATAAGGCACATCAGCTGAACATAACGGACGGTTAGGAACCGGGTAGTAATCAGGAATGTGATGGCAATCAGACCGTTCATCAAAATTACTACCAGCAACGGAAGCAACTGCCAGCGAGGCACCAGCCGGATTCTGCGGACAAATCCTGCCAGCATGACCAGAAGCAGTGGCCCCCCGATTCCCTGGAAGAAAAGTACCAACAGGATCGCCATCAGCCCCGAAAGCATAAAAACGGGTAAGTAATCACTGGAAAAATTAGCCGCAAAGTCACCAAAGATTACGCGGCCCAGTTCGGAGGTTCTTTGCTCAGGAGGGAAAAAGGTTTCCCTGGCAAGCGGAATGTAAACCGACAGCTGTTCGACAAGTAATGCCGGCAGATTGAGCCCTGCCAGAAAGCCAAGACCGATCAGAAGTGCGACAATTCCTGCCGAGCTGGCCGTGAACTTACACACCAGTCTGGTGCGATCGCGGAGATTCAACCGCGAATCCAACAGTAGCGAAATCGGTATCGCAAACAGAAATAGCAGGGCTTCAACGCGAAACGTCGCTGCCAGAAGATACGACAGGGAAAAGGCAATAGCACTTTGCAACTGCCTGTTTCTCAGGAAACAAAGGTATTGCCAGAGGCCGAATAGCGCCAGAGCCCAGTAAGCGCTGTCACGAATTATAATCAATCTGTATTCATTGAGTTGTGGATATACCAGAATCGTAATGGCGGCAAGAATAATTGTAGCTCTGGCCCTGTCGAGTTCCGCAACCAGGCTGATGAACGAATACACAAGAAGCGAATAGAATATCGCATTCACTGCTACCGCGGACTGAAATGGATCCAGGGGCAGAAGGTACTGAACGACGGCGATCAGAACCGGATACGCAGCCCAGGGATAATGATTGAACGCGGCGACAAGTCCCTGGTCGTTGTAAACCTCGACGGTTCGGATAAAGGTGAAGGCATCCTCGTTTGGAACCCATCCCATCACTATCATCAGTATGGTAAGCAAGGGACTGATTGCCGTGGCAGCAAGGCGTATACCAGAAAGGCGCCAGTTAGAACAAAATATTCTCATCTTCGCCTGTGCATCCTTGGATAGGGGCTGGCTGCCGCACCTGCAGCTTGAGTCTTGAATCGCTTATGTAGCCAAAGATACTGGTCCGGGTGCCTGCGGATAGCCTGTTCTATGATCTCGTTTATTCTAGTCGCATTGGCTTTATCATCGTCGCCGGGATAATTTTCCAGAGGTGGGCTGAACTCCAGCTGGTATCCGGAATTATCGTCGAGGCGGAAGTGGGAAAAAAAAATGACGGCAGAGTCATTGTATCTGGCAAATCGTGCGGTCGCCGTGATGGAGGCTGCTTCCACGCCAAAAAAAGGGACAAATACCGAATGCCTGGGACCGTAATCCTGGTCTGGTGCATACCAGACGATATGCCCCTGCTTCAGGCAGCGGAACGTTTCCCTGACATTTTCCCTCTCAATAACCGCAGGGTAAAATCGTCTGCGACTGTTTGTCATTACTGCCTCGAACAATGGATTCTTGTGCCTTCGATAGGTGACGTCCATTTTTTCATAGAGGCTTAAAAGAGCACCGGCGAATTCCAGTGTCGTAAAGTGGGCGCATACGAGCAGGACACCGCGGCCTTCTGCTTTGGCCAGTCTGAGATTTTCCAGGCCTCTGATAACAACACGATTGCGAAAATCCTCCGGGTTACGAAACCAGGACATCGCGGCCTCCATCACACCGATTCCGTTTGACAGAAAAGTACGATGCAGCAACCTTTGGCGTTTGGTTTCAGAAAGCTCGGGAAAGCAGAGTTTCAGGTTAATTCGGCAAACTTCCCGCCGTTCTCTGGCAAACAGATAACTGATATGACCGATTACCCTGCCCAGGTGTATCTGCAGACTGAATGGCAGGTGGGCCAGCGCCCACAGGGTACACAGGCCCAGCCAGGTGGGCCAGTATCGTGGTGTGAAGAACCGGGAAAGTGGGATTCTGTCAGAGCTTGTGGAACTCACCTGGAAACCATTTTTTTATCGAGGATCGGCTTTTGCCACAATTTTCTGAATGGCGCATTGTAGCAAACCACCAGTTCATGCCTACCCTTTCAATCCGCGCCGTTACTCGGACGTTTAACTGCCTTGTAAATCAAAATGCCCTCTCTTATTGTTATAAATGGCAGTATTACTGCCTCACTTTCTAAAGAAGCACCAATTTTCCGGAAAGAGGACCGGGCTTCTCTGGACTCGAGAGACCTGTGGATTATGGCTTTCCGGGATTCCCGGGAAGGATTTTCCCCCTTCAGCCATCACTGGCGGGTATTACGGAGCCGATGCCTGCAGTGTGTCCAGGCTCCTGGGGTAATAAGTCAGCAAGTACTGAAATTGAAAACTCAGAAAGCGTACATATTCGTTCTGATGGAAGGAAGGTTGGAGAGTCGAATTGGATGGTTGGCTTCGAGCGGCGCGGCCGGCAGGAGTATCCTGTGGCTGCGGACCGCGCCCCTCCGGGGTGCCCTCACTCAGAAAAATGCCCTGGAAAACGGTCATTTTTCCTCCCGCGGCGCTGGTCCTTTTATTGCAGCCCCAGGATACTCCTGCCGGCCGCGCCTTGGTTGAGTGCGGGATTTCCTTCACATAGACCTCGAGTCCCGTGATCAGTTGTTGAATGGGGCACGGCAATCTCGTTAGGGGCTATCTTCAACCCTATTACGTTAACGTGACTCCACTAGCATTGCTATTAGCCTCCACAAGGTTTGAATTCAGGCCGCTGAAAGCGTTCCGATAAGGATTTTGTGGGACAGCAATAAATTGGCAGATATCGCTACATTGTCGGAGTTGCGCCGGGTTTCTGCCCTCTGCCATAGGATCAACAATAATCCGGCCCTGTGCTATGATCTGCCGCCGTAAACCACTTACTCGTGGTGCAAAGGACTCTGAAACCCCATGAAATTCGAGATACCCCCTTTCCAGCAGGCCCGTATAGTGGTGGTGGGCGATGTCATGCTCGACCGCTACTGGCATGGAAAGGCCACCCGGATTTCACCGGAGGCGCCGGTTCCAGTTGTGCAGGTGGGTACTGAGGAAGGACGCCCCGGTGGTGCCGGCAACGTGGCGCTGAATCTGGCAGCACTTGGGAGTGCAGCATCTCTGGTAGGGGTGATCGGGGCTGACCCAAATGGGGAAGACCTGAGGTCCCGCCTGAATGCGGCAGGCGTCTACTGTGATTTCCTGGTGTCTCCGTCGAAGCCGACAATCACCAAATTGCGAGTCATCAGTCAGCATCAGCAACTAATCCGGCTGGATTTTGAAGAATCCCACGACGCCGCTGACCTCGAAGGCCTTCAGGGCAAGGTTGAATGTCTGCTGAGCAACACGCAGGCCATGATCCTCTCCGACTATGGAAAAGGTGTGCTGAGCAATGTGGAAGCGCTGATTGCGCTGGGGTGCGGGAAGCGGATACCTGTTATCGTGGATCCCAAAGGTACTGATTTTGAAAAATACCGGAATGCTACCGTGATCACTCCGAACCTGGCCGAGTTTGAAGCTGTTGTCGGCCCTTGTCCAAATGAGGATACTCTGACTGAAAAGGGGCAGGCACTACTCAAGCGGCTCAATCTCGAGGCACTTCTAATCACCCGTGGCGAGCACGGCATGACTCTGCTGCGTCCCGACGCTCCGGAACTGCATCTGCCAGCCCGCGCGCAGGAAGTCTTTGATGTGACCGGTGCCGGCGACACTGTCATTGCGGTACTTGCCGCCTCACTCGCAGCTGGTGAATCACTGCCGGAAGCAACCGCACTGGCCAATCTGGCCGCCGGCCTGGTAGTGGGTAAACTGGGTACTGCCGCCATCAGCGGCCCGGAATTACGCAGAGCCACACTGCGGGAAAAGGGCACCGGCCGCGGTGTCATGACTTCGGACCAGCTTCTGGTGGCAATTCAGGACGCCCGTGCGCACGGGGAGACCATTGTGTTTACCAATGGCTGTTTTGACATCATACATGCCGGGCATGTGGGTTATCTGACTGAAGCTCGCAAACTGGGAGAAAGGCTTGTCGTGGCAGTCAATGACGATGAGTCAGTTCGCAAACTCAAGGGTGCGGGGCGTCCTATCAATCCTGTGGAAAGGCGGATGGCGGTGCTTGCCGGTCTGGAGGCCGTGGACTGGGTGGTGTCGTTTTCAGAGGATACTCCGGAACTGCTGCTCCAACGTTTACTACCGGAAGTGCTTGTCAAAGGAGGTGACTACGATATCAACGAAGTTGTAGGCGCCGAATTTGTTAAAAGTTACGGCGGCAGGGTGGAAGTCCTTGAATTCCTGGATGACTGCTCCACTTCGGCGATCGTGGAAAAGCTGCAGGAAAGCAAATTCTGACTTCAGCTCCCTGCAGTCGCCCGAACTGCAGCTTCCACATTGTGAGTAAGGTGGTCGGAATCGATCGTGCCAATTATCACGCTGCTGACCCCGTGCTTTGCAAGGATGAATTCCAGGCTAGTCTCGACCGGATCCCTGCCGGATTCGCCCAATGTGTCCAGGTGACCGCTTACCAGGCCTTTCTTGATCAGCACACCCTTATCTAACGAGTCGGCTTTCTCAATTACCGCTGCATCGTCCTGGGCCAGGGGATTGTATGTCACCATCACGGTATCAGTAAGCTCGATGGCACGGACACCACCCTCCACAGTCTTCGTGGACATACCGACGGCCCGGATCAGTCCTTTTTCTTTGAGCCTTTCCAAGGCGCTGAGACAATCAGTCCTGTCGATTATGTCCAGGTCACCTCCGTCGGAGTGTACAAGAACTATATCCAGGAAGTCGGTCTTCAAGCGTCGCAGGCTTCTTTCCACGCTGAGTCTGGTATGGTTGGCGGAAAAGTCGAAACTGGATCTGCTGTCAACAAATTCCTCGCCAACCTTGCTGCAAATGACCCAGTTTTTCCGATCACCAAGTAGTGCTCCGATCCGTTCCTCACTGCTGCCATAGGCTGGAGCCGTATCAATTAAATTGATTCCAAGGCTCCAGGCCTTCTGAAGCAGGGACCTGACCTCCCTGTCTCCCGGAAGATTGAAACTGGAGGGATATTTCACACCCTGATTTCGCCCGATCTTTACGGTGCCAAGACCGATACAGGAAATTCGCAGTCCGGTTTGACCCAGATCGCGTTGCGGGAGTTCATTGGAATGATCAGACAAAACAGGTCTCCCAGGGAGGCCGTGCGACAACGGCAGGTTCCAGAAACCGGGCAGCAATATCAGAGTTAAACTTCAGGCTCGGCACTATTCCCTGTGTGGACAATTCCTGTGCAACAGCGTCGGCCAGTGCCGGACTCAAAGTAAATTTAGTTGGCCAGGCTACCAGAAAATTTTTAACCGGTTTGAGAAATACGGAGTCGGGACGATGTCCTTCCTGCTCCCTGCCTTCGGCCCGGTTTATCCGCAGGCAGGCCCAGTCGGCACCTTCAGTGTCGACCCAGGGAAACAATTCGTGCACCAGCCGCCCGGCCACCGTAATCTGCTCTCTGTCATCTCTTGTTACGCCTGTTTCAGCCAGCTCCCCACCCAGATACCAGGCCATGTCGTTGTTAGCGCAAGGATGACTGGTCAAAGTCAGTCGCGGAGTCAGGGAAAAGCTGTCGCCTACACAATGAAGGTACAGGGGCGGCAGTGAACGTTTTCGCAGTATCACCATGTTGAGCGGTCGCGTCTGCATTTTCGGACCCGCCAGCCCGGCCAGTTGCAACAGGGCGGCGTTACCCTCGCCGGCAGCCAACACGATCCGTTTTGCCTGAAGCTCAAGTTGACCTCTATGAGTCCCGATGCGAAGCCTGCAATGTTCATGGTCGCCTTCTGGGGGCAGTTCAAGGCGGGAGGGAATGTAGCTGTAGATGCATTCCGGGTAATGAGCGCCGAGGGTTCTAAGCAGAGAGCCTGTGTCGATGACAAAATCCGGAAGTCGATAAAGTGACCCCTGACCCGTGGCCTCGTGTAGAGGTTGCGGATAGTCATTGTTGTCAACGAGATCTATCTTCCCTCTCAGTGTTCTGCTGCCCAGGAACGCTTTCAGTCTGGAAACATAGCTGCCTTCCGACCACATATAGTACCGATCGGACAGGACACGACAGCCTTGCAAGTCCACGGTGCCATTGCCACTCAGGCAATCACGCCAGCGGGACGGCATGCCCGCGAGGGCAATGGCAGCCTCGGAGAGAGAGCCGCGTAGTGCGTATTTGAGTCCCCCGTGTATGATTCCCTGGGAGCAGACAGACTGGCCATTGCCCAGCGTGGAGGCCTCCAGAAGAAGCACCGAGTAACCCAGGCCGCGAAGATGACTCAGGATCCAAAGACCGGCAATTCCACCACCGAGGATTACGATGTCAGCGGAAATATCGGCGGCCGCGGAAGTGGTCATGGGCAGGTCACTAAATTGTGCGTGGTCGTAGAAAACTTGCGTAAGTATACCGACCTGCGCGAGTATTCCCAACACGCGTCCACGACCCGGATATTGTCCCGCTTGCCATGCCCCGTCTCGCATACAGCCTGGTATTTTACCTGATTGTTCCCTTTGCCCTGCTGCGATTGCTGTATCGCTCATTGCGTGTACCTGGCTATCGGCAGCGCTGGAAGGAGAGATTCGGGTTTTTTCAGTTACCCGGGAGCTGGGACAGGGACGGGAAAGCCCTCTGGATTCATGCTGTTTCAGTGGGAGAGACAGTTGCCGCAGTGCCTTTAATCAACCTGTTGTTGAAGCGCTATCCAGAACGAAATCTCGTGATTACCACCATGACACCGACCGGATCTGAGCGGGTCAGGGCGCTTTTTGGTGATTCGGTTTTCCATGTCTATCTGCCTTACGATCTTCCCGGCGCCATGGCCCGGTTGATCTACAGGCTGAATCCCGGACTGCTGATCATCATGGAGACAGAGCTGTGGCCGAACCTGTTGCATTTCACCAGATTGGCGGGTTGTCGCACCCTGTTGGTTAACGCACGGCTGTCGGAGAAGTCCGCAACGGGCTATCGTCGGCTGGCCACCCTCACACGACAGATGCTGAACAATCTGAATCTGATTGCCGCTCAGGCTTCTCCGGATGCTGACCGGTTCATCGCGCTGGGGGCAGAGCCAGAACGGGTCCGGGTAACAGGGTCGTTAAAGTTCGATATTTCTCCTCCCGCACGCCGGGACCAGCTGCCGCCGGTTTTTCACCGGTTGACTCAACTGGATCGACCCATCCTGGTAGCAGGCAGTACCCGGGAGGGTGAAGAGGAAAAGCTACTGGCCGGATTCCGGCAATGTCTGTCTGAATTGCCGGAGCTGCTATTGATCCTTGTGCCCAGACACCCGGAGCGCTTCAACAGCGTTGACAGACTTTGCAATGAACAGGGGCTCAACACTGTCCGTCGTAGCAGCAACCGGGACGTTGACGCTGACACCCAGGTGTTGCTTGGAGACTCCATGGGCGAAATGTGGAATTACTATGCCGTTGCCGATCTTGCATTTGTGGGAGGAAGCCTGGTCGATTGCGGTTGTCATAATGTGCTGGAACCGGCTGCTCTGGGCATTCCCGTGTTGATCGGTCCGTCCCGATTCAACTTCGAAACCATCTGCGACCTGCTCCAGAAAGCCGGGGCTCTTGTATCGGTGTCCGATTCAGACGATCTCGCGCGGCAGGTAGTGAGGCTGCTTGGCAGTCCACAGTTATGTCAGGCCATGGGCAAGGCGGGCCGAAAAACAGTGGAATCCAATCGTGGTTGCCTGCACCGCCTTGCTTTGCTGATAGACGAGCAGTTGCAAGACTGAATCATTGTTGTCCCACAAATCCATGACCGGAAGGCGTTCACTACCCTGGACCTGTGCTAAGAGCTCGAATTCAAGCCTTTTGGAGACTAATAGCGGGGCAGGACTGACGAAGCCACAATCGAGATTGCTGTGCTCCATTCAGAAACTGATCGCAAATCGAGGTCACTGAACCAGGAGTCCCGCACTCAACCAAGGCGCGGCCGGCAGGAGTATCCTGGGGCTGCAATAAAAGGACCAGCGCCGAGGGAGGAAAAATGACCGTTTTCCAGGGCATTTTTCAGAGTGAAGGCACCCGGGACGGGCGCGGTCCGCAGCACGCAGAAGCCCCTGCCGGCCGCGCCGCTCGAAGCCAACCCTCCAACCCATCAGAAGAATATGCACGCTTTCTGAGTTTTCAATTTCAGTACTTGCTGACTTATCACTCCGGGAGGCTGGGCGCACTGTGGGCATCGGTTCCGTGAAACCCGCCAGTGATGGCAGGAGGAGGAAAATCCCTCCCGGGAACCCTTTATCCACAGGCTTCGTGAGTCCAGAGATTCCTAAAAAATGTAGGGCAGCAGTGAGACTGAATCAGAGATTTCTCAAGGTCGAGTCAGGTTTTCGAAACCACTGGCGGTGACTCGGATATTATCTTCGATCCGGATCCCTCCCAATGGTGCCAGAGAATCTATCAGTTTCCAATTCAAAAGCCCGCTTCTGTCTGTGCCGCGGACCGAGTCCAGCAGAAGAGGGATGAAATAGAATCCGGGTTCGATAGTGAACACCATGTCCTGAGCCAGAGTGCGGGTGTTGCGCAGAAACGGGTACTCCTCGGGCGGCGGCCTGAGACTGCCATCCTCGGAGGCCAGGTGGCCGCCGACATCGTGAACCTGCAGCCCGAGCAGGTGACCCACTCCGTGCGGCATGAACAGACCTGCCAGATTCAATTCAATCGCCTGTTCGAGATTGCAGGTTATCAGTTCGAGGTCGATTGCCAAAGCAGCGATCTGCCGCATGGCGGAGCGATGTATATCCACAAAGGAGATACCCGGTTTTACCATTCTCACAAGTACCTGGTTTATTGTCGTGACACGCCGCAATAATTCCTCAAACAACGCGCTGGTTCCCGGCCGAATTGAGGTGCGTGTTACATCGGAACAGTAATTATTGACCCGGTGTCCGGCATCAATCAGGCATACCCGGCCCTGGTCGTCGGGATTACGTCGCCGGCGCTTGTTCTGATAATGAAGAATTGCAGCCTTTGCATCAAGCGCTACGATACTGGTGTAGGGGCATTCCTGTTCGGTAATTCCACAGGCGCGCAGGAAAGCCATGTGTATTTCGTACTCAAAGCCACCTTCCAGAAAGCAGGTCTTCGCGGCGCTATGACCCTTGAGAGCCACGCGATTGGCTGCTCTGATCTGCTCAATCTCAAATTGGGATTTACAGGCCCGCCAGTAATCCAGGCAGTGCAGCAGTGCCCGCGGGTTGATGTGGTGTTGCGGGATTCCAAGACCATCGGCCAATCGGGTGTTCTGGCCGAGAAATGCCAGGCGTCGGGTCGAGGGGAGATGCTCGCCGAACTGGCTGGGGCTGGAGAGCGTTATGATATCGAATTCTCCAGCCCACCAATTGGCATTATCGATTGACTGCTCATACCAGAAATCCTGTGGGATCACCTGAAGATAGACAGGACGTTGACCTGGTCTGATCAGCACGGCCTGTTCAGGCCTGGCTACCGGCAGCCAGTGGCTGAAATGGCCAAAGGCCTTGAATGGAGCCGCCTGATCGTCAGCATAGTAAAGTTGCTCCTCGCCGCTGTGAATTATCAGACCCTCAACGCCCTCAAGTCGAGACAGCGCCCTGGCATACAGCGCCTGAAGACGGGCAATATGGTCGGAAAAAATTTCTCTCATGGCGCGATAGTAGCAGCTGGCCGGTAACAATGCGCTGCGACAGTAGATTCATCGGCAGGGAAGAACATTGCAGTTCTTGTTCCGAGGGTCCGTTATACTACATCCCAGCACGATTCGAGCAACAGAACAACTTTCAGAGGTTCCCTGGTGAACTGCCCGACTGGCAGGCAGATAAACTCACAATAAGCAGGAATTCGAGTACATGGTAATCGATACAGTAACAAAATCAGTCAAGGACTTTTTCCAGTTCAAGGCCTCCGCCGGCCTGTTGCTGTTCCTTGCAACCGTTCTTGCCATGCTGGCTCAGAATTCCCCACTTGGCTACTACTATGATGCACTGCTACAGGTGCCGGTGGAAATCCGGGTTGGTGGCTTCTACATCGACAAGCCGCTGTTATTGTGGATAAACGATGGGTTGATGGCGATTTTCTTTTTTACCATCGGACTGGAAATCAAGCGCGAATTCCTGGGAGGCGAACTGTCCGATCCTGCAAGGGTGGTCCTGCCGGTTGTTGCCGCCGTGGGAGGAATGTCGGTACCGGCAATCATTTATTCAGCAATCAACTGGGGAGACCCGGTAGCCATAAGGGGTTGGGCCATTCCCTCGGCTACTGACATAGCCTTCGCCCTGGGAGTGCTCGCACTGCTTGGAACGCGCGCACCCAAATCGCTGAAAATCTTTCTTATGACCCTGGCAATTATAGACGATCTTGGCGCCATCCTGATCATCGCTGTATTCTACACCAGCAATTTATCCCTCCTGTCTCTGGCCGTTGCAGCAGCTGCTGTCCTGGCTCTTCTTGTCCTGAATCGCCGTGGCGTAATCGGTATTGCACCGTATCTGCTGATGACGCTTGTGCTTTGGACTGCCGTACTGAAGTCCGGTGTACACGCAACCCTTGCCGGGGTTATTGCCGCTTTTTTTATACCCTACAGGGCTCCACCCGGAGACAAGCTGACGCAACTTGAACGACTTGAGCAGGATCTGCACCCGGTCGTGGTTTTTGCTATTCTGCCGCTCTTCGCGTTCGCGAACACGGGCATATCATTCGAAAACATTACACTACAGTCCTTTCTGCATCCGGTGTCGCTGGGAATAGCCCTGGCATTGTTTTTCGGTAATCAGGTTGGGGTAGTGGGATTTTCCTGGATCACGGTCAGACTCGGGTTTGCCAGGCTTCCCCAGGGGGCCGGCTGGATGCATATCTGGGGCGTGTCGATGCTTTGCGGTATCGGCTTTACCATGAGTCTGTTTATCGGAAGCCTGGCTTTCGAGCAGGGTGGGCCGGAACTTGGGGTCGATGACCGGCTTGGTATACTGGCCGGATCCCTGTTGTCGGGTTCGCTGGGATTCCTGATATTGCGTTTTGTTACAAAATCCGAAAGATCAACGGGATGAGGGAATAATACTTCAAGGGGATTGCAAGATCGTGATACTGAAAACCGGGGATGACATCAACCTGCTGCTGTCTCAGAGCCTCTCCGAAGACGGGATCCTGCTGACAGAAGAAGAGATCGCTCCGGAATTTTTTGACTTGAAAACTCGAATTGCCGGTGAGTTGTTCCAGAAGTTCGTCAACTACAGGAGCCGTCTGGCAATTGTTGTAAAGAATCCGCAGTCTTATGGCAAGCACTTCAGCGAACTGGTTTATGAACATCGCAGCCACCCCAGTATTCGCTTTTTTCCCGATCGGAAGAGTGCAGATAACTGGTTGACAGGAGCACATTGAAGATTTTCAATTGACGGGCATCTTTCGACGGGTGGTTCTTCCTTTAGGGGCTCGTGATGAGGGTAAGACTGTTCAGAGGCCCTCAAGCACTGCGGAGCCTGAGCAGACGTTACTCAAGAAGAATGGCCCGCCACCACTCAAACCAACACCAACGAGGACCTCATGATCAAGACTACCACACCTTCTATCGAGGGAAGGCAAATTACCGATTACCTCGGGGTGGTCGTCGGTGAAGCTATTCTTGGAGCCAATATATTCAAGGACATATTCGGCGCAGTACGGGATATTGTCGGCGGCCGTGCCGGTGCCTACGAAGAGGAACTCGGGAATGCGAGAGATATTGCCTTCGACGAGATGGAGCAGGAAGCCAGAATGCTTGGGGCGGATTCCATTGTCGGCATAGACCTGGATTACGAGGTAATCGGAGTGAAGGGAGGCATGATGATGGTAAGTGTAAGCGGGACCGCGGTTAAAACACGCCTGCGGCGGGAGTAATCCTGGTTTGCCAGGAAGAAGATAGGGCTTCTGCTGAATGTGACAAATCTGTAAATGTGCGGGATTCCTTTCACAGCGACCTCGAGCCCCGTAATCAGTTGTTGAATGAACCACTGCAATCTCACGTTCATTTCTGACAGAGATCACAAATACTGGAAATACCCGAATTCTGACTGCAGAAAGCCCTCCGGGCATGATTTTTTGGGACAACAATAATATTTGGTCTATTCTTGAAGTGAGCAAGAAAACATTCCGGCCGGAATGAGTCTCGTCGGCTTTGTTTCAGGGATAGATACCATGGGGGGAACACAACAGAATTCCCGATTGAAAACCTATACGTTGAAGGACCGGGCATATTATGTATACCTGGGAGGCTCCCCCGGGAACGCCTGCTTTTTCGATCGGGACTGTTTCGATTACTATCTGATCCGGCTTTACAGTTGCATCAAAGCCTACCGACTTCAGCTTCACACTTACGTTCTGCTACCTGGCGAGGTGCACCTTCTTGTCAGTGCTTTTTCCTCGGCGGGACTGGCCCGACTGCTGCACTGTGTCAGTTCCAGCTACTCGAGCTATTTTTTCATTCGCTTTGAGCGGAGTTGCCCGGCCTTTATGGCCAAACCGGTTTGCCGAAAGCTGGCGGGCGGTGATCTCGTGCTTGATTGCCAGAAGTACATCGAACTGGCTCCGGTAAGGGGAGGCCTTGTTGATATGGCTGGTGAATATCCGTGGTCAGGCTATGCAATCAACGGCTTTGGAGGCCACGGAACTAAACTGGCAGCTCACTATCAGTACCGCGACCTTTGCTCCCGAAGCCACAATCCTTTCCAGGCATATCGTGACTTTATCGCTATACCCTACAGCGAAGCACAGGAAAGGTTTCTCGAACAAAGGTTGCGATACGGGTTCCCGCTTGCCGAGCGAAGAGTCACTTAACTGGTGTTACTGATAGCTCTCGATGTCCGGACAGGCGCAGAAGAGGTTTCGATCGCCGTAGACATTGTCAATGCGGTTTACCGAAGGCCAGATTTTACCGTGCTGCAGATATTCGGCGGGGAATACGGCTTCTTTCCTGGAATAAGGCCTATCCCAGGAGTCATCAAGCAGATCAGCCAGAGTATGTGGCGCATTCTTGAGTGGATTGTTGATAGCGTCCAGCTCGCCCCGTTCCACCCGCCGGATCTCTTCGCGGATCGCGACCATGGCTTCGATAAAACGATCCAGTTCGGGTAATGACTCGCTCTCTGTCGGTTCAATCATAAGGGTGCCTGGAACCGGAAAGGACATTGTCGGGGCATGATACCCGTAGTCCATGAGTCGCTTGGCAATGTCCTCTTCTGTGATCCCGGACGCCTGCTTGAGCGGTCGCAGGTCGATGATGCACTCATGTGCCACCAGACCGGTACGGCCGGTATAGAGAACAGGGTAGTGTGCCGCCAACCTGGCGGCGATGTAGTTGGCATTCAGGATGGCCACCTGGGTCGCTTTCAAAAGCCCAGCCCCCCCCATCAGGGTAATGTAGGTCCAGGAAATCGGCAGAATTCCGGAACTACCCCACGGCGCGGCGGAAACTGCACCGTTGTCCTCCAGGCCATCCAGGGGAATAACGGTATGGCCTGCGAGATGGGGAGCAAGGTGCTTTTTCACTCCGATTGGACCCATACCGGGACCACCACCGCCATGGGGTATGCAGAACGTTTTGTGCAGGTTCACATGGGAAACGTCAGCGCCGATGTCCGCCGGTCTGGAAACACCAACCAGAGCGTTGAGATTAGCCCCATCCATGTACACCTGGCCCCCTGCTTCATGCACAATCTGGCAGACTTCCCTGACCGCCTCCTCGTACACGCCATGTGTAGATGGGTAGGTGATCATCAGTGCGGCCAATGTGTCACCATGCTCTGCGACTTTGCGACGCAGGTCCGCCAGGTCGATGTTACCCTGGGCGTCACAGGAAACTACGACGACTTGCATTCCTATCATCTGGGCACTGGCGGGATTGGTGCCGTGGGCGGATTGGGGGATCAGGCAGACTTTCCGTTGTTGCTCTCCCTCGCTGTCAAGGTATTTGCGAATGGCAAGCAGGCCGGCGTATTCACCCTGGGCGCCGGAGTTCGGCTGCATGCTGACAGCATCGAATCCTGTGATTTCCTGCAGCATCCCCTCCAGCTGGGCGATCATCTGTTGATAACCCTTGACCTGCTCTAGTGGGGAGAAGGGGTGAGGACTGCTGAACTCCTGCCAGGTGACAGGAATCATTTCCGTGCTGGCGTTCAGTTTCATTGTGCACGAACCCAATGGAATCATCGAGTGGGTCAGGGAGATATCCTTGTTTTCCAGCCGCTTGAGGTACCTGAGCATTTCAGTTTCGCTGTGGTGAGTATTGAACCAGGCGTGCTGAAGATACTCCGACTGTCTGACCAGGCTCATTGGAAACCGTGATGCTTCGTTTGTCAGAATTGCGTCCAGTTCAAGGACTGCCAGGCCACTGGAGTGGTCACCGAGTACCACCTGCCACAATAGCTGCAGGTCACTTTCAGCGGTACATTCGTCGACGCTAATGCTGACAGAATTTCCGTGATACCAGAGGTTCAGCCCGGCACTTTCTGCCCGAAACCTGACTGCTTGCTGCTCTTCCGGGGTTAATTCGAAGGTGACTGTATCGAAATAGTCCTGATACCGCAGCGTAATACCGCCGGCGCTCAGTCCCGCTGCCAGAATGCGGGCCATGCGATGGATGCGGGCGGCTATGCGCCTTATTCCCCCGGGGCCGTGGTACATGGCATAGAGTGCAGCGATTACCGCCAACAGTACCTGGGCGGTACAGATGTTGCTATTGGCCTTTTCGCGCCGGATATGCTGCTCCCTGGTCTGAAGCGCCATCCGGTAAGCACGCCTGCCACGACTGTCCACCGAGACTCCGATTATGCGCCCGGGAACCGCCCGTTTGTGCAGATCGCGGGTAGCAAGGAAAGCAGCGTGTGGACCGCCATAGCCCATGGGAACTCCGAACCTCTGGCTGGTGCCCACTACTACATCGGCACCCATTTCTCCGGGGGGCTTCAGCAGTGCAAGGCTCATAAGGTCGGCAGCCACGACCGCAACCCCCTGCTGTGCGTGCAGAATCCCGATGGGCCCACTCAGGTCCCGGACTTCACCGGTGGCACCTGGATACTGGAATATTGCTCCAAACAGGCCTGACCGGGGCAGGGTATCCAGGTCATCGATCACCAGTTCAAAACCGAAGCACTCGGCCCGGGTCTTCAGTACATCAATGGTCTGGGGCAGGCACTTGTTATCGATGAAAAAGGTATTCGCCTGGCGGTTCTTGCTGACCCGGCGCGCCAACGCCATGGCTTCCGCAGCGGCAGTTGCTTCGTCCAGAAGCGAAGCGTTGGCCAGTTCCATAGCGGTCAGGTCGAGAATCATTTGCTGGTACGCCAACAGACACTCCAGCCGGCCCTGGGAAATTTCCGGCTGATAAGGAGTGTACGCGGTATACCAGCCAGGGTTTTCCAGTACATTGCGAAGAATAACAGTCGGCGTGAGTGTGTCGTGGTACCCCAGTCCAATAAAGGAGCGTGCGGGCCTGTTCAGTGCCGCGAGTGCTTTCAGGCTGGACAAAGCCTGTGCTTCGGTGAAAGGCTGATTCAAGGCCAGGGGCTCGCGCAGGCGGATGCTGGCGGGAACCGCCTTCTCGATCAGGTCATCGAGGGAGGCAAGCTCCAGATAGTCCAGCATGGTGTGGATCTGCTCATCGCCGGGTCCAATATGGCGGTGGATAAATTCTTCCCGGTTTTGCAGATCCTCCAGAGACTCGTTGCTGTTGATCGAGGTTTCAGGCAGGACTTTATTCATCGAGTCTCGGCAGGTAAGAAAAGGTCGGCATCAGACCAACCCTTTGGCGGTAGATCATTGAAATTGTAGAGTCGTTGTCAACGAATTGCTATTCTTCGTCACATATTTCCCGGTAGGCGTCCGCATCCAGCAATTCCTCCAGCTCGGAGTCGTCATCCACCGCGATACGGAAGAACCACCCTTCGTCATACGGGTCGTTGTTGACGGTTTCCGGGGCGTCCACCAGTTTTTCATTGACTGCGATTATCTCGCCCGAGACCGGGGCATAGATGTCGGAAGCGGCCTTTACGGATTCCACCACGGCAGCTTCGTCTCTGGCATTGACATGTGTTTCAAGTTCGGGCAATTCCACGAATACAATGTCTCCCAGGGCCTGCTGGGCATGGTCGCTGATACCCACGGTAACTGAGCCATCGTCTTCAACCTTTACCCATTCATGGGAACTGGTGTATTTCAAGTCTTCGGGAAACTTACTCAAGGGTTTTTCCTCGTTCGGAGTATCCGGTGCTTTAAAGGAGTTTTTAAGGGATTCTACTCAAACACCTTCTTACCGAACCTGACGAAATTGGGTTTGACCATGCGCACAGGTGTCGGCGTGCCACGCAGTTCGACCTCGCAGGAGGAACTGTTGGGCGGAATTCTAGCCAAAGCGATGGAATGCTTCAATGTGGGCGAATAACTACCGCTGGTGATGACACCCTCTCCTTCGTCGGAGATTACCCGCTGGCCCTCCCTCAGGACACCCCGGGTCTCCAGCACCAGCCCGGTCAGGATCGGAAACTGATTCTGTTCTCTCAGTTTAAGATGCCCGGCTACCGCGGCTCTGCCGATAAAGTCTCTGTTTTCCGGCTCCCAGGCAATGGTCTGTTCCATGTTGGCTGCCAGGGGGGAAATGGTTTCGTCCATGTCATGTCCGTACAGGTTCATGCCGGCTTCCAATCGCAGGGTATCCCGTGCCCCGAGCCCGACGGGTTTTACTCCAGCCGCCAGAAGCTTGTCCCAAATCTGCGGTGCTTCAGTATCCGGGAAGATAAGCTCGAGGCCTTTTTCGCCCGTGTATCCGGTACGGGCTATGAACCAACCCCCCGGTAATTCGACTCCGCGGAAATTCCCGAGGGCCAGAACTTTTTCCCTCCACTCGATGGGGATAACCTCACAAACCCGGTCAATGGACCGGGGACCGTGAACAGCGAGAATGGCAAGTTCCGGCCTTTCCGTAATCGCAACATCATAGCCCAAAGACTTCCGGCTCAGCCAATCAAGGTCTTTCGCCCTTGTGGCGCAGTTGACTACCAGCCGGTAGCCGTAGCTCATCAGGTAGGCAATAAGGTCGTCGAGGACACCGCCCTCTTCGTTAAGCATAGCACTGTACAGAGCGCGACCCACCTCATTCAGCCTTGCCACGTCGTTGGCGAGCAGAAACCGGAGAAAATCACGGGCCTGTCCGCCGGATACATCCACCACGGTCATATGGGACACGTCGAAAACGCCCGCGTGAAGGCGAACCTGGTTATGTTCCTCTATCTGCGAACCATAGTTAATTGGCATGTCCCAACCGGCGAAATCAATCATTCTGGCGCCGGCATCCAGGTGCTTCTGGTAAAGAGCGGTCTGCTTACCCATCTAAATACAGCCTCCGGGAACAATTCCATTTGAGTAGTGTAACGGCAGGGCCAGCTGAATCAAGTTCGGTCATCGACGATGTTGTACTCGTCAGTAGGCCCTGTCGGGCCGGGGCATGACAAAGTTCATGGGGTTACGGATACACTTGACAGAGGAGCCCTTACCGGCAAGGCACTTGGCTCTGATCTGGTAATTTCCTCAGTAAATCATTTCTGGATCATGGTAGTACTTGAATTCGAGTACATTGTTTGACGGGTCGAGAAACGCTACCGTCAGGTGTTGTTCCCGTTCACCTTTAAATCGGGTCGACATTGCCTGCAGAATTCTTGCTCCCCTAGCCATGGCCGTTTCCGTAAGCGTTTGAAAATCGCTTCTGTCCAGAAAGGTGATGCCGAAGTGACGTGGGTACATCCGGGGGTTGCTGTCAACGGATTCCGGGGCCAGGTGACAGACAACCTGATCTCCAAAAAAATCCAGAGTTATCCTGTCATCATCCCTTCGGGCCCTGCGACAGCCGAGAATCCGGGTATAGAAGTCTTCGGCGCGGTCAAGATCATCACAGGGGATTGCCAGGTGAAATACATTTTTTACACTTCTCATGATGTGCTCCTGATTGCCGCAAGGGATCATGGTTGCCAGGCATAGCTGAACTTGGCGAATACAGTCCGATCTGTAGATTCGAGTGAGTCGTAAACATCGTTTTGAAATCCAGAGTCAGAATAACCGATAAAAAACCGCGATGCTGCATTGATTCTATAGCTGTAAAGTAACTGGTTTGCCAAAGTTTTAGAGCGCTCTTCAACTGGATTCAGGTAAAGGGAGGGATTTCGGTCCTGGTCGGTGTATTGCAGGGTAAAGCGAAGAAAGCTTCGGGGATTGAATTGGTAGGTAACTCTGGCGTCAGTGAGATTGGCGGTAAATAGTCGACCATCGTCCACCTTGAACTCCTGGAATGTGTGTTCCAGGTTCATTTGCAGGTGCGGTCCCCAGTTGTAGCTGATTTCAGGACCCAGGCGAAATGAGCGACCAAGTCGCGTGTTGGCGAAATCCACAACATCTTCGAGTCGGATGTATGTGCTTAGAAACAGGTCAGCACTAGGCTGAAAACTCAGGCGTACCTGATTAAACTGTTCGTTAAAATACTTGCCATTGAAAAATGTCTTGCTGCCACCAAAGAGTCCATTGAGCCGGGATTGCAACGGTCCGTCCATTTCCAGGAAGAATTCCAGCTCCTCCTCCAGCTTCAACCCCGACTGATCGAAGGTTTTATCCCAATCGGCCGCGAACCAGATGCGGTTGAAGAAGTTGTCGTCCCAGCGCCAGGTGTGACCGGCACGTAACGTGAGGCGGCGGAAATCCACTTGATTGACAAAGCCCAGGTCGGCACGAAAGCTTTCGCCGTAGTCTACATAATTTATCCACCAGTCCCAACGACGGTCACGATGACGATAGTCGATTACATGAGTCTGATCGCTGATCTCGGGGAGCTGATTGAAGCGGTCCTGTACTGCGGCAGGGTACCGGGATCTCGAGTGAAGTGTCTGAACAGTCAGCGTATCACTGTTGGTCAATTGAAACACGCCATCGATGCCTGTCACTGTATTGCGGTATCCATCGCCCTGCCGATCAGTTACGACAGCACCGAGTGTGGAATTGTCCATAACATCATAACGGTAGCGGAAAATTGACACATCAGTCTGTGTATTGCCAAGTGTTGCAATGCTTGAGCCCAGGCTGCGGGGAATCAGGAAGCTTGTCGAAGTGTCATTGGCGGCAAGCAGGCCGTAGGTATGGTTCCCGGATTTCCCCGTCAATTTTGCTCCATAATCGGGCGCGGCGATATTACGAGTATGCACCAGATTGAGGTAGGTGTTGAAGTAATCGGCTCCGTCGAGGAAAAAGGTCCGCCTTTCTGGAATAAAAATACTAAAAGTTGTGTTGGTGTCCAGAATAGTGCGATCGGCTTCAACCTGGGAGAAGTCCGGATTCAGGGTGGCATTAAAGTAAAGATTCTGGTTTATGCCCCAGCGCAAGTCCAGGCTGGCCTGAGGGTCCAGATCTTCGGATTCCCAATCGCCAACTGCGGGATCCCGGGTCTGGATATAGCTCGTTGTAACGGTGGGTATGATTTCCAGATTGCGACCGGGTTGAAGGTCGGAAAATCCCTGGGCTTTGCCAATATCACAAAGGTAGCAGGAGATATTCAGATTTCGAGGTCGGTTACTGATACTGTAATCACGATCACGAGGGTAGCGCCTGACGAAATTTATACCCCAGGTCTGTTGTTCAAGCCCCTCGGCAAACCTCAGCTGTTTCAGTGGGATTGCCATTTCGACCGTATAACTGTCCTCATTGATTCTGCCGGCACTGTCCCAGATTGCATTCCAGGAACTGTCGTAGCGATCGTTGACATCGTCATTGATTGCATCCAACTGTACTCCAAATGGATTGGCAAAAAATTCATACGCCCGGCGTTCATCGTTGAATGTGTCCAGCACGATTCCGACCCGGTCGTTAGCCTGAACGTCGTCCCGATCCCGGTAAAAGGCTCTGATCTGGGTTACATCGGGATCCCAGGATATGAATGCGACGTACAATACTTCGCCATCCTCCATGATAAGGGCATCGGAAGTTACCCGCGCCTGGATGTTCTCTCCGGGGTTGGTTTCGATATCCAGCAGGACTCTCTGCGCTGCTGCCCATTCCAGTTCACCGATGCGGCCGTCAATCATTGGAGGGTTGCTGGTTCGGGGTATCTGAAAATCAATTTCAGGTGTCTGCGCCGTAAGCAGCGTGGAAAAGCAAAGCAGTATGAGCGCAATTGAGGCCTGCGGGTCGCACCGGCGATGGAAAAAATGGGAGGCTTGCATGGCTATTGTCCCGACTCGAGTACGGGGCTACTCCGTGCTGAGTGAACCGTTCGACCAACAGAGGATCCTGAAGGTTCGGGAGTATACAGGGAATTATCCGTCGCGGCCCAGTCTGAAGTCGGCTGTTAAGCTGCCACCAGCACAATTCTGGCAGTTGGAAGACTATTGCGCGCCTGTGGGAAGTCTGGTCTACAATTGGTTGTGGCGACAGCGGCGGACCACCGGTCGATGGTCCACCGCGGTTGGCGGGTTTCGGTCGGGATTATCACATATCCGCCGCTGCCTCCAGTACGTTGGCGAAGTCCGGTCTGAGTCGATAATCCTCCTCGGCAAACTTATAACGGATCACTCCATCCGGATCGATAAGGAAAATACCGGGATAGGGTACTCCCCATGGGCGGTCTCCGGGTTCGAAATCAGTGGTATTGAGGATGCCGAAAGCTGTGAAATGCCTCCTTTCCAGATCCTGTAACAAAGTAAATTCGATGCCTTCATCGAGTTCGACCTCCTTGAGAAACTCATAGGGATCATAGGTCATGGCGGCGATTCCGATGCCCAGGTCAGAAAACTGGTCGTGAATTTCTGTCAGCTGCACGAGCTGAGCTTTGCAGTAAGGTCACCAGTCGAATGATCGGCTGAACATGATTAACAGTCCGTTTTCGCCAACCAGGTCTTCGAAGGTCTTGATTTCGCCGTTCTGATCCGGAGCCTCAATCGGCGCCATGGTGCTGCCGACGGCAAAATCTGGAGCCCACACGAAATCCTGGGCCTGCACCACTGATACCGTGAAAAACGTGAAAACCAGTAAGAGCAGACCGGTCGGTAGTTGGAACAGCTTTTTCTTCATTGTTGTGCCTCGCAGGTACGTTGGATGATTGCAAACTTTATCGGATTCAGAACGAACAGGTCGCCTTGTGTATTTTCTGTCCAGCCACTCCGATGGACGCTGGTCAGGGCCCGATTCAGCCCGGCCAGGTACAAAGGGGCTACTGCAGTTCGGTAAGAAATCGGTCCGTTCTGGGCAGGAAACGGTTATCCGAATCCAGCGAAAACACGACCGAACTTGAGCGCCCGATTAATTCATCGCGTGGAACGAAACTGTAGGCACGGCTGTCGGCGCTGTTGTCGCGATTGTCGCCAAGAACAAAGTAGTGACCGTCCGGAACCGTAACGGGGCCGTAGTTTCGCATCGTGCGGCTGAAGTAGCTGGTTGACAACTTGGCCTGATGGGCGTGTTCAGGAAGCTGTTCAATAATGATCATTGAATCCTCATCTTCTGTCACTATCCGATAATCGGCCGGCTCTCCGTTGATTACCAGAGCATTGTCATGCATGTAAACTGAATCACCTGGTAAACCGACGATACGCTTTACCAGGCGTTTGCCGGCCTGGTGGGAATCGATAATAACGATATCGCCACGTTGAGGGTCGCTGACGCTGCCAAGGGATATCTCGGTAAACGGTATTTTGACGTCGTAGGCCAGCTTGTTGACCCAGACCTTGTCCCCATCCAGCAGTGTCGGCTGCATCGAAGCCCCTGAAATAGAGCTGAGATCGGCGATGGCGCTTTTAAAAAAGACGATACAGCAGAGCAGTAGCAGAAAGTGCCGGTTCTCCCGCCAGAATAAGTTGAGACCTCCCGCTATCCGGTCAGTAAGGTGTGCTTTGTATTTCAGCATTCCCGGCTGCTCCCTCGATTTCTGCAAGCTGTCCTGTGGAGACATTATGCGGCCCTCCCGGGAAAATACAATACCGGTAACCCCAGCAGTCTGGAAATCGTGGCGAAAAGAGTCCCTGTTATGGGGCCAGGCTGCGCTTCCCGGCTATGTACTGCCGTCATGATCATGCTGAGCAGGCCTATCGGACTGAACATCACATGAAGTGTCAGGGGTTCCCTGGAAGTTGAAAACTGCATTACCAACCGCTGGTGACTGTACCGATTTATGGAGAAACATTATAGACTCAAGGCGAAACCCGATTCCTGCACGCCGATTCAAGTACTTTGACTCATGATCCGATCATGCCGCTGAATCAATTCAATTCCGCCTGCCGCAACTGGTTTGTGGCGCGCTTCGGTCAGCCTACTCCGGCGCAGGCCGAAGCATGGCCGGCAATCCAGAGCAGACGTCATACCCTTATCGCGGCGCCGACCGGCAGTGGCAAGACGCTTGCCGCTTTTTACGTGGTAATCAATCAACTGGTAGAGCTTGCCATGGAACAGGCTCTGCCGGATGGCGTCCAGGTAGTCTATGTCTCACCACTCAAGGCATTGAGTAACGATATATACCGGAATCTTGAAATTCCCCTGGACGGTATAGCGGAACAGCTGCATAGGGAGGGCAAAGCGCCGGTGGATATAAGGGTGGCGGTGCGCACCGGGGATACGCCCCGGAACGAACGTCAGAAAATGGCGAAGAATCCTCCCCACATTCTTGTTACAACACCGGAATCACTCTACCTGCTGCTAACCAGCGCCAGTGGTCGCGCCATGCTGAGAAATACCAGGACGTTGATCATAGATGAGATTCATGCCCTGCTGGGAGATAAACGAGGATCGCACCTGTCGCTATCCATTGAACGCCTTGACGCATTGGTATCGGGCCGGGTGCAGCGTATCGGCCTCTCGGCAACACAGAATCCGGTGGACCTGGTGGCCCGCTACCTGGTAGGCAATCAGAATATTCACCAGGGCCGGGCAGATTGTGTGATCGTCGATGCCGGGCATCGGCGTGAACTTCGATTGAGCCTGGAAATACCCCGGTCGCCGTTGTCTGCACTGATGAGCAATGAGGTCTGGGAGGAGCTTTACGAGCGTCTGGTTCAGCTTATCGAAAGCCACGGGACATCCCTGGTTTTTGTCAACACACGGCGACTGTCCGAACGGCTGGCGCTGGCTCTTTCTGAGAGACTGGGTGAGCACTGTGTGTGTTCACATCACGGTAGTATGAGCAGGGACCACCGTCACACTGCCGAACAACGTCTCAAGGCCGGTGAATTGAAGGTCCTGGTAGCCACAGCGTCCATGGAGCTAGGGATTGATGTGGGGGCAGTGGATCTGGTGGTACAGTTCGCCTCGCCGAAAAGTATCGCAACGTTGCTTCAGCGGGTGGGTCGCAGTGGCCACTCTGTGGGGGGTATTCCCAAAGGCATTCTCTTTCCTCTGACCCGTGATGACCTGGTGGAATGCACCGCGCTCCTTGACAGTATCAGGCTGGGCGAACTGGACCGTATCGTGATGCCGGAGAAGCCGCTGGATATTCTCAGTCAACAGATCGTTGCCGAGGTGGCGGCACCGGAGGCAGCAGGAAACGCAAAGGATTCTGCTTACAATAGCGGGAGTCTGTTCGGGCTGTTCGCCAATGCCTACCCTTACCGAAATCTGACCCGGGAGGAATTCGATGGGCTGCTGTCGATGTTGGGCAACGGTTATTCCACCAGGCGTGGCCGCCGCGGCACCCACCTGCATCTGGACCAGATAAATGACCGTATCCGCCCGCGTCGTGGCAGCGGGCTGATTGCCTTGACCAACGGTGGGGCCATACCGGACATGTTCGATTATCAGGTTGTGCTGGACCCGGAAGATACCGTCGTCGGGACTCTGAATGAGGACTTCGCCCTCGAGGCACTTCCCGGGGACGTCTTCACCCTGGGTACGCACAGCTGGCAACTGCTTAAAGTAGATGGATTGAAGGTGCGGGTTCGGGATGCCCAGGGTATGCCACCCACTATTCCGTTCTGGTTTGGGGAAGGGCCAGGGCGAACCCGGGAATTGTCCGAGGCGGTTTCCAGATTGCGGAGCCTGGTAGCAGACCTGTTGTCGGAGTGTTCCCAGGACGAGACCATAGAAAGGGTCGTTGAACGCACCGGCGTCACCCACGGGGCGGCTGCGCAACTGGTGGCCTATCTGCAGGCGGGAATGCAGGCACTGGGCGTTATGCCGACGCGTGAAACATTGGTTATCGAGCGCTTTTTCGATGAAGTTGGTGACATGCACGTGGTTATCCATTCCCCTTATGGAAGTCGTATCAACCGGGGCTGGGGCCTGGCGCTGCGAAAACGATTCTGCCGTACATTCAATTTCGAGCTGCAGGCGGCAGCCAACGAGGACAGTATCGTAATTTCCCTGGGATCGGTGCACAGTTTCGAACTGGAGGATGTCTACAACTATCTTCAGACCGCGAGCCTGAAGGACGTACTGGTGCAGGCCCTGCTGGATGCTCCCATGTTTGAAGTGCGGTGGCGCTGGAATGCTACCCGGGCACTGGCAATTCAACGCAACCGGGCGGGTAAACGTGTCCCCCCCCAGTTCCAGCGAATGGACGCCGAGGACCTGGTTGCACACGTTTTTCCGGATCAGATCGCCTGTTTCGAGAATATCCAGGGTAAGCGGGAGGTTCCCGATCATCCGCTGGTCAACCAGACGATTCACGACTGTCTTACCGAGGCAATGGATATTGAGGCGCTCACTGCCTTGATCGGTGATATCGAGAACCGGAAATTGAAACTTGTAGCCCAGGATCTTCGAGAGCCCTCACCGTTTGCTCAGGAGATAATCAACGCCCGCCCTTATGCCTTTCTGGACGATGCGCCGTTCGAAGAACGGCGGACAAATGCCATCCGGAACCGCAGTTGGCTGGACCCGGGCGAAACCGGAAATCTGGCAGTGCTGGACCCGGAGGCAATCCGGCAGGTTCGGGAACAGGCCTGGCCGTCAGTCGGCAACGCCGATGAGTTGCACGACGCCCTGTTGAGTCTGCACTATGTGACGGTAGAGGAAGCGAAACATTATCAGTACGGCCGATACCTTCAGATTCTGAGCGCTGATGGCCGGGCCTGTAGTCTGGCAACGGCAGAGCATACCCTGTGGGTCGCAGCGGAGCGGACTCCCTGCCTGCTGGAGGCATTTCCCGGGGCATCATTGAGCCCCGGGCTGACACTGCCGGAGCGTATCGGTATGAAGGCCTGGCAGCGCGAGGACGCGGTGCGTGAAGTTATACGAGGCAGGCTGGAAGGGATAGGGCCGGTGACCGCGACCGGGCTGGCGGCTGAATGTGGGCTTGACCGTGAAGCCATAAATGCCGCCCTGCTGGCATTGGAAGTTGAAGGCTATGTGTTTCGAGGTCAGTTCAGCAGCACATCCGGAGTCAAAGTCCCTGCCACCGGACCGGCGGTTGAACCAGAATGGTGTGAGCGTCGGCTTCTACAACGAATTCATCGCTATACTATCGATGCTCACCGCAAGACTATCAAGCCAGTTTCCCTGCAGAATTATCTGCGATTTCTGTTTCAACTGCACCAGTTGCAGATTCACCGGGATGGGACTGCGCCGATTGCAGTCACCCCTTACCTCGATGGTCAGACGCGTCTTCAGGCCAGCCTGACCCTGCTCGATGGCATCGCGGCACCGGCCGCAGCCTGGGAATCCGATATTCTGCCCGCCCGCATACGCGATTACGATCCCAGCTGGCTCGACGTCATGTGCATCAGCGGCCGCACGGCCTGGGGGCGATTCAATCTGCCCGCGGCTAAGAGTGGTCACGACGAGCGTCGCAGGGCAGGCCCGATTCGCACCACGCCAATCATGCTGGTCAGCCGGGAAAACATGGACATCTGGGAGACTCTGGCAGCCGCCGATCGCAGTGAAGGCGCAGACTCCGGGCTAGGGCACGAAGCGGACCTTATCGAGCAGGATCTGCGACAGCATGGCGCCAGTTTCACCACCGAGATTCAGCAACGTACAGGACTGTTGAAAACCCGCATCGAGCAGGGCCTGGCGGAACTTGTCAGTCTTGGTCGAGCCACCAGCGACAGTTTCACCGGACTGCGAGCCCTGCTGACACCGGAACAACGTAAGCCCGGTAACCGGCCCCATCGCGGCAGGCGGGCAATGTTCGGAATCGAAGATGCCGGACGCTGGTCGTTGCTGATCAAGGCGGTTTCCCCGGCGGAATCGGAAGGCGGACCTGATGGGCAACCGCTGACTGAAGAACAGCTTGAGCGCCTGATACAGGTGTATCTGCAGCGCTGGGGTGTATTGTTTCGCAAAATTCTGGAGCGGGAAACCTTTGCGCCGCCCTGGCGAGTCCTATTGCGGGCTCTGCGGCGCATGGAACTGCAGGGAAGGCTGCGCGGCGGACGCTTCATTGCCGGTATCGGAGGCGAGCAGTTTGCATACCCGGAAACGGTGGATTTGCTGCGTAGCACAGCCCGCAGGGCGACGGAGGGGAACGCTGACAAACCCATGGAATACCTGGCGTTGGCAGCCACCGACCCGGTAAATCTATTGACCTTGATGCTTCCCGACAGCCGTTTGCCGCGGCTGGTCAACAACAGAGTACTGTATGCTGACGGCGTTCCGCTGGCAGTGCTTCAAGGGGCACAAGTCAGCTTTCTCCGGGATGTGGCGCCTGATCAACAGTGGAAGCTGCAGCAACTGCTGCACCAACGACACTTTCCTCCCCGTCTGCGCCGCTACCTTGGCCGGGCAGTTGTCTGAAGGCCAGAGCGATGTGGGACTTATTCAGCTGAATTCCGTCGATCACTCATCCACAGGTAGCGATCACGCAAAAATCCCGTTGCCGACAGATGCCGACAACGGGACCTCTTGCCTAGGGGAGCGAACTCCAGTCCATACCGGATCTGGCAATAACCGAAATACTCCGGTCAGTCAGAGGGTATAACCGGAGGCTCCCTTCATAGATTGACTATTGATGGGATCACCTCCTTTGCGGTCAGGGTGGTAATCGAATGTTAAGCTGCTCCCCCTGTTAGAGCTGCCCACACGTAGTCTGTGTTTTTTATAGCCCACCAGCGAAGCGCTGTCAAAACAAACTTGCTCTCCCTCCCTTATACCGGGTTCTCGATAATAGTGTGGCACAGTTCACATTGATGCCGGGCCTACTGTGCGGTAGTTCACACCAGCCTTCAAACCTCTGCCCTAGACTACGTTCGTCAAGGGGTATTTCGAGAGTTTGAAACAATGCAGATGCAAATGATTGATAGACGTCGCCACAAGCGTATACCGGTTCAATTCTGGGTAAGCCTGTCGCATCCTCTGCTTGGTATTGTCACCGGCCAGGTTCATGAAATGTCGCATGGTGGCTTATCCCTCTCACTGGATGAGGACGTATCGTTGTTCACCATGATGGAGATGGACGCGAGAATTCACGGTGAAGGCTGGGACGATTCAATGCCCGCTCTCCCAGTTCAGGTTGTCCGGGTACACAATCGGGACGTAGCCATGAAATTTCTCGACGTCGACGAGGAAAACTGGGAGATGTCCTACCTGGAAGATGAACTGGCCTTCGACTTTGATCCCATGTACCGTGAGATCGCCTGAACACCCCTATTCAGGCTGTTGAAAAACTATTGCGATTGACAGTGCTTCCCTGGCTGCGCCCATCACGATTTTCAACAGCCTGTTTAACCCGGGTTTCAATGGCAAGCACTGATTTCTCCCCCGGATGCCGTTTTCAGGTGTGACCTATTCACCCCAAAGTCAAATACGCCTGTAACGATAGGTATAAAACCAGCAGTGCAGCCCCCAGGGAGAATAAAACTTTCACCGGATTATGGACAAAGTTTTTCCACAGGGTCTGTTGTTCGCCGGCCAGTTTCCGCTCTTCGTACTCCCGCCTGATACGATCTCGTCGTTCCCGCTGATATCTGTCCAGTAATTCCCTGGCTTCAGGCAGTTGTGAATCGTCCTTCAGCCAGAGGGCAGGCATTGAGATGCGCCAGTTTCCTGCTGAAGTCTCGTAATACGCAATTCCGTTTTCAAGCAGTAATTCCCTGACTTCCCCGGCTTCATCGGCGGGTACGTTTCGGAGTCTGAAAAGCAGGATGGCCATCTATCACTCTCGTTGCGGGGATCTCTGACTAGCAGGCTGTTGAAAAACTATCGCGCTTGCCAGTGCTTCGTTAAAAACTGGCTCAAAATGCTCATTTACACCCGGTACACTGCGCTTTTTCGCCAGTTTTTGCCTCGCCATGGCCGCGCTCATCACGTTTTTCAACAGCCTGCCAGCCTGCCAAGGTGTGAAATAGGCACCGCTCCCCAAATCGGCATCAATGGTTCCATAAACGTTACCCTTCAACCGGCAGGGCGAAAGACCCCCATGGATAAGGGTAGCGTGATTGGCCTGGATTTGGCAAAGAATGTGTTTCGCGTACAGGTGATTAATGACACGGGAAGGGTGTCGCTTTTCGAAGCAGGTCTAAAATTGAAGTGATTCGACTTTGTAACCAACGAGAGCCATGTTAAGTTAGGGCAACTCTGATTAATTATGGCCAGAGCATCGCGGTAATTAACAGGCAGGTGAAAAACGCTATGAGCGCAGCCAAGGAAGCACTGGCAAGCGCAATAGATTTTCAACAGCCTGTTAATCAGCGGTTCCCTGAAATTAAAGGGCAATTTGAAAGCCAATCAGGCACTTTTGGAACTACGGCAGAATACATCATGACTCATTCAGGGCGGGCTTCGATCAACAGTATGGCCAGATCTTTTCGTCTTACAGCCATGGCTTTTATTTTCCTCTTTAGTGCCGGAGTGTACGCCGAATCGTCAGTGTGGGTAGCCAGTTCCGGCGACAGCAAAGTCTACCTTGGCGGCACCGTACACCTGCTTCGTCCGAGTGATTACCCCCTGCCCGAGGAATTTGAACAGGCCTATGCAGACTCCGACCGGCTGTTTTTTGAAACCGATGTTGCGGCAATGAGCGAAATAGCGGTACAGACACGCATGTTACAGCGCCTTACCTACAACGATGCACGCACATTGAAGACCGTGCTCAGCGATGATGCCTACCGGGCCCTCAGCGATCACCTTATGAGTGCAGGCATGCCTGTTATGATGATGGAAAAATTCAAGCCCGGGCTTGTAATAAGCACGTTGCAACTGCTGGAATTCCAGAAAATGGGTTTCACACCACAGGGAGTGGACATGTATTTCAGCAATCGGGCCATGGGCGACGCCAAAGCTGTTGGTGAACTGGAATCGGTGGATGCACAGATCGATTACATCGCCGCCATGGGAGAGGGGAACGAGAGTGAATTCATACTACTCTCCCTGGATGACCTGGAGGAGATATCCACCAGCATGGAAGATCTGGTCAGCGCCTGGCGTGAGGGTGACATGGAGGCTCTGGCCAGCCTCTTTGTCGATGATATGCGTGTCGAATCCGAAGAGCTTTACAATTCGTTGTTGATGGAAAGAAATCTCAACTGGCTCCCTGTTATAGAACAGATGTTCCGGGATGACGGAAATGAGTTCGTTCTGGTGGGGGCGGCGCATCTGGTAGGTGAAGATGGCCTGTTGAATCTCCTTGAAGATCAGGGGTACCAGGTCGAGAAGCTTTAGACCCGCGCAGAAAGGTTTAAAAAGCTGGTTCGACTTCCCTATTTCTTTGAAAGCCGTTGATGGATGGTTTGATGGCTACAGTACCTGGTGTCAATAACAGGTTTGAAATCCAGGGTGTGCACTCTGACCACATCGATAGAAACCCGGATAGTCAGACTCTTTCGGCCTGAACGGGAAGTGGCCAGGCTCCAGAAGCAGTACGGTGTCTCCGCAACCCTGGTGGGAAGATTTCGGGTAACTCTAGCCCCGGGCTGGAGCAGGTTGAAACGAAGGCTTGGTTATGAACTTGTTTTATGGCTCAGCACGATTTGCCGCGGGCCGCTCGTAGAAGTCTGGCCACTGACTCCGGAGGGAATTTTCTGCACCTTGCCGCCCGACTTCAGGAATTCGGCAACGTGTTGCTCGAGATCATTACGACTTGTTACCGGTGCTGCTTTTTTCGCTTTGTTCGCCATAACTACCTGCATGTGAAACCTGAACGTGTCCCGGCAGTATACACGAAAATCGATCGGGCCGCGACGGTCGATGGCTCGCCCCGGCCATTGTCCGCCCGGCCCAACCTGAATTGCCGATCTCCTCGCCTCCATCACCCCTTGAGCTTTTTTCTGGGTCGGGTGTAGTAGTCGGAATAATAATCCTCTGGAAGCTCACCAAATATTTCATCCAGCGACACCCCATAAATTACCTTGATCTTGGCCAGCAGCTCCAGGTCGAGGTGACAGCCGTAGTTCCGGACAGTCTCTATGTCTTCGAGTTGTTTACGTGATACGCCCAGCAGGCTGGCGGCTTCATTCATCGGGAAACCCTTTTGCAGCCTTAATTGCCGAATTCGGCGCTTGACATCAACGGTGATCGGGGAAAATTTTGAAACGGACTGGTTCATTGCTTATTTACACCTGTGACAGTAACTTCTGCGGAAAGCCGAAATTCGAATCAAACTGACTTCAGCCGGGCGTGAACTGCCTGCAAGCCGCGCGTGCCCGATATCATTCAATTATCGGGTGTGATGAAGCCCGGCTTTCTGCAATCGCTTGTTTTGAACGCTAGCACACCGGAAATTGGCGGGAAATGGAAATTTCTGATTTCCTGATTTTTCAGTTTTCAGGTAATGAGTCCTGTCGGATTTCAGTAAAGAAACCCTCAATTGTGCCCGATTTCAACCGGGCTAGAGCTGCGCCATCAGTGCGACTCGATCAAGTCGCGGCAAATTCATCACTACCAGGCGGTAGGAGTTGTCTATCATGCGGCGGATTTCACCCGCCGGGACACTGCCATCCAGTATGACGGTGTTCCAGTGCTTCTTGTTCATGTGGTAACCGGGAGTGACTGCGGGGAAAATATCCCGCAGAGCCAGCGCTTCGTCGGGATCGCATTTCAAGTTCATTGTCACTACTCCATTGCGCTCCGTCAGGGTAGCGAACATCTTACCCCTGACCTTGGGAACCAAGACATCGGGATAGAAGGGGTAATCCTCACAGGCCTCCGGACGGCCAAGCAGGTAGACCTTAGCTTCCTGATAATTCATCGAGTATCACCATATACGACCACGTTCCGGCACCCGACAATTGCTTCAGTGCTGGATTATCAGTGCCGCGATTGCCACCCATCCGCCCTGTAGACTGAAGGTGAAGATGTGGTATCGTTCCAGGACACGCTTACAACGTGAGACGAACCAGAAACCATACAGAATTATCCGGTCGGTATAAAGACCAAAAACAGAGAGAGAACAGCCATGAAACCGGAAGATGAAGGCAGAAGAGAATTGTTAAAAGGAGCTGTTAAGGGTGGTGTTTTGGCAGCGGGAGCCGCATCCATACCAGGCTGGGTACTGCCGGCACTGGCCCAGGGGGAACAACTGGTGCCGTTCACTGATATCCCGGATTCTTTCCAGCCGCCTGACAAGCAGGCCGGTGGTACCTATTTCCAGGATATACGGGAAATCAACTCGTTCTATTCCTCCAACGACGACTTTTATGTTGTCCAGCATTACGGCCAGCCGCAGCTGGACCTGTCCGGTTACCGCCTGAAAGTGACCGGTATGGTGAACAACCCCATGGAGCTGACCCTCCAGCAGGTGATGAACAGGGATGTGGTCGAGCTGGATGCCGGCTGGGAGTGCGGTGGCAACAGGGGAACCATTTTCAACGGGCTCGTAGGTAATGCCCGCTGGCGGGGGGTCACGTTGAGAAACCTCCTGGAACAGGCGGGTATTCAGGACGGGGCCAAGGAAATCGTGTTTTTCGGCGGTGATATCGGAACCGAGGAAATCCGTGGGGCCGACGTGGAAACGGCATTTGCCCGCAGCCTGTCCATAGCGGATGCCATGCGGCCGGAAAACATGCTGGCGTTTGAAATGAATGGCGAGCAGTTGCCTCTGTACCACGGTCGTCCACTGCGGCTGATTGTGCCGGGTTGGTACGGAGTTGCCAATGTCAAGTGGTTGACCCAGATCCATGTTCAGGACACCCGGTACATGGGGCGATTCATGGGTCGCGACTATGTGACACTCAAGAAAGAGGTTGTCGGCGGGGTGGAGCGCTGGGTGGAGAACTCAGTAACCTCCATTAACATGAAATCGGTAATTGCCCGTGTCAGTCGACTCGGAGACGAATTCCGTATCCAGGGTTTCGTTCTCAATGATGGCACCCCCATACGCAATGTTGAAATCAAGGTTGACGACGGACCGTGGCAGCGTGCTGAGTTGAATCCACGCAATGGACAATACACCTGGAAGTTGTTCAGCTTCACGTGGATGAATCCCGCTCCTGGTGAGCATACCATCGTGTCCCGAGTGACCGACGTGGAGGGTAATGTTCAGCCGACTGCCGATCAGGTGCCGGAGAAAGTCAGTTACTGGGAAAACTATGCCCAGTGGCCAAGAACGGTTCGGATCTGAACGCCTGCCGACAGGTAAACTTGTCGAAACCAAGCCGGTCGTTAGACCGGCTTCTTTTTTTGCGGTATTTCTGGCCCTAAAATGTACCGTGCCAATGACTCGCAGCGCCGCTACCTCAATACCCCCCGGATGCACCTACGAAAGGGTTCATTCTGTCAAGATATAGGGTGGAGAGCCCGCAGGGGCAGGACCTGATTTATTGGGCCGCGTCACCTGAAGGTCCACTCCGGCTCACGATTCGGAGCCAGGAAAGTGTCTGTTTCGTGGCAGTCTCTCATTTCGACAGAACCAGAAAGCTGCTGGCCCATCGCCGGGGCTGGCGATTTGCTGCTTCCTCATTACAGGATTTTGAGCATCAACAGGTAGTCACGCTTTATTTCCGGACACAGAGGGGCTTATATGAAGCCAGGGACCTGTTGCGAAATCACGGAATCTTTGTCCTTGAGGGTGACATAAATCCTCTGGACCGGTATTTGATGGAGCGATTCGTCACCGGGGGCGTGGAGGTATTTGGCGACCTGGTGACCGCGACCAATTTTAAGGAAGGACTCAACCCGCGTCTGCGGCCAGCCGAGTTCCGTCCTGACCTGACCTGCGTATCGCTGGATATCGAAACTGCCTATGCCGAAACTACGCTCTACTCTATCGGCCTGTATACCGCGGATCAGCAGATTGTCTTCATGGTGGGAGACGAACCCGGATTGCAGTCGGTTTCGAATCTGCAGTATTTCAATGATGAAAAATCCCTGATACTGGCGTTTCTCGAGTGGGTTGCCGGGTACGATCCCGACGTGATAATCGGCTGGAATGTGGTGAACTTCGACCTGAGATTTCTGCAACAGGTCTGCGAGCGCTTGCAGATTGAACTTCGCCTTGGCCGCAATCAGGAGCCGATAAAGTGGCGGCAGGCCAGGGACGGTAATGGCAGGTTCTTTGCCTCTGTGCCGGGCCGGGTCGTACTGGATGGGATCGAACTGATGCGTTCAGCGACTTATCAGTTTGAAAATTTTTCTCTGGACCACGTCGCCCGCCAGTTGCTGGGGAGAGGCAAGCTGGTGGATGACGTAGACCAGCGGGGCGAAGAAATTACCAGGCTCTTTGCGCAGGACAAACCTGCACTGGCTGAATACAACCTGGAGGATTGCCGGCTGGTCTGGGATATCTTCACACAGGAGCAGCTGATCGATTTTGCCGTGGAGCGCAGTCAGCTTACCGGGCTGGAGTTGCAACGTTATGGGGGTTCGGTTGCGGCTTTCGATTACCTGTATCTACCGCGACTTCACCGGGCAGGTTACGTGGCGCCAGCCCCGGCGATAAACCCGGGCCGCAACGCCAGCCCCGGTGGATATGTGATGGACTCAGTGCCGGGAATTTACCGGCATGTGATTGTTTTGGACTTTAAGAGCCTCTATCCCAGTATCATTCGCTCTTTTCACATTGATCCCCTGGCATTGGCAGAGGGATTGCAAGAGAAGGACCCCATTTCCGGTTTTGATGGTGGCGTGTTTTCCCGTCACACACACCTGTTGCCGGAACTGCTTGAAACTCTGTGGTCAGCGCGAGATCGGGCCAAATCCAGTGGCAACAGGGTACTTTCCCAGGCGATCAAGATCATAATGAATTCCTTTTATGGCGTGCTCGGGACACAGGGCTGCCGATTTTTTGATCCCAGGCTGGTCAGTTCCATAACCCGCCGGGGTCATCAGATCATCAAGGAAAGCAAGGGATTTATCGAAAAAGACGGCTACCGTGTCATTTACGGAGATACCGACTCAGTTTTCGTGTTGATAGGAGAAACCGGAGGCGACGTGGAAAGTCTCGGGCGGGATCTGGCTTCCCGGTTGAACCAGTGGTGGACTGACAGACTGTTGTGCGAACAGCGGATACAAAGCTGCCTCGAAATCGAGTTTGAAACCCATTTTGACAAGTTTTTCATGCCCACCATTCGGGGAGCTGAAACCGGCAGCAAGAAGCGTTATGCCGGTCTGGTACGTACCGGTTCGGGAGAAGGTGACTACCGGCTGGTGTTCAAGGGGCTGGAAACGGTTCGAAGCGACTGGTCGCCACTGGCACGCCGCTTTCAGAAGGAATTGTATGAGCGGATATTTCTCGACAGGCCCTATAAACTATTGATCAGCACCACTGTGCAGGCCATCCGGGACGGGGAACAGCAAGAGGATCTCGTTCTGCGGCGGCGGCTTCGTCGCAAATTGAAGGACTATGTCAAGAATGTGCCTCCCCATGTCCAGGCGGCCCGCAAAGCGGAGGCGATCCGTGCTTCCAGAAATCTGCCCTCGTTATACGATGCGGGCGGCTGGGTGGAATACCTGATGACTGTCAATGGTCCGGAGCCGCGACAGTACCGACGGTCACCCATCGATCACGAATTTTATATCGAACGACAGATCGCTCCCATTGCAGACTCCATCCTTGTCTTTAAATCCACTTCAATGAAAGAATTGCTTGATACACAGATTGATCTGTTTAATTAATCAGAGGTTCCCTAACAGGGATTGATCCATGACAACGTATCTGGTGCTGACATTGATCGGTGACGACAGGCCCGGGCTGGTGGAGCAACTGTCCCAGGTTGTTGCAAGTAACTCCGGCAATTGGCTGGAAAGCAGCATGTCGCATCTGGCGGGGAAATTCGCTGGCATACTTCGGGTCAGTGTCCCGGATGGGAACACTGAGAAGCTGGTCCGCGAGTTAGAGTCTCTGTCTGACAGTCTGCGGCTGGTCATAGAAAAGGGAAGTGGCGAAAAACGCAACGATTCCAGCCAGTCGCTCAGCCTCAACCTCATCGGCAACGACAGACCCGGTATCATAAGGGAGATTTCCGCCGCCCTTGCGAAGCAACGAGTCAATGTGGAAGAGCTTAATTCCGAATGTACTATTGCGCCCATGTCCGGAGAGACTCTATTCAATGCAGAGGTCAGGCTCATGGTTCCCTCGGGCCTGGATCTGGATGCACTGCGGAAAGAACTGGAGCAGATCGCCGATGACTTGATCGTGGACATCCAGTTCAGCTGAGGGACCGCTGGCCGGGAATCGTAATGCCCCGGGCTTCAGGCGGTGTTGCTATCTCAGGCTGATGATTCGCCAGCCATGGCTTCCGGCATATTCTTCAAGGCGCAGGTCGGGATCTACGGCGACCGGTTCTGCAACTGCCTCGAGCAGAGGCAAGTCGTTGTAGGAGTCACTGTAAAACAGGCTTTCCTCGATGCTGAATTGGTCGTTCTGTAATTCGAGCCACTGTCGCAGCCTTATTACCTTGCCTTCCCTGAAGCAGGGTACCCCGGAAATGTCCCCTGTGTAATGCCGGCCGTGGATTATCAGGTCTGTCGCCAGGAGATCATGGACCTCCAGCTCTCGTGCGATGGGTGCGGTAATGAACGAGTTGGTCGCCGACATGATCAGACAAAAATCACCAGCGGCTTTGTGATTGTCGATGAGTTCCAAGGCTCTGGGTAAAATAATGGGCCTTATAAAGTGTGTCATGAACTGTTGATGCAGTTCGTCCAGTTCCCGCAGGGTATACCCCAGCACCGGTCCGAGCGTGAAGCGGACATAGTCGTGGATATCAAGGCTGCCGTCCAGATATTGACGGTAGAACTCGTCATTTCTGGAGCCATGTACCGCCGCATCCACCAGCTTGCTGGCGATGAGAAATTCCCCCCAGGCATGATCGCTATCGCCACCCAGCAGCGTGTTGTCGAGATCGAATATGGCTAATCCCATGGTAATCCGGCATCCTGAAAGCAACGCATTGATTATACTTGCTCCTGGTGCATGAATGGAGGCCCGGCAGGCAACAGCAGCCGGCCAGAGCTCACCAGCTCATCTATAACTTGTTGATATATAAATAAATAACCGAGTCAGCGAAAATTTTCGTCATTGATCAGGTTGGCAGAATTATGAAACAATGAGAGTTTTCCGGTGTCTAAGGGTTGTCACGGTGATTGACGAAGAAGGATTCCGCGCCAACGTCGGGATTGTCATTTGTAATAAACAGGGTAGTCTGCTGTGGGCAAAGCGAATCGGTCAGGACGCGTGGCAATTCCCCCAGGGCGGAATTAAGCCGGGTGAGTCACTGCAGGATGCACTGTATCGTGAACTGGATGAAGAGGTAGGTCTGCAACGAAAGCACGTGACAATCCTGCACCAGACCCGGGATTGGCTCAAGTACAGGCTGCCCCGTAATTTTATACGTCGCCATTCGTTGCCCGTCTGCATCGGGCAGAAACAGAAGTGGTTTCTGCTGGGCCTCGAAGTGGCAGAGGAAGAAATCGACCTGACACGCAGCTCTCAGCCCGAGTTCGACGCCTGGCGCTGGGTGGAATTCTGGCATCCATTAAGCGAAGTTATTGATTTTAAAAGAGAAGTGTACCAAAAGGCGTTGCAGGAGCTGGAACAGCCCCTGAAACTGTATTTGCAAGAATAACTCGACCACTAACGGCTGCACATCCCCTTGAAAACCTGTGAAGTAAACCGGTCGAAAGTTTTTTCTGGACTGGGACGGCATTATGCTGGATAGATTGCGCAGTATTGTGCAGGCTGTGAACTCAGCCAAGGACCTCAGGTCGGCGCTGGACATCATTGTCTCCCGGGTCAGCGAAGCCATGGATACGGAAGTCTGCTCCGTTTACCTGCTGGATGCAGATATCAATGGCCACGTGCTTATGGCGTCCGAGGGGCTGAAAAAGGAAGCTGTAGGTCACGTCAGTCTGGGCCTGGGTGAGGGGCTGGTAGGTCTGGTAGCCCAGCAGGCTGAGCCGGTCAACCTGGTCGATGCCGATCAGCACCCAAGTTTTCACTATCTGCCGGAAACCGGAGAGGAACCATTCAAATCCTTTCTGGGTGTGCCGATCATTCACCATCGATCCGTGCTGGGGGTTCTGGTAGTACAGAATCGGGAGCGGCGCCGTTTCGATACGGGTGAAGAAGCATTCCTGATTACACTTTCGGCGCAACTGGCCGGGGTAATCGCTCACGCCGAAGCCACCGGCGCGATCCAGGGAACGAGTCCATCGGGTCATAAAACCGCAGATACGACTTTTTCCGGGGTGTCCGGCTCCAGTGGTGTGGCGATTGGAACTGCGGTCGTGATTTTCCCTCCAGCCGACCTGCGCCATGTGCCGATGCGTATGGTTTCGGACATAGAACATGAGATCGAGCTGTTCAACAATTCCCTTCAAGCCGTGCGTAATGATATGTCCGCATTGTACGAGAATACCGCAGGTCACATGCCGGACGGGGAGCGCGAGTTGTTCAATGTCTATCTGCACATGCTCGATGATGATGCGCTCGGCAGGGAGGTGGTCGAGCAGATCCGTAAAGGGGTCTGGGCCCAGGGCGCCCTGGCGCATGTTGCTAACGAGCACGTTCGCAGCTTTGAATTGATGAACGACAAATATCTGCGCGAACGGGCTGTGGACATCAAAGACCTGTGCAGCAGAGTATTGGCATATCTGCAGGAAAGAGAACCGGTAAAAACCGAATATCCCGATGACACCATTCTAGTCAGTGAAGAATTGACCCCGGCGATGCTGGCGGATGTTCCAAAGGAAAATCTGAAAGGCCTGATTTCCGTGAAAGGGTCAGGTAGTTCACATGTGGCGATACTTGCTCGCAGCATGGGGGTGCCGACGGTAATGGGTGTCGTTGACCTGCCTATCAATCAACTTGATGGCAAGGAAATGATCGTTGACGGGTACAACGGGCAGGTCATCAGCAACCCCACTGATCAGCTGCGCCAGCGTTTCCAGGATACGATCCGTGAAGAAGACGTACTGACCCAGGGCCTGGCCGACATAAGGGATCTTCCTTGTGTGACTGCCGACAACCACCGCGTACATTTGTGGGTAAATACCGGGTTGATCTCTGATGTGGTCCGTTCTCTGGACCAGGGTGCCGAGGGTATCGGGCTGTTTCGTACCGAGGTGCCGTTTCTGTTGAGCGAGCGCTTTCCAAGTGAACAGGAACAGGCCTCAATATATCGCGAGCAACTGCAGGCTTTCGCTCCCATGCCGGTTACCATGCGAACCCTTGACGTAGGAGGCGACAAGGACCTGCCGTATTTTCCTATTGAGGAGGCAAATCCGTTCCTGGGCTGGCGTGGCATCCGCGTAACACTGGATCATCCGGAAATTTTTTCCGCCCAGATACGGGCAATGTTGAAAGCCAGCATTGGCTTGAATAACCTTCAGATCATGTTGCCCATGATATCCAACGTAAGTGAAGTCGTGGCCTCAACCCAGCTTATCAAGAAAGCCTATCGGGAGTTGTTGCAGGAGGGTCTGGAGGTGATCTACCCACGGATAGGGGTCATGATCGAGCTACCTGCCGCAGTCTATCAGGCCCGGGTCCTTGCCCGCATGGTGGATTTCGTTTCCGTGGGCAGCAATGACCTGACCCAGTATATTCTTGGCGTCGATCGCAACAATCCCCGGGTTGCCAACCTCTACAGCTCATTCCACCCGTCAGTCCTGCAGGCATTGCGTCATGTGGTCAGTGAAGCTCATCTTGAGGGCAAGCAGGTTAGTATCTGTGGAGAAATGGCTGGCGATCCGGGCGCGGCAGTGCTGCTGATAGCGATGGGGTTCGATGTGCTGTCCATGAATTCGTCGACGCTGTTGAAGGTCAAGTCGGTAATCCGGACGGTGACAATGGAAGCAGCCCAGGATCTGCTGGAGCAGGTTTCCCACCTGGATGACGCGCAGACGATACGCAGCGCTGTCGACATGGCACTTTATAATGCGGGTGTAGACAGGCTGCTGCGATCTTCACGGATCAACTGAAGGCCCCACCGACCGACCGGGTCACTTGCCGGCTGTTGCCGAGGAGCGGAAAGTGGAAATAGCAGCGCGACGTGATTGCTGAATCTGCCCCGTAACACTGCTCGCTGAAACGAACCATGTCCTGTTGATCGACTATGAGCGCTGTGGTGCAGCGCGTACCGTAATTCCGTTGCGGGTTTGCGATAAAACTGGAAGACAATACTCGTTCCAGCTCAAGCGGCAGTCCGGTTTCCGGCAGCTGTGGGTCCGGTGCCGGCTCCCGGCTCGTCATCATGCTGGTAAGCCGGTCTGTGGTCACGGTAGCCGACTGTTGCAGCAGGGCCTTTAATGCCGCTTTTCCCGAGCACACCTTGGGCCAGTCGGAATTGAGTACGCCATTGGAAAGGCCGTAAACTCCCGAACCAAGTTCCTCCCCATGACCACTGATGCCATTCAGATAGTAGAGACCCCGGGAATCCCCCACCAGCAGGTTGAATGGCCCATAATCATTCAGCGAGTTCCTCAATGACGCCACGTAGTCGGCAGCCGTTAAATCCCCTAGCAGGAACTCCCTGGTCAGAAGCCCCCGGGATTTTGTCCCGGTGTTAGAACCCGGTGTGCGGAAATTGGTTACTGCTGCGAATCGGCCGCCACGGGAAATGCCCAGCCAGGTACCGCCCTGGGAGAGATCCTGCCCCGCCAGCAGCCCCGGATGAGGCGTTTCCAGATTCCAGAAACCTGCTCTCCGGCTCGGCCTGGAGTGAAATTCATCGCGATTGGCAGCCACGACCAGCGGTAGCTGCGGGTGATAGCGATAGGCAAAGACAATCAGGCACATAGAAAAGCGGAACATCTGAAAAATTGAAGGCCATCACAATTCTCAAATTATGGGCCATTCTCCTATAGTAATGGCTTGGTGTTTAAGGATAATGACTCACTCATGGACGGCCCCGGCAGTTTGCTTGCAGTGCCAGGGGATTAAATAGGGATGTTTGGAAGGCCGGCGTATTCAGGGTCGAAAACGCTGGCCTTCTTTATTCCGGGGCAGTGGTATTCAGTTCCTTTTCCGTCAGTCGGATTTCAACTCATCCGTTCCTTGACACGGCAATTCGCATGGTAGAGCATCGCGGGCATGATTTAAACTGCAAAGATTCTGTCTCGGCCGCAAATGCTCCTCTATCCAGATATCGATCCCGTTGCCTTCAGCATCGGCCCTCTGAATGTGCACTGGTACGGCATCATGTATATCGTTGCCTTCGGTGGCGCATGGTTGATGGCCGGTTACCGGGCCAGAAAAGTTCCCGGAATCTGGACGTCTGAGCAGATTTCAGACCTGGTCTTTTACGGGGCGCTGGGTGCCGTCGTGGGTGGTCGACTGGGGTCGGGTCTGTTTTACAATTTTGATCGGCTTCTTGAAAATCCCCGTTGGCTGTTCCAGGTCTGGGAAGGTGGAATGTCCTTCCATGGCGGCTTTCTTGGGGTTATGGCAGCCCTCTACTGGTATGCCCGCAAACTGCAGCGCCCCTGGTTTGAAATTCTGGATTTCATTGCTCCATTCGTACCGTTTGGCCTGGGTGCCGGGCGCCTTGGGAATTTCATCGGTGCGGAACTCTGGGGCCGTCCTACCGATTTACCCTGGGGCATGGTATTCCCTTATCCGGATCAACAACCCAGACACCCTTCCCAGCTTTACGAGTTTTTTCTGGAAGGCGTGGTGCTGTTTGTCATCGTCTGGTGGTTTTCTTCCAGGCCGAGGCCGCGTTATGCCGTATCCGGCTTGTTCACCGTGGGTTACGGTGTATTTCGCTTCTTCGTAGAGTTCTACCGGGAACCGGATGCTGATCTGGGCTTTATTGCCTTTGGCTGGTTAACGATGGGACAATTGCTCTGTGTACCGATGATCGTCATCGGCATTCTGTTACTGACCCTGGCTTACCGTAACCAGGCGGTGTCAAACTGATCGGCGGAGAGAGCCCGGCCTGATGCGCCCATACCTGGAATTACTGCAAGACATCCTGAGCAATGGTGTAGAAAAATCCGACCGGACCGGTACCGGAACGATTTCAGTATTCGGGCGGCAGTTCAGGCATGACCTGAGCCAGGGTTTTCCACTTCTTACTACCAAGAAACTTCACTTCAAAAGCATTGCCAACGAACTCATCTGGTTCTTGAATGGTGATACTAATATTAGATGGCTGAATCAGAATGGAGTGCGAATCTGGGATGAATGGGCTACCGAGGATGGTGAACTTGGGCCCATCTACGGAAAGCAATGGACAGCCTGGCCCACTCGGGACGGCGGTGTGATCAACCAGATAGACTACGTCGTCAATTGCTTGAAGAGCAATCCCCACAGCAGGCGTATTTTGTTCCATGGCTGGAACGTGGAATATCTACCCGACGAAAGCATCTCCCCACAGGAAAACGTGAGGCAGGGCAGGATGGCATTGCCGCCGTGCCATCTGCTGTATCAGTTTTACGTGGCGGGTAACAGGCTGTCCTGCCAGCTGCTGATCCGTTCGTCAGACACCCTGCTGGGGCTTCCGTACAATACCGCGTCATTAGCGCTGTTGACCCACATGCTTGCTCAGCAATGCGATCTGGATCCCGGGGAAATAATCGTCTGTACCGGTGACAGCCATATCTACAGTAACCATCTCGACCAGGTGAAGCTGCAGCTTTCCCGTGAACCCAGAAAACTGCCGACTTTGCGAATTCTGCGCAAGCCGGAGTCAATTTATGATTATTGTTTCGAGGATTTTGAAATCGTCGATTACAACCCCTATCCCCATATCCCCGCTCCTGTCGCAGTCTGAGGCTTGTCGACCATGAAGCTTTCACTCATCTGTGCCATGGATGAAAACATGGTCATTGGACGAAACAACAGACTGCCCTGGCACCTGCCAGAGGACCTGAAGTATTTCAAACGCACGACAATGGGGAAGTGCATCATCATGGGTCGCAAGACTTATGAATCAATCGGCCGCCCTCTGCCTGGCCGCACCAATATCATAGTTACTCGAAGTCGTGATTATGACGTGGAGAACGCCCGGGTAGTCGACAGCTTCGGCGATGCGATCGAATTGGTTGAAAACATTGCGCTTATTGATGGCTCGGACGAAGCGTTTGTCATCGGCGGTGCAGAACTTTACAAGCACGCGCTGCCGTTTGTGGAGCGCATGCATCTGACCATGGTGCATGCCGAGATTCAGGGCGATACCTACTTTCCAGAATTTGAAGTGGCGGAGTGGGAACAGGTCAGCAAGGTGTACTTCGAGGCTGATGAGTTCAATCCCTATCCCTACAGTATCTGTGTGTTCGAGAGGTGCGTCTGAAGGCCAGAGCACTGTGGGACTTAATCAGAGGTTCCCTGGATAGAAGCGGCGGCGCCACAATCCGGTCTCCACACGGGTCCCAGGAGGTTCGACAGCCCCCGAACGGTTACAGGTCTTTTACCAACACCTTGGAATTGCGCTGATAGTTGTAAAGCAGTTTCTTTGATTGGGGAAGTTCGTCCACCGAAGACTGCCGAAATCCGTTTTCAAGAAACCAGTGAGTGGCCGCAGTCGTGAGTATGAAGACCCGGTTGAGGTTTCTATTACGTGCTTCCCTTTCAAGACTGGTCAACAGGCGGCTTCCGAGCCCCCGCTTCTGGTAGTCGGGATGAATTGCGATACAGGCAATTTCGCCACTGGCATTCTCCATGGGGTAAAGGGCGGCACACGCAATCAGCATGCCTTCCCAGGCGACGACCTTGAAATTGGCAAGCTCGGTTTCCAGCAGTTCCCTTGACCGTTGTACGAGCGTGCCGGCCTGTTCAAGCGGTTTGATCAGTTCCAGAATTCCCCCAACATCGTCGACACTCGCCTGGCGGAGTTCTTCGAAGCCGTCATTGCTGACCAGGGTGCCGATTCCTTCCCGGGTGAAGAGTTCCTGTAAAAGAGCACCATTGTGCTGATGATTGATAAGGTGGACTCGATGAACCTTTCCCTCGCTGGCCTTGATTGCTGCCGACAACGCGTCGTTTATGGCCATCTGCCGCTGATCCTCCGTTTCCGCGTGCTTCCGCAGGTAGTTCCTGCCGTCTTCCGGGCTCAATGAGTGGATCAGCTCACCTTCGGAATCTATTACCCCTAGCCCGGGAATGAACAGAATGAGTTTATCGGCATGCAGGGCAGTGGCGGTCTCCATAGCCACCTGTTCGGCAGAAAGATTGAAGACTTCACCGGTTGTCGAATAGCCCAGATTTGAAAGTAGAACGATATTGCCCTGGGCCAGTTGACGTTCGATGGCTTCCCGCTGGACCTTTCTTACCAGACCGGTGTTCTGAAAATCCACACCATCGTGAATACCGAATGGACGTGCAGTGATGAAATTGCCTCGGCAAAGTCTGATGCCGGAGCCGTGCATCGGGGAATTGATAAGCCCCAGGGAGAACTGTGCCTCGATTTCAATGCTCAGTCGACCCACGGTTTCCTTGATGGCCGTCAGGCTGAGAGTATCGGAAATCCTGAGATTGCGGTGGTAATACGATTCGATACCTGCATTGTGCAGGGCATCAGAAATCTGCGGCCGCGCTCCATGAACCAGGACCAGTTTGACCCCAAGGCTGTTGAGCAGGCTGATATCATAGACGATGTTGGGAAAATTTTCGTCTGCCAGGGCCTCACCGGTTATAAGAATAACAAACACCTTGTTACGATGTGAGTTTATGTAGGCTGACGAATAGCGGAACCACTCTATGTATTGTTGAATATTCTGATCCATGGCGAGTCTTTATACCTCTTCCGGCATGTTGTGTCACTGCACAGCCGGTTCACAGGCAGAGTTGTTCAATGAGCTTGCGTATGTGGCCAATGCCGGGTTTTACCATATCCAGGGACAGGAATTCATCAGGCTGGTGGGCCTGATCGATACTTCCCGGTCCGAAGACGATGGTATCCAGGCCCAGCTGCTGCAGGTGCGGCGCCTCAGTGCCGAATGCCACACTGATGCCCTGCTGGCCGGTCATAGTCTCAACAAGGTGCAGAATCTCACTTCCTGTTGCGGCCATGAATGGCGGGATGCCCGGGAACAACGGTACCAGCTCGAACTGGATGTTCAACGGATCAACCACACTGCTGACCCGTCTGAGCAATTCACCACGGATAGTATCCGGCTCCATACCCGGAGTGAGCCGGATATCGATGTCCAGCTCGCAGTGGCCACAGATCCGGTTGGGATTGTCACCACCGTGAATGCAACCCAGGTTCAGTGTGGGGTAGGCGATTTTGAACAGGTCGCTGCTGTAATCCTGGCGCATCTGGGTGCGCCAGGCGATCAGTTCAGTAATTACCGAATGCATGGCATCCAGTGCGTTATTGCCGAGGGAAGGGTCCGAAGAATGGCCGCTTCTTCCAAGCAGCCTTATGGACTCCATCATCGCTCCCTTGTGCGCCATCACCGGGACCAGGCCGGTTGGCTCCCCGATCACCGCGTACCTGCCTCGCGGGATTCCCAGTTCCACCAGCGACCTCGCTCCGTACATGGAGGTCTCTTCATCTGCCGTGGCAAGGACAATCAGAGGTTGCCTGAATTCTGCCGTTTCAAGTTGCCGGATTGCTTCCATTACAACCGGGAAAAATCCCTTCATGTCGGTACAGCCCAGTCCATAGAGCCGGTAGACCAATTCCGTTACCCCAAAAGGGTCCACTGACCAGAGCGCTTCATCCAGCGGCACCGTGTCGGTGTGGCCGGAAAGTACCAGACCGCCGGTTCCAGAGCCTCGCGTGGCAATCAGGTTGAACTTCCTGTTCTCTGTGTCAGACGGACATTCCAGAATCTCGCAACGAAAACCAAGGTCTTCGAAGCAACTGGCAAGGTAGTCGACTACCGGTCGATTACTCATGTCAAATGCCGGACTGGCTGAGCTGACGCTGGCGCGACTGACGAGGTGATTGAGGTTGCTGAAAAAATCAGGAATATCTGTTGCCATGATCTGAATGTTGTCCGTACGGGTTGCCGGTTACCCTGCTGTATTCTGTTCGACAGCCAGGTCGGTGCGGGCCGCCATGATGAAATCGTTCAGGTGCAAGCCGTTGATCCGGTGAGTCCACCAGTCAACCTTGACTTTGCCCCACTCTATTCGCAGCGCCGGATGGTGATCCTCCAACTCGGCGATGCGCGCAATCCGTTCAGCGAAAGCAAAGGCATCGGCGAAGTTCCGGAAACGGAATTCTCGCGACAGGCTCTCGACATCGCCGAATCTTGCTATGGTCCAGCCGGGAATCTGTGTCAGCAGCCCTTCCGCCTCTTCCATACTGACAGTCGGTGCATCGGCGCGACAGGTTCTGCAACGTAATGAATGGAGGGAATCCATATGCGACCCGATCTACAGGAAATGCTCCAGCATGTTGTCAGCAAACAGAAAACCTTTATCCGTGGGGACAACGTGGCTCTCCGTTAATCGCAGCATGCCTTCTGCTTCGAGATATTCTAGCTTCTTTCGAATGGTGCTGAAAGAATTCCCGGTTCGGGACTGGTACAGGGTGGCTGCAAAACCGTCCTTGAGCCGCAGAGCGTTCATCAGGAATTCCAGGTCCAGGCTGCCCGGTGCTATGTCACTGGTCTCAGCCAGGAAGTTGCCACTACGGGACAGGTAGTGATCCGGCTGTCTCACCTTGCGCGTGCGGATCAGGCGGTTATCATCGCCTAGAGTAATCTTGCCGCTGGCACCTGCACCGATGCCGATGTAATCACCGAACTGCCAGTAATTCCGGTTGTGAACAGATTGCCTGCCGGGTTGCGCATAGGCCGAAATTTCGTAGCGCTCCAACCCCGCCTCCTCCAGCAGGGCCAGTCCCGATGCCATGGTATCAGCGATAGAGTCTTCGTCCGGTAATCGAGGAGGCCGGCTGTAAAAAGCAGTATTGGGCTCCAGAGTCAGCTGATACCAGGACAGGTGTGTCGGCGAAAAGCGGATGGCAGTGCGCAGATCGGCGAGTGCCTCCGAGGGCCGCTGCCCGGGTAATCCATACATGATGTCCAGGTTGAAATTGTCAAATCCTGCCTGTCGACACGAATCAATGGCGGACTCAGCTTCTTTACTGTCGTGAATTCTGCCAAGTGCAAGCAGAGAGTCATCAGCAAAACTCTGAATGCCGATCGAAAGACGGTTAATTCCGACACTGCGGTATTCGGCAAAACGCTGTACTTCCGCGCTACCAGGATTGGCCTCCAGAGTGCATTCAACCGTATCGTCAACTTCAACCACCTCGCCGAGCCTGGTAAACAGTTGTTCGTAAAAGGCCGGACTCATTAGACTGGGCGTTCCCCCACCTACAAAAATTGATTGCAATTGCCGGCCCTGAATGTAATTGAGATCCTGGGTGAAATCCTTAAGTAGCGCATCCACGTATGCCTGCTCCGGAAGATCAGCACCGGCCGCGTGTGAGTTGAAGTCACAATAGGGGCACTTCCGGACACACCAGGGAACATGGATGTATAGACTCAGCGGCGGGAGTTCCAGCATTGCAGCAATTGCCTTATAGCCTGACCGCGGTGGCTCAACTGGTTTTTTACTGAAGGGTCCAGTTCTGCAGATGCGCAGCCGTGAGTGGGAACATAAAAGAGCGGATCATAGCCAAAGCCGTGGCGACCGCATTCTTCAAACAGGATCCGGCCTTCCCAGGACCCCTGACAGATCAGCGGCGTGGGATCCCTGGCATGACGCAGATAGACGATAACACACTGAAAGCGGGCGCAACGGTCAGTTTCGGGCACTCCTTCCAGAGCCCGGAGCAGTTTGATGTTGTTGGACCTGTCCGCGTTGTCAGAGCTGTCGCCCGCGTAACGTGCCGAGTAGATTCCAGGCTCCCCATTCAGGGCATCGACTTCAATGCCGGAGTCGTCAGCGATGGCGGCTTTGCCGGTCATCTCACAGGCATGCCGGGCCTTGAGGATGGCATTTTCAACAAAACTCTGCCCGCATTCGTCCGCATCACTGACTCCCAGATCCTGCTGGGGTATGAAGAGGATGCCGTAGTCACCGAGCGCTAGCTGCAATTCCTTCAGCTTTCCCGGGTTACTGCTGGCGAGAACGATTTCCTGCACTGTGTCTCCTCGACCTGTTCAATCACGCAAATTGCGTGTCAGGTGGTAAATGGCTACTTCACCCAGCAGGTTGGGCCAGGCCCGCATGTACCAGTTGCCCTGGTGTTCATTGTCCACCACGGTTCGTGCCAGAATGCGAATATCCTTTTCCCGGCACAGGGCATCAAAGTCTTTCACCGTGCAGAAGTGTATATTGGGAGTGTCATACCACTGGTACGGCATAAACTTGGAAACCGGCATACGCCCGCGGCCCATCAGATAGAGCCGTGATTTCCAGTTGCCGAAATTGGGGAAAGTCACAATGCCATTGCGGCCAATGCGCAGCATTTCGTCGATCAACAGGTCCGGATTGCTCAAGGCCTGCAAGGTCTGGGTCAACAGCACCGTGTCGAAACTGTCGGTCTGGAAATTCTGCAAACCGGCATCCATGTCCTGTTCAATAACGTTCACGCCTCTCGACAGGCACTGGTTGATGTTGTCGGGATCTATCTCCAGCCCGATTCCGACAGTGCTCTTGCTTTCCCGCAGATAGTGCAACAGCCCGCCGTCACCGCAACCCAGATCGAGGATACGGCTGTCCGGCTCGATCCAGTGTTGAATGATTTCCAGATCCGGCCTCATTCCGACAACTCCTGGTGAACCCTTTGCAGGTAGCGGCGAAAAGCTTCCATGTAGCGTGGGACCGGCAGAAGAAAGGCGTCGTGCCCCTGATCGGCTTCGATTTCCAGGTAACTGACTTCACGTCTGGCGCTCAGCAGGTTTTCCACCAGTTCCCGGGATCTCTCGGGGGGAAATCGCCAGTCGGTGCTGAAGGACATCAGGAAAAACCTGCAGTCGCTGTTGTTGAATGCCTTGCTCAGATCACCACCGTAATCAACGGAAGGATCGAAATAGTCCAGCGCCTTGGTCATCAACAGGTAGGTGTTGGCATCGAAATTTTCGGAAAATCGTTCCCCCTGGAAGTGCAGGTAACTTTCAACCTGGAAGTCGATGTTGAACCCGAAGCTCAACTTGCCGGACTGAGGTCGCGGCCGAAATTGCTGCTTCCGGGGACAAGATCGTCGATATTTTTTCCGAACTTGGTTCGCAGGGCGTTTTCCGACAGGTAGGTGATATGCCCCACCATCCTGGCCAGCATCAACCCTTTCTTGGGCAATGTGTTGTACTCCAGATAGCGCCCTTCGTGGAAGTTGGGATCTGAAGTAATGGACTGCCTGGCGACTTCATTAAAGGCGATATTCTGCGCCGACAGCTTGGGAGCTGTGGCGATGGCAATGGCATGACTCAGCCGTTCAGGATAGCTGATCGCCCAACGCAGCACCTGCATGCCGCCGAGACTGCCTCCAATAACCGCAGCCCATTTGCTGATTCCCAGTCTGTCTGCCAGTCTGACCTGACTGTTGACCCAGTCACGCACCGTAACGACCGGGAAATCCGGACCATAAATTTTTCCGTTTTGAGGATTTATGGAACGGGGACCGGTGCTCCCGGCGCAGCCTCCCAGGTTATTGAGGCTGACCACATAGAACAGATTGGTATCGATTGGTTTTCCCGGCCCGATACACTCATCCCACCAGCCTGGTTTCTGATCAGTCTCACTGTGGTAGCCGGCGGCGTGATGGTCGCCACTGAGAGCGTGACAGATTAGGATGGCATTGTTGCCATTGCTGTTCAGTCTGCCATAGGTTTCCACCACCAGCTCATAGCTCGGCAGTACCTTGCCGCTGCGCAGTGTTAAAGGTTCGTCGAACCGATAGACCTCGGGTTTAACCAACCCGACGGAGTTATCTGGTATCACTTCTGGCATCAGGGTGTCTGTTGCTAATCCAGCGGGCCAAGTTCAGGTGGCAGTCTGCCGGGGGTACGGATTCTGACTCGTTTCTGTCGACCTGTCGTCCCCTTTTCAATCTGGATATTACTCTGGGGCGTCTTGAACTGCCGCGACAGGAATTTAATCAGATGCCGGTTGCCTTTGCCATCTATGGGAGGAGCCGCAAGCCGGATTTTTATGGCGTTGTTCTCGACTTCGACAAAGGCATCTCTCGGGCCCCGGGCTGGACTCGACAATACAAGATCAGTTCATCATCCTGCCATCGATAGTACACCCGGGCTACCGTCAGAGACCAACAGTTACCGCGACAATTCGCGCGTCAACCTGAAAAACCTGAAACAATATCTCCTTGAGGAATTCGATACCGATGAAGATAAAGATGGGTGAAAAGTCCAGACCGCCCATCGGGGGGATGACGCTGCGTACGGGTCTCATCACCGGTTCGGTCAGCTGCCACAGCAACTGCAGGGCGGGATGGGGATCTGCGTTAAGGCCGGAAAACAGCATAACGAACGACAT
>CALOEW010000004.1:0-14649 GCA_942492445.1 uncultured Gammaproteobacteria bacterium
ATGGTTGTGGAATGTGACATCATCCAGCGTCTTCTTACCGGTCTCGGGGTCAGACAGCAATTCTGGAAAGTTGCCCATAAGCCGGGAAAACCGCTCTTTTTCGGAGATACCCCGGAAGGGAAGCTGGTTTTCGGACTGCCCGGCAATCCGGTTTCAGCGCCTTCAGTCTGCTTTCTCGAATATATCATGCCGGCACTCTCGGCCATGCAGGACGGCAGCTACCATGGCAAGATCGATGCGGTGCTTGCAGAGCCCCTTTCCGGCGGATCGGAAACGCTATCGCTTATTCTGGAAGAGTGTGGCAGAAAGATGGCGGTCTCTTCTGCCTGGTGAAAGAAAAAACCGAATCCCATATGCTGGCCTCACTGGTCGGATCAAACTTGTCTTATCGAAGCACCAGGCTGCAGAGCCTTTGCTGGCCGGTTCCGTGGTGACCTGTAACCTGCTGCCCTGGAGCACACTTGCGGGAGTAACGAACACACAGTGGATATTATCAGCAACGTCAACGGCACGATTATTCTCGCGCTATCGTCGATACGCATGAAGGTACGACCATCGGGATGTTTGAAAAAGAGGATTCGTTCCATGTCGTCGCAGTCAGCCATTACCGTTTATGCTTGCTCTGAATATGTCGTATCCATCGAGGAGACCGTTGCCGGAGAAGGTGACGAGGTTGCCATCATTCCACCGGTCAGCGGAGGATAGCCATGATATCAGTACATTACATCGTGAGGGGGATGACGGTTACCTCAGTATAGCGGGAGGGAGTAATGTGATATTGTTACTGATGCTGATGTACCGGATAGCTGCGGATTCGTTGACGGTCAGATGTCTACTGGATGCTTGTGACCAGCGAATGGCGACGAAAAAGAGGATCTTCTGGCGCTGGAATGAAGTGCAAGGCAGGGTAATTTGAACTGGCTGCTGGAGTGCTCATACACCGTGATAGAATCCTTTGGACAGGAAATAGGCAGTTGGTAATGTTGCTCAGTGGGGCGTAGGAAGTATGTCCTAGAACTGGGTCACGGGCAGCAGGGAGCACATATGGCCTGGCGGAATACATCAAGCCGTATACGGTACAACTTCTGGTGGCCTACCATCCGTGCTGATGTGATTAGTTGGGTGTCCAAGTGTGAAATTTGTCAACAACGGGCACGCATAAACTGTTGTAATCGGGTCACCGATTGGTCCGATTCCTTGTTCGGATGCCCTGTTCTCACATTTATCTATGGATATCGGCGGGCCACTTAGCAGCGAGAAATTGCCTTACAATTATTTTTTTGTTGTGTGTGACAGTTACAGTAGGTTTCCAGTCGCATGCTCTGCGTAACGTTACAAATGCCACACCCCGGAACTTGATGCCAGGTGAAGCCCAAGAGAAGCATGTTTTGGAATGTGCACTCACTGGAGCCGTTGATCGAAATCAATCTGTTTGTTGTTGTCAGGATACTGCTGAACAGGCCCCGCATTACACAGCGGGGACCTCGGGAGACTCTGGAGTGAGTCCAACAATGCGCCGTGAGACCTTGAGATAAAACGCTGAGTATGTCCTGGCCTCCATCCAATTGCGCATTGAAAGCGCACGAGTATTCGGCGGATCTCGTCGTCGGAAAGGGTCTCCTTTTCCTGCAGCGCAGCGGCGATGGCATCGAGTTCGTTCCGATGAACCGTCAGGGTCTCGATGGTGCGCTGCTCATTGTCACGAACCAGACTGGTCACTTCTTTGTCGATCAGCTCGGCAGTATGCTCGCTGTAGTCCTTGCGCAGGACCAGTTCCTGGCCGGGAAACGACTGCTCCGGATGCTGAAAGCTCAGCGGCCCCAGCCCTTCATTCATTCCCCATTCCGTGACCATGTGACGGGCAAGGGTGGTAGCCTGTTGCAGATCGTTGGCGGCACCGGAACTGACCTCGTCAAATACCAGTTTTTCCGCGCAGCGGCCACCCAGCATGATAGAGATACGGTCCTCCAGGTAGTGCTGCCCGTAGTTCAGCTTGTCCTCTTTGGGGGTCTGTTCCGTGAACCCCAGCGACAATCCGCGCGGGATGATACTGACTTTACGCAATTCATCGGCGTAGGGCATGTGATAGGCTGTCAGGGCGTGCCCGGCTTCGTGATAAGCGGTACGCCTGCGTTCGTCCTCCGTCAGCAGGGACTCGCGCTTCTCACCCAGTATAACCTTGTCCCTGGCCCGTTCCAGATAACTGTTGTCGACTTCCTCCCTGTTCTCCCGTGCCGCCAGCAAGGCCGCTTCGTTGATCAGGTTGGCCAGGTCCGCACCGGAAAAACCCACCGTGCCTGCGGCGATCCTGTCGAGGTCCACGCCATCAGCCATCTTCACTTTCCTGGCATGGACATTCAGAATTTCCAGGCGTGCCGTGCGCTGTGGCAGATCCAGCACTACCTTGCGATCGAATCGTCCGGGGCGGGTGAGCGCGGTGTCGAGAATGTCGGGCCGGTTGGTGGCGGCAATCACCACGATCGCCTCGTCGCCGGTGAAGCCATCCATCTCGGCGAGTATCTGGTTCAGAGTCTGCTCCCGCTCGTCGTTTCCGAGCCCCGCCGCACTGCTCCTCGCCCGGCCCACGGAGTCTATCTCGTCGATGAAAATCAACGCCGGTGCCACTTCCCGTGCCTGTTTATACATATCCCGGACGCGCGACGCCCCCACGCCGACAAACATCTCAACAAACTCAGAGCCGGTGATGCTGAAAAAAGGGACCCCTGCCTCGGCTGCAGTTGCCCGGGCCAACAGTGTTTTCCCGGTGCCAGGGGGTCCGATCAACAGAATACCCTTGGGAATCTTCGCTCCGATGCGTCGATATTTATCAGGATTTCTCAGAAAATCGATGACTTCGGCCAGATCGTCCTTGGCATGCTTAAGACCGGCGATATCGTCGTAACCTACCTTTATGTTCTCGCCCCGGGTCATCTTTGCCCTGGACTTGGTGAATCCGAATACACCACCGGGATAGCCCCTGCCACCGGAGCGAAGGGTGCGGGCTCCAAGCATGAAGATGCCGATCAGCAGCAACCAGGGCAACAGGTTGATTAGCACCAGGGTCCACACCGACTGTTGGTCGGAACTGACCCGCACTTCCACTTCCATTGCTTCCAGTAACGGGAACAGGTCGTCATCTGCCATAGGCGGAAACGTCGTCGTGAACGCGGTGTAGTCATCGATTGCGAACCGGTAAGAGCCCTCGATGCGGTCACCCTGGATATCGATGCTGGCGATCTCATCGTTTCGCAAATGGTCCTTGAACGCTGAATAGGGGATATCTGCCCGGCCCGGCCCGCTCCTTTCGAAGAATGAGATCAGGGTAAAGAACAGCAGCAGGATAATGAAAATATCCGTCCAGCGGTGCAGGCGGGGCGGGATGGCCGGTGGTGGGGTTTCTTTCTTGTGGTGTTCGTCCTGCTCGGATGCTGCCATGGTTCAGACCGTTAATGGGTGGGATTAGGCGCCGAAAGAGAATAAACAGTCTGTCAGGGGCTGTCCACCTGCCACTATCAGTCCAACCGGTGTATTCCCGCAATCTCATCGGCACCGGTAACGCTCACGTCCAGGTCCTTGAGGATGCCGTCGCCGACACTGTAGATCCAGCCGTGCACTGCAATATCCTGCCCTGCTTTCCAGGCATTCTGAACCACTGTCGTATGACAGACATTTGCCACTTGCTCTATCACATTGGCTTCACACAAGAGATCCTGCTTCTGTTTTTCCGACCCCGCAGTTTCCAGGTGTGACTGATGTATCCGGTAGATGTCCTTGATGTGTCGAAGCCAGTTGTCAATGAGCCCATGGTCTCTGTTTTCCAATGCGGTCCTGATACCGCCGCATTCAAAATGGCCACAAACGATGATGTGTTTGACTTTCAACACTTCAACGGCGTACTGGATGACAGAAAGGCAATTGAGGTCCGAGTGCACCACCAGATTGGCGATGTTACGGTGGACAAACACCTCACCGGGCAGCAACCCGACAATCTGGTTGGCCGGAACGCGGCTGTCGGAGCAGCCTATCCAGAGGTACTGGGGATTCTGCTGGGCGGACAGCTTGGTGAAAAATTGCGGGTCGGACTGTTTGATACCATCCGCCCACTGTCGGTTGCGCTTAAGCAGATAATCAAGATCTTTCATTGCACCGATTCCATCCTGTTCGAATCCAGGGGCAACTGCCGATCAGGCAGGTCGCCACCAAACACTGCCGCTGGGACAGGTAACCCGGTTCTCCGGGTCAACGTCGTTCGACAATGGCCTCATCCACCAAGCGCTTGAAATTCTCCCGAAACCCGTTACCGTTGGCAGGCGAAACCTGGGCCATGATGACGACCACCGTATCCTGAACCGGATCGATGAAATAGCGGGTCCCCGCCGAACCGTCCCACCAGATGGTGCCGTCACTGACCGGGAAATTGTACCTGTCGCTGTCCATGACTACATTAAAACCACCCAGCGACCACCCGGAACCCAGCCAGTAACCCTGGGAACTCAACGGCAGCAAAGCATCGGGCACGGCGTTGGCGAAAACAAGCGTTACCGTGCCTTGCTGCAGGACCCGGCGGCCATTGAAATCGCCGCCATTCAGAAGCATCTGGGAAAAGTTCAGGTAATCCCTCACTGTGGACAGCAGTCCCACTCCACCTTCGATCAGCCTTGGCCGGCTGGTGAACGGCACGGATTCAATCCGGTAAGGCTGCAGCCGGCCGCTGCCGGGACGGTATACCGTGGCCAGCCGGTCAGCCCGTGCCGGGTCTGCCCAAAACACCGTGTCGGTCATCTCCAGTGGATCAAACAGGTGGCGTTGCAGGAATTCCTCGAGTGGCAACCCGGAGACGATTTCCACGATTCGACCCAGGATAGTCGCGGAAATACCGTAGCGAAATTCCGTGCCGGGATCGGAAAAAAGTGGGACACGTGCCGCATTGTCTACCATTTCCGGGAGGGTGATGTTGCGATCCCTGACATTGTTCTCCCGATACACCGGCATGTTGCGGCTGCCCAGGCCTCCGGTGTGTGTGAGCAGATGGGCTATAGTGATGTCGCCTCGACGAATTCGTGTCTGACTGATGTCGGGATTGTCTGAATCGAGGAAGACTCGCTGATTCTGAAACTGGGGCAGAAATTTCACGACTGGATCGTCGACCCTGAGCAGCTGCTGCTCCGCCAGCAGAAGAACGGCCGCACTGGTGATCTGACGGGTCATGGAGTAGGTTCGGAACAGCGCGTTACCCACCATCGGCCGGTTGCTTTCAATATCCAGCAGCCCCAGTGCCTCGAAGTATACCAGCCGGTTGTCCCTGGCGACCGCCGCCACCACGCCGGCGATGTCTCCATCAGCGATGTGTTGTCGCAGCCTCCCGGTAGCTTTATCCAGGCCGGCACTGGAAAGACCCACCGCCTCGGGAACTGTGAGATTCAGGTTCTGGCTTGAGCCGACCAGCGGCCAACCCAGAAAAGACAGCAGCAGAATGATCGCCCCGCCGATTCGCAACCACCCCCTATTGAGGGCTTCGCGATCACTCCCGGACCAGGCTGCAATCCTCCGTGGGGAGGATGCGGTTTCCACAGCCGTATTTGTAGTCATTGAAATCATGAGCCCTCCCGGGACCAGCCTCTGCTGCGGCCAGCCTGTGATGGTGATCGTATCGCCCTCTCCCTGTCACGCCAATAACCGTTGCCAGTCGAAGCGGGTATCAGCGATCGCAGTAAAATGGGGGTTGAGCATTTCGGGTTTGCTGTTATAGCGCAGTTCGCTGAAATCCGGGCCCACCAGGCAACCCCCTGCCGCCAGCAACACCCCATGAGCGGCCGCCGTATCCCATTCGCAGGTCGGGCCCAGGCGTGGGTACAGGTCTGCCTCGCCGGCAGCGACCAGGCAGATCTTCAGGGAACTGCCCATACTCACCAGCTCCAGATCGGTGAACCGGCCGCGCAGCCTGTCCAGCAGACCCTCAAGTTCCGGTGCCCGGTGGCTGCGACTGGCCACCACTTTCAGGGCGGTCTGGCCTGGCTCGATCCCGCGGCACCGGATCGCCGTTTCCCGGCCTGCCTCGGAGCGGCTGGCGCCCTCGCCCTGCAGCCCCCGGTAGGTCACGCCTGTGACTGGCACATGGACTACTCCCAATAGCGGCCGGCCGGCCTCGACCAGCGCGATGTTGACTGTGAACTCGCCATTGCGCTTGATGAATTCCCTGGTGCCGTCCAGAGGGTCCACCAGCCAGTAGCGGGACCAGCCACTGCGTGTGCGGAAATCCACAAGATCCGACTCTTCGGAAAGGATCGGAATATTGGGGACCGCATCCGCCAGCCTGGCGCAGATCAGCTCATGGGCGCGCCGGTCCGCCTCGGTCAGGGGCGAGCTGTCCTCCTTGACGGTTACATCAATGTTACCCGTCTTGTTGTACACTGTAAGTATCTCCTGGCCTGCGGCCTGCGCAATTTCACCGGCGAGTTCCAGGAGCTGTTGAACTGTCATTGCCCGATACCTGCAATTTCGTTGATTTTACAGCCGCTACTATGGCCCAACTACCAGACGAAATCCAGGCGCCGCCCTGGTCCGAGATTGACACCGTCATGTTCGACATGGACGGCACCCTGCTGGACCTGCATTTCGATAATTACTTCTGGCAGACCTTCCTTCCGGGCGCCTGGGCCCGCACCCGGGGCATGGACGAGGAACTCGCCAGCAGAAAACTGCACGACATGTACACCGAACTGCAGGGGTCCCTGAACTGGTATTGTCTGGATTACTGGGCGGAGCAGCTGCAACTGGACATTACCCTTCTCAAACACGAGGTCAAACACAAGATCGCAGTCCGCCCCAATGTGGTCGACCTGCTGGTGAAGCTCCGTCAGATCAACAAGCGTATACTGTTGATCACCAACGCCCACCCGGACAGCCTCAATCTTAAACTGGAGCACACCGGCATCGGCCAGTATTTCGACAACACCATCAGCTCCCATGTGCTGCGCAAGGCCAAGGAAAATCATGGCTTCTGGGCGGCACTGAGGGAGCTGGAGCACTATGAACCGGAGCGTACCCTGCTGATCGACGACAACCTCGCGGTGCTGAGACAGGCCGGGCGGGAAGGCATCCGCTACCTTTACGGAATTTATCAGCCGGACAGTCAGCAGGACCCCCTGACCCTGGAGGACTACCCCCAGATCGTCGATTTCGAGCATATTATGCCGGCGCAGCACGCTGCTGCCGCCGTCCAACCCGGAGGTAACGGGCAGAATCCATGAACAGCAAAGAGACATCCCCCGCTCAAGGTAAGGTGCGACTGGACAAGTGGCTGTGGGCTGCGCGGTTTTATAAAACCCGAGCCATCGCCAAACAGGCGATAGAGGGCGGGAAAGTCCAATGTGAAGGAGTGCGGGCCAAACCGGGTAAAGAGGTCACTGAAGGGCTGCTCATCACCCTGCGACAGGGCTATGACGAAAGGACGGTTGTTGTTACCCGCCTCTCGGAGCAACGGCGTGGCGCCGCGGAAGCCCAGTTGCTCTATGAGGAGACTGCAGAGAGTATCGAACAGCGAAAACTGGCCGGGGAGCGGCGCAAGGCGATGCCGCGGCAACTGCAAACAGAAAGCCGCCCCAGTAAGCGGGACCGGCGCTTGATCCACCAGTTCAAGAAATCACAATTCGATTAGGAAACCCAGGGAGCCTTTGATCAATGACCGCAATGCTCTGCGGCCATTCATTAAAGGTTCCCTAAGTTTAACTGAATGAGTGAAATCTCGGTTTGAGCAACAGTATGTTTTTACTCCGGGGCTTTTTATTTGGCATAATGCCGATTTTTCCGCAACTCACTGGCATCCGAGCCCAACAGTTTCCGCAATCATGACAGGCAACCCACCAACAGTTATATCTTCAACGATCTGTATCGAATTACAGGTAAACCGATAATGGCGAGTCCGTCTGAATTAAACGATCACCCCATCGATCAAACCGTCCATCGCAATCTTTCCAAAAGTCAGCTGATTGAAATCGCATTGCAGAACCGCGAAGGTCGCCTGGCGGACACCGGGGCCCTGGTGGTGGAAACCGGCGAACGCACAGGGCGCAGCCCCGGAGACAGGTTCATCGTACGAGAGCCCAGCACCGAGGAATCCATAGACTGGAGCCCGGTAAACCAGCCTTTTGAACCCGACGAATTCGACCTCTTGTGGATCCGAGTCTCCCAGTATCTTTCCGACAAGCACACTTACGTGGCCGAGCTGCATGTTGGCGCCGATGCCGAACACTACATTCCGGTCTGTGTGACTTCCCAGTATGCCTGGCATAACCTGTTCGCTCAGACCTTGTTCATAGCGCCGGAAAATTTCAATCCCAAGGACAAGCAGCTGTGGCAGATCGTCAGCGCCCCGGATTTTATCTGCGAACCGGAACGTGACGGCACCCGGAGCGACGGGGCGGTGATAATCAATTTCGCCCAGCGCAAGGTACTGCTGGCGGGCATGCGGTATGCCGGGGAGATGAAAAAGTCCATGTTCTCGGTGCAGAACTTCCTGCTGCCGGAAAAGGACGTTCTGCCTATGCACTGTTCGGCCAATGTGGGCGAAGACGGTAACGTCTGCCTTTTTTTTGGTTTGTCCGGCACCGGCAAGACCACTCTGTCCGCCGACGAGAACCGCTACCTTATCGGCGACGATGAGCACGGATGGGGTAAAGGGGCCGTTTTCAATCTTGAAGGCGGCTGTTATGCCAAGTGCACCGACTTGAGTCTGGAGAACGAACCGGTCATCTGGAATGCCATAAAATTCGGCACTGTCATCGAGAACGTGATGGTGGACCCAAAGACCCGGATTGCCGATTTCGCAGACACTTCTCTGACAGAAAACTCCCGTGCCTGTTACCCGCTTGAATTCGTTACCCGGCGGGTACCGGAGAATCGTGCCGGTGAGCCCAGCTCGATCGTATTCCTCACCTGCGACCTTTCCGGTGTCCTGCCACCGGTTTCGATCCTTACCAGACAGGCCGCTGCCTATCACTTTTTAAGTGGCTACACGGCATTGGTCGGCTCCACCGAAGTGGACGCCGGCGACGACATCAGGGCAATCTTTTCGGTCTGCTTCGGAGCGCCCTTTTTCCCGCGCCCGGCTCGGGTATACGCGGACCTGCTGATGAAGCGAATTGATGATTTCGGCAGTCAGGTCTACCTGGTCAATACCGGCTGGACCGGCGGCCCGCACGGGGTGGGTGAACGCTTCGACCTTGCCACCACCAGAGCTATCATAGCGGCCATCCAGTCCGATGCACTGCGGTCGGTGGAAACCGAACACTTGCCGGGATTGAATCTCCGGATCCCCAGATCGATTCCAGGTATCGACAGTCGTATTCTGAATCCCCGCCACACCTGGCAGGATCAGGGCGCCTACGATCGCCAGGCAGCCAGGCTGATTTCGCAATTTAACGAAAACATAAAACGCTTCGATATTTCCGAGGAAATCATTGCGGCGGGCCCAATACAACAGGTTTAATTGCCTGACCAGAAACTAGTGTTCCGTCCTCCCGCGCAGGCAGGGCGACGGCAAGGAAGAGAGGAATCCCATTGGCAGGGCAATTTGAGCAGAGTCTCGACCATTTCAACCTGGTTGAGTTTTTACCTGAGTGGGGAAATGTTCGCCGGGGGATAGAAAAGGAAAGTCTGCGAGTTTCACCCCAGGGCAGTATCGCCGTTTCCCCCCACCCCCGGGATCTCGGCTCGGCACTGACCAACCCCTACATTACGACAGATTTTTCCGAGGCGCTGCTGGAATTTATTACTCCGGCTCGCGACAGCATCGATGAATGTCTGCAATTTCTCGAGGCCATACACCGCTTCACTTACCAACATCTGGAAAACGACGAACTGCTCTGGGTCTGCAGCATGCCTTGTCCGACCGGCGACCTGGACTCAATCCCCCTGGCACAATATGGCAACTCCAATATCGGTCGGCTGAAAACACTGTATCGCCGCGGCTTAAGCCATCGCTACGGCAGCCTCATGCAGACCATTGCCGGCATTCACTACAATTTTTCAATGCCGGACGAATTCTGGCCCGCGTTCCAGCGCCACTGCAACCACGGGGGCAACATGCAGGACTTCCGCACCTCGCGGTACCTGCACCTGATCCGCAATTTCCACCGCTACAGCTGGCTTTTACTCTACCTGTTCGGAGCCTCCCCGGTGACCTGTAAGTGTTTCGCCCGGGGACGCAAACACAACCTTCAGGAATACGACGACGGCACCCTGTTTCTGCCTCATGCCACCTGCCTGCGTATGGGGGATCTCGGCTACCGCAGTGAAGCCCAGAAATCGCTGTTCGTCTGTTACAACGACCTGCACAGCTACGTGGAAAGCCTGGATTCCGCCATGCAAACCAGTTATCCGGCCTATCAGAAATTGAACAGCGGCCCCGACGGCGAACCGTTGCAGATGAACAGCAACCTGCTGCAACTGGAGAACGAGTTTTACAGTACCATCAGGCCCAAGCGCAATACCAACCCCGGCGAAAGACCTCTGTCAGCACTTTTGCGCGACGGCATCGAGTATATCGAGGTGCGGGCTTTGGATTTGAACCCATTCGAACCTATCGGCATCGACGCGGAACAAGCTCGATTCATGGATGCCTTTCTGCTGTTCTGCCTGCTGGGCGACAGCCCTGACTGCAATGCCGGGGAACAGCAGGAAATAAACGCCAATCTCGAGGCGGTGATCACCCGGGGCCGGGACCCCGAGCTGGAATTGCAGTGGCGCGGCAACCCGGTGAAGCTGACCGACTGGGCGGACAGCCTGCTTGGCGACATCAATTACGCAGCGGTGATACTGGATGAGTCCCTGGCCACCAAAACACACAGTGCCAGCATCGGCAGGCAGCGTGAAAAGTTGGCCAATCCCGATATTACCCCATCGGGCCGCCTTCTCAACGGTATGCGCAAGTCGAAAAAGTCCTTTTACCGTTATGCCATGGACCTGTCTCTGGAACACCGGGAGACCTTGCGCAGTGGCACCATCGACAGCAAACACCTGGCGATCCTGGAAGCGGCAAGCTCAGTTTCAGTTGAACGGCAGAAGGAGCTGGAGGCCACCGACGACAAGGACTTTGACAGCTACCTGGCTGAATGGAACTCGTTTCGAGCCCGGAGTGAGCCCTGAGAAGAGACTCTGTGCGCAATTCAGGTTACAGATTCCGTCCGACACTTACCGGACGGCTCTGGCCAAGTGGCCAGATTGGGTTAAAATAGCCCTCCAGTTACAGCAAACCACCCACAACAGCCAGGCTCAGCAATGACAATACCCAGCAATCGGACCCTCAATCTGCTCGTATTCCTGATCTGTGTCACTACCATCGGTATCGTGCTGTACATGGAGCACGTGATGCTGCTGCAGCCATGTGGGTTGTGCATTACCCAGCGAGTGTTTATTATTTTCTGCGGCCTGGTCTGCCTGGCCTCGGCAATCCATAACCCTTCCCCCCACGGACAGAAATTCTATGCCTTCGGTGCCGCCGCCATGACGCTGTTCGGCAGTTACTTCGCCATACGCCAGATCTGGCTGCAGCATCTGCCCGAAGACCAGGTTCCCGCCTGCGGTCCCGGCCTCAGTTATATCTACGATAATTTCCCGTTCATCGAGACCCTGAATTTCCTGCTCAAGGGCGACGGCAATTGTGCCGAGGTCAAGTTCCGCCTGTTCGGCCTTTTCATGTTCATGTACTTGCGGGTTCCCCAGCCGGTGCTGGAGACATGGCGCAACCTGGCGGCCACCAGCATCAGTGCCGAGTTGCCGTCCGGGAAAGCACCGACAACCTTTGGTTGCGCCGTCTGGCCTCCTTGAGCAGCCGCTCCATCGGATTGTTGGTCTTGATCTTCAGCCAGTGCTGGGTGGATAGGCATAGTAGGCCAGCGTCTCATGGATCGATTTCTCCACCAGCTCTGCCGCGGCCTTGAGCTTCATGGCCTTCAGTTTCTTGACCACATCTTTGGCTTTGCTCTCAGCCGCCTCCCGGCTCTCCTGGGCATGGATCGCCTTGAGCATGGCGGCCACTTCTCGCATCTTGCCGCGGGGTACATGGGAGAATACATTGCGGTAAAAGTGAACCGCGCAGCGTTGCCAGTCGGCATCCGGAAACACCTCGGCAATCGACTCGACCAGGCCCATGCAGGCATCAGAGATGATCAGCCTGACGCCCTTTAGGCCGCGCTTCTTCAACTCCTTGAGGAAGCCCAGCCAGCCGGCCTTGTCCTCCTTGTGGCCCTCGGAAACACCCAGGATACGCCGGTAGCCGTTACTATCGACGCCAATGGCCGCCAGGACCGACACATTCTTGATCTCGCCACCCCAGCTGCGCTTGAGCACGATGCCGTCGAGGTAGACATACGGAAACTCGCCCTCGATCGGCTGGGTGCGCCAGCGCTCGATGTGCTTGTAGACCTTCTTGTTGAGATTGGAGACGGTGCCGGAGGAGACCCGGGTGCCCCACAGGGCCTCGGTAATATCCTCTACCCGGCGTACGGAGACGCCGGCCAGGTACATCTGGACAATGGCCTCCTCAATCGAGATATCCCGGCGCCGGTAGCGCTCGATAATGGCGGTTTCAAAGGTCTGCTTGCGCAGCTTTGGCACTTTTACCTCAACCTCTCCGGCCTTGGTATGAAGCTTGCGCTTGTAGCTACCGGCGCGGGTATCTACCCGATCCGGCGAGTGCTCATAGCGCTGGGCATTGCACATCTCGTCGGCCTCCGCGTCCAGCATGGCATTCAGGGTTTCCTCGACAGTTCCCCTGACCATCTCGTCCAGGTGGCCGCGGATCTCGCTCTCATCGATTCGGATAACCTTGCTCAATGGTTTTGTGCTATCGTTTCATTTGGGTGGTCCTCTTTTGGTTTGTACATGTGGTTTGGCGATTACTGTTTTAATCAAACCGGGGCCACCCCTTCAAAAAATGTGCGAAAGATAATTTAAAATCTGTATCTTCTGTAAGGGTTTTCCAGATTCCTAAGGTTTTGCCATATGTTTTGATACTCTTCTTGAGAAATTTGCGCCAGGTAATTCTGAGCAAGAAGAGCAGTCCGCTGTTGATACAAGTCTGCTATCGCAATTTGGCGAGATTGCCGAACTTCAACACCCACAAAAATTAGTGACAAAACAATAGCAATTACGCCAACAGCTTCCAGAATGTGTTTACTATCAAATTTCATATGTTTGAGTGAATCTATCGTAAATTGGTTCTGTTAGTTTATAGTTGCGAAACACATAACGCCGGTTTTAATGGGCGGGTGCGCGAGTACGATGGGCGGATAGAATGGCGAAGCCATTCGCCCACCGCACGGAGTGCGCCAGACCCATTGAAATCTTTGTTATGCAGCGACATCGATGAACTCGACACTTGAGGAGGGAGGGGGTACTTCCTCCCCGCCACCTTTAAGTCCTTCGATGTGAAATTCGATAGCTACTCGAATGAGAGATTACTTCTTCGCGGGTCTCTCCGACTGCGATACAACCTGGTAAATCCGGCACATGAGCTCCATAGTTATCGGGGCCTTGCTCAGTGCAGGCTGCATATTTTAATTGCGAGTCCTCAGTTCTTCAAGCCAGACTGCTTAGGGATTGCATTAAGAGTGCGGGGGGAACTTCAACGCTTGGTTTTCCCGGCCACTGTCACAGTACCTAGCTTTGTCCGGATGTTTGAATTGTCTATGACTCCCTTTGGTACGGTCTAGAAACCAACCATCATCCTCTAATAATTTAATTAAGTCCTTTACCTTCACAATCTTCCTAACTTTAAGGCTTCTCCGACGCTCCTACTGCTGCTTAACGCCCGGTGCAATGGGCCGGTTCGCAAGCATGGTGGGCGGATAAAATGGCAGCCGTTAGGCCATTCGCCCACCACGCGCAGTGAGCCGGTCCCAAATTGACTTGATTGTTATCTGCCCGATGGGTCTCGCTCTTCGGCAGGTACCTTCGTAGGTCACGTTCAACCCTCATTACATGCAATATGTAGACGGTATCCTCTGATAATCGATAGAAAATTCTGCAAGGTCCTACGATTACTTCTTTGTATTTGGAAGGGGAAAGTTCTGGTACCTTTCGTCCGGAATTAGGGGCACCGATCAGCCGATCAACTCTATCAAATAATTTTTCTTACTAAGCTCTGTGCAGCGCTTGGTTTGTCTAAGGCGATATATTCAGCAATTTCGTCTAAATCATCTAGCGCAGGTTCGGTCCAGATTATTTCAGCCATCGGTTCATTTTTTTCTTTGGCTTCGGAACTGGTAAAGACCCGTCCTTCGCGAATTGCTGTCTCACCTCGGGCAATACCTTCCAGAATTCTAAACCGATTCTGCATCATTTCATAGTCATCGACATCTATGAGATAAGCAGATGGCTGTCCGTGTTCAGTAATGAGCACGGGTTCCTTGGACTTGCGCAAATCAGCCAAGATCTTTGTTGCCTGACGCTTCAGCGTTGTCACAAGTTCGGTTTTCATAAAGTGATACTATTCTATCACTTTCGGGTTGGCAAGGAGTTTGAGCAGATAACGCCCGTGGTATTGGGCGGGTTCGCGAGCACGTTGGGCGGATAAAATGGCCGTAGGCCATCCGCCCAGCGCGCGCAGTGAGGCCGTCCCATTGAACTAATTGTTATCTGCCGTGTTCT
>CALOEW010000005.1:0-27665 GCA_942492445.1 uncultured Gammaproteobacteria bacterium
TGGAGCGGTAGATGTGCTCGGCACCGGCGAGTTTTACAAACGGGCTTTTGATCTCAGGGAAATAGAGCACATTGAGCTGGGGGATGGAAGAATCGAGCTGATACTTGGGTTCAATGGTGATGAGGGGCAGACACTTGTAGCAGTAAATGCTGCGCTGGTTATCCTGAGCCGGGATTCCGATGATTCCGCGGAAGCCATTCCCCACCTGGTATTCCGTGTGAGCGATATTGACGACGCTTTCTCCCAGGCAATTAATGCTGGAGGATCAGAGGTGGTGGGGCCGTTTGTATTTGGCGACAACGAATTGAGGGTCGCTATGCTCAGAGACCCGTCGGGCAATATCGTCGAATTGATAGAGCCATTGTGAAAGTGGATCCTGATCCAGGACTGCCGATCCCTGGTTCCCGGCAGGAACAATCGGTCATCATGAGCTTCGGTATTTTCTGTGAAATCAATCATGCCTGCAGTTGATTCAACTGAGGCAAAACTGAGTGGGAGAGAGCCCCATGTGGCTTGGTAAGGCTGTTCTCGGGATCTCGGCCCTGGTCTTCATTTCCTATGGGCTGGTCAGCCTGGTGTCACCGTCGGTTCCCTCCGGCCTGGCCGGCCTGGAGATGAGTAACGGCGATGCTATCGCTGAAATTGGCGCAATGTACGGTGGACTGCAGACCGGTGTTGGACTTTTCTGTCTGCTGGCGGTGCTGAACGCAGACTACCATCGCGCCGGGCTGATGCTGCTGATGCTGGGTATCGGCACCCTGGCTCTGGCGCGATTGGTTACCTTTTTACTGGTGGATGAGGCTGTCACCCTGTATACCTATGGGGCCCTGGTCTACGAGTTCGCCACTGGCCTGTTCGCGGCCGCGGCCCTGTCAAAAAAATAACATGACCCAACACGAGTACATCTTCATCGCAGTTTCCATCATCCTTGGCCTGGCGATAACGCGACTGCTGCACACGATGGCTATGATTACCCGTGCCCACAGTCGAGTTATCTTTCATTGGTCCTCGATGATCTGGGCATTCAGCATATTGCTCTACATCCTGCAGCTGTGGTGGGTGGGCTGGGGACTTCGGACCATCGAGGAATGGACATTTCTGGATTTCATCGTGCTGGTTTTCGGTTCTTCCTCGCTTTACGGTGCCGCGGAGATGGCTCTGACGGTTCCCGAAGAGGGAGAACTCGATATGTTGCAGGTAAGTCAGGATCTGGGCCGGCTTTCCGCGCTGTCCATGGCCTTGTATTTTCTGGTGGGCCCCTACGTCAACATCGTCATGTACAGGAATGCGATTTTACCTTCGGTAGTGGTTCCTGCTTTAGGTATCTTACTGATGGTGCTGGTGATTTTTTCTCCAGCGCGATTCAAGTTGTGGTCACTACTGTTTGCCGGGTATTCCATGCTGATTCTATTACTGACGGTATGACTTAAGGAATCTCTGATTCATTACCGCAGAGCATCGCGGTAATGAATCAGAGGTTCCCTGGTTAATGAGAAGTTCCTTAACGAAACGACAAACCAACAACTTAAATTCCAAGGTGATGCCATGATTCGCTCAACAGAAGAGAGGGTAAAACATTGTGATTCCCCCAGGGAAGCCGGATTTTCGCGTCGACAGCTTTTTAAACTTGCAACCGGCGCGCTGGCCGGAGCAGCCGCGCTGACTTCCTTGCCGGTGGCGACCGCGCATCCTGGTGATGTCCCGGAAAATCTGGCCGACGTGCAGGCTCTGATTTTCGATGTGTTTGGTACTGTGGTCGACTGGCGCGGTTCGATAATTCGCGAGGGGCAGCTACTCTCGGCTGAGAAAGGTTTTCAGGTGGACTGGCCAGTCTTTGCCGATCGCTGGAGGGCCGGCTACGGCCCTGCCATGAACCGGGTTCGCAGCGGCGAGCTGCCCTGGACCAAGATTGATGATCTGCACAGGATGATCCTGGACGAGCTTGTGGTGGAATTCGGGTTGACTTCCCTGAGCGAAGAAGAACTGGATCACTTCAACAGGGCCTGGCATCGACTCACCCCCTGGCCCGATACCGTGGCGGGATTGAATCGGCTTAAAACCCGTTACATCATCGCAACGCTTTCCAACGGCAATGTGTCGTTGTTGTTGAACATGGGCAAAAACGCCGGCATGCCATGGGACACAATTCTCTCAGCCGAGCTGTCCGGGCACTACAAACCGGACCCGGAAGCCTACCTGAAAGCTGCCGAGCTGCTAAGCCTGGAGCCGGCGCAGATTATGATGGTAGCGGCTCATCCGGGCGACCTGCGGGCCGCCGCCGCTCTGGGGTTTAAAACCGGGTACGTGTACCGGCCCCTGGAGCGCGGTCCGGAAGGGCGGGTTGTGCGCAATACCACCGACAGTTATGACATCCGTGCTGATGATTTTCTCGATCTGGCCCGGCAGATGGGTGCCTGAGCTGCAGACTCAGCCCCCGGTTCAGCAACCCTCGGATTAACGGGCTGTTATTTGCCACAGAGCATCGCGGCAAGTAATCCGAGGTTCCCTGGATGTGTGATGGTCGGGGCACTCCGGCCACTTCATATCACGGCATCGAATCCGACAGCTGGGCCATTGATCTCCGGCCACGGTCAGGCCTTGTTCACTTCCACCAGACTACCAACGAGTCCCTCTCACCCTTAATAACCGGTCTGACTCTGTGCAGCTGGTCGCCTTTGAAGAAAATGGCCTTACCTTCTTCTCGCAGAAGAGGTGAGGGTTCCTTGAACTGTAGCCTGCCGCCTTTAAAATCAGAGGATAAAAGCAAAGAACAGGATAAAATCCTGCCATCCACATGCCAGCCGTAAAAATCACCAGGTTTGTAAGTCGATAACTGGATGTGGTCTCTTATGTATAAAGCGATATCAATTCCCAGATCACGCTGAACGACTCGGGCATAGTTCTGCATGAGGTCGAACACCCAGGGGAACTCGTCTTTTTTTATGAATCGTATTTCCGTAGAGCGCAAATTCGGATCTTCTTCCCAGCCGGTTTTCGTGCCCACCAGGGCTCGCTGAGGAGGTATCTCCTTCTTCAGTTCCAGGATTTTCCTGTATTCAGGTATCTCGATCAGTCGAATCGACATGTCTGCTCGCTATTTCCAGTCAACCTTTGATTAACAGGCTGTTGAAAAACTATAACGCTTGGCAGTGTTTCGTTAAAAACTGGCTCAAAATGCCCATTTACACCCGGTGAACTGCGCTTTGCTTTCCAAAATACCCGATCACAGGGTTCGATTCCAAGCGATATTACAGCAGATAGCAAAGTCTGTTGCTGAGGACCTGGCTGGTGGAAACAGTCAGTACCGGGGCCAAAAGGCGTATACTCTCCCACAATGAAACTTTCAGTTCTCGATCAATCTCCCATACGCAGTGGCAGTACTGCGTATGCCGCCCTGCAGGAAACCCTGGCGCTGGCGAAACAGTGCGACGGGCTCGGATACCATCGGTACTGGCTGGCCGAGCACCATGCCAGCGACGCCCTGGCGGGGTGTTCACCGGAAGTCCTGTTGGGAAGGCTTGGCGCTGAGACCCGGCGAATACGTATAGGTTCCGGTGGCGTCATGCTGCCCCATTACAGTCCTTACAAGGTTGCGGAAAATTTTAAATTGCTGGAAGCGCTTTACCCGGGTCGAGTCGATCTCGGTGTAGGTCGGGCACCTGGCACTGACCCTTTTACCGCGGCCGCTCTGCGCTACGGTTCTACCGTAGGGCCACAGCATTTTCCCGGTATGGTGGCAGACCTGCAGGCACTTCTGAACGACAGCAGGCCGGCGACCCGGGGTATGGAAGGTGCGCGCGCATTTCCCCTGGTGGACTGTCCTCCGGAGCTGTGGATGCTGGGGTCCAGCGAAGACAGCGCCGGGTTTGCCGCTGAAGCGGGGCTCCCCTACAGTTTTGCCCACTTTATCAACCCGTCTATCCGCAAGGACATTTTCGAGCTCTACCGCCGGAATTTCACCCCGGGGCCGAATCTTGAGCGACCTCACACCAGTCTGTGTGTCTTTACCATCTGCGCGGAAACAGAAGCGGAAGCCTGGCGCCTGTCAACGAGCCGCGACTTGTGGTTTGTGCGGTTCCTGCAGGGTGCGCCCGGTCCCGTGCCATCGGTAGAGGAAGCAACAAACTATCCCTATGCCGAGGCGGAATTGCGGGCAATCGAAGCCAATCGAGATAAGCGTGCCGTGGGCACACCCGCTCAGGTACGGGCCAGCCTGATGAGCCTGGCAGAGGAGTTCGGCGCCGATGAGCTGATGCTGCTCACTATTACCTATGATCCTGCCGCGAGAGCGCGCTCCTACGCCCTGCTTGCCGCGGAATTTGGTCTTGGGGTGTAATGCCGGTCGGCAGGGACGGGGGCCAGGGTCAACAGGAGAGTGGAACGCTGCAAATGCAGAGCACCTGCCTGGCCGGGTAACGGTGTTCGCTCCATCCCTCACTTTCGACGCCCCCGGGGTGCCTGAAGTTTTTCCTCCATCTGTGTAACCATTGGCCGTCCGCACGACTCTAAGTTAACGGTAAAGGAACCCACGCGGGTGGTAATCAGGGATTACCAAGGTGCGGAAGTGCTCAGGCACAGGCAATCACTGTCATGGAGCCAATTTTGTTACGGGAATCAGAAGAGGAACTGGTGAGAGCCGCTCAGGCGGGCAATATCGCTGCCTTCGAACGCCTGGTGCGCCCCGTGGAGCGACAGATGCTGGCCGTGGCTGCCGGTATCGCCCAGAACGCCGAAGATGCCAATGATATTTTCCAGGAAGCCATGATCTCAGCGTTCAGTGCCATCGGCTCTTTCAACATGGGCAGCCGATTCAGCACCTGGTTGCACAGGATCGTGGTCAACACTTCACTGTCCCATCGGCGGAAACTCAGGCGTATCTGGCAGCAGGCCGTTGATGTGTACGAAATCGCGGAATACCAGGAGCAACATTGCAGCAGAGTCCATACGCCCGAGGAGACAATGCTGTCCGCCGAATTGAATACACAGCTGAATTCAGCCCTGGCTACCCTGACCGAGCGCGAGCGGGTTGCCTTTGTGTTGTGTCATCAGCAGGAATTCAAAATCCGGGAAGCGGCTGAAATCATGGACTGTAAAGAGAATTCAATCAAGGTCTACCTGTTCCGGGCCCGGGAGAAAATTAGACGCCAATTGGACTCCTACTACGGACAAACGAGAAAGAATCGCGGAGAGTGGGTAATTAAATGAAGATTCCAGAAAATAGAAAGCAGCTTGAAGAATTCGTCCTGCGCTATCTTTACGATGATCTTGATGATGAACAACGAGCCGTTTTTGAGCGGGAGTTGTCAGACAACGCACAGTTACAGCTAATCCTCTCAATGGAGCAGAATCTGGAGCGGACCATTCCACGTGGCACTTCGGTTTACATTGACGATGACAGGCTGGAGGACAACAGGCGCCTTGTACGCCGCCGGTTGCAAAGGCTGGTGGCACATCGCCCCGCGGCTGGCGAGTTCCTGATTGCCCTGCTGCATCGGCCTTCGCTGGCAGTGTTGCAGATAGCCACGCTGGCGATCTGTTTCGCACTGGGCTTCGTTGTCGCCGGTGCAACCGGGACCGAAAGTGGTGCCGGCGATGTCCTGGCGGATGCGATTACGCCACTGGGCCTGGTCGGTGAACAGGACTATGAGATATCAGAGCTGAATATAGAACGATTCGATCCGGTGAGTGGAGACATCGATCTGTCGTTCGCAATCGCTTCCGATACCCGTCTCCGTGGCAATGTTTCAGATGCCGGTATTCGCACGCTGATGACGGTGGCTCTGCTGAACGAGATCGACGAGGCCGCCAGGCTGGATACCGTCGAAGCCCTTCAGAGTGTCAGCAACGACAATCTTGTCTCTGCGTCGATGATCTACGTTCTTACTAACGACGGCAATCCCGGTGTCCGCTATTCTGCGGTACGTTCACTGGTAAACCACGTGGACGACGAGCGCGTGGAAAGTGCCCTGCGCAATGCGCTGCAGCAGGATGTGAATCCCGGTGTGCGGGTAGAAGCCTTCAATGCCCTGGCCCGAAATCCGGACAGCGATACCCTGATGGTGTTTCGTCAGGCGGCGGAGGTGGACGGTAACGATTACATCCGCCAACGGGCCAGGGCCATCATCGAGACCACTCAGAGCGGTCTGAACAATTCAGAAATTTTCTAACAGGGAGTAAAACTATGAAATTGCCTAACTGGATCTCGGTCAATTTGCTGGCACTGGCGGTCAACCTGTGCGCCACCCTGCCTGCCTTTGCCCAGAACGGTGACATTCAGGAGGAGTTTGAAGTGTTGCCCGGCGGCACGCTCAACATTCTGAGCGATGCCGGACCCATCACCGTGCGCTCCTGGGATGAGCCCCGGGTAGTCGTCAGAGTTATCAACCCGGAGGCCTATGATGTGTCATTCGAACACAGCAATAATGAGATCAGGGTTGTCGCTGAGGATGCCCGTGGGCGCAGCCGTATCAGTTTTGAGGCCCAGGTGCCCAGGGAATTCAACCTGGAACTCGATACCGGAGGTGGAGCCATCGAAGTGGGGGAACTCCTGGGAACGGTATCGGCGGACACCAGTGGCGGGAGCATCATCGTGGGGCGCGTGGAGAACGGCGACGTGGTAGTTGACACCTCCGGGGGAAGAATCGAAATCAGTGAAGTGGTTAACGGTGATGTCAGTGCGGACACCTCCGGGGGGCGCATTGAAATCGGAAATGTTGTCGGAGATGTCGAGGCAGACACTTCCGGCGGGGCAATTACAGTCGGCAATGTAGATGGCAATGTGGTCGCCGATACCTCCGGGGGGGATATCCAGGTGGGGGAGGTGACCGGAAACGTCACTCTGGATACTTCCGGCGGCAGCATCCGCGCCGGCTTTGCGGGGGGGACTATGAATGTCGACACTTCGGGAGGCAATATTACCCTGGCCGGCAGCAACCGGTTGTTGATCGCCGATACGTCGGGTGGAAATATTCGTGTCTCCCGCAGTGGTGGCCCGGTTCAGGTCGACACATCCGGTGGTAATATTTTTCTTGGAGCAATTGACGGCTATATCGAAGCGGAAACCTCCGGGGGCAGCATAGAGGCGGAACTCGGGAGCCTGCAACCGGGACAGGACGCGCACATATACCTTGAGTCAAGCGGTGGTGATATCGAGCTCAGGCTCCCGGCCAGCCATGCCGCCACGATTGAGGCCAGAATTCAGGTATCCCGGCGTTCAAGAGGGGACTATCGCATCTATACTGATTTTCCACTGACCATTACCGGGCAGGATGACAGAGAAGTGATCGGGCGGGGCGATAGTAACGGTGGCGGCGACCTGATTCGAATTGAAACCAGCAATGGCGACATCAGGATCACGAGATACGGGAATTGAGCACAGTGGAACTTCAGAAGAGCGTGCGCTGAGATTTCTTAAGATTTCCGCGCGCCCGCTGGCAGGCTCCTGATTCTGCCGCCCACTGGCATATTTTGCCTGTCCCGAAAGGTTCCCTAGCGCCTGGCGAGTTCGATGCCGGCCCAGTAACCAAAGTAACCGGCGACAATCCAGAGCAACATGGAATCGCCGGGGCCCGGCCAGTAAGAAAACCACAACAGCGCCTGAATCGAATTGCTGATCTGGTTGATCAGGAAGGAGATGATGATGTCAACCACATCTCCGGAAAATGGAGCCAGGTAATCCCCATTCGAGAGAAAGCTGATCAGATCGCTTGATTCTATGAAGAAGAATGTCCAGAGTCCCGCCAGGCCGTAAAATCCGCCGCCAAACCAGGCCCAGCGATTGTAAACAAAGCGGACGTTTCTGTTGTTGCTCTTTTTCAACGTCTTTTTCAGTGACTTTCTATTGTCTTTCAGGGCTGAATTCAGCGCCTTGTGATTTACCTCCCTGCCGATCCTGCCTTCGGCGAACAGCCAGCGAAAGATAAGCCAGCTGAGCAGCATGGCGGGCAGCCCCAGCTTTAACAGTGCCTCGGATGCAGTCATAAACCCCATCTCAGTGAACCTCTCTTGGTATTGCGGTCACCGGTTTCCGTCATTGCGAGTGGTGACTCTATCGCGGCATATTTGAAATGTCATCACTGCTGTCACCCACTTTAATTGACAGCGCCTTTCAATCAGACTTTCCTTAAGAAATACCGATATTGTCAGAAAGAAGATAGGGTTTTTTAACACAAAGGCCCTGTGGATGCAGATTTTCCGGGTTTCCCGGGAGGGATTTCCTCCTCGGACCCTCACCGGCAGTTGAAATCACTGACTGCAGTGTGCCCTGGCTACCAGTCGAGAATTTCAGCCGGTGGATCCATCGGCATTGGCGAGACTGTCAGTACTGAGCAGAATGACCTCGATTTCCTCGATGATTTCCTCCTGGCGCAGAGTACTGCATTGCCTGCTCAACCTGGCAGAGGAATCGTCCAGGTGCCTGACCGCACCCTCAAGGTGTGAAACCCGATTGCGGTTCTCTGCCATCATCGAGTCATACAGCATCCGGTTCAGAGCGGCAAAAAGATAATGATCGGCCAATTCGATGAAAAAATCCTGTGGTGCCAGGTGTAGCAGGGGCGGGTGAACGTCTGCCCGGCCATTCTGTTGCAGACCCTGAAACGGCGGAAGCAGTCTGTGCCGCAGAATCCTGCCATCACTGCTATGGGAAATCCCGAATACTGACAACAGCCCGTGAGAATTTTGCCTGGCATTCAGCACCGTCACGAGGTGGTTCATAACGGTCCCGGCTTCCTCCACGATCCCGGGGCCATCGATATTGTGTACAGGAGACGGGCAGTCATGGAGAAGGGGATGGAGTTTGCGTCCGATGGCGATGGTTTCGACCTCATCGCCCGGGTGGCTTTTGAGGTACCTGTCAAGTTCCCCGACCAGCGCGTGATTGAAATCGCCGCAGAATCCACGTTCTGAACCCGCCAGCACGCAGAGTACCCTGTGCCCGTCTGCCGCTGGCAGTATGTCCCCATGAAAGGCAAGAAAGTCTTCAGCCACGTCCTCGATATTTTCAACCACTGCCTGCTGGGCGGCAATGAATCGCTCCAGCTTTCTGGTTTCCATGTAAGCGAGGGTTTTCATGGAATACAGAATATTCCGGATCTCCTGCAGGCTGCCCACATGCCGCTCCAGGTCCTGTCTGTGAGTCATCCGGCTTCCTCCCCCGCGGTTGCGTTGGCGTCCGTCAGCCAGGTAGTTACCGCCCTGCACCATTCCGCCCTCGGGGTCTCCAGGCCCATGTCGCTTTGCAGCACAAATTCCTCCAGCCGCCGCAGAAGATTCGGAACTTCCGCAGGCTTACACTTTTCAAACAGCCCTTCATTGAAGGCTACCATCCAGGCCAGCTGAAACGTCTCAGGCAAGGGAGCCAGCCGATCCTGTTTGAGGATTTCCCGGAGAATCGTGCCCCGGGAAATAGCCGCCTCCATGGATTCCTCCAGTCGGGCACCAAAGCGGGTAAACACTTCCAGTTCCTGAAATTGCAGGTAGTCCAGTTTCATTCGTCCGGCCTCCTGCTTGATGCGTGGGTGCTGAGCCTTGCCCCCGATTCTGGAGACTGACCGTGAGATATCGATGGCGGGACGAAAACCGCCTGTAAACAGGTGCCGGTCAAGATAAATCTGCCCGTCTGTTATGGAAATCAGGTTGGTCGGAATGAATGCGGCGATTTCGCCTTGCCGGGTTTCCACGATGGGCAGAGCCGTCATGCTGCCGCCACCGTGGGCGGAGTTCAGGGAAGTGGCCCGTTCCAATAGTCGCGCATGGACAGAAAAGATATCGCCCGGATAGGCTTCCCTTCCCGGCGGGCGTCGCAACAACAGGGACAGCTCCCGATAATTGATGGCATGTGTGGAAAGATCGTCGTAAATCACCAGCGTATCCCGACCCTGCTGCATCCAGAATTCTGCGATGGCGCAACCGGCGAATGGTGCGATATGCTGGAGCCCGGGCAGGCTGCTTGCTTCCGCGACCACTACCGTCGTGTAGTCCATGGCACCGTATTCGGCGAGGATCTGAATAGTATTGATTACGGCACTTCGTTTCTGACCGATCAATACATAAACGCAGCGGGTATCGCGACCCCTCTGGTTGATGACTGTGTCCAGTGCCAGTGCACTGCGCCCCAGTCCATCGTCACCGATCAGCAGTTGTCGCTGACCCTTGCCAATGGGAAGCAGGGTGTCGATAATCTTGATACCGCTGTACAACGGTCTGTTGACATAGTCACGGGCGGTAATCGGGGGTGAGGCGGTTTCCAGTCGCTGCCAGCCGGCGGTCGTGGGCGGCGGTTTCCCATCCAGCGGCACACCCAATGGATCAACTATGCGTCCCAGCAGGGAGTCCCCTGCCGGGGTGCTCAACAGCCGTCCGCTGAGATGCGCCGGTGTGCCCGCAGTCAGTTCTGGTGTTTCGTGGAGTAGGATGGCGCCGATTCGATTTTCAGTGAGATCGAAGACCAGAGCACGGCTGCCGTCCTCCAACTCCAGTATATCGTCCATGGCCGCAGACGGAAGTCCCGATATCCAGGCGATGCCGTCGCCCACCGATATGACGCTTCCCCTTTCCGTGATGCGTAGCCGCGGACTGTATTGTTGCAGCCACGAGTCCTGTTTCGACAGTGGCTTGGTAGGGGACGGATCAGCGGGTGACATGAGCAAATTCCGCAAACCCGTTCAGTTCGTCCTGCAGGTTTATTTTCAACACCCAGGCTCCAACTGTTATCTGCAGGCCGGCAAGCAACCGGTTGTTCTCCGAATAGCGGAATTCCGGTGTCAGGCCGGTGACTTTTTGCAGCGCTGCTTCCAGCTGCTGTCGTTGCGGCGCCGTCAGCGTGAACGCACTGACGATTTCCAGCGTTGCCGGCGGTTGTCCCCACTGAGTCCGGAGCCTGTCCAACTGCTCGGCGGGCAGGGCGTCAAGTTCCTTGATCAGCAGGTTCACTAGGCGTGCCTCCAGTTCGGGCCCGGCCGCCTCCCGGAGCAGTCGGGTGGCGAAGCCGGATGCCTGTCTCAGGGCCTGGAGCTCGGCCTCATGAAGACCTTCCGCGCGGCGTTGCTTGTCGGAAACTTCGGCTTTTTCCTGTTCTGCCCGGATTTTGTCCTGCAGTTCGGCTAATTGGCGAGATCGCTCATCCGCAAGATCCCTGGCCAGCTTGTCGCGCAGCTGCTGGCGTTCCTGGTCCCATTCCGCCAGGCGGTTTTCGAACTCTCTTTCCAGGACGCTTGCCTGTTCGCGCTGCTGCTTTGCTTCGTTCAGCTGTGCGTCGATGTTCTTTTGCCTCCTGCTTACGACGTCCAGTACAGGCTGGTAGAGAAAACGTTTAAGAATCCACACCAGCACCAGGAAATTGATGATTTCCAGCAGGAAAGTGGACCAGCTCAGTTCCATGTTGCCATTCTCTTCGATTTGCCGACTGTCACCGGGCCTGTTCAAAGCTCACTGTACGAGGTACTCGAGCAGGGGATTGCGAAACAGGATGATCAGTACGATTACCAGAACGTAAATAGCCAGGGATTCAATCATGGCCAGGCCGATAAACAGGGTACGCATGATCGCACGTTCCGCTTCCGGTTGCCGCGACAGGGCATCCAGGGCACGGCTGATAGCCCAACCCATGGCAATGGCGGGTAGCATTACGCCAATGGCGATGCTCAGCACGGCGGCGATTGTGGACGCCAGGGTAAACAGTGATAGATCAGGCATGAACTACTCCTTCTGGGAATGGCGAAGTTGTTGTGACTGGATGGCGCCAGCTACATAAATCAATGCCAGCATGCCGAAAATATAAGCCTGCACCAGTGCCTCCACGATGTGCAACATAAGAACCGGAACCGGTGCCAGAAATCCGGCGACCAGCAGGATCAGCAATGCTGCCATTTCCAGACTCATCATGTTGCCGAACAGACGGACCGCCAGGGCGATAGTGCGCGTCACTTCGCTGATAAGGTGAAACGGCAGCAGAATCGGGCTGGGCGAGAGGTAGTGGCGCAGGTAATTCTTCAGCCCCAGGAGACGGATGCCGAACCAGTGAGTGGAAAGAAAAACCAGAATTGCCAGCGCCGATGTGGCGGACAGATCCCTGGTGGGGGAATGTGCCCCGGGAATCAGTCCACAGAGGTTGGCGATTACCAGGTAGATCCACAGGCTGCCGATAAAGGGCATGATCTGGCGGTAGTGCTTAGGCGCGACTGCCTTGATGGCATTCTCGATTGCAGCCACGATTCCTTCGGCGACAGTCTGCCAGGGGCCGGGTTGCAGGCGCAATCGGCGGCAAATAAGAGACGTGGAACCCCATAAAGCGATAGTAATGACCCATGTCGTCACAACGGTGTTGGTAATCACGATAGGTCCCAGCGCGAACAGTGGCTGGATTGTCAGGTCGGCGTCATTCATGGTCTTGATCCCGGATTAAAAAATACACGTTCAGTGCACCGACAAAAATGCCAGTCAGAATCAAGCTGACGGTCCAGCGGACCGAATAATCTGCAGCCATCCCGTCCAGCCAGTGGCCCAAGTAGGCGCCCCCCACCAGCGGCAATACAAACACCAGGCCCAGGCTGCCAAGATAAACCGTCTGGCTGATCAGCGTGGGACGCTCACGTTCCGCCTTCTGCATACGCCTGGCCTGCTTTTCCACCTGCCTTTGCAGCTCTTCATGATTCCGGCTGCTCATCGACCAGCGCCCTCGCGACCCAGGCTCCAGAGTCGCTTGAGGACTTCTTCCTCCATGCGTCTCATACTCTCGCGCGTGGCCTGAAGCTTTTCCTCCTCCGCCAACAGCTCCTGTTGAAGTGCCCTGCTGATACGCAGGTAGTCATTGTCGAGGAGGAAATGCCGGGTACTCAGGGTAAGCACATTGTCGCGGAAGTACAGCACCGCCCCGGGCATGGCAAGGTATTGCCAGTCACTTTCGGCGCACCGGAAACGGGCCAGTCCGGTGACCAGGATGGCGGCAAGGCGCCCGTGCCCGGCCTGGATTCCGAAGCTGCCGGAACGGTCCTCACCAACGAAGGAGCACACATTCCGGCGCGTCTCTATCCGGGTGGCGTCCTGCAGGTGCACCGTAAACGAATTCATTCGGCCTCCTTCATGCTGCCGCGCATGTAGCAGCGATCCTCCGGCAGATCGTCGTATTCTCCCAGCAGGAATGCTTCACAGTCGATTAGGGTTTCCCGCAGTGGAACCGACACGCCCGCAACACCGGTGTGTGTGGCCGTGGACCGGAAAGGCTGGGTCAGGTAACGCTGCAGTTTGCGCGCCCGGCTGACGATTCTGCGGTCTTCCGGGGACAGCTCCTCTATTCCCAGCATGATAATGATGTCTTCCAGCTCCTGATAGCGCGACATGTGCTCCCGAACTCCTTCCGCCACCTCGTAGTGGTGTTTTCCCAGGGTGTGCCGATCCATGAGTTTGCTGGTGGATTGCAGAGGATCCACAGCCGGGTAAAGACCTTCTCCCGCCATTTCTCGCGACAGGATTACCGTAGTGTCCAGGTGATTGAGGATTGTGCTGACCGCGGGATCGGCCATATCGTCCGCGGGAACGTAGACCGCCTGTACGGACGTGATCGCACCGAGTTTCGTGGACAGTATCCGGTCCTGCATTTCCGCCACTTCGGAGGAAAGGGTTGGCTGATAGCCCACCGTAGCGGGCATTCTGCCCAACAGACTGGAAACCTCGCTGCCGGCCTGGACAAAGCGGAAAATATTGTCCATTACGAAGAGTACTTCTTTTTGCATTGTATCGCGCAGGTATTCAGCGTAGGTCAGGGCTGAAAGGCCGATGCGGAAACGCACGCCCGGCGACTCGTCCATCTGGCCAAACACCATCAGAGTCTGTGGCAGCACACCGGCTGCGCGAATTTCATTCCATAATTCGTGCCCTTCCCGAATGCGTTCGCCGACACCGGCAAATACCGACAATCCGGCATGAATGGTCGCCACGGCATGCATGAATTCCATGATCAGAACGGTTTTGCCGACACCAGCTCCGCCAAACAATCCGGTTTTTCCGCCTTTGATGAAGGGGCACAGCAGGTCAACCACTTTGATCCCGGTTTCCAGAACAGTGCCTGTGCCGACTGCGTCTGCAAGAGGCTGGGGACTTTTATGCACATTGCGGAAACTGCCCGCAGTCAGTGCCTCTCCTCCGTCCAGTGGTTCACCGAATATATTCAACAGCCTTCCCAGGCAGTCTGGAGACACTGGTATGTGCAGTGGCGCCCCGGTATCGTATACCGGCATGCCGCGATGCAGACCGGTACTCTGATGAAGCGTTATGGCGCGTACGTGACGTTCGTCGAGGTGCTGGTGTACTTCGAACAGGTAGGATTCGTGGTCGAAATTCGCCGTCAATGCCTGGCGCAGTGGCGGCAGTTTTTCACAGGCAATGACAACCACAGGTCCATGGACCTCGGTAATGATGCCGATTTTTGCCGGCGACGAGGAAGCTTTTGCCGGGTCGGTCATGGTGAGAGGGCCTGTATTGTGCGACTGTCACGGGCAACCCCCTGCGGTTTGCAGGGGGTTGCCAAGGGAGGCGCTGGTTAAGCTTCTTAGTGTAGCAGGTGAACTGGCCGAACAGTCCGGGGGCGTGACAAGGGCCCGAGTGATCAGTCCGGCGACGGTCAGTAGTCGTCCAGTCCCTCGGTCAATTCGATGTACACCCCCTGGGGATCGGTCAGGAAAGCGACTTTCAGTCCGATACTGGCAATCTCCCTTACCGGCGAGTCCAGCATTATGCCCTTCGCCTCGAGCCTCTCTACAAAAGCTGCCATATCGTCCACCTCGAATCCGATGTGATCAATGGCGGCGCCCTGGGTTGCGGCACGGGGGGTGCGGGAATTGCCGAAACTGAGGTTCATTCCGGGAACATTGGTGGTGGTTTCGATGCGCCCCCGTGGCCGGGGTTCCAGGTCGAAGACTTCGGCATACCATTGCAGCAGTTGCTGATACCGGTCGGTAAGGTAGTGGATATGATAGCCCAAGACTTCGACGTGAAGAGACTGATCCTCCTGCAACTCCACGTAGACATCATCCGGCATCATGATATAGGCGTTCCTCTGGCCTTCGGAGCCGGTAAATTCGCTTTCCACGTTGAAACCTGCGGCGCGCCACCTGGACAGGAACTTCTCCAGGTTGCGCACTTTGAAACCGAAATGATCCATCACGGTTTCCCTGGACCCCATTGTCGGGGGATTCTCCCGCAACAGGATAATCAGGTTGGGGAACTTGATCGCGGTCAGCGGACCCCTGCTGACCAGTTCGGCGTTGAAATGCTCCACCCAAAGGTTCTGATGTGTCGCGACATCGCTGACATTCAGATGGACGTGGCCATAGGACAGACCCCTGGCGTCAGGCGCAGCGAGCTGCGCGCATGCTATGGGTATCCAGGTCAGGGTCAAAAGGAGCAGGGGGACAGTGAACTTTTTCATCGGGCTTCTCCTGGGGCTTCTGATAGTCTTGTTGTTGAGGCCATGTTCAGCATAGCGGGGCAAACTGACGGCGTCTACTGAAGCAGTGACCGTTAGCGCAAAGGCATACCTTACTCCGCCACAGCCATCCGGATCGGATCTGACCGCGGTATGGTTGCGTGCCTGGCCGCCCTGCATTAGGCTTGATCCCGGACAATTGCCTGTCCCGACAAGGAACATTTCCATGCTGAGTCTCGGGACCCGCCTGCTGGCAAGGTTTCTGCTTCTGCCGGTGGTGCTTGCGTTGCTGCTGCTGGTGCCGGCCGGTACTCCGGATTATTGGCAAGCCTATGCCTACCTGCTTGCTCTGGCGGTTCCGGCGGTTGTTGCGGTCGGCCACTTTCTGGCGAATGACCCTGCAGTGCTGGAACGGCGCCTGCGCAGCCGGGAAACAGAACTCACTCAGAAGGCAGTGATCGCTGTGATTGCCCTGCTGTTGGTAGCCGGTTACCTGGTGTGCGGGCTGGATCGCCGCGGCGGTTGGTCGAATGTGCCATTGGCGGCGGTGTTAGCAGCCGACCTCGTGGTATTTCTCGGCTACAGTCTGGTTTTCCTGGTGTTGCAGTTCAATCGTCATGCCTCACGCATAGTCGAGGTCGAAGCGGGTCAACAGGTAGTGCGAACCGGTCCTTACGCAATCGTGCGTCATCCCATGTACAGCGGGGCACTGTTGACGTTCATCGCCACGCCGGTGGCGCTGGGATCCTGGTGGGGGCTGTCTCTGTTCGTGTTTGTGCCGCTGCTGCTGGTGCCGCGCATTCTCAACGAAGAGCAGGTTCTTAGGCAGCGGCTTGAGGGGTACCGCCAATACTGTAATGAAGTCAGATGGCGTCTGCTGCCGCTGGTCTGGTAAGCTGCACCGACATTGGCAGGTTCTCAACAGCTCCCCCGGCTGCCTGCGTGCCCGGAAGGCAGGCAGGAGGGACGTCGGTCATTGACCTGCCGGAAGGGGTTTCCCGCGGGCGATCCAGACTTTGGATACCGCCGGGGCCGGCAGGGCCGGCTGCAGGAAACCTGGCTTCTGACACAGATTATTGAGAGAGGAGAATTCTGGTGAACGACAGTCGAATCGAAGTGGGGATTATCGGCAAGGTAGTCAATATATTGGCCGCGCTGGCTGCCATCGCGGGCCTGGGTCTGGGTCTGTATGCCCTTGCCGGACCACTGGGAGTGTGGCTGGGTATGACAGACTTCCGGACAGGTTTCAGTATCCTGCAACGGGTCAATCCGATAGCCAATCAGGTGGCCATTGGAGCGCTGGTGATAACGATTCTGGCCTTCTCCGGTTTGCTGGTCTTCAGGCTGGGCAACAGTACCCGACTTGCTACCCTGGCGTTGCTGGGCACGGTGGCAGCCGGGCTGGCTTACTATGTTCCGGAAAGCTTTCGTCCCACACCCGGGACACCTCCCATACACGATATCTCAACGGATACCGTGAACCCTCCTGCCTACGTGGCAATCGCGCCATTGCGAGCCGACGCGGCCAATTCCATGGTGTATGGCAGTGGCAGCCTGACTGACGGGACCGAGCTGACACCGGAACTGCTGGGGCAACTGCAACGGGAAGCCTACCCCGATATCGTGCCGCAACGATTCAACGAGCCGGTTGACGTGATATTCACTCGCGCGGTGACGGCCGCGGAAAGCCTGGGATGGGATATCGTCGCAGCGGCGCGGAGCGATGGGCGTATCGAAGCGACGGACACCACGTTCTGGTTTCGTTTCAAGGACGACGTGGTGATTTACATTACCCGCGAGGGGGACGAGACGGTATTGAACGCCCGTTCCCTTTCCCGCGTAGGGGTCGGTGACGTGGGCAAGAACGCGGCCCGGCTACGGGAATTCTTTGCACTCCTGTGAGGTAGCTAGGGAACCTCTGCACGGTTGGGCCGGCCGGGTAACGGAATCAAGCGGACCGGCGAACCAGTGCCGCCGGTCGGGAGGCATTACACCGGAGGTGACAGGCCGTGACTGCTGAAACTCCCACGTTTGTGACTCACCTGGAGTGCAGTGACTCGGGAAAATCCTATCCTGCGGACCGTCTTCACGGGTTGTCCGAAACGGGCAAGCCGTTGCTGGTTCGATACGATCTGGACGCACTGCGAGAGTATTTCCCCAGGTCTGCCTTAAAGAACCGCCCGCCCGAATTCTGGCGCTATCGTGAATTGCTCCCCGTTCGTAAAAGTGCAAGCCTCGTCCGGCTTGGCGAAGTGATGACCCCGCTGTTACCCGCCAAACGCCTGCAGAAATCCTACCAGTGCGGTGAAATTCTGATCAAGGACGAGGGGCGACTGCCTACCGGATCATTCAAAGCCCGGGGCCTGGCGCTGGCAGTCTCGATGGCGAAAGAGTTGGGTGTCAGACGTATGGCCATGCCCACCAACGGCAATGCCGGAGCGGCATTGGCTGCCTACTGTGCAGCCGCGGGAATCGAATCGTTCGTTTTCTGTCCTGAAGATACACCACCTATCAATATTGATGAAATCAGCTTCCTGGGTGCCCATACCTTTCTGGTGAATGGGTTGATCAACGATTGCGGGCGCATTGTCGCTGAGGGCAGGGAGATTCTTGACTGGTTCGATACTTCGACACTGAAAGAGCCCTATCGCATTGAAGGGAAAAAGACCATGGGATTGGAGCTGGTGGAGCAGCTGAGCTGGGAGGTGCCTGACGTCATCCTTTACCCGACTGGTGGTGGTACCGGATTGATAGGGATGTGGAAAGCATTCGCTGAACTGGAGGGGATTGGCTGGATTGACGGCAGGAGGCCGCGCATGGTGGCGGTTCAGGCAGAGAACTGTGCACCAATCGTCAAAGCCTATGAGGAAGGATCACGACACGCGGAACTCTGGCGCGATGCCAGGACTATTGCCGCAGGCATACGTGTTCCGGTAGCGGTAGGAGACTTTCTGATCCTCGATGCTGTCCGCGAGAGCAATGGCTTTGCTGTGGCCGTGAGCGATGCCGCCATCACCGCAGCCTGGCGGGAGTGCGCCAGGGACCAGGGGATTCTGTTGTGCCCTGAAGGCGCTGCTACCCTGGCGGCATTGAAGCAGGAGCTGGCCAGTGGAAGAATCAGACGCGACGAACGGGTGGTACTGTTCAATTGTGCTACTGGACTCAAGTATCCCCTGCCGGGTAGCGTGAAGGGTCGTTTTGAGACCATCGACCCGGGACAACCGGTTGACTATCAATGGATAGCGTCGTTTACTGACCGCTGACAAAACTGGAGCGACTGGATGGAAGTTGAAATTACCTACTGTGGCGCCTGAAACTACCGACCCCAGGCTGACCGTGTGTCAGCTGAAATCAGAGAGGTGGCCGACGCGGAGATAAAACTGGTCGCCGGCAGTGGCGGCGTGTTTGACGTCCGATGTAATGGCAGCCTGGTATTTTCGAAGTTCCGGGAAGGGCGGTTTCCCGATGTGGGCGAATTGGCAATGCGTATCGGGGACCTTGGCTGAGAAGCCTGGCGCAGTGCCACTGCCGGGCCGGTGAAGGCCCGGCAGTGGCTTGACGGACTAAATCAGAGGGTTCCTAGAAATCCAGTGCCGGTGCGGAGTCGCCCGCTGGCTGAACAGAGCGGCACTCGGCGATGTCCTCGTCGGAGAGTCCCAGTTCCCTGGCCCGGTCCTCGATATCCTCCTCGCTGGCGTCGGGGTCATAGAGCCCCCGGGCGAGACCGGCAACGTCCAGATTGCCCAGCTGACTGACTGCCTGTCCGATACCGCCCAGAAAACCACCAAGGCCGCGTCGACGTGGCTGGGAAGCCTGGGCTTCTTCAATTTTCTGCTCCAGGCATTGCTGCTGCGCTTCCTGGGCTGCGGCGATTTCTGCTGCAGAAGGCGCGCCACCATCGCGGGCACCGGGATCTGCAAACAGGTCGGTGGCCGGAGCGCCAAAAAAACTGCTGGTGGAACCACAGGGCGAGGTATCGAACAGTGCCGAAGCCATTTCCACCTGATCCGGCAAACCGGCATTGACACGGATTCGGGGGATCATGGTTTCAACCTGAATACTGCCGTTGTTGATCAGATTGTTTATCATTTCCATCTGCGGACCCAGCATGTTTTCCATCATTTCACGCTGTGGTCCCGACAGCTGGTTCAGTTGTTGTTGGGCCTCCGCAAGTTGAACCCGGGCATCGGCAATCTGCGCTTCCTGCTCAGGGGTCAGGACTCCCCCCATACTCATAACCTGCCGGGTTGCTTCATAAAGCGGGCCGACCTGCTGGTAATCCAGACTCAGCATTTCGATGAACATCTCACGATCGGCGCCGTCGACATCGGCAATGCCGTCCATGCGGACCCGCAGTGGAACATAGTTGTCCTGGTCGATCCAGACACTGACCGCATTGACGTCGAACTGCTGACCGTCATCGGCGATCTGAGTGTAGTCGATATCGTCGGCGCGAATATGAAATGCCGGGCGTCCTTCTACCGTCTCGGTGCCGACCAGATCGGCATTGTCCAGCAGCAGCCCCATTTGTTCGGCATTGGAGGCAACGTCGGTATCAACACCGTTGAGCTGTCTGTCCCGTTCCCCGGCGGCGGCTGCGCGCATGAACATGGCCATGCTGCCGGTCATGACACGGGGATCCGGTGACGCCCACGGTTCGTCGTAGGACTCCACGGGCATGAATACGTCCACGGGCAGCCCGGAGTTTTCGATTTCATTGCTCAACGCGTCGCCGGTTTGTTCCAGTCCTCTGGCAAACAGTTCCATTTCCTCCGGCGTCAGGCTCACAGCGTCATTGTTCTGGCGCCGGGAGATTTCATCGGGGGGTACCAGGCGGAAGGTGTCGATTGGTTCACCGTTGACTTCCCGTACCACCTTTTCATAGTACAGCATCATCGGAACGCCCATGGTGCATTGGTTGACGATATAATTTTGCACGGATGACTTTCGTTGCATGTCTCTTGAAATCACTTCTTCAAGAATATCCCGGGCACTTTGCCCGTAAACTGTACTTGACAGGATCGCGGTTAACATAAAAAGGACAATTCTTGGCATGGTATGTCTCCGGTATGCAGATGTTATTGGCGGATTGCAGTGATTACCTGCCCAGACTTCCCAACTCTACACTATTCGAGAAGCCCTATTAAGGCTATTCCGGCATTTTTTAGTTTGCTGATTGCCCCAGCAGTTTCATTTTATCGAGCCAGGCCTTGCGCCGTTCGTCCGATGCGCCTTCCACCAGGCCGAACAAAGTCTCCCGTACCGGGGAAATGCCGCAGAATTTCAGGATATTTCTTTCCAGGCTTTTCAGGCTATGGGCGCGATAGTACCAGCGATAGAAGAATCCGGGCATACCCATGGTAATCACAATGCGGCAGCTTTTTCCTGCCAGCAGCTGCTTTGGCCATTTGTGTTCTTTCGAATTATCCAGGGCGACGCCCGGCCGGAATACCTGTTCGATGAAGGCCTTCAGCAACGCTGGCATGGTACCCAGCCAGAGCGGGTAAATTATGACCAGGTGATCGGCGTTTTCGATCTTGGATACCGGCAGCGCCAGAGACTCCGGCAATGCTCCTTCCCACTCTGACCGACTCCGCAACAGGGGGAAATCCAGTGCGGTGACATCGATGGAGTCAAGGTGGTGCCCCGCACTTCGCGCACCTTCGGCGTAGGATTCAGCAAGAGCATGACACAGATGGGGTGCAGAATTGTCGGGGTGACCTTGAATGATAACTACGTTAGCCACGAATCCTTTAATCCAGTGGTTTCCACAAACTGATGGCACCCCGGATCTGGCCCAGGCTGTAACCGGTGGCGAGATCGCCCGGATAATATTCCTGCAAGGCGCTGACCACTGCAGTGGACAATTCGCTGCCATGGCAACTCAGGCACAAAGGCATAACCAGTTGCGCCTGCATATAGCGGTACTGACCGTCGACAATGTCGGCACTGCTGATCATTGGCCCCGGTTCGCCGGCCTGCCGGCGTTGATCGAATTCGCGCAGCTTGGCTGTTTCCCAGGTGTCGGGGGAGGCCAGGCTGCGATTTCTGGGTTTCAGACTTACGCGGCGCACCTGCCAGCCGGTCTCCTCGCTCAGCGCTGCGGCCATGGCCGGGGCCTGGACCGAGCAGACTTCAATGGCAGTTACGGGACCGCCACCTTGCATGGCCTGTTGCAGTGTCGGCAATAGAGTGGCCACAAATCTTCGGGCGATTTCGCTGGCTTCCGCTTCCAGTACCTGCGTATCTGCCGCTTCGCCTGAAGGTGCCGGTGAACAGGAATTCAGGGCCAGCAGAGCCAATACGGAAAGCCGCAGGGTCGGTGTCTGTCGAGTTTTCGAAGGTTTCATGGGAATAACCGGAAATTTCCTGACCAATTGTGCCACGGATGGAGGAGACACCTTTGCATTCCTTTCCGCATTCTTTGTACCGGCCTGCTCAACTCCAGGCCTGCTGGCAGCCGGGAGTGGGTACTGGCCGCTCCGGCAGCGCCCCAGGGTGAGGCCGGTGCTGGCACAGGGCGCGAATACGCAAATTCTGACACAATGACAGGCTGCTGCAAAGCCGGCTCGAGTCGGAACTATGACTCACTCCTGCCAGGTGTCTGCCAGCAATCGGAATTCGCAGCACAGGCACTGCCCACAAGCCAGTTGTGCAGCCCGGCGTCCACTGTAGTTGGCCGGGCAGGCTCATTAAAGTGAACACCATCCGCCTCGCTGCGAGCAAAATGTTTCTGGAAGTGACTATCGAAGTGGAGTCCCCGGGATTTTGTTAAAAATGACACATGATTCGACAATATTGACAGGGTAGCCCTTGAAACCTGGTTACAGGAGTTGGCCGTTTGCTCGAGTGAATTGAATTAAGCAATATAAAACAGGAAGTTAGATAATTTCCAGGAACCTGGCACAGCTTATGCAACAACCTGTGCAGCAGCCGATGCAATAGTGCAGAGGACTGTGAAGGCAACATCCGCCCGGAACGCGGCACCCGGTGATCAGACACCGCCGGTAACGCGGGAGGACGGGCAGGCCTGAGGAAGGTAACTGAGAAAGTGACAGGGTTTTGGGGCCGGGCTGCGACTGAAGGCCCCCTTTTTTGGACCGGAACCCTGTTGCAGCCCAGCAACCTGATTTACACGAGGAGCTTGTAATGACACATATGAAGAGCATGATAATACTGATGATGATCGCGCCGGTGACCGCGCTTGTCTGCTGGGCCATGTGGACCTACCTGACCTGAATTGACCCTGCCTGCCAATGGTGGTTGTTACCAAAGCACTGAAATCGAGGTTTCTCCTATGACAATTCAATTCAACAGATTACTGACGGGTGCCGCAATCGTGACGGCGTTGAGCCTGAGTCAGCCTGGCTGGTCTCAGCAGGGTGACACCCATGACAATCATGAAAACCCTGATACCGAAGTGCGGCAGAATGACACACTGATTGGCAATGAGTCGCAGCTCTCACCACAGAATGGCGGACAGGGAGAAGTGATGCGGCAACGCCAGGGTGATGGTCAGGGCGGCATGATGCAGCAACGCCAGGGCGATGGTCAGGGCGGAATGATGCAGCAACGCCAGGGTGATGGTCAGGGCGGCATGATGCAGCAACGCCAGGGCGATAGTCAGGGCGGCTTGATGCAGCAACGCCAGGGTGATGGTCAGGGCGGCATGATGCAGCAACGCCAGGGCGATAGTCAGGGCGGCATGATGCAGCAGGGCCAGGGTGATGGTCAGGGCGGCATGATGCAACACATGGAACACATGCGTGCCATGATGAGCGGCGGGCAACAGGCCAGCACCGGCGGCCAGGACGCATTTTCCGCCATCCGTGCGGTAGTGAATCAGCTGGAAGCCAATCCCGATACCGACTGGAGCCGGATCAACATCGACGCCCTGCGGGAACATCTTGTCGACATGCAGGAAGTTACGGTTAATGCTGCCGTGGAAACCAGCCAGGTGGCCGGCGGCGCCAGCTATCGCGTGACTGGTGCCAACAGAACATTACAGGCGATTCAGCGCATGGTGCCTGCTCACGCAATGCAGATCAGCTCCGAAACAGCGTGGACCGCGACAACCCGTGCGATTGCCGACGGGATCGAAGTAAAAGTTACGGCGGGGTCGGACGACGACGTGGCCCGGATCAGGGCATTAGGCTTCTTTGGATTCATGGTCTCGGGAGAGCACCACGACAGACACCACCTGGCAATTGCGGGAGCCGACATGGAACCCCTGTCTGAGAGTCAGAGCGATGGCGGCCATGGTGCCGGAGGTGACCACAGTCACTGAGGGTCTGCACACTGACACCGGCGGCGGTGTCAGTGATTACACAAAGGTCAGGGAAATCCTGATTGATTTCCTTGCCGGACCGGAACCTGAACCGCGGCGGGTCTTTCATGGCCGCGGCCACCGGTATCCTGGGCTGGAGCACGTCGTTGTCGACTGGTACCCCCCCGTTCTTTTATTGACCTGCTACCGTGAAGCCGGCGATCTGGAACCATTGCTCCTACAAGTTCCGCCGGCCGATTACCTGGGGCAGATCAAGTCTCTGGTGGTGCAGCGACGCCGGCGGCGGAAGATTGTCTCGGAGGTGCTCTGGGGTGACCCCGTCGATTCCTGTGTGGTAACGGAAAGAGGCCTGCGATATGAAGTGCGGCCTGGTGTGAATCGCAATGCCGGCCTGTTCCTGGATACGCAACCGTTAAGAGAGTGGTTGCGGACACACAGTGGCAACAGGAACGTGCTTAATCTGTTCGCCTACACCTGTTCACTGTCGGTTGCGGCCCTGGCCGGTGACGCCAGCCAGGTGGTCAATGTGGACATGAGCGGCCCCAGTATTCAGTGGGGACTGCGCAATCACCTGCTGAACGGCCAGGATCTCAACGGGGTAAAGTCCTGCCTCACAATCTCTTCACAAGTTGGGGGCGAATCCGACAGTTGGGCCGTTATGACCTGGTTATTGTCGACCCTCCCACACGGCAACGGGGCAGTTTCGATGCGGAGAAAAACTATCCGGCGGTGATCAGACGGCTTCCAAAGCTGGTTAATCCAGGAGCCGATGTCATCGCCACGCTTAACAGTCCTTTTCTTGGTCCTGATTTTTTGATTGAACAGTTCGAAAAGTATGCTCCCGACCTGAAATTGGCAGAATTTCTGCCGGTGGCACCGGAGTTTGCGGACAAATACCCCGACCGGGGATTGAAAATCTGCCACTTCACGCAGACCTGAGGCCAAAGCTGCACTGGACCTGCCCCGCTTTTCGGAGGACGGCAACCGAGCCTGTGACCCGATATCGTATTACTCTGGTCTTCAGAAGGGTTCAACGCCACGTGTCATCAAATCCCTGTGAGTAACTGAGAAATTCATCGACACTTTCTATCTGGTCCTGGATCTGTCTGGCCAGGCCGAGAGTAAAATCCCGTGGATGAATGCTGATCCGCAACGGCGTCATGGTGGCTCTGGCACGCAGCTCGTTCATCCGGTTCCATGAGTAGAGAATCGGAATTCTCAGCAGGCAGTCTGCCTCGTAACCGGTAAGGGGCAGGCTGGCAGAACGGTTGTCGCTTGACCGATAGATGCCGGACAGGCTTTCGTATATCTGAAATGGCAACCGATGGAGTTCGGTACTGCGAATTCTACCCATGGCCCAGGCAGGGGGAACGTAAACCGAAGGGGCTTCGAATCCTTGCTCGATGAACCACTCAAAACAGCGCGTGATCAGACAGGCTATTTCCGCTTCACAGAGGGAAAGGTGTTCCGCCACCATGCGGGACAGTAACAGTCCGTGAAGTTTGTGCTGCAATGTAACCCGTTGCTCCACCCGATGGCGCCAGCCATGACCGGCGAGCAGGAGACCAGCCCGTTGCCGGTCCCTCAGCCAGTCGGTCTGCTCTTCGCGCCAGTGTCTGCCGGGTACGACCAGGGCGGTGACCGGGGCTACGCCCCATGTCCGCAGTTGTTCCAGAATTGCGCTGGTTTGGGTCCGTGGTTTCCGGCATCGCATCGTGCTTCACGGAGACGATGCGCTCGCAACGGACTCCGGTACCTATTGGCGCCACTGTCGACGCCTGATTCCGGATCAGCCATTATCAGGCGCGGCCAGCAATTCCCGCCACCCTCGCACGGCCTCCTGGTGCGTGACAAGGAACTTCTTTCCGGCCCAGCTGAGCCTTGTACTGCCGAAGTCTCGGGTCCAGTGCGGCAATCCGCATCAATGCCTGTGCCAGAGATTCATCCTGCCGGAAACTGTAAAGTCCACGGCACAGGTTCTGCTAGGGGAAAGGATCCCACCTCGCCCGATACCAGTACCAGTCGCTGTCGCACCATGGCTTCCAGAGCGACGGTACCGAATGCCTCCAGGTGTGAGGGAAGAACCACCAGGTCATGTGCGTCGATCTGGTTCACCATGGTGGTACGCTGGAGCAAGCCCAGGTAATCCAGGTTGGGCAAGGTAGCGGCTTCGGCTTCGATTACCCGCCGCAGTGGGCCGTCTCCGGCAATCGTGAAGTTAAGGTGCGGTAACTGTCGGGCCGCTTCCAGAATGGCGGTGACGTTTTTTTCCGGCGCCAGTCGCCCCCCGTAAAAGATACTCCCCAGCTGCTCACGTGGTTTTGACACCGGATGGTCGAGAAACAGGCTGTCGAGTGGCGTCCCCATCAACGAGACGCTGGTACTGCTCAACTGGCGGGCTGGTTCCAGCATGTTGTGGCTGTTGACAACGACATTGCTGGCGCGATGAAACAGGATCCTGTTCTGTGACTCCATGCAGGTCCGGGTAATCCAGCCAAGCATGGCTCCCCAGTACATCTGGCATAGGGCTTCAATGTGTGTGTGATACCCGGCGATCAGTTTCAGGTTGTAGCGATGGGAGAGATAGACGCCGTACATGCCGAAAGGACCGTTTGTTGCCGACACGAGCACATTGGGGTTCAGCTCTCGGATCCGGGTATTGATTCTGGATGGCACTGGAAAGAATACATTCTGGGTGGAATCCCCGGGTAACGGAATATGAAACCGACCGGATGCCAGATCGCCGTCTTCGGCATTCGGTGTCAGCAGGGAAATGGATTCAACGTGCGCATCCAGGTGCTTGACCAGGTCGCGATAGTAGGCATCCACACCATTGCGATACTGAAGTGCGTCGGACAGCACCACAACCCGCAATCCGTTAGGGAGGACGTTACCGACCAGGTCGGGCAGGTGTCCGTTCTCAGAGATTTCAGACATTTTTCCGGAAACCGTGTTCATCATGGCAGCTCATTACAAGTCTGGATAAAATACGGATCAGACATTCAAATACTCGTAGTACCAGGGGAACCGCTGTCGAAAATACAGCGAGGACTCCCCGGGAGAGGGATCGATCGGCCTGGTCCTGGTGGTATATCGCCTGGCGTCATCGGTCAGGGAGGCAAGTCGCTTCCGATAGTCAGGTGGCAGGTGCATCCCGAAGTGAAGATAGATTCTGAGCACGCAGTTTTCCATGTCCACCCTGAGTTCATCCATTTGAACAGGATTTCCCAATCGGCATGCCAGTGTGTGAGCAGGTGGTGGTAGTAATCCTGCATCATGCGGACCAGGCGATCAGGAAGGTCGCCATTGTTGAGGTCAAGCCCGAAAAAGCGCGCGCCCGACTGCAAAGAGCCGATGAGTGAGGGAACCGCTTTCCCGGGATCCCGCATGCAGACAACGAAGCGGGCATCAGGAAAGGTTTTCTGCAAAGTCAGAACCCAGGAGGCAAAGGCGGCGTTCTTGGCCAGGTAACACTTTTCCTGGCCGTGGAAGTAAAGGTGTTTCTGCAGGCAGGCCTTGTAGAAATCCATGATACGCCGCCGGTCCGGGTCAGGCATCCCCCAGTCCAGACGAGACAGGTTCCAGATGTGCTCGGATTCCGTAAACGGCAGAAACAGAATGAAGCAGGACATCATGGGTAGCAATAGCAGGTAGTCTTCTTCGGCAGCCAGCAGTGAAACGTCATGAATCCCTTCGAGTCCGCTGAAGAGTTTCTGTTCCAGGCAACCTGCAAGACGACCGCAGGGTCTGCCTACGAGGCGGTCCAGTCGGGAAATCAGTCTCCAGAAAAAACGCTGGGAAATGGAGGGAGCAAGGAACACTTCCCAGGTAGTGACCGTGGTGAATGACCTGTCGTCGGCGGCCAGGGTCCGGTGCAGAACTGTGGTGCCGCTTCGCGGCACTCCGAGTATGAATACCGGTTGCCTGATGGCTACCCGGCGATAACCGCGGAACAAT
>CALOEW010000006.1:0-66025 GCA_942492445.1 uncultured Gammaproteobacteria bacterium
CGTTGTTGGCGACGATGTAGAGCATGTTGATGCGCCGCCGCACAATGTGGCAGAACTGGCCCAGCCCTATGGAGGCGCTGTCTCCGTCACCGGATATCCCCAGGTAGTAGAGGTCCTTATTGGCCAGATTGGCTCCGGTTGCCACCGAGGGTACGACAACGAACGGAATTAAACCCGTGAGACCTTTTGAGAAAGTAAGCAGGCATTCTAAACGAACAGCCGATTCCTGAGAGCTTGGCAACCCGGTGCGGGGGCAGTGACATGCCCACGGCAGCCTGGATTATCGCCGCGCTGATGGAATCGTGTCCACAACCACCGCAGAGGGTGGTCAGTGAGCCTTCATAATCCCGGTGTGTCAGCCCCAGGTCGTTGACATGAAGGTGGGGGTTGGCAAATTTTGGCTTGCGGATATAAGTCATGGATGATTGCCTAGGATGCCCTGTTGCTCAATGCACTGTCGATTTCCTGCAGACGAGCGGCCAGTTGCTCGAGAATTGACCATTCAATGTGTTTGGCGGTGATCAACAACCCGTTGTAATTCAGGACCGAGGCCAGTTTCGAGTTGTCAACGTCGCACTCTATCTTGAGTAGACTTTTCATCTGGGCGTCCCGGTTCTGTTCGATGACGAATACCCAGTCGTGGTCGTCTAAAAACTGTTGTACGGAGTCGTGAAATGGAAATGCTCTGACGCGCAGCGTGTCGAAGTGATAATCCTGCCGTTCCAGGTTGTCGAGGGCTTCCTGTATTGCGCTTGAGGTAGTGCCGTAATACAACAGGCCCAGTTTCAGTTTCGAGGCGTTTTCCTCCTCGGTGCTGGACAACTCGGGTTCAGGAAGGAAGCGTACAGAAGTTTCAAATTTTCGGGCGATTCTGTCCATGACTTCTGCATAGACGTTGCCATCTTCCGTATAGGCTGCCTTGTCGTCATGGGAACTGCCACGGGTGAAGAAGCTGCCTTTTTCCGGGTGCGTACCCGGGTAGGTCCGATAACCGATTCCATCGCCGTCTACATCCCGATAGCGAGCGAAATCGTCAAGCTCGTCAAGCTGCGCTTCATTGAGCACTTTGCCGCGATCGTATTCGCGACCGTCATGCCACTGCAGGCTATCGCAAATTTGCTCGTTCATGCCCAGCTCCAGGTCGCTCATGACAATGACCGGGGTTTGCAGGTTGTCGGCGATATCGAAAGCGTCGGCGGCGAAATCAAAGCATTCCCTGGCACTGGCAGGAAACAGCAAGATCTGCTTGGTGTCGCCATGGGATGCGAAAGCACAGTTCAGAATGTCACCCTGCTGGGTACGGGTAGGCATGCCGGTGGAAGGTCCGGTGCGTTGGATGTTGAAAATCACAATGGGAACTTCAGAAAAGTAGGCCAGGCCCAGAAACTCCTGCATCAGCGAAATTCCCGGACCGCTGGTTGCAGTGAATGCCCGGGCACCGTTCCAGCCTGCGCCAACGGTCACGCCGATGGCAGCAATTTCATCCTCCGCCTGGACAATGGCGAATTTCCGCTTGCCACTGCCGGGATCGATGCGCAGCCGGTTACAATATTTGCCGAAATTGTCCACTACCGAAGTGGAAGGAGTCAGCGGATACCAGGCAGCCACAGTGGCCCCTCCATAGACACAGCCCAGTGCGGAGGCGGTATTGCCATCGATCAGAATCTTGTTGTCTGTTTTATGGCAGCGTTTCAGCTTGATATGCAGGGGGCAATTAAAATTCTTGCTGGCGTACTGGTGGCCGAGTTCCAGGGCGTGGATATTGGGTGGAATAAGCCTTTCTTTACCACGAAACTGGTCGCTGACCAGGTCCGCTAGAACCTGAAACTCGATCTCCAGAAATGCTGCCAGAGCCCCGACGTAAACAATATTCTTGAATAACTGCCGCTGAGTGGGTTTTTCAAATTCTCTAAGACAAATGTCCTTGATCGGAACACCCAGGTAGTTGATGTCGTCTCGTACCAGGTAGGGAGCGAGTTGCTTGGAACTGTCGTAGAGCACATAGCCGCCGGGCAGGACTGAATCGATATCGGCTTTTATGGTCTGCTCATTCATGGCCACCATGAGGTCTACACCATCGCGCCGCCCCAGGTAGCCGGCTTCGCTGATTCTGACTTCATACCAGGTGGGCAGACCCTGAATATTGGATGGAAAGATATTGTGGGGACTCACCGGTATGCCCATTCTGAATACCGCTTTGGCAAACATGTTGTTGGCGCTCGCGGAACCCGACCCGTTGACATTGGCAAATTTGACCACGAAGTCGTTAACCCGGGTGATGGGTGAGACTCTGGATGCTTTGGAAGAGATTATGGCTTCTGGCATGGTGCTCCAGCCTTGGCAGTATTGAACAGAAACTTACGCATATCCCAGGCGCTGGTGGGACATCGTTCTGCACAAAGCCCGCAGTGCAGGCAGAGGTCCTCGCTCTTGACCATTACCCGTTTGGTTTTCAGCTCGCCGGAGACATAAAGATCCTGCTCCCTGTTGGTGGCCGGCGCGATGAGACGCTGGCGTAGATCGTCTTCGTCGGCATTGCGGGTAAAAGTAATGCAGTCTGTCGGGCAGATATCCACACAGGCATCGCATTCGATGCAGAGATTGTCGGAAAAGACTGTCTGGACATCGCAATTCAGACAGCGCATGGTTTCGTTGTAGGCGAGTTGTTCGTCGAAGCCCAGTTCCACCTCGACGTTGATGTCTTTCAGAGTCTTGCTTTTGTCCGCGTGGGGCACCACGTGACGTAGATCATTACTGATATCGTTGTCATAGGACCACTGATGGATGCCCATTTTCTGACTCTGCAAAAGGGTCTCCGGCGGTGGCCGATTCTGCAGATCCTTGTCATTGCATACCAGATCGATTGACAGCGCGGCTTCATGTCCGTGTGCGACCGCTGTAATGATGTTGTCAGGGCCAAGCGCTGCATCGCCACCAAAGAACACCTTCTTGTGAGTCGACTGAAACGTGCGCTTGTCAAGGACCGGCACATCCCACTGATCGAATTCGATGCCGAGGTCCCGCTCGATCCACGGAAAGCTGTTTTCCTGGCCGATGGCGCACAATACGTCGTCGCAGGGGATGATCATCGGTTCCTCACCGGTGGGCACCAGCATGCGCTTGCCGTTGGCATCGAATTCACGTCGAACTTTTTCGAACTCCATTGCCACCAGCCTGCCATCTTCGTGAATATAGCGCTTTGGTACATGAAAGTTCAGAATTGGTATGTCCTCCTCCCGGGCGTCTTCGATCTCCCATGGCGAGGCTTTCATTTCATCGGGGCCACTGCGGACGGCAACCAGAACCTCCTCGCCACCCAGCCGCTTGGCGGTCCGACAGCAATCCATTGCTGTATTGCCGCCGCCGAGAACGATAACTTTTTTACCCACCGAAGTGATATGGCCGAAAGCGACTCCAGCGAGCCATTCGATTCCGGTATGGACGTTCTCCCTGGTCGCTTCGAACCCGGGCAGGTCGAGCCGCTTGCCCAGAGGCGCGCCGGTTCCGACGAACACCGCGTCGAAATTTTCGTCCAGCAATGCTTTCATGCTGGTGATTTCCTCGCCAAACCGACAGTTCACACCCATGTCCAGTACGTAGTTGAGTTCTTCTTCGAGAACCTCTTCAGGTAGCCGGAAACGAGGGATCTGGGTTCGCATCGCGCCGCCGCTCTTGCGGTCCTTTTCAAACAGCGTGACCTCATAGCCCAATGGCAGTAAATCCCTTGCCACGGTAAGAGAGGCCGGCCCCCCGCCAACCAGAGCGATGTGCTTGCCGTTCTTTTTCCTCGGCACAGCGGGAATTCGATCACTGATATCGGACTTGTTGTCCGCGGCAACCCGTTTCAGCCGGCAGATTGCGACCGGCTCCTCTTCAACCCGACCGCGTCGGCAGGCCGGTTCACAGGGGCGATCGCAGGTTCTACCCAGAATGCCGGGAAATACATTGCTGTGCCAGTTGACCATGTAGGCGTCGGTATAACGCCTGGCGGCAATTAGTCGGATATATTCCGGGACGGGTGTGTGAGCCGGACAGGCCCACTGACAATCGACTATCTTGTGGAAAAAATCGGGATTGGAAATATCTGTGGGTTTCATTGTAATTGTACTTGGCAATGCGTGATACGCCCGTGAGCCCGGCAACCAATTGCACAATCTCGTGCATAGCCCGTGTTTCGGCTCTATTGACTGATCCCTAGTATAGGGAAACCGATTGCAATTGGAAGTATTTTATGTGAACTCCTCTGCCACGCTGGTTTCCAGAATATTGCTGTAGATTTTCAGGCGCTTGATCGCCGGAATCGGCCGCAGTGCTGCCACCAGGCTGTCGGCCAGGTCGTTATCCACGCCGTCGGTCAACAGATAGAGGTCCACTTCGATGCCGTGCCCAAGATAATGAAGGTCGATGTTTTTAATGTCAGATTCATTGAGCAGGCTATGCCAGCGACTGGTAATCTGGGTCACGATATTGTCACGAAGCGGGAGGTCCACAGTCTTGTTATCAAGGTGAGATTCAGGATCAATATGGACTATTACATCACTGATATTAGGGAAGTTATTCTTGATCGAACTACTACAGACTTCGCCCAGTTGATGACCCTCCGAAACGGAAATCCGTGGTTCAACCTCCACCTGGACTTCCAGCAGAATCTTGCCGCCGGACTGCCGGCTTCGCAGACTGCTGACATTGTTGATGCCGGGAATTGCCAGAATGGTTGTGCGGATTCTGTCCTGATGCTCCTGTGGAATTGCTGTATCAACAAGTTCTTTGAGGCTTTCCAGGCACAACTCCCAGCCGATCCTGGCGATCAGAATCGCCACGAACATGGCGGCCACCACATCGAGCCACGGCAACCCCATCTGCGCCCCCAGAATTCCAAACATGACCGCAACAGAGGAAATGGCATCGCTGCGACTGTGCCAGGCGTTGGCCCGTAACAGCGAGGAGTTCAGGCGCCGGGCAGTGCGCATGGTGTAATGATAAATCCATTCCTTCGAACCGATCGACACAGCTGCGATTGCGGCACCGCCCCAGCCCGGAACCGACAATGTGGCAGCGGACATCAGGCGGAGATAACTGTCGTAAAGGAGAACTGCAGCAATAGCGAAAAAAAACATTCCCATCACCACGGTGCCGATCGTTTCGAACCGTCCGTGGCCATAGGGATGCTCAGAATCGGGGGCATCGTGGGAAAAATGGCTGATGACCAGCACGAATATATCGGATGCGGCATCGGTCAGGGAGTGAATCCCGTCGCTGACCAGTGCCAGAGAACCACTCAACGCGCCACCAGCGATTTTAAAGGCGCCCAGTACCAGATCCAGCCACATCCCCACCAGAGTGACCCGGGCGGCTTCTTTCTTCGCTAGTATCTCGTTCATGGCAGACCAGTACGACGCGGCAGGCCTCGAGAAACCTTTGAACGAGCCCCGCAGAGGATTGCAGTGACTGTCCGTTCAGAGGTTGCTTTATTTTTGCATAAAAAAAGCCCGACTAATGCCGGGCCTAATATACTATCAAGGGAGAGATAAATGAAACAAAACCCACAATTTTGTCTACAAATCTACCTACACTAATTCAGACTGCACTGGTACAGGAAAGTTCCACGCCGGGTTCAATATTTTTAATAAATTTTTTAACCACTATTTTCAATCAACCCGCGATTTGGATCTATCCCTTTGAAATATCGCTATATTTCTGAGTTTTCTCCGGTTAGGGGAACTTCCGTCAGAGAGTTCAGACTGCTTGCCGCCAGTGTGCTTCTGCTCGTGATTATCCCGATGCTGGCCTGCGGGTTCTGCAACCAGGTTTCCGCTACCCGCTTCAGGTCCGTCAGTGTCACTGCCAGGATTCGTTGCCGCAGTTCGGTGAGATAGTCCAGGTCGCGTCCGAACAGATTGTTGAAAAAGGCGCGTTTGGCTTCTCCGGCCGGAGACGAGGGTTTGTCCATGCTGGCGATAACCCCGAGGATTGCCTCTTCCAGCTGTCTGTTCTGGTGGTCTGCGCTCAGCACCCAGTCGACGGCGCGGTCGAAATCCTTCAGGGTCTGGTCCAGCCGAGGATCCCGGTAGGAATAGAATCGAAACGAGGCTGAACCGGCGTCCTGATCGGCGCCACCGCCGTAGGCACCACCCTGTTCGCGGATGGTCCGATGTAAAAACCCATTGCGCATGAACCCTGCCAGTACCGTCAGAGGTGCATGGTCCGGATGCCCGGATGGGACCGTGGGAAACGCCTTGGCGCAGAAGTTGACCTGGGTCGGCAGGGTCCAGGCTTCGCATACCCGGCCCCTGCTTGCAGGGAACTGCAGTGAGGCAAAGTCAACACCCCCGGGGACCAGATCCCAGCCGCGTCGGATATCTTCAAGTACCGACTCATGGTGCTCGGGCTCGGCAATGGAGAGAAACTGGCGCGGTGCTGAAAGGATCGACTGGTGGATCCTGGCGAGGTTTTCAACCAGATCGTGCAGCCGCTCGGAGTGCTTGATGTCTTCACGCAGGGTTTTCAGAAACCGGACACCCGCCAGCCCTGCAAAGCGATGGCTGAGGCTGGCAGCAGGGCTCATCCGGCTGGAAGCCAGACTCATTGCCAGGGAATGCCCGTGGCCTGTGATGCCGCTCACCTTGCGATCACAGATCTGTTCTATGATTTCCCTTACCCGCTGGTATTCGTCGAACCTGACGTCATGAAGCGTACGGGAAAGCAGCTCCGTCATGGCCTGATGGTTACGCTGCAACGCTTTGGAGGACAGTATCAGATAGCCTTCCGCCTGTTGTTCGTCCGCTACCGTGCTTCGAATGTTGCTGAAACAGCTGATACCACCGCTGACCTGGGATTGCCAGGTTTGTACGCGAGTGTAGTCCAGGTTGCCGACGCCGAGTTCAGTCAGGCAACTGGAGTAGAGAGGCAGCAGGGGGAGCAATTCCTGTGGCAGGGCCGGCAACTGCAGGACAGCCTGCTGGTAGCAGATGCCATTGGTGCCCTGGCCGTAGTAGTTCACCATGCTGCCGGTAACCGGTAACACGCCGGTAACCGGTTCCGGCTGTTCTATGGATTTCGGTATATCCTCCAGGCCCACTTTGGGCAGTAATTCAGGGTTGTCCTCCTGCTCCTGCCTTTCCGCCAGTGCCTGTGACTCCCGGATTATAGACTGCACCTGTTCACTGCTCAGCCGGGCCTTCAGTTCCTCCAACTGCCGGCTTTCCGCAGCTGCCTCACGGCTGGCCAGCCCGGAATCGGGATGCAGAGTCAGGGTCAGGCGGTGCCGGTTCTGCAGCAACAGCCTGTCGATAAGATCCGGGACAAACCGTGGGTCCTGTATTTCAGTCCGCAGCTGTTCCAGTACCGGATCGATATTCAGCAGATCGATGGGATCGCCGCGATGTACGGCAGTGGACAGACTAGCCAGGATCAGTTGCAGGCCATAGGGGTAGCTGTCTCCGGTGATTTCCCGCTGGTGTAACTCAAGCTGGTGCAGAGCGGCGTCCACCTGCTCCTGGGGAATACCTTCCCTGACTATGTTTTCCAGCGACTGGATAATCAGGTTTTCAACAGGTCCGGTGGAGTCATCTGAACAACCTTCCAGACCGCACATGAAACTCATCTCCCGGTAGGAATCCTCCAGCCCGCACATGGGAGAGGGTGAACTGCCGAGGTCGGTGGTTTCAAGAACGTTGAGTAGCGGACTGGCGCTGTTGTCAAGCAACACCAGATTAAGCAGCTGTGCCTCGAATAGCTCCTTGAGATCTGTGCTCTTTCCAAGCAGCCAGGCAAGCACAATGTGAGTTCTGTTTCCCGACGATTCTTCGCTGTTGTAGAATTCTTCAACCCTTATTGGAGCCAGGTAGCGTTTTTCATTCTGTACAGAAATTTCGATGTCCAGTTTTTTGAAAGCGGACAGTGCCAGTGAATCAAATCTTTCCTGCAGTTCCGATGCGGGAATATCGCCAAAGGTCATGAATACGGCGTTGCTTGGATGGTAGTGGCTCTTGTAGAACTGGAGCAGCTGGTCGTATCCAAGCTGCGGAATCTCCTTGGGATCGCCACCGCTGTTATAGTGGTAGGTCGTGGTCGGGTAAAGGTACTTTGTAATGGTATGCCACAGGACATTATTTGTGGAACTCATGGCACCTTTCATTTCGTTATAGACAACCCCTTTGATTTGCAGAGGGGAACTGCTGTCATTGGCGTCGGAGAATTCGAGGCGGTGGCCTTCCTGGGCAAAATCCAATCGATGCAGGCGCGAATCAAATGCGGCATCAAGATATACGTCAAGCAGATTGAAGAAGTCTTTGCGGTTTTTGCTGGCGAAGGGATACGCTGTCCAGTCACTACTGGTAAAGGCGTTCATGAAAGTATTCAAGGAGCGCCTGATCATCATGAAAAACGGGTCACGCACGGGATACTTCCCACTGCCACAGAGAGCCGTGTGTTCCAGTATGTGAGCAACTCCCGTGGAATCCATGGGGACGGTCCTGAACGCCACCAGAAACACATTCTCCGAATGGTCGCTTGCCAGGTGATAATGCAGGGCACCGGTATTGCGGTGCCGATACTCCTCGACCACCAGGTTGAGTGAATCGATCTTTTCGCTCCTCAACCACTCAAAGGACTGGTGCGGTGATGCTGGTCGAGTAGTGATGCCCGTCATGGTCGGCCTGGAATCACTTTTTGCCTGTCCTGTTGTACTCATGTCGATAAATTTCCTCAGTCTTGCGGTTCGGTGTCGGATTCCGGTTCGGGCGTTTCCAGGGATAACCTGCCCAGTCGACCGGATCGCAAATCCCCCAATAATAGTTCGGATACCCGGTGCCAGTCTACGTGGCCTCCGGGTCCCAGGCAGCCGTGAGATTTCCCGATTCGAGTCAGTAGCTCCTCTACTCCTGAAGGCTTAGCTTGGAGCCGATATCGATCCTTGAGCAGAGAATAGAAGTCGACGAGCAGGATACCGGCGGCATGCCAGCCGATATCTGCAATGTCAATTGCGGTATTCCGGATAGTGCCAAGAGCGGCGAGCCGGTAGGCGGCCTCCTGATCCTCCAGTTTTGGCCACATCATCCCCGGGGTGTCGACCAGAAACCAGTCGTCGGCAAGCTTTACGCGTTGTTGTGCGCGTGTAACTGCGGGTTCGTTTCCAATCTTTGCCACCTTGCGGGCCAGCAGTTGATTGAGAAGGGTGGATTTACCCACATTGGGAATACCGGTAATCAGTAACTGATACCTGCGTGCGGGATCGTTGCTGTGTACCACAAAATTGCCACAGGCAGACAGGAGTTTCTGGCGCGACAGGTGGCAGTCCCGCCCATTCACCAGACATTGCGTGTGTGTCTGACGGGCGAAATACCTTTCCCAATGCCGGGTAGTCACCGGGTCCGCCAGGTCAGTCTTGTTGAGAACCCTGATGCAGGGCAGGCTTCCCCGTATCTCGGCAAGCAGCGGATTCGAACTGGCCAGGGGCGCCCTGGCATCGAGTAACTCCAATACCACATCCGTTTCGCGGATGCTGGCGACTAGCTGCCGCCGCGCTTTGTGCATGTGGCCAGGGTACCAGGAGATCGGCATGATAAATCCGGGGAAATCAGAAACAGCGCCACATATTACCTTTTTACCTTTCGCTGGTATAATTTCCCGGTCTCGGCGCCGGCCGGGACCTTGTCCAGGACGGCAAACGGATATGATGATGTCACTGCAGCAGGTTATAGAAGAAAAGGTATCGGCGGCACTTGAGCCCCGTTATCTGGAAGTGGATAACGAAAGTCATCGGCACGGTGGCCCGGGCACGGAAAGCCACTTCAAGCTTACCGTGGTCTCGGATGCCTTTCAGGGGCAACTGGCGGTTAGACGCCACCAGAAACTCTACAGCCTGCTCAGCGAGGAGCTGGCGGGTGGGGTCCACGCTCTGGCGCTTCATCTCTATACCCCCGGGGAATGGGCAGGGCGCCATCAGCAGGCTCCGCAGTCACCGGATTGCCGGGGTGGCAGCAAGCTGGACAAATGACGCGGGAGGTCGCAGACTGCCGGGCAACAGCAAGCCGGCGCTGCCTCCGGGTGTGCCGTCGCAGTTGGGCACCTGGCGCCAGAGAGTCCTGACTTAGTCACTGGCGCTATTTAATCTTAAATTCGAAGAAAAGCTCTTATATGACTGAAAATAGAAGATTTCTTTTTGGATTGGGCAAGTATGTTGTGGCCCGGGAGTTCCTTCTTGGTGCTTTTGTCAGTTGTGTCATGGTGAGCCTGTTGGTGGCTGCGCTGGTTCATCGTCAACAACGATTGCAGCCGGAACCCGAAGGAATTTCCCCGATCACCGTGTTCCCTGACTTTGCTTCAATCGGCGAGGTCAGTGTTAAGAAACAGATGTTCTTTGACTTTCTCGAGCTTTATATTGACCGGCAGAACGAATTGGTCCGTCAGACCAGGGAAACCCTGAAGGAGCTGTCCGCAATCCGGGCGGGAGGACGTAACCTGAGCAGTGAAGAGCGGGATTCCCTGCTCGCCATCGCGGCGCGATACGCGCTGGATCAGGAAGAACTGGAGGAATCTGAGTTGCTGGTTGAATTGCTTAAACGGGTGGACACGATTCCCAAACCCCTGGCGCTGGCACAGGCAGCAACCGAGTCAGCCTGGGGTACCTCCCGGTTTGCCCTTGAAGGCAATAACCTGTTCGGTCAATGGTGCTACGACGACGGATGCGGCATGGTACCGGGCCGCCGTAGCAATGATGCCAGCCACGAGGTGCGAGCCTTTGAATCTATCGATGCCGCTGTGCGTGCCTATTTCATGAACCTGAATACTCACCGGCAATACAGTAATTTTCGTGAATTACGGTTCGAGATGCGCAATCAGCGTGGCGCGCTGGACGCACTGGTGCTGGCCTACGGGTTGGATGGTTATTCAGAGCGGGGCGAGAAATACGTCGATGAAGTCCAGACTATCATCCAGCAGAACGACCTGATCGAGAAATACAGTGGCTGACAGTCAGCCACCTCTGGCCGGATTGATCCACTGAACAGAATACCAGTAATACCGGTTCGATTCCGGAAGCGGTGCTGTGCAGATATAGCGCCAGCGACGGCTTGCGAACTGCCGATCAGGGCGTAATTCCAGCACCCTGGCTTCCCGGTCGAGCCACACCATGGGCAACGGACGGCTGTCGGCAAAACAGTTGATCTGATCGACGGAATAGTCACCGGGCGCAAACTGCAATCTGACAGTGGGGCTGGTGTCGCTGGTGACAGGACTTTCCGGAACCTGTTCGACGACATGAAATGCCAGGGAATCGAACTTTACTCTGGCCGTTTCCAGATTGGCGTAAATTCCGGCGAGTGGATATCTCGGCAGGGCCAGAAAGTCGGAATAAAACCCGACCGCGCCGGAATTCTGGGCAATGCCGGTAAAGCCTTCCTCATGCAGCATGGCCTTGATCGCCGGATCGAACTCACCGTAAGGGTAGGCCAGGTATCTGACACTTCTGCCGGTGAAGCTGGCGATACGCTGTTCTGCCTGTAGCAGGTCGGTACGAAGCTGCTCAATCCGCTGTTCCGGACTTTCGTCGTCCTGGCGGTCCAGCATGTAGGGATGGTCTACCATGTGATTGGCTATCAGCGCTCCCCAGTCGGACATTTCTCGAATCTGGTCCCAGTTCATGAAGCCTGCCTGATTGTCGTCAACAGGCTGGGTACTGATAAAAACGGTAAATGGAAAGCCGTATTGAAGCAGCAGTGGAAAAGCCGTTTCGTATATGGAAAGGTAACCATCATCAAAGCTGATCGCTACGCTGCGATCAGGCACCGACTGGTGATTCCGCAACATTTCGAGCATCTCATCAAGAGCCATCACATTGAATTCGTTGGCGCGCAGGTATTCCAGGTGACTGCGGAAAGATTCCGGAGTAGTGGTGGTGGAAGGAGGCGTGTCGGTGGCGACATGATGGTACTGAACTATGACACCGTGTTCAGCCGCACTCGCAGGCTGCGTAAGCGCCATCGCGACCAGCAATGTCACAGTAAGGATTCTGGCGATACCCATTGAATAAAAGACGTCGGTTGCGAAATGAACGAGCACGATTCCAATGATACAACATGCGACAGATGGACCGACACCGGCAGTCGCATCAGGTGGTATCCGAGTGGAGAGCCGTCTGAGTGGCAACCTGATTTCAGTTTCGCCGTCTGTCGACGCTATAATACGCCTCCGCTGCGGCCCAAGTGCTACCGGGGTGCGCACCGAAGGGGGACATCCGAACATGATTTTCAAGGGTACGGCTATTTCGATTGACCGACAGTCGTCGGGGATCGCAAGTCTGGTTTTCGACCTGGAAGGTTCTTCCGTCAACAAGTTCAATCAACAGACTCTGCAGGAACTGCGGGAGGCGGTTGCCGCGTTAGCGGCGGCTGAGGTATCCGGGCTGATAATCAGCAGCGCCAAGGCCGGGTTTATCGTGGGGGCTGATATTACCGAGTTCACTGCCATGTTTTCGGCCTCGGACAATGAGATCTCCGAGTGGCTGCGTCAGGTCAACGCAGTTTTCAGCAGCATAGAGGACTTGCCTTTTCCTACTGTTACGGCCTTGAACGGTGTGGCACTTGGAGGTGGTCTGGAGTTGGCTTTAGCCACGGATTATCGGGTGGCTACCGATTCTGTGACTGTTGGGTTTCCAGAGGTTAAACTGGGGATCATCCCCGGGTTCGGCGGGACCGTCAGGGCGCCAAGACTGATTGGCGCGGACAACGCAATTCAGTGGATCAGCAGCGGACAACATATCAAGGCTGACGAGGCATTCGCCGTGGGAGCGATAGATGCCATCGTGGAGCCGGGCAATCTGGAACGGGCAGCCGAGGCCATAATCGGCCAGTGCAACGACGGCAGGCTCGACTACCGCGCGGCGAGAGAGCGGAAAACATCACCCTTATTGTTGAACGATGTCGAGTTGATGGTGGTATTTGAAACAGCCAGGTCGATGGTCGCGCAGCAGGCTGGTGCCAATTACCCGGCCCCCCTGGTTGCTGTGAAAACCATGCAGAAAGCAGCGGTCATGGAGCGTGCAGAGGCACTGGAGTGTGAACACGAGGGCTTCGTGCAGGTGGCGCAATCGGAAGTGGCGGCAAATCTTGTGCAGTTGTTTCTGAACGACCAGTACCTGGGAAGCAAGTCCAGAAAACTCGTACGCCTGGGTCGCCCCGTCAAGAATGCAGCCGTTCTTGGAGCCGGTATCATGGGTGGTGGTATTGCCTACCAGTCCGCATTGCGGGGCGTACCCATCATTATGAAAGACATTGCCCAGTCCGGAATCGATGCCGGCATGGCCGAGTCCAGAAAGTTGTTTACCAAACGGGTGGCAAGAGGCCGTTTGAGCAGTGATGCAATGCTCGACGCCATGCTGGCCATCAGACCGAGCCTCGATTACAGCGGTTTTGACCGGGTGGACGTGGTCGTGGAGGCGGTGGTGGAGAATGCCGCCGTCAAGCAGCAAGTGTTAACAGAAGTGGAACAGAAGATAGGCGGCGATGCCGTTATCGCCACCAATACCTCCACCATATCGGTCTCGTCACTAGCCGCTGTCATGAAGCGGCCTGAGAATTTTTGCGGCATGCATTTCTTCAATCCGGTCCATGCCATGCCTCTGGTTGAGGTTATCCGAGGTGAACACAGCAGCGCCGCGACCATCGCCACTGTCGTGTCCTACGCGAAGTCGCTGGGTAAGACGCCGATCGTGGTGAACGACTGCCCCGGTTTTCTGGTTAACCGGATTCTGTTTCCCTATTTCAATGCGTTTTCGCTGTTGCTCAGGGACGGTGCTGATTTCCTGCTCGTGGATCGGGCGATGGAAAAATTCGGCTGGCCTATGGGGCCGGCGTATCTGCTGGACGTTGTCGGCATGGATACCGGTGTTCACGCCCAGGCAGTAATGGCAGAGGGATTCCCTGACCGCATGGGGCTGGAATTCACCAGCGCCATGGATGTGCTGTATCAGAACAAGCGGCTGGGTCAGAAATCCGGCAGCGGGTTTTATCGCTACGAAATGGACAGGAAAGGGAAGCCGCGCAAGCTGGTTGACGAAGAGGTCTTCAGTCTGATGGCATCCGTGGAACGGGGTAAGCAGGAATTCAAGGAATCGGAAATCATCGACCGCATGATGCTTCCCATGTGCCTGGAAGCTGCACGCTGTCTGGAGGATGGCATCGTTGAGTCCCCTATTGAAGCGGACATGGGGCTGATTCTGGGGCTGGGGTTTCCGATGTTCCGGGGAGGAGCGCTGCGCTATATGGACTCCCTGGGGATCGCGGAGTTTTGCAATCTGGCCGACAAATATCGTGATCTGGGACCGTTGTACCATCCATCCGAGGGATTGCGCGAAATGGCTTCCGCCGACCGGAAATTTTATGAGTCACGAGACTGATCGGGAGAAAATACGATGACACTGGAAGCCAGAGATGCGGTTGTAATCGATTGTGTACGGACTCCCATGGCCCGCTCCAAGGGCGGTTCATTCCGGTTTGTGCGCGCCGAGGAATTATCGGCCCGGTTAATTGACGAACTGCTGTCCCGGAACAGTCAACTTGATCCTGCCGAAGTAGAGGATGTGATCTGGGGCTGTGTCAATCAGACGCGGGAGCAGGGTTGGAACGTCGCCCGCAACGCAGCGTTGATGACTGCGCTGCCTCATACCACTTGCGCCCAGACTGTAAATCGTCTCTGCGGCTCCTCCATGTCGGCACTCCATACCGCTGCCCAGGCAATACAGAGTAACAATGGAGATGTGTTCGTCGTAGGCGGAGTGGAGCATATGGGGCACGTTCCGATGGATTATGGAGTGGACCCAAACCCCAGGGCTTCCCTTTATATCGCTAAAGCTTCATTCATGATGGGGGTGACCGCTGAAGTGCTGGCGCGCCTGCATGGCTTCGGGCGTGAGCAGCAGGATCAGTTTGCGGTCAGGTCACACACTTTGGCAGACAGGGCGCGCACCAATGGTGAGTTCGACAGGGAAATCGTTGCATTGGAAGGCCATGACGCAGATGGGATCAAACGACTGCTGCAGGCGGATGAGACGATTCGGCCCGACACCAGTCTGCAGAGCCTGGCGCAACTGAAGCCCGTGTTTGATCCGGTCAATGGTACGGTGACGGCTGGCACTTCCTCCCAAATAACCGATGGTGCTTCAGCAATGTTGATCATGTCGGGAGAACGTGCACGGGCTCTCGGATTCAGGCCGAGGGCAAGGATCAGAGCCATGGCCTGTGCGGGAGTCGATCCCTCTATAATGGGCTATGGGCCAGTGCCTGCCAGCAAGAAAGCACTGGCCCGTGCCAGCCTGAAAATGGAGGATATCGAAGTGGTAGAATTAAACGAGGCGTTTGCCGCACAGTCTCTTCCAGTGCTCAAGGATCTGGGGTTACTTGACAAAATGGACGATAAGGTGAATCTCAGAGGGGGTGCTATCGCTCTGGGACATCCGCTCGGATGTTCCGGTACCCGGATTTCAACCACCCTGTTGAATGTAATGGAAGACAGAGGCGCAACGCTGGGGCTTGCCACCATGTGTATCGGGCTCGGCCAGGGTATTGCGACGATTTTCGAGCGAATATGAGGGTCAGGCGGGGTGGTCTGCAATTGCAACCCCGATGGAGTCAAATGGATAATCAAAAACACCAGTTCAGTTTAAACCGGTCACGCAAAAATCTGCGTCGGGACGTGGGCAGGGCGATAGCCGATTACAATATGATCGAAGAGGGTGATCTGGTCATGGTATGCCTGTCCGGAGGAAAGGATTCCTATACCATGCTGGACATACTTCTGAATCTACAACGTCACGCCCCTATACATTTCAGAATCAAGGCTGTCAATCTGGATCAGAAACAACCGGGTTTCCCGGAGCATGTATTGCCGGACTATCTGCGCACTGAAGGGGTCGATTATCACATTATCCAGCAGGATACCTATTCCATCGTTAAGGATAAGACGCCGGCGGGAAAAACTTTCTGTGGGTTGTGTTCGCGTTTGCGCCGAGGCAGCCTCTATTCCTATGCCCGCACAATTGGCGCAACGAAGATCGCGCTGGGTCATCATCGGGAGGACATCGTTGAAACTTTGTTTCTCAATATGTTCTATGGTGGCAAGTTGAAGGCCATGCCACCCAAGCTGTTGAGTGACGACTCTGAGAACGTGGTAATCAGACCTTTGGCTTATTGCAAGGAGAAGGAGATAGCCAGGTATGCCCGATTGAGAAACTTTCCCATAATTCCATGCAACCTTTGTGGCAGCCAGCCCAACATGCAGAGGCAGGTCATAAAGCAGATGCTGGCGGATTGGGATCGGTTGTATCCAGGCCGAGTTGAGTCCATCTTCAGGAGTATCGCCAATGTATCACTGTCTCACCTGGCCGACACAAACCTGTTTCCGTTTGTCAGCTTGAATGCCAGGGAGTCTTCAGGCAAAAATACCCGATTGCTGGAACTGGTGGAATTGGTCTGATCAGTATTACGTGTTTCCACAAACCCCGGGGCCGGCTGGTGTGAGAATCCCCCAAAACGGACTGTCTCAGGAGGCGCTGCGTGGTATCGTTGAAGAGTATGTCACGCGGGAGGGCACTGAGTATGGATCCCGCGACTACAGTCTTGAGGAGAAGGTAATGGCGGTATTGTCCCAGCTGGACCGTGGGGAGATTGTCATTGACTACGATCCTGAAACGGGCACCTGTAACCTGTTGGGCAATGAAAGCCGGACAGCGATCGGACACCCGGTATCGAAAGATCGTCCTATCGAATGATTGCGGGACTTTGATGTCAGAGAAACGGAAACAGCTCAGTCAGGACCCACCGGAAGAGACGCTGGAGCTGGATGCATGCGGCCTTTTCTGTCCGGAGCCGGTCATGCTGCTGCACAACAAGATCAGGGAGATGCAGAACGGTGACCTGCTCAGAGTAGTTGCCACAGATCCCTCCACGACCAGGGATATTCCCAAGTTCTGCATCTACCTGGGGCATGAGCTGCTGGATGAAAGCCAGGCGGATGACAAGTACTATTACCTGGTAAGGAAAAAAACTGATTAGCAGGCTGTTGAAAAACTATTGGGCTTGCCCGTGCTTCGTTAAATACTGGCTCAAAATGCTGGCGGCACAATTATGACTGCGGGCTTGAACATCGAGAGAATGTAAACGCCGATGCCGGCTTACCTGATTGACGCATCCATCTATATTTTCCAGGCTCACTTCTCTCCCCACGTGGAGTGCCGCGACAGAGACGGTAACGACCTCAGCGCGCTTTATGGTTTCTCTCAGTTTATGCTGAACTTTCTGCGGCGGGAAAATCCAACAGTGCTTGCCGTGGCAATGGATGAAAGTCTGTTTTGCGGTTTCAGACACAGACTTTGCAGTGACTACAAGTCTAATCGCGAATTACCTGACGACAACCTTTCCCATCAGCTGAAAGGTTGTGCACGGCTTTGCGAGTTACTGGGTCTCGCCAGCTTCGGAAGCAAGACCTACGAGGCCGATGACATTATCGGGACTCTGGCAAAACGTCTGAGAAGCGAAGGCAGATTGGCCGAGGATTTCATTGCCATAATTTCCCGTGACAAGGATCTTGCCCAGTTGTTGCGGGCGGACAATGACTGTCTGTGGGATTACCAACGAAATCTCAAGCGGGGCCGGGCAGAGATACAGGCGGATTTTGGTGTGTCGCCGGGCCAGATACCCGATTATCTTGGACTGGTTGGTGATGCAGTGGACCGAATTGCTGGAATCCCGGGTCTGGGCCCGGTAAAGGGGAGGGCTCTGTTACAGGAATTCACCTGTCTCGACGAAATTTACGCAAACCTTATGGGAGTGGGCCAACTTCCACTTCGCGGGGCGAGGAGACTGGTTGGTTTACTGGAAGTTCACAGGGATCAGGCTTACCTGTGCCGAACCCTGGCGACGATTGTCGAGGATGTTGTCGACGAGGTTGAGTATTTTTCCGTCGTGGCGCTTGACGATCTGTACCGCAAGCCCATCGATACTGACGGTCTTGGAGGATTTCTTCGGGAATATCAGTTTGAACAACGCTTCTGTGACAACATGGTAAGCGCAAGCGTCAGGTTGAATGAATCCCTGGATTGAGAAATGGAGCAAATACGGATTGTAGCGGACGCGGACATTTTTTCCGTGCAGGAAAGTTTCTCGATGTTCGGGGAGTTGCAACTGGTTCCGGGTCGTGAGATCGACAGGCAGAGTGTGCAGAATGCCGACATTCTTCTGGTCAGGTCGGTCACCCGCGTGGACCAGGTACTCCTACAGGGGAGCAGGGTCAGGTTTGTGGGCACCGCCACCAGCGGAGTCGATCACGTGGACCAGGAGTTTCTCCAGCGCAACGGTGTAAAGTTCTGTTCCGCGAGGGGCTGCAATGCCAATGCGGTGGTAGACTACTGCTTCGCTTCACTTTCGTGGTTGTGGGAAAAGCGTCAGGTAAATTTCTTTGACAGGGAGTTTTCCCTGATAGGAGCAGGTCAGGTCGGTGGCCTGTTTGCTGCAAAGCTCGCGAAGCTGGGTATCCGCTGTAAAGTCCATGATCCCCTGCTTGACCAGGAAGCCATCAGGACCCTTGGGGAAAGAGGCATCAGGTCAGTGGACCTGAACGAAGCCCTGGCAGCAGATGTGGTCAGCCTTCATGTGCCACTTGTGAGAAACGGTCCCTACCCGACCCGGCACCTTCTGACAGGTTCCCGGCTTGCGGCACTCAGGCCTGGATGCGTGCTTGTGAACACCGCGAGAGGTGCGGTTCTTGACAATGGGCGACTGGCGGACGTGTTACGTGACCGCGACGATCTGATTGCGATTCTCGATGTCTGGGAAACTGAACCGGATATCGACAAGCGGCTGCTGCAGGCAGTTCATCTCGGCACGCCGCACATTGCCGGATATTCGATTGAAGCCAAGACGAATGCCACCGCAATGCTCAGGCGAAGTGTGGGAGCTTTTCTTGGTGCTGACACTGCAACTGAACAGGGGATGACGGCAGACCACGATGCGGCGACCCCGAGGATCGTCGATGGCCGGCCGGAGCCGACGGACCACTTCTGTTACGCGGTATTGAGCCGCGTTCTACCTCTTGAGACGCTTTCTGAACGGTTTCGTGCAGAGTACCGGGCTGGTAACACGCCGCCGGCCCGGATTTTCGATTTATTGCGGCGGCAGCTGACAACCCGCCACGAATTCGGCGCCTCTGCAGTCCGGGACTTCGGTTTTACTACCCGGCAGAGGAAATTCCTTGAGGTGATGGGATTTCGACTTACCCCACGCTAGCCAGGCGCTGCCGACGTCTGGCCAGAAACCTGCCGATGTTTTCTGCGGCTTTCTCAATAATGTCGACTGAGGGCAGAAAAACCAGTCTGAAATGGTTGTTGTCCTTGATATTGAAGGCGCTACCCTGAACCAGCAGGATCTTTTCTTCATCAAGAAGTTCCAGAATCAGTCGAGTATCGTTATTAATTGTGTAGAGATCCGGATCCAGGCGGGGAAACATATAGATGGCACCCTTGGGTTTGACACAGGAAATACCCGGGATCTGGCTCAACAACTCCCATGCCCGATTGCGCTGCTCGTGCAGCCTTCCGCCGGGCAGTATAAGTTCGTTGACACTCTGGTACCCGCCCAGCGCAGTCTGAACGGCAAACTGACCCGGTACATTGGCACACAGGCGCATGTTGGTGAGTATGTCGAGCCCCTCGATATAACTGGACGCCCTCGCTTTGTCGCCGCTGAGAATCATCCAGCCACATCGGAAGCCTGCAAGCCGGTATGCCTTTGACAGGCCGTTGAAACTTACCACCAGCAGGTCCTCACACAGAGACGCAAGGGGAATGAAGCAGGCGTCATCGTAAGTGATCTTGCTGTATATCTCGTCGGCAAACAGCACCAGATCGTGTTTACGTGCGAGTTCGACAATTTCCAGCAGTACTTCTTTGCTGTAGACGGCGCCAGTGGGATTGTTGGGATTGATGATTACCAGCGCCTTTGTGTGTTCGGTAATCCTGCTTTCGATATCGGCAATGTCAGGCTGCCAGTCTGACGCTTCGTCACAAAGGTAATGGACGGGTTTGCCTCCAGCCAGGCTGACCGAAGCGGTCCACAGGGGGTAATCCGGAGCTGGAATGAGTACTTCATCACCGTTGTTCAGCAGAGCCTGCATGGACATGGTGATCAGCTCACTGACGCCGTTTCCCAGGTAAATATCGTTGATTTCCACATTGGCAATCTGTAATTTCTGGCATTCCTGCATGATTGCCTTTCTGGCCGAGAAAAGACCTTTGGAATCGCTGTAGCCCTGCGCGTTGGGAAGATTCAGAATGACATCCTGGAGAATTTCATCCGGGGCATCGAAGCCGAAGGCAGCCGGATTGCCGATGTTGAGTTTGAGGATACGGTGGCCTTCCTCCTCCAGGCGTTTGGCTTCTTCCAGCACCGGACCCCTTATGTCATAACATACGGCGGCCAGCTTTTGAGACTGCTTGACGAATTTCATGGATTGGGCACTCTAATCGGAGGTTCCCTAGTTTACCGGCAAACCCGGGGATGAACGAGAGTTGTAACGGTGTTTGTTGAACTGTCCGGGGTTTTTACGGTAATTCATGGACCAGTGGCTATTATATGGGGCTCTATGGCACGTTGTCGGCAACCAGTTGAAAAGTAGGAGCAAAGACTATGGGAAAAATCGTCAAATCGGAACAGGAATGGCAGAAAGAACTGAACCCGGAACAATACCGGGTATGTCGGGAGAAGGGGACCGAGCGGGCTTTTACCGGCAAATACTGGAACACCAAGGACGCGGGTACCTACCTTTGCGCGGCATGTGGGGAGCCGCTGTTCTCTTCGACAACCAAATACGACTCAGGGTCTGGTTGGCCCAGCTTCTATCAACCCGTCAAAGAGTCGGGTGTTGAGGAGCTTGAGGACAACTCGCTTGGGATGCGGCGCGTGGAGGTCATCTGCAGTCGATGTGACTCTCACCTCGGGCACGTATTTCCGGACGGTCCAGTGCCCACCGGGCTGCGCTATTGCATCAATTCCGCGTCGCTGGCCTTTAAGGCAGCGGAGGAGTAAGCGCGCCGTAGAAATCTGAGACCTGATGCGGTCCTTGTACAGAGGACCCGGTCAGGTCGGGATTATGAGTGTGCCAGTTTCTCGCTCAGCTCGCCGAGAAACCGTTCCAGACTTGACTGTGCCTCGGATCGGTAGCGAAACGGCCCCACCTGAGCCTGCTCCCGGGTACGAAAGTACCAGAGTTCATCATTACTGAAAATGCGATCCGTGCGGGGTGGCGCTTTAGTCAGGGCAATGTCCTGGGATCTTACGGAGTCAGCCATTTGTCGCTAAGCCTCGGGTTCTGTTTTCCCCTAAGACCGCAGAGGGTCGGTTTGGTTCCCGCCCGGCAGGGACTCCGGATGACTTGAACGGGAAGTGACAGATTGCCTGATTTCATGATTTCTGACAAGTAGGTTGCAATGTCATGTCCCGGTCTACAGCTGATATCCAGCAGTCAGCGATGCTGTGTCATCAGTCTTTCTGCTTCGGTCAGTTCCTCGGGTGTGTTGATATTGAGAAATTGCAGCTTGTCCTGAGTCGACAATTGAACCAGCCGATTGGGGCAGGACTGGAACAATAACCTTGGACCGTGAATGCCGGCGGAGATGGCCTGTCGCAACCGGGGCAGGGAGGCAAATGGCCAGAGCGAGAACAGCGGCTGAATCTGATTGCCGGTCTTGCACCAAATCACGGTATCGTGGGGACAGGCCTCCTCACCTGAGTCCGGTGGCGTTTGCAGTGCGGCCAGGAGCGTCGCAACGAGATCCCTGGGAAACACGGGCACATCGGCCGGGAAACAGGCCAGGAATCCGGTTTCCTGACCCCGTTCACGGTACCATTTCATGGCGCTGAAAATTCCCACCAGTGGTCCTTCGCGCTGAGCCGACAAGTCTGGAACCAGGGGTAAATGAAACCTGCGGTAGTCGATAAGATCACTGTTCACGCTGATTACGAGGTTTTCGACCTGGGGCTGCGCCAGGGCTATCACGTGGGCCACAAGAGGGCGGCCTGCCAGTTTCAGCAGGGGTTTGTTGGCATTGTGCATTCTGGTGCCCCTGCCTCCGGCCAGGATTACCCCTGTTATTGGACCCATGGTTCACCTCCGGTTGCGATTTGTACTGTGACAGGTGACTGATAATGGCTTTGCTACAGAAAAGCAAGTGAACTGGAGGAGGGTGCTGTTGCCGGCGGCACCCTGGCTGGCGGCGATTCCGGATATTGAATGTAGGCAGGCGATATGGCACAATCGCGCACCTTGCAGGACTGGCTTTCGGCTATCTAAGCGGCTGAAATGTCTACGAAAAGTCAGCTCAATCAGTACCCGCCATCGTCGCAAGAGAGGCAATTGCAGCGGTCACACCGGCCGGCCCGGGTAGGCGCACTCCGCCACGGCTTTATTATTATTCAGTAAAACGAGGTTTATAGATGGAAATTTCCGTAGAGGCCACCAACGATCTGGAACGCAAAATGACCATCGCTGTTCCTTCCGAGGAGGTTGATTCAGCGGTAACGGCAAGGCTCCAGGAGGCCGCGCGGACTATCAGGCTTAACGGATTCCGCAAAGGCAGAGTCCCTCTGAAGGTGGTTAAGAGCAAGTTCGGCAAGGGCGTGCGCCAGGAGGTCATCGGTGAACTGATGAACCGTTCCTACTACGAGGCATTGTCAGAGAAAAATATCAGGCCAGCCAGTCAGCCACGTATCGAAACCAACGAAGTGGATGAAGGCAAGGATCTGGAATTCACCGCCATCTTCGAGGTTTATCCAGACATTGAGCTTCCTGATTTCAGTGAATTGAAAGTTGTCAGGCTGGTTGCCGATGTCACAGAAGAGAACATCGACAATATGATAGAGACGCTGCAGGAGCAGCGCCAGACCTGGAAGGAAGTGGACCGCGAGGCGGGTAATGGCGATAGAGTGAACATTGATTACGTGGGGCGTCGGGAAGGTGAGGAGTTCCAGGGGGGTAGCGCCAGGGGCGCCAATCTGGTTCTCGGGTCCGGTCGCATGATACCGGGTTTCGAAGAGGGGCTGCTGGGCACACAGGCGGGTGAGTCCGTCACTCTCGATCTCACTTTCCCTGAGGATTATCAGAACAAGGAGTTGGCCGGCAGGGACACCCAGTTCGAGATTAAGGTCAACTCTGTCTCGGAGACGATAAAACCGGAGCTTGACGAGGAGTTCTTCGCCAGTTTTGGAGTCGAGGAAGGCGGAATCGAAGCATTCCGCAAGGAGGTGGCGGAAAACATGGAACGGGAGATGAAGTCTGCGGGACGTAATAAGCTGAAAACCCGGGTGCTGGATATGTTATTGGATAGGGTTGACGTCCAGGTTCCGCAATCCCTGATCAGCGGCGAAATCGCCAATTTGCGCAGTCAGGCCCTGCAACGCATGGGCGCCGGTGTCGGGCCGAAAGTGGATCCCCAGCTACTGCCCGATGAATTGTTCCGGGAGCAGGCGGAGCGCAGGGTCATCAGCGGGCTACTGCTTGGCGAAGTGATTTCCAGTCAGAATTTGACCCCCGACCCGGCGAAAGTGCGGGAGGCGGTAGAGGAAATCGCCGCGACTTATGAGAATCCCCACGAAGTGGTGAACTGGTACTACAACAGTGAGGAACAATTGTCCGCGGTGGAGTCGTCCGTGCTCGAAGACCACGCGTTTGACTATATACTCAATCTGGCCACGGTAACCGAGAAGCAGGTCAGCTACGAGGATGTCATCAAGCCCGAAACCTCCGATTCGCAGGATGCGCCGGGCGAGGACGAGAAACAGGGTGACTCTGAACAGAACCAGGACGATAAAGATCTTGAAAAGAAGCAGGACGACGCGCAGTAAGCTGCAGATAGCTCCGGTCGGGGCCCAGGGCCTGGCGCCAATGGCGTGCCGCCCCGTTACTGCTGTTTCGTGAACCAATCGAAGTGGAATCTTCCCCAACTCATCAGGGCTGCCGCTATAATAGGTAGCCCGAACTGCTGCAGGAACCTTTCTTAAATGGCACAACAACACAGCCCAATCCAATCGAGCCTGGTACCCATTGTTGTCGAACAGACAGCGCGCGGGGAAAGATCTTACGATATTTACTCCAGGTTATTGAAAGATCGTGTGATTTTCCTCACCGGGCCGGTAGACGATCACATGGCCAACCTGATTGTCGCGCAGTTGTTATTCTGTGAGTCCGAAAATCCGGACAAGGACATCAGCCTCTATATCAATTCTCCGGGTGGTTCGGTGACGGCGGGCCTGTCCATTTACGACACCATGCAGTTCATCAAGCCGGATGTAAGCACCATGTGCATCGGCCAGGCTGCCAGCATGGGCGCGCTGCTGCTGACCGGTGGCGCCAAAGGTAAGCGGTTGGCTCTGCCCCATTCACGCATGATGATCCACCAGCCCAGCGGTGGTGCCCACGGCCAGGCTTCCGATATCGAAATTCAGGCTAACGAAATCATCAAGATTCGACAACGGCTCAATGAAATCATGGCACATCATACCGGCCAGGATATCGAAGTGATAGCGCGGGATACCGAGCGGGACAATTTCATGAGTGCCGAGGAGGCAGTCAGGTACCGACTGGTGGATAAAGTAATTGAGCGACGGGTAGATAAAAAAGAACAAAGTGCCGATTAAAACCAGACATTTTGACGGAACAGGGCTTGCAATTATCCGCATTAGCCTGCATGTTTTCAGTTGAGTGTCGCTGACTTGTCGGGAATGCCCTCAACAGGTTCCTGACAGACTGTTTATACGAGAGTTTGTTGCGATAGGCAACGCAGAATTGCAGGCGTGAGGTAGGAACAGATGTCCGACGATCATTTCAATAAAGGGGACGACAACGGCAAGTTGCTCTATTGCTCCTTTTGCGGCAAGAGCCAGCACGAAGTCCGCAAGCTAATCGCCGGCCCTTCCGTGTTTGTCTGCGATGAGTGCGTCGATCTGTGTAACGACATTATTCGTGAGGAGATCCAGGAAAAGGACTCCGACTCCGGTGGCAAGAAGCTGCCCATCCCGGAAGATATCAAGAAAACCCTCGATGAGTACGTAATCGGCCAGGAGCGGGCCAAGAAAGTACTGTCGGTGGCGGTCTATAACCACTACAAGCGCCTTAATTACGACAAGGGCAGCGCCGATGTGGAGCTTGGTAAAAGTAACATTCTGATGATCGGACCCACTGGTACGGGTAAGACTCTGCTGGCGGAGACTCTGGCCCGGCTGCTGGACGTGCCGTTTACAATCGCCGATGCAACCACGCTTACCGAAGCAGGCTATGTGGGTGAAGACGTTGAAAACATCATTCAGAAACTGCTGCAGAAATGTGATTACGACGTCGAAAAGGCCCAGATCGGCATAGTCTATATTGATGAAATAGATAAGATTTCACGCAAATCCGACAATCCTTCCATCACCAGGGATGTGTCAGGAGAAGGGGTACAGCAGGCCCTGCTGAAACTGATCGAGGGAACTGTGGCCTCGGTCCCGCCGCAGGGTGGCAGAAAGCATCCGCAACAGGAGTTTCTCCAGGTCGATACCTCAAATATCCTGTTCGTCTGCGGTGGAGCGTTTGCCGGTCTGGACAAGATTATTCGGGACCGTTCCGAGAAAAGCGGAATCGGCTTTACTGCCCAGGTCAGGAACAGGGAAAACGAAGACCAGGTGGGAGAAACACTACGGGATGTAGAACCCGAAGATCTTGTCAAGTATGGCCTCATCCCCGAATTTGTGGGTCGGTTACCAATGATCGCGACGCTGGATGAGCTGGATCTCGATGCGCTCGTCCGAATTCTTCGTGAACCCAGACATTCCCTTACCAAGCAGTACGCCAAGTTGTTTGAAATGGAGGGTGTGGAGATACAGTTCCGCGACGACGCGCTGCGCGCCATTGCCCGAAAAGCACGGGAACGCAAAACCGGGGCGCGAGGTCTGCGCTCGATCATGGAGGGCGTACTGCTGGAAACCATGTACCGTATCCCTTCGGAAAAAAAGGTCAGCAAGGTGGTAATCGACGCGGCGGTCATTGCCGGGGAATCCGAGCCGCTGCTGATGTATGAAAACCTGGAGCAGGACGAATCGCATCGGCACGCTGTCGACGAATGACGAAATCCTGAATGCTTGAAAACCCGTCTGCCCGTCTCCATATCTGGAGACAATCAGGCTGTCTGCGAGCCGGCATTTTTCAGGTATCGGGGCGGCTCCCATTTTCTAGAGAGTGATTTATGAGCCTTTCCGAGCAGTTAACTCACGATTCAAGTAACACCTACCCGCTGTTACCGCTCCGGGATGTAGTGGTGTATCCCCAGATCGTACAACCGCTCTTCGTTGGACGCCCGAAGTCGATCAAGGCGCTCGAAAAAGCCATGGCTGCGGATAAACAGATACTCCTTGTGGCGCAGAAAAACGGCACCGAAGACGAGCCCGCAATCGATGATCTTTTCCAGATTGGTACCATCGCATCGATTCTGCAGCTGATACGGCTGCCGGACGGCACCGTCAAGGTGCTGGTGGAAGGCCTGACCAGAGCCAGGGTGTCCGAGGTGTCTGTGGAAAGCGACAGTTTTGTTGCCGAGGTCAAGGAATTGCATCCTGACGAACTGGATGAAAAGGAGGCCGACGCTTTATTGCGGTCGCTGCTTTCCCAGTTCGATCAGTACGTACAATTGAGCAAGAAGATTCCACCGGAAGTCATGACGTCAATTTCCAGCATTGACGAACCCGGGCGTCTGGTGGACACCATCGCCTCCCATATGTCCTTGCGCCTTCAGGAAAAGCAGAATCTGCTGGAGTTGGCCAATCTGCAACCCCGAATCGAGCATCTGATGGCGCTGATCGAATCTGAAATCGATCTGTTTCAGGTTGAAAAGCGTATTCGCGGGCGCGTTAAGAAGCAGATGGAAAAAAGTCAGCGCGAGTACTACTTGAATGAGCAGATGAAAGCCATTCAGAAGGAAATGGGTGAACTGGATGACGTTCCCAATGAAGCGGAAGAACTGAAGCAGAAAATTGAAGCGGCCGGCATGCCCAAAGAGGCCAGGGAGAAGGCCACCTCGGAGTTGAACAAGCTCAAAATGATGTCACCTATGTCCTCGGAGGCGTCGGTAGTCCGTACTTACATCGACTGGATGGTCAGTATTCCGTGGAAAAAGCGCAGCAAAGTACGAATGGATCTTAGCAAGGCCGAGGAAATTCTTGAGCATGACCATTATGGTCTGAAGGAAGTGAAGGAGCGGATTCTGGAGTATCTGGCGGTGCAGAAGCGGGTCAAGAAACTGAAGGGGCCAATTCTGTGTCTGGTGGGCCCGCCCGGAGTCGGCAAGACCTCGCTTGGTGAATCCATCGCCAGGGCCACCAACAGGAAATTCGTACGCATGGCTTTGGGGGGTGTCCGCGACGAAGCGGAGATCCGTGGTCACCGCCGCACCTACATCGGCTCATTGCCGGGCAAACTACTACAGAAACTGGCCAAGGCCGGGGTTAAAAATCCCTTGTTTCTGTTTGATGAAGTGGACAAGATGGGTATGGACCACCGGGGTGATCCTGCTTCGGCGCTACTGGAAGTGCTGGATCCGGAACAGAACCACAACTTCAATGACCACTACCTGGAAGTCGATTACGATCTGTCTGAGGTCATGTTTATCTGTACCTCCAACTCGATGAATATACCGGGGCCGTTGCTCGACAGGATGGAGGTGATCCGCATCCCTGGCTACACCGAGGATGAAAAGGTCAACATCGCTCTGCGTTACCTGATTCCCAAGCAGTTGAAAAACAACGGGCTTAAAAAGGACGAACTGGAAATCGGCGAGGACTCGGTGCGTAACCTGATCCGCTATTACACACGGGAAGCAGGTGTGCGCGGGCTCGAACGTGAAATCGCCAAGATCTGCCGGAAGGTCGTCAAGGAAAACGCCATGGATGACAAACCCCGGCATCTCAAGCTTTCCCAGGAAATGCTTGAAACCTACTCCGGCGTTCGCAAGTTCGACTACGGCAGGGCCCAGGAGGCTAACAAGGTCGGTCAGGTCAACGGTCTGGCGTGGACTTCTGTCGGTGGCGAGTTGCTGACAATAGAAGCTATTGCCGTTGAAGGTAAAGGAAAAACAATCAAGACCGGCTCTCTTGGCGACGTCATGCAGGAATCGATTCAGGCTGCTTTTACAGTGGTCAGAAGCAGGGCGGAAGCGCTGGGTCTGGATACCAACTTTCACGAGAGAGTTGATGTTCACATTCACGTGCCTGAAGGTGCCACGCCGAAGGATGGACCAAGTGCCGGCGTGGGCATGTGCACTGCACTGGTTTCGGTTCTGACCCAGATTCCGGTCCGTGCAGATGTGGCCATGACCGGTGAGATTACTCTTCGTGGCCAGGTTCTGCGCATCGGCGGATTGAAGGAAAAATTGCTGGCTGCCCACCGTGGGAATATCAAAACTGTCATAATTCCGGAGGAGAACGAGAGAGACCTGGCGGAGATACCGGACAACATAAAAGCTGACCTTGAGATTGTTCCAGTTCGCTGGATCGACCAGGTTCTGGAAATCGCATTACAGTACATGCCAACACCGAAACCCAAACAGGGTAAGAGCAAAAATGAAAGTGAATCCGGCAAGGATGATATTGAACAAGCCAAGGACGAAAAGCTAATCAATACTCATTGATTACGCGCTTTTTCAGGTTGACACCTGTTTTAGGCAATTGGTATAAAGAGCCGGTGCTGCGGGGGTTCTGCGGCATCGGTCGGGATCAGCTTCTACTGACTACAGCAAACAGATTCAAGTTCCACTTGAGATACAGCCGCAGGAAATGACCGTGACTCCCGGTTATTGACTGGATTTTTCCAGGGGTGTTTCTCGAAGAAGTAATAAAGAAAAACCGACGATTCTATAGAGACAATCCAAAATAGCGAAAAGGGGAAAACGTGAATAAATCAGAACTGATAGATGCGGTCGCCGAGAGTGCCGATATTTCAAAAGCCGAAGCCGGTCGGGTAATTGATGCCATGATCGATACAATCACCAATTCTCTGAAAAAGGACGACCCGGTTGTGCTGGTTGGTTTCGGGACATTTGCGACCAAGGATCGAGCCGCGCGCACTGGACGTAATCCCCAGACTGGTGCACCGATCCAGATCGCCGCAGCAAAAGTTCCGTCGTTCAAGGCCGGCAAAGCTCTTAAGGATGCCGTCAATTCCTAGGATTTTCTACAGGTAGGTGATTCTTGGTTTACCTATCAGGGCCTGGGTTCTCGCACAGGCCGAACCAGCCGGGCAGGCTTCACAGGGAAGCCCATCCGGCCAGGCTATGCAGGGCGCATCAGATTGATGCGCCTTTTTCATTGAATTAAATTACAGTTTGTTTATAAACGTGATGGGCGCAGCCAAGGACGAGGCAGAAACTGGCGGAAAAGCGCAGTTTACCGGGTGGTAAATGAGCATTTTGAGCCAGTTTTTTAACGACGTACTGGCAAGCGCAATGGGTTTTCAACAACCTGTTAAGTTAAAGTTGATTTATGCGTGTATAGCGCGGCTCGCGCCACGCCGTATCCAGAACCACAGCGTGAGGCTAACCAGAAAGTATGCTCCAGGATATACGTGACCACACCCAGGGCGTCATCGCCAAGGTAATTGTAGGACTCATCGTAGCGGTTTTTGCGTTGTGGGGGGTTGAATCCATTATCGGCGGTTTCGTTACTGCTCCGTCTGTCGCTGAAGTGAATGGCGAAGAAATCAATGAACAGCAACTGGCAATCGGCACTCAGAATCTTGTTGCATCTCTGGGCGGCAATGTCCAGAACATTGATCAGGGTCTTCTTGAACAGATCGCATTGAACCAGTTGATCGAGGAGATATTGTTGCGCCAGGCTGCCGAAAAGGCTGGACTTGGAATTTCCGACGAACGTATAGATCGCGCCATCATCCAGAACCCCTCTTTCCAGATAGACGGCCGCTTTGACAGCGACCTGGCTGTCAGAACCATTGCTTCCCAGGGAATGAACGTTCCAATCTATAGGGAGCAGCTGGCACAGAGTATGTTGCTCTCGCAGCTGGCTAACGCCTTTTCTGCCAGTGGTTTTGTAACGGAATCCGAGTTGCAGCGAGTAGCGCAGTTGCGCATGCAATCTCGCGACTTCCAGTTCCTGTCTCTGACTCTGGGAACACGGACTCTGGGTGAACGGATTCCCGATGAAGATATCGCAGAATATTATCAGGCAAATCAGAATGAATTCGTAATTCCACAGCAGGTAAGTGTGCGTTATGTGGAGCTGAACCGGGCAGCTATCATGGATGAGATAGAAATCGATGAACAGGTGGTCCGCGATCAGTACCAGCAGGAACGCGCTGCATTCGAAGGGGCTGCCGAACGACGTGCCTCCCATATCCTTTTCGAGGTAGGGCCGGCAATGTCGGAAAATGAGGCGCGTGAACAGGCGCAGGCTGCCCGACAGCGGTTACAGGAAGGGGAGGAATTCGAAGATCTGGCCATGGAGCTTTCCAGCGATGTCATTTCTGCCGGGCAGGGTGGGGATATCGGGTATTCGGACGGCACTGCCTTTCCGCAAGCCATCGAGGATGCGCTTCTGGATATGGAAATCGGTGAGGTGTCGGGACCAATCGTGACCGAGTTTGGTATTCACCTTGTGAAGCTTACGGAAGACACAGTAACGGATTTTGCCTCGTTCGAGGAAGTCTCTGATCGTATCACCCGGAATCTTAAGTCTGCCCAGGCGGAACAGATCTATGCCCGGCGACTCGAAGACCTGTCAAATATGGCATTCGAGTCAGCTGATCTGCAACCCATAAGCGATGCTTTGAATCTGCCGATTCAGGAAAGCGATTTTTTCCCGCAATCCGGCGGGGAGGGGCTGTTTTCCAATTCAACCGTTATTGAAGCGGCATTTTCAGATGACATAGTGGAAGGTGGGTTCAACAGCGATCCGATCGAGATAAATGATTCGCAGGCGATTGTCCTGCGGCTTCAGGAATTCCGGGAAGCCTCAATACGTCCGCTTGAAGAAGTGGAAGCGGAAATTGCCGTAATCCTGCGTACGGAGCTGGAACGGGAGCGAGCTCGGGAACTGGGACAGCAACTGCTTAACAGGCTGGTTCAAGGCGAGGATATCTCGTCCCTGCTGGATGAAAATGAACTGGAATGGATAGAGCAGGAAGCAATCACCCGTGATTCGACGGCGATCAACCGTGAAATCACCAATGCCGTGTTCGGGTTGCCCAGTCCGGAAGACGGCGAACCGATTTATGAAGGCCTAGCCCTTAGTAATGGCACCTACGTGGTAATCGAGCTTGACAGTGTGGAAATGGGTGACCTGGCATCAATGCCGGAGCAGGAAAGGATGGCTATTGAACAGTCCATCCTGGCGGAACGCAGTCAGTCCCTGTTCGGTGCTTATCTCAACTATCTGCGGGCCAATGCGAATATAACTACCAGCCAGTTGCAGGAAGAGCCACTGCTTTGATTAACAGGCTGTCAAACTGCCTGACAGCAGCTTTTGAATTTGTTTATGCAACCGCGTTGCTGCCCCACATTTTTAAGAAGTACCAATTTTTTTGGAAAGAAGACAAGGTTTGCCAGGACGAATTTCCCACCTGCGGTCATCATCCCTGCGGGACCTCAACCGGCGACGCCTTAGTTTCAGTAGTGGATTCTTCAGCTATGCCCCTACTGGTTTCCACAAGCTTTGAAACCGAGCACTGAGCATCGGTCCCGGAAAATTTATCACACGCCGATATATCGATAACCGTGTAACAAATTCACGTTCATGTCCTGCAGTGATCACGAATACTTGAAGTGCTCGGATTCAGACAGCTGAATGCCTTCCGGTCATGATATTGTGGGGCAGCGATGATGAAGCAAAGATGCAGGCTAGTCAGCCGCAGACTCGTCCTCCAGGCTTCCCATGGCGGTAATATTGAATCCGCCGTCCACATAGAGTATTTCCCCGGAGATTCCCGAGGCAAGATCTGAACTGAGGAACGCAGCGGCATTGCCTACTTCTTCAATAGTAGTGTTTCGTCGCAATGGTGTCTGCTTTTCATTGTAGTCCAGCATTTTTCTGAAACTCTTGATGCCGGACGCTGCGAGCGTTCTTATTGGGCCGGCGGAGATTGCATTTACCCGGATTCCTTCCGGACCGAGGCTGGCTGCCATGTAACGAACATTGGCTTCCAGGCTGGCCTTGGCCAACCCCATGACGTTGTAATTCGGCAGTGTCCTGAGTGCGCCGAGGTAGCTGAGCGTCAGCATTGACCCATTGCGACCCTGCATCAATCCTCGACCTGCCTTGGCGAGGGCCACGAAGCTGTAGGAACTGATCTCATGCGCAATTCTGAAGCCTTCCCTGGTGGTAACGTTCACGTAATTGCCGTCGAGCTCGTTTGCCGGCGCATAAGCGAGACAATGAACAATTCCATCGAGTCCATCCCAGTGGTTGCCAAGATCGCTGAAAAGCCTGTCTATTTCTTCGTCATTGGTGACATCGCAGGGGAAGGTCAGTTTTGACCCCCAACTTTCTGCGAATCCCTGAACTCGACCTTTGAGCTTTTCGTTCTGATAGGTCAATGCCAGATCGGCTCCTTCGCGATGCATGGCTGCTGCGATTCCGCTGGCAATGGAAAGTTTACTGGCTACCCCGAGTATCAGGATACGCTTGCCTGCTAAAAAACCCATAGTCTGTTCCTGTTGCTTCACTTGCCAGACCCACCAGTCGGTGGTCATAACTGTGGTAATCGGCCTGAGATTGGCGACCTGGTCGAGAGGACAGGCAGCTTACTGGTTCTAGTTAACCGCTGCAGAAGGTACGACCAGTTCGATCCTTTGCCCCGGAAAGATGGTGGCATCCGGATCCAGATTGTTCCAGTTGGCAATATCATTGACTGAGACACTAAACATTCTGGCAATTCTGAACAATGAATCACCTTTATTGACCTGGTAGCTGATACGCTCCTCGTAATCGGCCCGGCTGCTGCTGCGCAATGCCAGGTAATCACGCTTTTGTAATATCAGTACCTGACCCGGGTGTAACACAGAATTCAGTGCGATATTGTTCCAGGTGGCAATATCCTGGGACTTCAGCCCGTAACGGCTGGCGATACGCCACAAGCTGTCGCCGTGCCTTACCCGATAACTGGTGGGTATCGGTTCTGAGGTGCCGGTGCTGCGACCGGGAGTGGCAGTTCGCAAGTCTACCAGAGACAACCCGGATTCACGGTGAGTCCGGGGCACCATGAGAGATCTGCCCGCAACAATTTTCGCTCCACGAAGACCATTGATACTCTGCAGTACCTCGACACTGGTCTTGAAGCGGCGGGCGATGGCGGACAGCGTGTCACCCCTTTTAATGGAATAATAGTCCCAGCTCAGGCGGGTTTCATCGGGCATGTCATCCACAGCCTGCAGAAAACGCCTGGCGCTGGAGCGGGGCAGAATCAGACTCTGCGGGTGGTCAGGGTGGGTTGCCCATTGCAGGTACCCGGCATTAAGTGTTTTCAGCAGATCGGTGTCCACAGCTGCGATCCGGGCAGCGGTCGACAGGTCGATCTGAAAATCCAGATCCACGACCTCAAAGTACGGTTCATTGGGCAGTTCCGCCAATTCCACTCCATAGTATTCGGCATTCTCGATCAGGCGTGCGGCAGCGAGCAGGCGCGGAACATGACTTCGAGTCTCTCCAGGCAGACGAAGTTCCCAGAAATCTGCATTGGCCGCATCCGTCCCTGAGCGTCGCAAGGCCCGCCGCACGTTGCCCTCTCCGGCATTGTAGGCTGCCAGGGCCAGAAGCCAGTTGGAATCGAATTCCTCATGGAGGTATTCCAGATAGTCCAGAGCAGCCCGGGTTGAGGCCAGAGGGTCGCGTCGGCCGTCATACCACCAGTCGCTCTGAAGACCGTAACTGTTTGCCGTGGAATCGATGAATTGCCACAAGCCGGCAGCATGTTCCGGGGAGTAGGCGTTCGGATCGAATGCACTTTCCACGATGGGAATGAGTGCAAGGTCAAGGGGCATGTTCCGGGAATCGACCTCGCTGACAATAGCATAAAGAAATGGTGCTGCCCGTTCAGTTATGCGGCTGAAATAGCTGGGGTTTTCCAGGAACCAGTCAATCTCGGCGTCGATACTGGGGTGCTGGTATTGGTGATGCAGGGTGAGATTGTCTTCCAGGCGCCGCCACAGGTCGCTGTAGTCAGCTGTTTCATCCTCAAGCGCCGGTGTGGCTCGGGGGACACTAATCTGACGTTTTGGTGGTGTTCGGGCGGTCACGGTGGCTCCAGGCAGGAGCGGTGGCTTTTCACGGGGGGCCGGGTCGATGGTGTTGTTGACATGGCAGGCGGCCAGAATCAACATCGGCAGTAGAAGTGAAGCCAGCCGGCAGGCAGTCGAGGTAACGCTTCTCATGAAATTGCAGAGTCCATTTGCGATTAAAAATTGTCCTTCCAGCTTCGCAGGGCGGCAAAAACCTCGACGGGGTCGTGTAATTCAGTTCCCATGTGGTTGGAGGCACTGGCTGTGAGTGGCGCTTCAGAACAGCGCAGAAACGGATTGGTAGCCCGTTCCAGGGCTATGCTGGACGGTAATGTCGGCTTCTTCTGCTGTCGAGTTGCGCGGGCTGCTGTTGTTCTTTCCTGAAGTCGCTGGTTGGCAGGCTCCGCAGCGACGGCAAAATCCAGGTTTGCCAGGGTGTACTCGTGGGTGCAATACACCGCGGTAGTTTCCGGCAGGTCGGCGAGTTTCCTGAGCGATTTGAACATCATGCCCGGATCACCTTCAAAGAGGCGGCCGCAACCAGCTGCAAACAAGGTATCGCCACAGAATACCAGGGGACCACCACCACCTGGATTCGACTCGCAGTAATAGGCGATATGATCCAGTGTATGCCCGGGAACTTCCAACACCTTGAAACTGTATTCCAGCACAGTAATCTGGTCGTTCTCTACAAGTTCCCGCTCGATACCGTCAAATGGCGATTTTTTCGGGCCATAGACATCAGCATTGAATTGCTTGACCAGATCCTTGACTCCGCCGGTATGGTCGGCATGGTGATGCGTCACGAGTATGGTGGATAGCGTCAGCCCATGACGATTCAGGTAGTCAGTGACTACAGCCGCGTCGCCGGGATCGACCACGCAGGCCTGTTGTTCCAGGGCGTCAGTAAATAGCCAGATGTAATTGTCCGAAAATGCCGGAATTGGATGTATTCGAAAGCTCATACTGGAAAAATACCCTGATGAAACCAAGGGGCGAATGATAACGTCAATTGTCCTCGATTTCGACAGCTTTAACTGCAGTCTGGTTCCTGTAGAATGGAGCCTGTGCGCTACCTGCCGCAGGGAGCGACCAGGTTTTTTCTTCAGTTCAGGAGGTACAGGTTGTGAAGATTCCGTCCAGGCATCAAACCAGGCGACGCCTGCTGAAGGAACAGGTGGATCTCCAGGATGGCCAGAATGCGTTGACCCAATGGTTCGAATCTCCTCTCGGTGAAGCTGTTCTGAGGGCTGAAAAGGCACTTATCGATCCCTACCTGAACCGGCTGTTCGGATATCATATTCTCCAGATGGGCTGCAGCTCCCGACACTCGCTGATCGGCGACAGTCCGGTTGGCCACAAGATTCTGTTCGCGCCGGAGTTCGACAGGTTCAGCGGCCTGCCTGTGGCTGACAACGAGCAGCTCCCGCTGGCTAAAGAAAGTATAGACGTTGTGGTAATTCATCACGCGCTGGACTTCACCAGGGACAGTCACAGCCTGCTGCGCGAAGCAACCCGGGTGCTCAGGCCGGGTGGCCAGCTGTTGATAGTCGGATTCAACCCGTTCAGCTTCTGGGGCATGAAGAAATTGCTGAAGGACAGGTCCGAAGTCCCGTGGGCAGGGCGCTTCATCAGTCACCGTCGGGTTTCTGACTGGCTAAAACTGCTGGAGCTGCAGGTGGAGAAGGTGGACTACAGTCTTCATTTCATGCCTTCCAGATGGCGCAAGGCCATAATTTCCTCCAACTCCGGAGACGATCCGACCGGCAGGCTTACCAGCCCTTTCGGTGGTGCTTATCTGGTCATCAGTATCAAGCGGGTATTGCCCATTACGCCGGTATTGCAGATGTGGCGTCCCATGCGTCCGCGAGCGACCGTGATGCCCGCTGCAGAAAATATCCGCATCAAAAAGCTGCACTAGGCGAATTCATTGAATAAGGTTGAATTGTTCACGGATGGTGCCTGTCGGGGCAACCCTGGCAGAGGTGGTTGGGGAGTGTTGCTTCGTTATGGAACCGCGGAGAAACAACTGTTCGGAGGTGAACTTGAAACCACCAATAACAGAATGGAGTTGACCGCCGTTATCCGCGGACTCGAAGCGTTGAAAAAGCCCAGTCCGGTTACTATTACCACCGATTCCAAGTACGTTCTCGACGGGATAACGGCGTGGATGCCCAATTGGAAAAAGCGGAACTGGAGAACGGCAGGTAAAAAACCGGTCAAGAACCTGGAGCTCTGGCAGAAGCTTGATGAACTGGTAGCTATTCACGACGTGGAATGGCACTGGGTCAAAGGTCACAGCGGCCACCCGGAGAACGAATTGGCTGATCAGCTGGCCAATCAGGGGATAGACGAGCTGCCCTGAACGGGCTTGAAAGCGGAGAAAACTGCATGCGTCAGATTGTGCTTGACACCGAAACGACCGGTCTCGATCCGGCCCAGGGTCATCGGGTCATCGAAATAGGTTGCGTTGAAATCAGAAACCGGCGGCTGACCGGGAATCACTTCCATTACTATTTAAACCCGGACAGGGAAATCGATGAAGGTGCGCTGGAGGTCCACGGATTGACCACGGCCTTTCTTGCCGATAAGCCACGCTTTCCGCAGATAGCCAAGGAATTTGTCGAATTCGTAAAAGGAGCCGAGCTGGTGATTCATAATGCGCCGTTCGATATGGGGTTTCTGAATAATGAAATCCAGTTAATGCGGGGAGGTGAAAGCGACCGGCTTGAGAACTACTGCGAGGTCGTCGACAGTCTGGCGCTGGCAAGACAGAAGCACCCGGGGCAGCGCAACAGTCTTGATGCATTATGCAAACGCTACCAAGTGGACAATTCACAGCGGGAGCTGCATGGTGCCTTGCTGGACGCAGAGATTCTGGCTGATGTCTACCTGGCCATGACTGGTGGTCAGACTCGCCTGCAACTGGGTGAAGAAGAGGACGTTGCCACGATGACTTCACGCAGAATCAAAGCATTTGACCGAAACCGTCCGCCGTTGAAGGTGATAAGAGCCAGTTCCGAAGAACTGAAGTTGCACGGCGAGAGACTGGAAGCGATAGACCTGCAGAGCGCCGAAGGTTGTGTCTGGCTCAAGCTGGAATTATCGCACTGACCGGTTCGACAACAGGGAAAGAGTCGTTTGACCGGAACGTTTAGTACAATTTAACAGGAACAGCAAGTGACGAACCCCCACTTCATTGCGCTCGGTGCCTGCCAGGACGATGACCGACTTCTGGTTTACAACAGCCAGAGGATTCTGTGTCGACAGGGTTCTTTCGAGTGGAGAGTGGCTGAACTGACCGAATATCTGGGGACGGCGCACACGCCGATGTTCCTTGACCGCCGGGGTGGCATTCGCTATCTGGCCGTTCACGTGGATACGGGTTTTCCGCTTCCGGATAAGGCGGAGTTTATCCCTTTACGTCAGTTACTGTTCGAATTCAGGGACAGGGAGTTCGCTATACCCGGGCTTGGCAATCAGTTGACCGACTGGTTCAGGTCCCATAGGTATTGTGGATACTGTGGTAATCCAACCGAACCGCATCCAGGGGAACGGGCCCTTAAGTGTCCTTCCTGTCAACAGAGTTGGTACCCGCGCATCAATCCCTGCGTCATTGTGCTGGTGACCGATGGTGCACGGATGCTGCTCGCCCGCCACAGTCGTTACAAAGGTGGTTATTTCAGTTGCCTGGCCGGCTTTGTTGAAGTCGGTGAAACACCGGAGCAGACAGTGGCCCGGGAAGTGAAAGAGGAAGCCGGGATAGAGATCGACAATATCCGTTATGTGCGCAGTCAGTCATGGCCGTTTCCGTCACAGCTAATGCTTGGGTATTTCGCCGACTTCGTGGCGGGAGAGCTCTGCCCGGAACCGGGAGAGATCGAAGAACTGAAATGGTTTTATCCGCAGCAGCTACCCAGCGTTCCTTCCGCCGGTATCAGCGTGGCGGGAAAACTTATCCAGTTACACTGTGAAATAATCGGGGCCGCCAGAAACGCCGTAAACCTGAATGCTCCGGGGTGATCCAGTGGTACCGGGTCGCTAGCGTGAATTCATCCTGAGCCCCCGGCACTGCGGTATTCAATCTGGATTGACTGGACATTGAATGGCCCAGGAGCCGGTGTATTGCGGATTTCTTCACAGTGCCTAATCGTTTTACTTTTCATTCAGAATGGGCACAATGGGTGCCTGATGAAAGTCAATTAGAGGAGAGATCTCTTGGAGTACCTGATTGAGTATGGGATGTTTCTCGCCAAAGTCGTAACACTGGTGCTGGCCGTAATTGTTATTCTTATTGCGCTGGCTTCAGTAGGTAACAGACAGCGGAAAGGGGCGGCGAAAGGGCATATCAAGGTCACTAAAATCAACGATCAGCTGGACGAGATGCTCGACTCGCTGAAAAAAGCGGTGCTGGACAAACACCGTCTGAAACTGGATCTCAAATCCAGGAAAAGCAGGAGAAGGAAGACGACAAGGTCAACCGGGCGTCGAAAAAAGTGGACCAGGAGCAACAGGAGAATCGCAGAAGAAGGGTCTACGTGCTCAACTTCAAAGGTGACATTGCCGCCCATGCAGTCGCCTCGCTGAGGGAGGAAATTACCGCAGTGCTGTCCCTGGCCAGTAATAAGGACGAAGTGCTGGTCCGGCTGGAAAGCCCCGGGGGGATGGTGCACGCATACGGACTTGCCTCTTCCCAGTTGATGCGCATCAAAGCCAGGAAAATCCCCTTGACTGTCTGTGTCGACAAGGTTGCAGCCAGTGGCGGCTACATGATGGCCTGCCTTGCCGACAAACTGGTGGCAGCCCCGTTTGCGATTATCGGCTCTATCGGCGTGCTGGTGCAGCTGCCCAACTTTCATCGATTGCTGAAGAAGAATGAAATCGATTACGAAACCATTACGGCTGGAGAATTCAAGACCACCCTCACCACCTTCGGGGAGATAACCCAGAAGGGAAGAGACAAAGTGAAGCAGGATGTGGAGGATATGCACACACTGTTCAAGCAATGGGTCAAAGACCATCGGCCCAGCATTGAAATCGACAAGATTTCCACCGGTGAAACCTGGGTGGGCATCCAGGCCAAGGAACGCTACATGGTTGACGAACTGAAAACCAGTGATGAGTGTCTGGTTGCAGCGTGTGAAGACGCAGACGTATACGAAGTGGAATACGAACTGAAAAAGTCGATTCAAGACAAGGTAGGCTCAATATTCCGGGAGGCTTCTCAAGCAGCAGTGTCTACACTCCTGGAAAAGGGAGACTCCAGAAATTACTTTTCCTGAAAACCGGCATCGCGACGCCACAGACACGGGGAGAAAACCATTGCTAACCTTCAAGGCCCTGCTTGTGAAAGAACAGGAACAGGGAATTTTCGTCAGGGATATAGTGGATCGGCAACTGGACGATCTGCCAGCCGGCGACGTTCTGGTTCGAGTTCACTATTCGTCCCTCAATTACAAGGATGCCCTGTCCGCGGCGGGCAACAAAGGGGTGACGAGAAACTATCCCCATACACCAGGCATCGACGCCGCAGGTGAGGTGGTGGAAAGCAGCGCGGACGAATTTTCCGCAGGTGATGAAGTGATTGTCATTGGTTATGACCTGGGGATGAATACCGCCGGAGGATATGGCCAGTATATTCGCGTACCGGCGGACTGGGTTGTTGCCCGTCCGGCAGGCCTCTCGCTCCGGGAGAGTATGATCCTGGGCACTGCTGGTTTTACTGCTGCGCTTTGTGTGGAAAAACTGCTGCTAAATGGGCTTAGCGCTGACAGCGGCGAGGTGCTGGTCACCGGCGCTACCGGCGGGGTTGGTGCTATCGCGGTGGCGATTCTTCACAAACTGGGATTCACCGTAGCGGCTGCGACGGGCAAGTCGCAACAACACCGGTTCCTGAGCGGATTGGGCGCCGCAAGGGTTGTTGATCGTGCGGTTTTGCTTGAGGAATCAAAGCGCCCCCTGCTGCAGGAGGAGTGGGGCGGTGCGGTGGACGTGGTGGGAGGTCAGACCCTGGTGAATATCCTGAAATCCCTCAGATACGGAGGCAGCGTTGCCTGTTGCGGCCTGGTGGGGTCGCCTGATATCAATGGCACCGTGTTTCCCTTCATCCTGCGCGGTGTAAACCTGCTTGGGGTGGATTCCGTTAATCTGCCATTGGCCACCAAACGCCGGGTGTGGGCGCGACTGGCATCGGAATGGAAGCTGGAGAAGCTTCAGCACCTCGGGCAGGAGATCGGATTTTCCGATCTGAAGAGCAGTCTGGACAAGGTTCTGCAGGGGCAGGCTGTAGGCCGGCTGGTTCTGAACCTGGCTCGCTAGCAGGTGCCGTGCTGCCGCTTCAGTCGCGCCTGAGTTTTTCACTCAGACTTATCGGAGTCGGGCAGAACATGACTACGAGGTAGGAGGAAGCAACGAAAGTGATGATGGCAGCGGCCTGAATTATCAGTGAAGCCGCTTCACCAATGACTTGAGACTGAGTGGCCACGTAGGCAATCAACAATGAGAATTCACTGATCTGGCCCAGTCTCAGTCCGGCATCCCAGGCCAGTTTGTTGCGTTCCTCGAAGCGGCGCAACAGGTAGTGAAAGACTACCGGTTTGAGAGTAAGGGCCAGCGCTCCCAGCAGCAGGGCGGGGCCTATTATTTCCCCGATCAACTGAATATTGAACTGGGCACCCAGGGAAAAGAAAAAGAGGATCAGAAAAAAATCCCGCAGCGGCTTCAGGCTGAAAGCGATGTATTGGGCAATCGGGCTGGTTGCCAGCGAAACACCCGCCACAAAAGCTCCGATTTCCGCGGAAAGCCCCATGAACGCAGCCAGTGCCGAGATGCCCAGGCACCAGCCTATCGCCAGCAGGAAAATGTATTCCTTGAAGTGGTCAAAGCGCCCGATCAGGAACAGCAGCACGTAGCGGGTGCTGCTCCAGGCGATCAACATCAGTACGGGAAAGGCCAGAAAGACGCTCAATGCGTTGGACTGTTCGCCTGGATGAATATCCAGGAACACGAGCAGGAATATGGCGATGAAGTCCTGGAGCAACAGGATCCCCACCATCAGCTCACCCATATGCTTCTGATGCAGCACGGTAGTGGGCAGCAGTTTGATACCGATGATTGTACTTGAAAAAATCATGGCGGCGCCGATCACCAGGCTTTCCAGCTGCGACAGGCCGAACAGTAATCCGGTACCGTAGCCGAGCAGCACGAACACCACGGAGCTGATCAGTGTAACCAGAAATGTCTTTTTCAGGGTGCTGAGCAGTTTCGCCGGTTGCATGTCCAATCCCAACAGGAACAGCAGAAAGATGATTCCGAATTCGGCAATGTCGCTGAGCAGATTTGCTTCGGAGATCAGTCCGGAGCCAAAGGGACCAAGCACCACCCCCAGGGCGATGTAGGCAACCAGCAGCGGTTGCCGGAAAACCAGGGCGATAGTGGAAACCAGCGCTGCGCCGCTGAAGATAAGAAAAAACGAAAACAGCAGAGAATCAGGTTCCATAATGCCGCCTTTCGGCCGTCGCCTGGATCAACGACGTCTGAAAAGTGGTTGGGGCTGATCGATACTGGCCTGATATCCGGTCTGGAAGTCTTCAAATGCCTTAAGGCACTCGTCCGGGTCCTGATCGCTGCGAAGTGAAAAAGCATTGAATCCACAGCGATGCATATAGAAGAGCTGGTCCCGCAACACGTCACCCAGAGCTCTGATTTCACCCTGGTAGCCCAGATTCTCCCGTAATTCACGGGCATTTGTGTAGGAGCGACCGTCCGAGAAAACAGGAAAATTGAGTCCGATTAATGGAAATGAGTCTAAAGGGTCGCGGATGTCCCTCGCCAGTTCGTCACTGTCAAGCCAGATGGTGACTTTCCCCGAGTATGCGGCGATGTCCTGCTGAAAAAGTTTCCAGAACCTGTGCGGAACGATAATGTCACGACCCGGCAGTGCCTGCAGGATACCGGGATCGGTAGCCTGTTTGATTACCACCCAGTGGTCATCGACCAGTTTGCCGTCTTTAATCAGCCTTTGCATAAACCCTTTCCTTGAACGGGGTGATTCCGATTCGGTCATAGGTGTTGATAAAAGTCTCACCGGGATTACGGTTCTCCCGATACACAGTGACGATTTTATCAATCACTCCAGGAATCTCGTCCTGGGCGAAGGCTGGGCCAATGATCGCCCCAAGCGCGGTTCGATTTCCGGCCGAACCGCCGAGGGAGACCTGATAGAATTCCTCCCCTTTTTTGTCCACGCCAAGAATTCCGATATTGCCAACATGGTGATGTCCACAGGCATTCATACAGCCGGAAATGTTGATTGCCAGTTCGCCGATATCCTGCAACAGCGCCTGGTCGTTAAACTGACGCTGGATCGATTCGGCAATGGGAATCGACTTGGCATTGGCCAGGGCGCAAAAATCTCCTCCCGGGCAGCAGATTACGTCAGTAAGCAGGCCAAGGTTCGGAGTTGCCAATGACTTGCTGTTCAGAGATTTCCAGAGTTGATAGAGCCGTGATTTCTCCACGTCGGAAAAGATAATGTTCTGCTGGTGACTGATCCGCATTTCGCCAAAGCTGAACTGATCGGCGAGGTCTGCAACAAAATTCATCTGCCCGGCGGAGACATCGCCCGGCGCGGAGCCGGTTTCCTTTAGACTGAGCGTGGCGATGGCATAGCCGGATCGCTGGTGTGGCCTGACGTTCTGCTGGCACCAGCTGGCGAACAGGAGGTCGGATGCCAGGGCGCTGTCAAGTTCCTTGCTGGTATCAGGCAGATCCCGGTACGGCGGGGCGGTAAAAAACGATTTGCAGCGTTCGATTTCCTCATCCGTGAGAGTCATTGCCCCGTCTTTGATTTTTTCCCACTCGATGTGCACTTTTTCCCGGAACAGTTCGGGCCCGGTTTCCTTGACCAGGATTTTGATTCGCGCCTTGTACTTGTTGTCACGACGCCCCTCCCGATTGTAAACACGCAGAATCGCCTCCAGGAAAGTAAGGATGTGCTTCTTCTCCACGAACTCGGACATAACGTGACCGATGACAGGAGTTCTACCCAGACCACCCCCGGCCAATACACGAAATCCAGTCTCACCTTGTTCGTTACGGACGATATAAATGCCGATGTCGTGAACCTGGGTTGCCGCCTGATCATCCCGGGTCCCGCAGACGGCGATTTTGAACTTACGGGGCAGGTAAGCGAACTCCGGGTGAAATGTGGACCACTGTCGAATGATTTCACAGTAAGGCCGACTGTCTTCTATCTCGTCGACTGCACACCCAGCGAACTGATCTGTAGTGGTGTTGCGGATACAGTTTCCACTGGTTTGAATGGCATGCATTTCCACTTCGGCCAGGTGCTCCAGGATATCGGGCACCTCCTCCAATTCCGGCCAGTTGAACTGGATGTTCTGACGGGTGGTCAGATGACCGTAACCCTTGTCGAAATGGTCTGCGATGAACGCGAGTTTTCGCATCTGTGCAGATGACAGCAGGCCGTAGGGAATCGCAATCCGCAGCATCGGCGCCAGGCGCTGAATATAAAGTCCGTTCTGCAGTCGCAACGGCAGAAATTCGGCATCAGTTAATTTTCCATCCAGGAAGCGCCTGGTCTGGCCACGGAACTGCGCGACCCGATCGGCCAGCATCTGATGGTCGTACTGGTCATAGGTGTACATAAAACTCCTGTGCCTGCAAAGTCGATTGCCGGCTCCCTGAAGCCGGACGGAGCCAGTCCCAGGGACCGCCGATCAGACTGAAAGACAGGCAGTTGCTGCTAAGACACCCTGAACAGAACCCACCATGCATTGCGGAGTCTGTTCAGTGATTTTCTGATTTTAACCAATCGGGCTGTTGGTTGTCAGCTTCGACTCAATCCAGGTTGGGAGCCAGCAATCGGCTCAATACCTCGAGATCAACGTTTTTACGGACTGCGAGCGCTTCCACCTGCTGACCGGTAATCTTTCCAACATTAAAGTACCGGGACTGCGGATGCGCGAAATACAGGCCACTGACGCTTGCAGCTGGCCACATCGCGAAGCTCTCAGTAAGTGTGATTCCAGTCTGGCGTTCGGCATTCAGCAGCCTGAACAAGGTGGTTTTTTCAGAGTGGTCCGGACAGGCCGGGTAACCGGGAGCCGGGCGAATTCCCTGGTAGCGTTCCTTGATCAGAGCCTCGACGTCCAATGCCTCCTCCGGGGCGTAGCCCCAGAATTCCTTACGCACGCGCTCGTGCAGGCGTTCCGCCAGGGCTTCTGCCAGTCGGTCGGCAAGTGCCTTGACCAGAAGCGCATGATAATCGTCATGTTGCTTCTCATAGTCCGACACCAGGTCCTCTACGCCAATTCCTGCCGTCAGAGCAAATCCACCCAGGTAGTCGACCCCCTGTTCCGCCGGGGCGATAAAGTCTGCCAGGCTGTAATTCGGCTCACCTGTATCTCGTTCCATCTGTTGACGAAGGAAATGCAGGGTAGTCAGGGGCTCCCGGGATTCTTCGTCCTGATACACCACGACATCATTCTGGTCATTGGCATTTACCGGCCAGAAGCCTATCACCGCCTTCGCCTGCAACAGTCGCCTGGCGATTATGTCGTTAAGCAACTGTCTGGCATCGTTGTAAAGCTCAGTGGCTGCCTGTCCCACTACCTCATCCTGCAGAATCGCAGGGTACTTGCCGGTCAGATTCCAGGTAATGAAAAACGGGGTCCAGTCAATATAGGGCACCAGTTCACCCAGCGGGTAATCGTCGAAAACCCGTGTACCCAGGAAGGCTGGTCGCACCGGCTGAAATTTCTGCCAGTCAACATTAAAGCGGTTGGCATTGGCAGACTCCAGAGACAACAGCCTCCTCGCTCTGCTGCGATTTCCTGTCCGTTTTCGGATTACAGCGTATTCGTCCCGTACCTTACTGACGAAATCCGGCTTGTTGAATTCACTCAACAGGGTACTTACAACAGAAACACTTCGAGATGCATCCGGTACATACACGGTGGCATCGTTTTTGAAGTGCTGTTCAATTTTTACCGCAGTATGGGCTCTGGAGGTGGTGGCTCCGCCAATGAGAAGTGGTATATGGAAGTCGAGGCGCTGCATCTCTTTCGCGACATGAACCATTTCATCCAGCGATGGTGTAATTAATCCGCTGAGGCCGACAATATCAACGTTCTCGTCTCTGGCTATCTGCAATATTTTTTCACATGGCACCATGACTCCCAGATCGATCACATCGTAGTTGTTACAGCCCAGCACGACGCCGACTATATTCTTACCGATATCATGGACGTCACCCTTTACAGTCGCCAGCAGTATCTTCCCCTTGGCCTGACGTTTACCTCCGTGCTTTTCAGCTTCTATATAGGGAAGCAGATAGGCAACCGCCTGCTTCATCACGCGGGCGCTTTTGACAACCTGGGGTAGAAACATTTTGCCACTGCCGAACAGGTCGCCGACCACGTTCATGCCGTCCATCAGCGGCCCCTCGATTACCTGGATGGGTCTTTCAAATTTCTGTCTGGCAGCTTCCGTGTCCTCCTCGATGAAGCGGGTGATTCCCTTGACAAGGGCGTGGGAAATTCGCTCTTCCACGCTGCAATTACGCCAGTCAAGATTTTCCTCGCTGGTGGCGCTCGATCCGGTGCCACCGTATTTTGCTGCAATCTCCATCAGTCGATCAGTGCCGTCCCGACGGCGATTCAGTACCACGTCTTCGACCCGTTCTTTCAGTTCGGCCGGAATTTCATCGTAGACAGTGAGTTGTCCGGCATTGACTATTCCCATGGCCAGTCCGGCACGGATTGCGTGATAGAGAAATACCGAGTGAATAGCCTCTCTGACCGGATTGTTGCCGCGAAAGGAAAACGAGACATTGCTGATGCCGCCGGAGATCAGTGCATGGGGCAGATTCTTCCGGATGAAACGACAACTCTCAATAAAATCCACGGCGTAGTTGTCATGCTCCTCGATGCCGGTGGCAATGGCAAACACATTGGGATCGAAAATGATGTCGTTGGGTGGAAAGCCCACCTTTTCAACCAGGATTTTATAGCTTCGTTGGCAGATCCGGTTTTTCCGCTCCAGGCTGTCTGCCTGACCCTGTTCATCAAACGCCATGACGACGACAGCGGCGCCATAACTGAGGCAAAGCCTGGCTTTGGCAATAAAATCCTCTTCCCCCTCTTTGAGACTGATGGAATTGACGATTCCCTTTCCCTGTATGCCCTTGAGGCCGGCCTCAAGGATTTCCCACTTGGATGAGTCGATCATGATCGGAACTTTGCAGATATCCGGCTCGGAAGCCACCAGCCGCAGAAAGCGCTCCATGGCTTCCCGGGAATCCAGCATCCCTTCGTCCATGTTGATATCGATTATCTGGGCCCCGGCGTCCACCTGTTCCCGGGCCACATCCAGGGCCGTGTCAAAATCCCCTTCCCGGATCAGACGCGCAAACCGGGCCGAGCCGGTGACGTTGGTCCGCTCACCAACATTGACAAACAGCGAATCCGGGCCGATGTTCAAAGCCTCCAGGCCACTCAGACGACACCGAGGCTGAACTTTGGGGACCTTGCGTGGTGCGCAGGGGGCAACTGCTTTCACAATAGCCCTGATGTGATCTGGCGTCGTACCACAGCAGCCGCCTACGATATTGAGGAACCCCCGGCTGGCGAATTCTCCTATAATTGCCGCCATCTGCTCCGGGGTCTGGTCGTATTCACCCATTTCGTTGGGTAAACCCGCATTGGGGTGGGTGGATACCAGGCATGGCAGGATGGCGCTGGCTTCCTCGACATAAGGCCGCAGCTGCTCCGCTCCCAGTGCACAGTTGAAGCCGATGGAAAGTGGCCTGGCATGGGCCACTGAATTGCAGAAAGCCTCCACTGTCTGGCCTGAGAGCGTTCTGCCGCTGGCATCGGTAATGGTGCCGGAGATCATGACAGGCAGCTCGATGCCCGACGACTCGAAGCAGGACCTTACGGCAAAAATAGCCGCTTTGGCATTCAGCGTGTCAAACACAGTTTCAATAAGGATAAGGTCGACACCTCCATCCATAAGCCCAGTTACCGCGTTCTTATAGTCTTCCACCAGTTTGTCGAAGCTGGTATTTCGAAAACCGGGATCATTGACATCGGGAGATATTGAGGCTGTTTTAGTGGTGGGCCCGACGACTCCCGCAGTATAGCGGGGCTGATCAGGTGTCCTTTTCGTAAACTCGTCACAGGCCCGCCTGGCCAGCCGGGCTGCCTCATAATTCAGTTCATAGGTAAGGTGTTCAAGTTTGTAATCGGCCTGAGAACTGGATGTCGAAGTGAATGTGTTGGTTTCAATAATATCTGCGCCGGATTCGAGATACTGGCTGTGGATGTGAAAAATAATTTCAGATTGTGTCAGCGTCAGGAGGTCGTTATTACCGGCCAGATCCACCGTGTGATCCTTGAATCGCTCCCCCCGGAAATCACTTTCATTCAATTTGTGTGTCTGAATCAAGGTTGCCATGGCGCCGTCAAGAACCAGAATGCGTTTTTCCAGAGTGGCATACAGTGATTGCAGGCGTTGTTCAGTAGTCATAAGCTCCAGTCCGTCAACAGCCCTGTCGGGTCGAGCCCGGGTCAGGACGGGCTCCGTGAAGAGAGGGCGCATTCTACCAGAAAAACAAGTTTTAAAATCAATGGCTTCGGCCAATAACCAAGCAAATTACTAAGGTATTTAAATTCGACTTCGGTTGCGTTACACTTGTGTCCACGTATCCAAGCAATTGTCGGGTAGAGGATTTTATGATTACTGTCACTGAACCGGCCCAGGAATACCTTGCCGAACTGCTGAAGAAGCAGGACTGTGAGGATATCGCGATTCGTATCTTTATCATCGATGCCGGCACGCCCAGAGCAGAAACCTGCATCTCGTTCTGCCGTCCGGGCGAGGAAAAGGGCGATGATGAAGTCAGGGATTACAAAGGCTTCAGGGGCTTCATCGAAAAACAGAGCATTCCGTTTCTGGAGGATGCCGTGGTGGATTTCGCCAAGGATGACCTCGGAGGCGGACAACTGACCATCAAGGCTCCCAATTCCAGGCTGCCCAAGCTGACTGAAGACAGCTCACTCGTGGACCGTATCAATTACATACTCTACAACGAAATAAACCCGGCACTGGCTGCTCACGGCGGTAATGTCACTCTCGAGGAGATTTTTCGCGAGAATATTGCCGTGTTGCGCTTTGGTGGCGGTTGTCAGGGCTGCGGCATGGTGGACGTGACGCTCAAGGACGGGGTTGAAAAAACCTTGCTTGAGAAAATCCCCGAACTTACGGAAGTGCGTGATGTTACCGACCACACACAGACCGAAAACGCCTATTATCAGTAACCCGCAGGCAGAAACCCGCAGGATTCCAAAACCTCTCGACAGCGTTCGTGATCAGGCGTCAGCTTTGATTTCCTGGTTCAGGGGACGGCGTCAGCGGGCAGCCTGATAACGTAGTTCCAGTTCCTGGTACAGGTTGGCCTGAAAATCGCCATCCTGGGTATCCAGGACTGCAAGAATTTCAACCAGATGTTCGTTGTCTTCCCTGCCAGACCAGTTTTTCTGGTAGGTGCCCTGTTTGTAGCCTTTGTCCTGGCGGAAAAAATTCAACACATTCTTCCCTACGTAGCGTCTGAACAAATCTTCCCAACCCATCTGACAGTCCCGCATGATCGCTGCGAATAGGCCCACTTCGACACGTCGGGATACACTGGTGCCGATCAATAATTCCAGTTTGGCAATCAGGTCCAGTGCATTGATCTGGTAGGACTGGCCGTCAAACACCAGGGTATTGGCGGTGTGGCTTTCCACCGCGTCCATGAGGTTGCCGGCAGCCAGGTCAATATCCCCTTCGCAGTCCAGGAGCATCTCTGACATCATGAAATGCCAGATATCTATCAATTCCATCTGCAGCTGAGGAAGGTCATGATGCTGATGTTTCCACCATTTCCAGCCATGGTGTTCGATGGCCTCGGCGCCTTCAATGACTACTGCTCGCAAATACGGGTATCGGGACTCCAGCCAGTTTTCGTCAACTTTTCTGTTCATGCCGTATTGCAGCGCCAGCATGGTCTGGGCCTGGGTATCTGTCAATTTGCTCATAATGTTTCTGTTCAGGGCGCAGGGCCCCGGCGTCGAGAACAAAGGAGGGTTTATTCGAAGGGAATTAGACAGTCTAATTCCGTTAGCCTCAGCTCTTGGCCCGGTCGGCTTCGCCCCTGGTGTGCTTGTGCAGTGCGCTGAGCATCTCGCGACGACTGCGCAGCATATCGTGATAGGACTTTCTGGCGGCAAGGACCTCGGAGTCTGCGGTGTCCGAGCCTTCGAGCTCATTCAGCCAGTCTTCCAGCACCCGGATTTCACTGGCAAGCTGAACGATGCCTTCTTCGATCAGCTGTTCGTCGATATTGATTGGGTTATCAGCACTACTCTGCAATGATTCGCTTTTATTCATGCTCGGTTTCTCTTCTCGCTAGAGTCTGATTCACTCCTGTATCGGCAGGGCCGTAAAAAGTGGCCTCTTCTGGCCAGTAATCGGGTTGATGTGACCCCTGGCGCTGTTCTGACGCACAAATTACCGATAACTGCTCCATCGTGCAGAATGTCACAGCTGATTTTCGCGGTCAAGGGAATATGACCGGCTAGTAAAAAACAGAACAGTTCGTAGGTCCGGGGGCGGTCCGGAATTCAGAACAGCGTAGTTTGTCGACGGGCTATGAGGCTTTTCCAAGTCTCGCTATGCAGTTCACGAGGCTTTATGTGGGCTTTTGGTTTGCCCCAGTTATCCAGCAGCAGTTTGATGTCAGTCTTCTTGATCAGCCGCAGTTCATTAAAACCTATGCGCTCATAGGGCATCTGCAGTCCAGCGATTTCATCCAGGTCAACCTGTTTGAGCTGGGACAGCGGCAGGTTTGGTAATCCTTTGACGCGGTCATGGAGAAAACTAGCCTGGGCCGCCAGATTGTAAAGCCCCTTGAGTTCCGTGTTGACGTCCTCGCCATACTGGGCAAGGTGCTTGATTCTGGCCCGGAGTATGAGGGAGGCCTGCTGATAGGCGCTCCAAAGCGGTAATTGCTCCTGGCAGATCCGTAACGCGTCATCGAGGCGATCCAGCTTCTTTAATTCTGCGATCTGGTCCAGCCAGCTGTCCAGGAATCCGCCCTCATCAACGCCGGCGGAGTCTGGGGGCAGGGAATCGTCACCGCTATCGACCTGGCCAGCCGGCCCGAAAGTCGAATCTGAAACCCTGACTGAGTCGGCAGGCCTGTTGCCGATGTCGTCCGTGTGGACTGCCTGGGGGGAAACCTCTGCTTCGGATTCAGTCTCAGTCGCTGCCAGCTGGGCAGCAGTCCGGGTGCCTCCACCTCCAATTCCCTTGTCAACGCCGGCCCCGGATTCATTGGCCGGTCCGGATGCCGATGCGGGTCCGGTCCCGTTGTCTCCATCCTTGTGGTCAGCACGCGAGGCTGGTTGTCGCTCAAATTCAGAATTTTCGATGTGGGACTGTGCTGCCGGTTGTCGGGGTGACTCCGGACCCGCTTCGCTGGTGGACTGTTCCGTTGTCTGAAGTTGAGAGGGTGATTCCTCTGCCAAGGTTGGTGATTGTGATTGCGCGAAGTCTGCCGGAGAGCCCGTCTCAGGAATGCCACTTACCTTGGCATCGGGCTTTGTCTCGTGGACGATTCTGTTGTCAGGACTGGCACTGTGCGGGGCCCGCTCGACCCCGTCGGGTAAAGTGATTTCAGTGTCCTCGTCCTTCAGATTGCGCTGGCTCTCGCCTGCAGGCGGCTCGAGAATCTCGGTCTTTTCTCGTGCTTCCTGACGCAACTTCTGTTCCTGCGGATCAACGGGCCGGGTGTCCTCCTGGTCGTGCTCCCCGCCCTGAGGAGCTCCTGCCAGGCTCTCCCGATTCGGCCTCACGCCAGAGGTGACAGGCGACGAGGCCGTTTCCGGCAATGCCCGCTCCAGCATGTCGTCTTCAAAGCTGAGGTCCGGCAGATTGGGATCAAGTGATGTATTGTCCAGCGGAGGCAGGGGATCGTGTTTATCCGCATTGGATTGAGCTACTGAAAGCTGATACCTGTGCAGACCAAGCACCAGCAGCACCAGCAGGGCGAGCACTAGGACACTGATCAATAGGACTAGCATCGAATCTGGGATTCCTGGTTAATAGTCAGCCACCGGGTTGGCACAATTTTCAAGTATACAGTCGGGGCTGGTATCCCGAGGTGGAGATGATAACAGACCTTATACACCTGTGCCTGAAAGACTCCCGACAGTGTGACTATATTCACGTGAGGCGCTTATTGCGAGTGCAGGACTCGGCATCGAATCTTGGCCGGATGGAGGGGCTGGCGAACCGGACCGGCGGCGCAGGATAAGCAGCAACCGGTTGTGCTCTGTCCAGGCGGAAAAGAGGCAGGCCAGGGTCTGGCTGCAGTTTCCGGTTGAAGTCCATGTAATGGCAAAGGATAGTGGGAATTTTTTTAGCAATTGCTTGACTGCGGGACAAAGGATTCTTAGAATCCCTCGCTCTTTCGCGGACACCCGCAAAGACATCCTGTACGTCCCCTTCGTCTAGAGGCCTAGGACACCGGGTTTTCATCCCGGCAACAGGGGTTCGAAACCCCTAGGGGACGCCACTTCCATACTGTTTTCCCTGTTGAAAATTCCACCTGAGCGACCCGGGAACTGGAGATCCGAGATCTGCCCGGTCAGCCTGCTATTGTGGTTTTCGCCGTCTTGATTCGTCCCCACCCTTGGACTGTGCTGTGCGGGTATTGGTCTCCATCAGCGTCGGGCAGCTGAACTAAAGCAGTTTTCAACCGATTTTCCCTTGAGTTTTCATGCTGTTGAGGCTAAATTATAAGTAGCCTTTTTTGTTAAGGCTATTTTTTAATTAACCGTTATTTCAGCGCCAGAATTCATCTCATTATGCCAGCCAAGCGTTCGCCCAACTGTCCAGCACATTCACTGGTGGAAGCTATCGAAAAAACCCGGTTGATCTATGCCGCAGAAGGCCGAAACAGCTTTTCCGGTGCCCGGGCGGTGGCCAGAATGGGTTACAACGGTCTCAATGGCGCATCACGGCGCGCTCTCGGTGCGATCAGAGGTTTCGGGCTGGTTGCAGGTCGCGGAGTGGAACTGCGGATTTCCGATGACGCCGTGCTGGTTATCGCCGATGCCGATGCCGACGACCAGAGTGACAGGCAGGCGGCGCTGCTGCGCTGCCTGCAACATAACAGAGTATTCGGTGATCTTTATGAACGCTATGGCCAGCAGGGCTCGTCCCATGAGATATCCGGCTACCTGCAGAAAAAATACCATTTCAAGCCCAATGCGGCGGACAGGACTGCCGAAATTTTTCGCGACTCCCTGCGGATGCTCGCGTCGCGCGCACCGATAGCAGGTGCTGATGCAGCCGCCGGGGCGACCGAATTCACTGCTGCCGTTGCTGGGAGTCCAGGGATAACCTCGGTGGCATCCGGCGATGGTGCCGCAGGGGTGCCCGGCGTGGCGTCGCGGGTGGGTACCGGAACCGCGATGCCATCAGTTTCCGGGATTGAACTCGATGGCACCGATCCGGTTGCAGTAGGGGCATCGGACTCTGACTTAAAGGACACCGGGCACCGGCAGGACAGCTTTGTGCTGGATCGAGGGGTGGCGAGTCTGAGCTGGCCGGAAAAGATGACCGCTGAAGAGTTCGAAGATTTTACCGACTGGCTGATTCTTGAGCATCGCAAAATCGCACGCCGGATCGGGGGAGCGCTTGTGCGCCTGAGCAGGCACGGACCAGGCAGTCCGAAGCCGGAGAAAGGGGAGGGCAACGGGGCCCGCGACGGTGGTGAATACAGCGGCGATTGAAGGCATCTGCAATGGCCGCCGGGGCCTCCCGCCAGAGCAAGGGCCGCCGGTTGCAGAGTGGTAAAATTACCCGCATACTCCGTCAGTTTTAAACCCGCTATCATGCAAAATCCCAGATGACTGCTGCAATTTCGATCGAAAACCTTTGTAAAACTTATGATAACGGTCATGAGGCCCTGAAGGGGATCTCCCTTGAGGTGAACCCCGGGGATTTCTTCGCCCTGCTGGGTCCCAATGGTGCCGGCAAATCTACGACCATTGGTGTTATCGCCACCCTGGTGAAGAAAACCTCGGGCAAGGTGACTGTTTTCGGCAAGGACGTGGACACCCATGTGTTTGAGACCAAGTTGGACCTTGGCATGGTTCCTCAGGAAATCAATTTCAGTCAGTTCGAGCGCGTGCGGGATATCGTCCTGACCCAGGCGGGTTATTACGGGCTGTCACGGAAAGTGGCTGCCGAACGGGCCGAGATCTACCTGCGCAAACTGGGCCTGTGGGACAAGCGTCTGGTACGTTCACGGACTCTTTCCGGGGGGATGAAGAGACGGTTGATGATCGCCAGGGCACTGGTGCACGAGCCTGGATTGTTGATTCTGGACGAGCCCACGGCCGGAGTGGACATAGAACTGCGACGCTCCATGTGGGAATTTCTCACCGAAATCAACCAGGCCGGCACCACGATTATCCTCACTACCCATTATCTGGAAGAGGCGGAACACCTGTGTCGTAACATCGCAATAATCGACGAGGGAGAAATCATCGAGAACACCTCAATGAAGAGTCTGCTGTCACAACTGGATTCCCAGGTGTTCATACTCGACCTGGTGAATGAACTGTTCGAATTACCCGAAGATGCACCGGACGGGGTGACTCTCCATAAGGTTGACAACCACTGCCTGGAGGTGGGGATTTCAGGTTCCCGAGACCTGGGAGAAATCTTTTCCTATCTGGGAAGTCGAGGTATTCAGGTTACCAGCATGCGTAACAAGACCAATCGTCTGGAGCAGCTTTTCCTTTCCAAGTTGCGAGAAGAGTAAGCCACCGTGTCCCGTTTTTCCGCCAATCACAAGTACATTGCTTTCGAAACCATTGTTATCAAGGAAGTACGACGCTTTTCCCGGATCTGGCTTCAGACCCTGGTGCCGCCGGCGATCACGATCGGCCTGTATTTTGTGATCTTCGGGAATCTGATCGGGCGCCGGGTAGGGGATATGGGCGGATTTCAGTATATGGATTTTATTGTCCCCGGCCTGATCATGATGGCGGTTATACAGAATTCCTACTCCAACGTGGTGTCTTCTTTTTTCAGTCACAAATTTCAGCGCTGCATTGAAGAGTTGCTCGTGGCGCCGGTGCCAAACTATGTCATTCTGTCGGGATTTGTCGTAGGAGGAATGGCACGTGGTCTGGCAGTCGGGGCCATCGTGACCGTGATGTCACTTTTCTTCACCGACCTGAGTATCAACAATCCACTGCTGACCTGTTCGGTCATACTACTGACTTCCATGGTGTTCTCGCTGGCGGGGTTTATCAATGCGCTGTTTGCCAACAGTTTTGACGATATTTCCATTATCCCGACGTTCGTCCTGACGCCGCTCATTTACCTGGGCGGTGTGTTCTACTCGTCGCAGCTGCTGCCGCCTTTCTGGCAGGCTATCTCAGCGCTGAATCCTATTTTCTACATGGTCAACACCTTTCGCTACGGTATCCTGGGTGTTTCCGACGTGAATACCCTGTGGGCGTTCGTGATTCTGCTGCTTTTCGCGGTATCGCTTTACGGTGGCTGCATCCTGCTTCTCAGGCGTGGCACCGGGCTGCGCAGCTGAAAGGGGGGCCACATGGACAGCAACCCTCTGGGCAAGGCTACTGAATACCCGACCCGCTATGATCCGGGGTTGCTTTACGGGATTCCCCGCTGGGCCTCGCGTTCCCTGCTCGACATCGACAAAAAGGTGGAACTGCACGGCTTTGATATCTGGCGCGCTTATGAACTGTCCTGGCTGGATGAAAACGGCAAGCCCGAGGTCGCAATGGGAGAAATCTATTTCGATGCCCGTTCTGAAAGCCTGGTCGAGTCAAAATCGTTGAAGCTGTACCTGAACTCTCTCAACAACGAAGTGTTCGGCAGCAGTGCCGCCCTGGCCGATCGTGTAGCCGGCGACCTGAAACAAATCACCCAGTCCGAAGTCCAGGTGTTAATCCGGCAGCTCGGGGAAAGCCCGCTTGGTCACATTCGGATTCCGCCGGGCAAGTGCATCGACAACCTGGCATTCAAAGTCACCGAACTGCAGCCCGATGCCGACCTGCTTGCAACCACTGGATCCACGTCTGAACAGTGCGCCCTGTACAGCAACCTGTTTCGATCCAATTGTCCAATTACCGGACAACCGGACTGGGCTACTGTCCTGGTGCAGTACAGCGGGCCCACAATTGAGGAAAAAGGGCTTCTCGCCTACCTTTGTTCTTTTCGCCAGCACGCCGCCTATCACGAGGAATGCGCGGAACGGATATACCGGGATCTGATGCTCAAATGTACGCCGGAAACACTGATTGTGGGCATGAACTTCAATCGCCGTGGAGGTCTGGATATCAATCCATTCCGCAGCAACCGGCCAATCAGTCCAGACCGCCGCAACTACCGCTTTGTGCGGCAATAGGCAGGATCCGGCGGAAGGGACTTTGTGGGCGGACTTATCCGGAGGCCTGACCTCTTCCCTGACGCAGCCTGGGCTCCGTTGTGAAAAACCACATGGCTGCGCGCGGTCAACCTTGTTTTTTAGCCAGGTCTGGCCCCGTCCTGATTGCGCCACACAGGGTTTCCAACAAGACGGTCATTCAATCACCATCAGAATCTCTCCGGGGGTTACCCGGTCACCTTTGGTCACATGGATTTCCGAAACCGTCCCGTCGATATTGGCAAGAATCTCAGATTCCATTTTCATCGCTTCGGTTACCAGCACCGGTTGCCCCGCTTCCACTCGATCCCCGGCTTTGACCAGTACATCGACGATATTGCCAGGCATGGCTGCTGTGACGTGCCCCGGTTCAGTCGCCTTGGCGCGCTTGCTGCCCTTATCGGCCACGTACTCATTCAATGGTTCAAAGGTGACTTCCTCGGGCATGCCGTCCAGGGAAATGTAGAGTTTGCGCTTGCTGCCTCCGGAACTGCCGACCCCGGTTATGGCAACGTCGTAGGTCTCACCATGGACATCCAGTTTGAACTCTGTGGCGACTTTGCTGACTTCCCGTGAGGGCTGATCTGCTGCCCGCATCGGTTCCAGAAGTTCGGGCTGCAGGTTGCCCTCGGCGCGCTGCTTCAGGAACTCCCGCCCCAGATCGGGGAACATGGCATAAATCATGACATCGTCTTCTGATTGGGCCATGTCACCAATCTCCCGGCGCAATTTATCCAGCTCGGGTTTGAGGGAATCGGCTGGGCGTTCCTCGTTGGGGTGTTCGCTACCGATGGCTTTTCGCTGCACTTCAGCGTTCACTGCAGCGGGAGGTTTGCCATAGCCACCCTGGAAATAACGTTTCACCTCATTGGTGATGGTCTTGTAGCGTTCACCCGCCAGCACATTGTATACAGCCTGAGTTCCGACAATCTGCGATGTCGGCGTCACCAGTGGCGGAAAGCCGAGATCTTCGCGGACTCTCGGGATTTCAGCGAATACCTCCTTGATGCGGTCGAGGGCATTCTGTTCTTTCAACTGGTTGGCCAGGTTCGACATCATGCCGCCGGGCACCTGATTGATCTGAACCGCAATGTCTTCACGGGTGAATTCATTCTCGAACTGATGGTATTTTTTACGTACTTCACGGAAATAATCGGCAATCTCCGAGAGCAGCTCCAGGTCCAGACCGGTGTCGTAAGGGGTGTCCTTCAAAGCTGCCACCTGTGACTCAGTGGAGGGATGCGAGGTGCCGCCGGCCAAAGCGGAAATGGCAGTGTCGATGCGATCGGCACCGGCTTCAATGGCCTTAAGCTGGCACAGCGGCGCCAGGCCGGAGGTGGAGTGGCTGTGAATGACCAGAGGCAGGTCTACGCCTGATTTAATGGCACTGACCAGTTCGAAGGTGGCATAGGGCGTCAGGAGGCCGGCCATGTCCTTGATGGCGATGGAATCGGCGCCCATGTCTTTCAACTCGGTTGCCTGTTGCGTAAAAAGTTCAGGGGTGTGCACCGGGCTGGTGGTGTAACAGATAGTCCCCTGGGCGTGCTTGCCTGCGTGCTTGACTGCGGTCATCGCGGTTTCAATATTACGCAGGTCATTCAGGGCATCGAATACCCGGAACACATCGATGCCGTTGTCGGCGGAGCGTGCCACGAACGCTGCTACCACGTCGTCGGCATAGTGCCGGTATCCAAGCAGGTTCTGCCCCCGCAGCAGCATCTGCAGCCGGCTGTTGGGCAGCGCTTCACGAAGGCGGCGCAGGCGCTCCCAGGGGTCTTCCTTGAGAAATCGGATACAGGCATCAAAAGTGGCGCCGCCCCAGACTTCCAGAGACCAGTAGCCGACCTTGTCGAGTTTTTCACAGATCGGCAGCATGTCGTCAGTGCGCATACGGGTTGCAATAAGCGACTGGTGCGCATCGCGGAGAATGACGTCGGTAACCTGTATGGGTTTTTTTTCTGGCATAGAATAATTCTCCTGAATGTCACCAGCCGGCATGGGCGGCGGCCGCGGCAGCCAGCGCCAGGGCGACTTCGGCCGGGTGGCGCTTGGTGGAATAATTGAGCAGTTCCGGATGTTCGCCGACAAAACTGGTATCAAAACAGCCGGATTGGAAGGTCTCGTGTTGCAGGATCCGCTTGTAGTAGGGGGCAGTGGTGCGAATACCGTGCAGGCGCATGTCATCCAGCGCCCGCTGCGCCCGGGCGATGGTTTCCTCCCAGGTCAAAGCCCAGATCACCAGTTTGAGGCACATGGAGTCGTAGTAGGGCGGGATTTCATAACCGGTGTAAATGGCGGTGTCCACTCGCACCCCTGGACCTCCAGGGGCGTAGTAGTGGGTGATACGGCCGAAGCTGGGCAGAAAGTCGTTCTTCGGGTCTTCGGCATTGATACGGAACTGCATGGAGAAGCCCCGGAACTGGATATCCTCCTGTGCATAGTGAAGGGGCAGACCGGCAGCGATGCGGAATTGTTCGCGCACGATATCGACGCCCGTTATCTGCTCGGTGATGGTGTGCTCTACCTGCACGCGGGTGTTCATTTCCATGAAATAGAATTCGTCGTCAGCGAGCAGGAATTCCACGGTACCGGCGTTGACATAGCCCACCGCTTTGGCCGCCCTGACTGCCAATTCACCGATATATTGGCGTTGCTGCGTTGACAGCTGTGGGCTTGGAGCGATTTCGATCAGTTTCTGATTGCGACGTTGAATGGAACAGTCACGCTCGTAAAGGTGAATGGTATTGCCGTGGCTGTCCGCGAGTATCTGCACTTCGATGTGGCGGGGGTTGACGATACATTTTTCCAGGAACACTTCGGCAGACCCGAAGGCCTTCTCGGCTTCCGAGATTACCCGCGGGTACTGCTTGCGCAATTCGTCAGCGTTGTCACAGCGCCTGATTCCACGGCCGCCACCGCCGGAGGTTGCCTTCAACATGACCGGATAACCGATGGTCCCGGCGACCTCCAGCGCTTCCTCCAGGCTGTCCAGGTTTCCTTCGGAGCCCGGGGTAACGGGCACACCTGCGGCACGCATGCTGTCGCGCGCCTGGGTCTTGTCTCCCATCCCGGCAATGACCTCGGAGCGTGGGCCCACGAAAATGATACCTTTCTGCTCACAGAGCCTGGCGAATTCGGCATTCTCGGAGAGAAAACCGTAACCGGGGTGAATCGCGTCGCAACCGGTTTCCAGCGCCAGGTTGACGATTCGACGCGGGTCCAGGTATCCGGCGATAGGGTCTTCTCCCAGGGAGTACGATTCGTCAGCCCGCTTGACGCAGAGGCCGTAGCGATCAGGTTCGGTGTAGATTGCAACCGAGCGGATTCCCAGCTCGCTGCAGGCTCTGACGATGCGCAATGCGATTTCACCGCGGTTGGCGATGAGAACTTTTTTCAGCTTTTTTTCAGCCATATTTTCCCAGTCAATAGTGCCGGATTAATAACAGATGGACTGCCCCTGCGACTGCCCAGCGGCGTAGATTACCAGAATGAATCTATTTTCAAATAGCTGGTTCAATTTAAGATGTTCCGCAGAAGGCAGTCTGCTATCGCTACCGGGGCAGTAGAACCGGAATGAATTCCGCCACGGCAGGCCTGACAACAACGTATAGGTGACCGGCAAGCCTTGTGTTATGGGGACTCCAGACGAATTCAACGATTTCATTGCCTTGTTCTGACAGGTGGGTGCCGGGTGGCGACAGAGCATCGTGTCATGGAACTGCTCTGAAGCGGTAACAACGCAATGATTGCGCTCAGGGTCCCTTGTAATTACTGGGTCACTGGGCTAAAGTTACGCGCCCATTCGGGAGCGCACCGGCCCTCCCTCGGGGAGTGAGCAGCCAAAATGCTCGCACGGGGGCCGAGTGATGGGCTCCAGCTTGTTGTGTTGCCGGTGACCTAGCAGTCATCACGATGCTACAGGCTGGTTATGACGCCTGTCGCCACTAATCGGAACAAGACTGTCGTTGGATGCGTCTGGAGTCCCCATATACGTTGTTGTCGGGTACTGCCGTGGCTCCTTCCTGCCCCGGTAGCGACGACTACTGCGCCAGCTTCTCTGGCGGTACCAGCGACAGTACGGTCCATCTGTTGTGTCGGCACCCGACTGGGAAAATGGCTGAAAAAAGCAAGGATCTCATCCTCGCTCCTCGTGCTACGTCAGAGCCTGTATCACTCGTTACAGCCCACCGAACCAGCCGAAGCGTGCCTGGACCGCGTCGGCGATCGCTGGAAACCGGTACGGCCGCGATTCTCTCGAATGCGAATTCGCCGAATTGCATCATTTTCAGTGCCGAGATGGGAGACAGACGCCCCGATGGACAGCCTGGAATGAGTCACCGGGTGCAATCGGTGTCCGGTCATGGTGAGGCGGCCGCGCCCGTAAATCTAACGCGCTTAGCACGAATTCCGGAAGCCGAGAACGCTTCGGTATTCCTGGAAAATGTATCGTCAACCCCGCCTGGCCGCACGGCTGTACCCGCGTGTCGAAAACTGTCCGTCGCGTAGTCGGGGCGGCAAGCGGCGGGCCGTGGCGCCGGCCGTGGAATTTGACGACGAATTCTACCGTAAATGGTACCCGCGTGCAGAGTGGCGGAGGTCGACTTGTCGTGCGCCTTCGCACGAAGGAGGAGCCAATGTTCGGGCTTCAATGCAGGATTCCGTATGCCGAGAACTTTCTGCCAACTTCGGCCGGCAGCACCGAGCGTCGAAATTGCTGGTGGACCCGGAAAAATGCCGACGCGTGCACCCCTACCCCAAGCAGTTATCCGGCTGTTTTGATGCATTTTTGTCATTATTCCCGCCCCAGCGGCAATGCCTGGCACTGGCTGCCGCGCTGAAAAACTCGACAGGTCACTGACTCTCTGGGGCAATGCCTGTCGGTGGAGCCCGCAAGGGCGCCTGCGCCGCTCGTGGCGCTGCCCAACAGCCGGCTGCGAACGCGGCTGTTGGCGGCGGGTGTGTCGGCCGCGCGCGTCTGGTACCTGAGCTTTTTTTGTAGGCGGCCGAGTTGGTCCCACCATCCGTGGCCACCTCGGCTGGTCGAGTACCAAGTCGGGGCGTGGCTGGCTTAGGCCGTGAGCCGGTGCCGATGCGTCGGCCTGCCATTTCCGCGGCGGCTCGTCCACTGGTCACGGGTGGCGAACACCCCTTCGGTCTCGCGTTGATTGTTCACCCGTGAAGCATTCGCGGTTCGAATCAATCTTGAAGGTACATCCAGGAGGTGTTCGCTGAGTCCGCGAATACCGACTCGGTCCGCGAACCGTCGGACTCAGCCTTGCTGCGCGTGTACAGGACCATCACCGGCAACGGGGAGACGCCCAGCCGACCCTCAAAACCCGACTGAATAGAGTGATTGTTTGGCTTGATCCGAAGACGTCATGATGTATTCCCCCGATCTGGGCGGAGGGGGTCGGGGAGCAACCTGCGGCCCGAACTTCTGAGACCGTGCGGCCTACACCGGAGTCGGCAAGTCGCCGCAGAGATTCAGGCTGGATGCATGTGCGACCGTTACCACGGCCGCAAGCGGCCATGCCCGGTCACCTTTTGAGCCATTGAACCATTAGCCGATAAGGCAAGCGCGCCAAGGGGCCCGGTTCCGGGAGCGCAAGGCGTCAGTGGCGGGATCCGGTAGGAGCAACCGGTAAGCGAATGGAATCTGCGGATTCTTGCCAACCTGTGACCAAAAGATGACCGGGTAACCCCGGAGAAGGTACAATTGACCGTCTTATTATTGCTGACGCGATCAGGACGGGGTGACCATGATTTCTGGCGAAAACGGGCCTGTAGGTCCCTTCCGCCGGATCCTGCCTATTGCCGCACAAGCTGTGGCGGAATTCCCCGCAGGTAGTTGATGCCTCCACGGCTGATGCATGCCAATGTTTCCGGCGCGCATTCTCGTAGAGCGGCGTGGCGGCAGCGGGGAGTAGGCGAGGAAGCCCGCAGGCCCGCGCCGGAACGGCGGTGGATCGAGCGGAGACAGTATCGGAGCTTGCAGTTCGGTGAGTTGTCGTGCGCCCCGGCGCGGAATCCAGTGTGACGGCGAACTTTTTGGACAGTTGGGTGACTGACTCCCGAGGTCGCCGGCCACGTGTACTCGTTGTGAAGGTTCGAATTTGGCTTCTGACGTTGTCGACCGAACTTTTCGAACGGTATCCGAGGTAGACTCTCCGGTACTTTGCCGTTTTCATCAGTAAGTTTGGTTATGCGTGCTGCGTGTCGGCGAGTCAAATGAAACTGATCCGCGCTGCGTGTGGAGTCCTCGATCAGCGCGGCCGTAAGCGATGCCGCAGCGTGTCCGTCGGGCCTACCAGGTACGACCATGTAGAAAATTAGTTCGAGCACATGAAGCCTGCCGAAACGCCCAGTAAATGAGCATCGGAAGGACAATGGGAATATCGTCAAGACTACGGTAATGACAACGCGTCGGCCAAAAGGCGTCTGATATGACCGAACGAAACGATTAGTTGTTTCGTCGGTGAAAAAAAGTACGTCACGATCTAGCGAACCACCACAACAACTGTAGTGAACTGCTGATTCTCGCCAACCATCGCCCGGAGTCGGAATTTCGAATCAAGCCGATCGTGATATGGCCGTCGGAAAAAACTCTTTAATATTTCAGCACCTTGTGATAACACAGTAATACTCTTCTCGCAACTTGGAAAAGAAAATTTGTCCCTACAGTACATGCTGGTATTTTGTTGCCTCATTGTCATTGAACCTCCAGGCAGTGGTTGTCAGTACTCAGGTAACAAGGAGCCGAGTTGTGACTGTATGGTGGTTCTCCTCGTCGTGCCCCACGTGGCCCCCTCTTCCAGGCTGTGGGTAGTGAGTGTCGTGGTGCCGGCCACGGTGATTTCGGTGGTTCCATGGGCGTCGCCTGTCGGCCGTGAATTCATCCACTCAGTCTCTTGGAACGTACCAGGCACTTTGAATACTTTTGTGTCCGTAATATTGCCTGGGTCGGGAACCTACGACGGGGAAAAAATTCTCAAACTTGCCACTTGTCACCTTGTAGTTTTCAATGATAAACGAGACCATTGGGACCCGAAATTTCAGAGCCTCATGACGGTAATAAGTTTTGCGGGGGTTTTCGATGTTCTGTACGGCAGTCATCTGGAATTTTGCATGACGGCAAACTTGACGATTTTGCACTGCAACCGGCATTTTTGCTCCGGCAACGGGCGGCCGAATTCGGCACATTGCAGATACGGTAATCGCTACTGTATTCACCACGTCGCGAGCCCCGATTTGCCGCTTCTCCGGCTTCGACCTGCCGGGTTCGTGCACTAACTTTCGGAAAAACTTGGCTCCCCGAACACGATATCGGCAAAAATCTTCGAGCTCTTCATCTTCCGGCCGAGCTCGATCCCTTGAAAACTGTGCCGGTGCCAGTATTTTTGGGTCGGCGCTCGGTGATGTCGCGATTTCCGACCCACCCGCGCACTTCGGATAGCATCCTGGACTCCCGGCGCGGCGGCCGAGTCGGTCGCGGCGACTACATCCGCTGCGCTGTCTTCTGCGATGTAGTGCTGGGACGGCCGCAGCGGCCATGGCGTGCGAATGCTCTGTTGGGCGGCCGCGGCGGCGCCTTACCTTCGTCGTCGTAACCAGCGCGGCCATCGGAAACCCACCCGAAGTTTACTGTTTTGGCGTTATGAAGATGAGCTTCCACCAGTGTGTGCGCAGCGGCTGGCATATGAGATACAGAAACGGTTAATAAAAAAATGGCAACAACAAAAAAGTACCTGGTACAGCCTCAACGACATGAAAACGGGGAAATCGACTGCTGGATGGCCCGGTGATAGTTGGTAGCTGAGGGAACGAAAAGCCAGATAAAACCGAATCTTCAGCAGGGAAACATGGACGTCCCTCGAACCTGTTACTGTACAATGCAGAATATCTTTGCAGGCAAAACTGTCCCGCTTGTGCCTGCTTCACTATCACACGTAGTTCAACCGGAAACTGCTGGCCACAAAAACGCAGACAGAGCTTTAACCGGGAATCCTGCGCCGCCGATCGAACCATCCATCCGGCCAAGGTATAGCGGTCTGCGCGTAAGCGCCTCCTGTCATCGAGCAGTACTGTAGATACTGTCATCTGCACCTCAGCCCCGACCATGTACTTAATTGTGCCAATCCACATTCGGTCAGTCGATGTCGCCACACGCTGTGCTGCTGCTGATACTCATCAATCCAATAACGGATGTAGGCACGATCCCCTGCCTCCCTGGAAATCTGCCGGACGCAGCTTCGAGACATCGAATTTGTGCAGCCTCGTCTTGTGGAGAAGAGCAGGTGCCCGGACGGGAAACATTGAACACCGGCTCATTGTCCGCAAGTTGCGGCAGGAAGCCGCCGAGATTCTCGATCCTCTGCTGGCAGGAGCCAACGCAATCTGAAGGACGGAGACACTGAAATCGCAGCTTGTGAGTGTCGGACAAGCCCGATGCCAAGGTAAGTGGTTTTGGACGAGAATAATCACAATCACCAACATTGGCGAAACACTCTCAACGAACAACGGAAAACACACCAGCCAATCAGCTTTCGTGCTTGACGGCAGAGATGGAGACTGGGACCGGGACCGAGACCCACATCCTGATGAAATTCGAGATGACGGTGGGGCGCACCCGAGACTGCTGCCTGTGAATCCGAAGCAGAGGTTCCCCCCGGGCCGCGGCGACATCAATTGCCGGAGCCTCTCGGGGGTTTCAATTCGGTAGCTGACGACCCCCGAACCGGCCATGTGGACCCGAATTGAAAAGAAGTTGGATCCTCGATGACGCGTTACGGATCTGCCGGAAATTACCGCTTTTGGGCTCTCAGGCCAGAATCAAGCACCTTGCCAGTACAACATCTGGCGGCCCAACGTTGCAAACTTGAACCCCTGCAGTACTGAATATATGAGCACGTTGGTTTTGAACTTTGTGCTGCTGCTGGATGGGGTTAGTACTGTAGGCCTCGCCCGGCAGCTCCACACTGTGCCACGTGTATTTAGCCGGTCATGACCGCAAGTCGGCAACACGATGAGTAGTTATCTGTCGGAGACAGCGCCGAAATTCACGTATTTTGCTGGCAAAAGAAGAGGCCGCGCCCTGCGGAGGCGAATCATTACGGAAGCCGAACCCGAAACTGATCAATGTCGTTGAACGAGAGAAGTCGGAACTGGAAGACGACGGATGAGCGCGACTCCGGTCACTGCGGCGCGATGCTGGCGGTAGGCGGCGGAGACAACAGGTGGGAACGTGGTTCGGAGCCAAACCTCAGCACCGCTGTTTGTAGGCCATGCTGAAAAACTGCAATACGGCGCTCATTATGGCTGTCATGACGTGTTGATGGAGCCAATCTGGCATTTCGGGAGGGGTGTGATGACGCTTGTTGGGCTTCCCGCACCAATACATGCACTGGACGGTTGCCAAACGGAGATGTGATCGGCACCGGCGTGGTGGGCCTGTGCGGCGATCGCGGGGACTGTTTTCGGCTCTTTTTCCGCGGGACAAAGCCTGAAACGGGGCACCTACCAGAAAACTGATGCAACGAACAACACATCTGATTCGATCCTGAATGCCCGGAATGGCGGAGCTGGAACTTTTGCATTGTCGGGAAGCCGCTGACGCCTCTGAACCAGGAAATCAAAGCTGATGGGAACCCGGGTCCTGCGAGGACTCTACTGCGAGTTGCAAATGTGGGCGTTTTCGGTCTGTGTGTGTTTCTCAAGCAATCGTCCCACCACGGCCCTGACAGCTGCTCCTCGAGAGTGACATTGCCGCCATGGCCTAGATTTGTAAGCCTGTGGTGATACGTTTTGGTGAGCTTGTGCTCCGGACGACGCAGAGCCGGTTATGTCGCGGCGGCGGCGCTCCTCCGAAACGGAATGCTCTGTTTTTCGATGAGAGCCCTGAACACTTTTGTAACCATCATCTCGCCCGGACGCGTGAGTTTCTATGCAGGCGTGCCAGCCGATCCTTCACGGTCCTGCTGGGCCGGTTCGGTGACGTGTCATAAAATCTTGCTAGCGTGGACACAAGTGTTGTGGCCGAAGCCATTGTTTTTAAAAAACTTGTTTTCTGTCGCCTATAACTCACGGAGCCGTCTTGGAAGCTCGGCTGAGCTGTTGACGAGACACGAGAGCTTATGACAATACACGAACCTTGACGGCCGTGGCAACGCAGAGTGAATGTCCGAAGTGAGATCTGG
>CALOEW010000007.1:0-16343 GCA_942492445.1 uncultured Gammaproteobacteria bacterium
ATCGATTTATTGGAGCTCACGAAATTGATCCAGTGACTCTGGATTGGCCAGCGCTTCAATATTCTTGACCGGCTGCTTATGGATCACCTGTTTGATTGCCAGCTCGACAACTTTGCCGGATCTGGTTTTGGGTATATCGGTCACTTGCACTACGCTCGCCGGAACATGCCTGGGAGAGCACCTGGCGCGGATCAGAGCTTTGATATGGTCTGCCATTTGCTGATCCAGCCTGAGCCCCTCACGGAGTTTGACGAACAGCAGCACGCGCTCATCGCCACCAGTATGCTGCCCCACGGCGGCCGATTCGAGAATTTCCGGAATGGATTCAACGTGACGGTAGATTTCCGCCGTACCAATTCGCACTCCGCCTGGATTGAGAGTGGTATCCGAACGTCCATAAAACACGATTCCGCCATGTTCGGTCAGGGAAACAAAATCGCCGTGGTGCCAGACGTTGTTGAAGCGGGAGAAATAGGCCTCGTGATAACGCTCGCCAGAGTCGTCCCCCCAGAAACCCCTGGGCTGGCTTGGAAAACTGCTGCAGCAGACCAGTTCACCCTGCTCACCGGTGGGACATAGTCCATTTTCACCCCAGACCTGAACATCCATACCCAGGCCAATGCACTGACACTCACCTCGATAAACCGGTAGTGCAGGATTTCCCAGAGCAAAGCAGGAAATAATGTCAGTACCACCAGAAATGGAGGCAAGACACAAATTCTGCTTGATCTCTCGATAAACAAAATCAAAGCTTTCCGGCGGCAACGTAGATCCGGTTGAGCAAAGCGTTTTCAGGGCATCAAGCTTGAAGAGATTTCGGGGCGACACGCCCAGTTTTTCCAGCTGTCGCAAATAGTTTGCGGAAGTACCGAACAAACTGACGCCTTCCTGTTCCGCGTACTCGAACAGCACCTCATTGGTCGGATAAAAAGGTGACTCATCATAGAGCACCAGCGTGGCACCAGAGGCAAGTGCACTGATCAGCCAGTTCCACATCATCCAGCCGCAGGTTGTATAGAAAAACACGCGATCTCCAGGCCGGATATCACAATGCAGCTGGTGTTCTTTTAGGTGCTGCAACAACACGCCGCCGACCCGGTGAACAATGCATTTTGGCTTTCCGGTAGTACCCGAGGAATACAGAATATAGAGCGGGTCGTTGAAACCCATGGGTTCAAACTCGATGGGCTGAGCGGCATAGCCCTGCAGAACTTCTGTCCAGGTGTCAGCCTGTTCTCGCAGGCCCGCGGGCACCGCCTCGCTGTAGTGCTGAACCAGAATCAGACGACTGACAGAGGGGATTTCCTTCAGCACCGCCGCGATCTTTGCCTGAAGTGCTAAGTGCTTGCCGCCATAGCGGTATCCGTCAATGGAAAGCAGGATCGAAGGTTGCGTCTGGGCGAAACGCTCGAGGATGCCGGACTCACCAAAATCCGGGGACACCGAGGTCCATATAGCGCCAAGCGATGTTGTCGCGAGCATTGCCACAACTGCCTCCGGGCAGTTTGAGGTAATAGCCGCAACCCGGTCTCCCCTGCGTACACCCAATTTGCGTAAATGCTGGGCCACCCGCGACACCTGGCCATGCAACTCATTCCAGCTGATTTCAATCCGTGGCAGCTGCCCGGTGCGCGCAATGATCGCCGGTCCATCCCCCCTGGTACGCAGCAGATTTTCGGCGAAGTTCAGCCGCGCTGCAGGAAACCAGGCGGATTTTTCCATCTGGTCTTTGTTGATAACGACCCTATCACCAGCTTGCCCGGACACGTCGCAGAAGTCCCAGACTGCCGGCCAGAAATCCTGGCTATTGGCAACGGACCACTGGTGCAAGTCCTGATAGGAGGTAAAATCCTGCCCAAATTTCGATTCAAGCTGCCGCCTGAAGTGACTCAGTATTGAATCCTGAACGCGCCGCTCAGGCGGCGACCACAGCGGTTTTTCCATCACCGATTCAAACCCGTCTCAGGTAAATCAAGATTGAGGAGCACCCCGCTCAGACTCTTGCCATGCGCGTCCAATGACAGAGATCGCGTCACTCCGCCGTCGAGCGCACCCTGCAGCACAAAGTTCAACGCCTGCTGTGATGGAATCTCGTAGCGCAGAATGGGACCCTTGATCTGGTTACCGAAATAGTGCGCGAGCAGCTCGGTCGTTAGCTGCTCTACCAGCACGGCGTAGTCTTCTGCGCAATAGGCAATAACGGAGATATTGGCAATATCGCCCTTGTCACCTGTTCTGGCATGTGCGATTTCGCGAAGCTTCATCTGTCAGTCCCCAGGTACACAACATATATGTTCACTGTCGCCCTTTCCAGGTAAGCGGAGGCGATAGCGATCACTTCTCTGATATCCTTGGTCACCCCACCGCCACCAGACGGACCATTGGTGTATAGCGTTTCCACTTCGTCCGCAATGGCCTGGGCATCTTTCTCTGTCCAGGTTCTACCGGCAATCCGCGCTCTGACTTCAAAGGGCCGATAGCCACCAGTTTCGGCTGCCGCAGCAAAAATGGAGTTCACACCGATTAGTTCGGTGCGCAGTTCCCGTGCGGGTATCCGCATTATGCACAGGCGTTGCTTTACAACATCAAGGGCCAGCTGGCCTCGCTCAACGGCACCCGGCCCTGCGTAGCTGATTTGTCCTTCCCCCCGAAATCCGTCTCGATAGCCAAGCGACACTTTCAGTTGGACTGGACGTGCCTTGCCCCTTCCGCCACGCACGGTAATGCGGTTGGGTGCAATCTCTTCAAAGTCCGCCTCAGAAAAATCGGCAACAACATCGGGTGTGAAGTATGCGGTCGGGTCATGCAATTCGTATAACAGCTGCTCTCTGCAGGTGGAAGTGGTAATGCGTCCTCCGGAACCTGGCACCTTGGTAAGACAGGCGCTACCATCCGGCGAAATCTCGGCAATGGGGAACCCAAGGCGCGCGAGATCGTCGACTTCCTTGTAGCCAGGGTCCGCAAAATATCCTCCTGTTACCTGGCCCGCGCATTCCATCAGGTGGCCAATCATAGTGCCCTGTCCAAGCAGATCCCAATCGTCAGGTGCCCAGCCAAATTCGTAAATCATGGGCGCAAGAAACAGCGATGGATCCGCGATTCGGCCCGCCACCACCACATCGGCCCCATGCTTCAGTGCCTCGACAATCGCTTCTGCACCCAGATAGGCGTTGGCGGATATCAATTGGTCATATTTGACCGGTTCGGGAAGCGTGACTCCACCAGGCTGGAATTGCGCGAGCACATCGTCGCCTAAAACGGCTGCAACCCTGATCTGGCTGACTCCCAGGGAAGATGCCATCGCTGCAATTTGTTTTGCTGCAGCAACCGGATTGGCTGCTCCCATATTGGAGATGATGCGTATGCCTTTACTCATACATTCGGGCAGGACAGCCTGCATACGCCTGGTCAGCAGGGGGTCGTAGCCTGCCTCCGAATCCTTGAGCTTGGCCAGCTGGGCCAGGGCAATGGTTCGCTCGGCAAGACATTCGAATACCAGATAATCAATCTCGCCCTTTTCTACGAGTTCGACTGCGGGTTCAATTCGATCACCAGCGTAAGCTGCCCCCGCACCCACGCGTATCACTCGGGCTTCTGTCACAGTGGAATCACCCCAATAATCACTGCCGTGATTGTCATGGTGAATGAAATAGCCAACAGCCAGGGCAGCGTAAAACGTTGATGTTCTGCAAGATCAAGGCGCGCCAGTCCAACGAGAAGAAAAGTTGCCGGGGTCAAAGGGCTTACCGGAAAGCCTACTGTACTCTGACCCATCAGAGCAGCATGGGCTGTAGCAGAAGCGGCAATGCCATATTGATCAGTGATACTGGAGAGAACCGGGAGAACGCCAAAATAAAATGAATCTGGATCAAACAGCAAACTGAGCGGAACCGAAGCAAAACCGAGCGCAGCCGGAATAAAACTTGCCATGCCCCCCGGAATACTCTGTGCCCCCCAGCTCGCCATGGCATTCAGCATGCCGGACTCTCTCATAATCCCGGTGAATACGCCGGCGGCAATCAGGATTGACGCCATCATCAGGGCCGAGGGTGCATGGCTGTCTATGCGCTGTTTCTGAATGCCCGTCTCGCGATAGTTGATCAGCAACGCCAGAACCAGACCGAGCATAAAGACGATCACTGGAGCAATTTTTCCGCTGACCAGGGTAAAAATAACCGCTGCTGTCAGCAGCACGTTGTATTTGAACATGCTCGGTCGACGTAGCTCTTCCTCTCCGGGCTCCAGGTGCACCAAGACAGCGGAAGGCTCCTCATGCTCTTCTTGCACCCTGGAATTTGTCTCCGCGGCGGCGATCTTCCTCGACCCAAGATAATAGGAAATAAGATATACCGCCGTAAAGCCAACTAACTGGACAGGTATTAGCGGTTGGTAGAGTTCGACAAGGGGTATATCCAGAGATGCCGCTGCACGCAGTGTGGGACCACCCCAGGGCAACATATTGGCGACACCTGCGGCCATGGCAACAATGCAGGCAAGAATCCGTCGATCCATGCCAAGCCTGTCGTACAAAGGTAGCATCGCGGGAATGACAATCAGAAAGGTGGAAGCACCGGAACCATCCAGGTGCGCTATGGTTGCAAGAATGGCCGTTCCCAGAGTAATGCGGGCGGGATTGTGCACAGCCACCCGAATAACCGCGCTGATTGCGGGGTCAAACAGGCCCGCGTCGCGCATGACACCAAAGTAAAGAATGGCAAACATAAAGAGACCGACAATTGGCGCGACACTGCGAATACCCGTGACGGCAAACTCGAAAGTTTCAAATCCAAATCCGCCAACTAAGGCACCAGCAATAGGGATGACGGTTAGCGCCATTAGGGGTGATAACCATCGACACATGATGGCAGTGACCAGGAAAATAGTGGTGATGAACCCAAGTAGTACTATCAAGAGCCCCTCCCTGTTGAATTGCACGCACAATTGACCCACTTTTGGCGGATTTTGCATCGAATAGTTGACTCACTGCATATTATTGTTTCCATGTGGTTGAGCTACATTTGGTGGGTCAATTTTAAGTGCAATTACTGGGTCATATTTCGCTGCAAATCAACAGTTTCAAGCTTTCCTGCTTCCTCCATTGGCTCCATTGCGGCTTTGGCTTCTAGGGGAGTAATCAGGTGGATCGGTCGATCACCCAGGGCTGGGAACACATGATTTTCAAAGGACCGACGAATGTCGTCGGCATAGTCTTCCGTGATACCACTCTTCTTGATGTGGACTTGCAACCACTTTTCCGCGACGACCCTGAAGGTATTTGTTCCCGCTTATGAAGTCTTTCGCACTTCCTCAGCTTTGAATTCCTGCGGATCTCTACCTTTGGCCAATTGCCTGTGGTACTTTTCCCGTTCCTTCCTGGCGTCCGCCAATCCAAGGCCGGGATATTCTCCCAGCTTCATATTCGTTCGCGTGGTGATTTCTGGTCGGGTGCAGTTAAGAAGCCAGATGTTGTCCCCAGATGGTTTGATTCTGAGGTTAAGGCCGTCCCCATCAGAAAGGGTGTACTCCTTGTCCTTGGACTTCGCTTTCTCAACCTGGGTATTGGTCTGGGGTTTTGTGGAATTGGCCATCGGTTGGATTACAGAAAAAGAGCCGTGTTCCAATGTATGTTACATTAATCTAAAGTTTCCACAAGACACAGCGAGACGCAGAAATTCATAAATACCATGATAAACAAGCACTTTCTTGTGGTTCTGCGATGTAGTGAGACGGTGTAGAATTGAGAATTGGTGGAGCCTACCGGGATCGAACCGGTGACCTCAACGCTGCCAGCGTTGCGCTCTCCCAGCTGAGCTAAGGCCCCATTGAAGGTTTCTGGAATTCGGGTCTCCCCGAAAGGAACGCGCATTCTAAGCACAGCCTCTGTGGCTGTCAATGCGGGGGACCCTTGAATCCAGGGAAGCCTGTAAATCAGTGCTCCAGGTCGAAGGGGCTCCCCAACTGCTGATACTCCCGCTCCACTTCCTTGGCCTGCTTCTTGGAGAACCCGCCAAGCAGTTGCAGGGCGTAGCGTATCCGGGCCCGCACCAGGTCCAATCCCAGGATCGCGATGGCATCGATAACGGAGACTGACACCGGTTTGCCGGTGATGGCAACGAAGACCGGAAACAGGAAGTCCCGGATTTTCAATTCCATGGCAGCGGCCAGCGTCTGCGCAGTCGACTCCACGGTATCCCGATTCCATACTTCCAGCAACTCGAGCCGCCACAGGAAAAACTGCAGAATCCGCTTATTGTCCTCCTCGTTCAGCTTTTTATGTTGAAAGGCCTCCGGACTCAGTTCCAGCAGACCACTGAACATGAATGCCGCCAGCGGCACCAGATCGGTGAATTTTTCGACACGCTGTTGTACCAGTCCGGTCAACCGGGTGAATCGATCACCCTCCCCCGCCCAGTTTACGAAGCGCTGCGCCAGCTCACTGTCGGAAAGATTTTCCCGGATGTACTTGCCATTCAGCCAGTCCAGCTTTTCAAGATCGAAGATGGGACCGCCGAGCGATACGCGAGACAGATCAAAAGAGGCTTCCATCTCCCCGATTGTAAATTTTTCTTCACCCGATGGCATGGTCCAACCCATCAGGCCAAGGTAGTTGATAACTGCCTCCGGCAGATATCCCATATCGCGGTAGTAGAAAATGCTGGTCGGATTCTTGCGTTTGCTCAACTTGCTCTTGTCCGGATTTCTCAACAGTGGCATGTGGAAAAATTCCGGTGGTTTCCAGCCAAAATACTCGTACAGCAACAGGTGTTTTGGTGTTGAATTGATCCACTCCTCGCCGCGAATCACATGGGAAATCCGCATCAAATGATCGTCCACCACGTTGGCAAAATGGTAGGTTGGCAACCCGTCAGATTTGATAAGAACCTGCATATCTATCTGCGTCCAGGGAATCACAATTTCTCCACGAAGGCCATCGATAAATCTGCAGTCCCCCTGCGACGGTACTTTCATACGTACCACGTGTGATTCTTTGTTTGCGAGTCTCCGGCTGACTTCTTTGTCGGAAAGGGTCAGACAATGCCCATCATATCCGGGGGTCTTTTTAAGCTTCATCTGCTCTGAGCGCAGATCCTGCAGTCGTTCCGGGGTGCAGAAACACCGGAACGCGGTTCCCTCCTCAAGCAGTTGCTCGATATGTATCTGGTAGATCCCGCTCAGTTCACTCTGGCGGTAAGGTCCGAATTCACCACCGACATCGGGCCCTTCGTCCCAGGTCAGTCCCAGCCACTGCAGGGAATCGAGGATTTTTCGTTCCGACTCACTTGAACTGCGAGCCTTGTCCGTGTCTTCGATACGAAGTATAAACCTGCCCTGACGGAAGTGAGCAAAACACCGATTAAACAGCGCAATGTATGCAGTTCCCACGTGGGGATCTCCGGTTGGAGACGGAGCAACTCGAGTTCTTGTCTGTGCCATAGAAGCCATAGAAATAAATCTGGGGGTCAGGGAGCCTCTGATTGATAACCGCGATGCTCTGCGGTAGTGAATCAGAGGCTCCTTAGTTGAAAGGCGCAGATTATACGCCAATCACTGACAAATCACAGAACACCCTGACCCTGCAGGGAATGTGCCGACCTGGCGGAACCATCCCTGATTTCAGGCCGCAGAACGTCCAGACGGCAGTGACCTGATTCAGGCCCGTATTGACTTGCAAACAACCATTGGTTAAAAACTCCGACCCTGCACATCGAATTGGCACCCTCCAGCAACAGCCACCATTCTCAGGTTTTTACATGTCCAACTGCTTTGATCACAGATTCTGCGTGGCACCGATGATGGATTGGACCGACCGTCATGAACGCTATTTCCTGCGCCTGTTCTCCCGACGGGCATTCCTGTACACCGAAATGCTGACCAGTGCGGCACTGGTAAATGGGGATGCCGGGTACCTTCTGACTTACAATCCCCTGGAGCAGCCGCTGGGGATTCAGCTTGGGGGCAACGACCCGGATGAGTTGGCACGGGCAGCGATTCTGGCTGCGCAGGCGGGTTTCCGTGAGATCAACCTGAATATCGGCTGCCCCAGCGACAGAGTGCAGTCAGGCAGCTTTGGTGCCTGTCTCATGCAGCAGCCCGAACTGGTCGCCCGTTGCGTAGCCACGATTCGTGATCGTGTGTCGATTCCTGTCACTGTCAAATGCCGAATTGGTGTTGATGATCAGGATTCCGATGCCAGCCTGAGCCATTTCATCGACAGCGTGTCACGGGCGGGCTGTGAACTGTTCACCCTCCACGCCCGGATCGCCATTCTGAAGGGATTGACTCCAAAGCAGAACCGTGAGGTCCCTCCTCTCAACTATTCGCGCGTGTATCTGATGAAAGAACAGTTCCCACATCTGAAACTGGTCATCAATGGCGGCATCAACAATCTGGAGGATGGTCTGCGACAGCTTGATCGCGTCGATGGCATCATGGTGGGGAGGGAGGCTTATAGCAACCCGTATCTGTTACACCGGGTTGATGCCCTGTTTTATGGCGAACCGCAGCAAGCAAAGTCCAGGATCGATTATCTGCACTTGTTTCTGCCCTATGTGGAGAAGGAGCTGGCCAGGGGAACACCACTGCATCACATGACCCGACACATCCTTGGCCTCTTCAGGGGCGTCCGGGGTGGCAAGGCGTTTCGTCGTCACCTGAGTGAAAATGCATTTCAAAAAGGTGCAGGACTCGATGTTTTACTTGCAGCCATGTCTTTCGTAAGCTACTTGCAGCCATGTCTTTCAGGTTCCCTGGCAGGCGCTCAGGAATATCCTGATCGCAGCCAGTTGCATTTCTACAGCCTGTAAGCGACCCAATTGCCGAAGTAGCGCCATGATCGAGATACTGAAAAACTTTTTCCACCAGAAACTGGCCACTACATCCGTCAGCGAGGATTCCCAACGCCTGAAAGCCTTCGAACTGGCAGGGGCCGCTCTGATGGTCGAGCTGATGGAAACGGACCACCAGCTGGATTCACGGGAATCGGAGGAGTTTATCCACGTGCTTCAGGAAACTTTCAGTCTCACCACGGAAGAAGTGGATGAGATCGTAACCCTCGCCCACCAGAGCGCCCGGGACTCCACCTCCCTCTACGAGTTTACGCGCCTGATAAATGACAACTACAGCTACGGGGACAAAGTCGGCCTCATCGAAAACCTGTGGCGGCTCGCCTTTGCCGATGAGCGGCTGGACAAGTACGAGGAAGGCTTGATACGCCGTATTGCCGACCTTATTCACGTCAGCCACGGTGATTTCATACAGAGCAAGCTTCGGAAAATTCGGGGACGCTCGCTCAGCGGTTGACAGCTGTGCGAGGATGACTAGACAGTCAGACTATGTGCCTGTCCGGCCACTGTGATCTTGGCACTGCTATACCCATCAAAATCACCGAACTCGTCTTCGACTTCCCCATCGTTGACCAGATAATTCCCTGCGTTGCAGGTAAGCCTCGCGCACGAAAATGTAGTCGTCACCGAATACCAGCTCGTCAAACGCGAGCAGACCGGCCCGATCACTGGTATTTTCCAGCGCATACATCGGGACCGACACGCTTGAGTCGCCGTAGAAAAACGGATTGAATGCGATCCCCAGCGCCCAGCCGAATGCGTCTCTCACCGTACTGGAACCGACCGTGGGAATGATCAGGTATGGACCCGCAGGCACTCCCCAGGCACCGAAAGTCTGGCCGAAATCCTCCTCGTTTTTCTCCAGACCCATTGGTGTTGCCACGTCAATAAGTCCGACCACTCCGAAAGTGGTATTCAGCAGGACTCGAGCCGAGTCGCTGGCGGCAGCCTCCAGCTTGAATTGCAGTAAATCATTGATTGCGACTTTGACATCGTCGATATTGCTGAAAAAATTCCCCACGCCCTGTTGCAGAATCGGCGGTGTCATTGTGGCATAGACAGTAGCCACGGGTTTGACAACCATGGAGTCAAAAAAATCATTGAACTGATAAAGTTTGCGATTGGTGCTTTCCCATGGATCGGCAGCCAGGGCAAATTCCCCTGACAATAGCACCAGTAGGGACAGCAGGGAGGCTGTAACCGGTTTACTAAAACCCGCGTATGTGGGAAGCGATTTCACGTGACCTCCAGGTAACTGACGGACCCGACATTGACTGCTTTCCTGCAATCAGACTTCAACTACCATGCGCTGAGAAGTTGCTTAAGGCTGATCGACCGAGCAATGCGGACCATCATTGGATGGCCCGGTTGTACTGGCACGGCCGACGTTGCCCCAGTGTTAGCGAACACGACGCTCAAGAGGCAGCAGTTGCTTTTGTGAACTAGTGTGAACTTGGCCGGGAGAAAGAAAATCTTGCTCTAAGTTACACTCCGAACGCATAGTAAGTCGTCAGGCCACAACCGCCAAGCCCCACAAGTGAGAATCGCGACCTAGAGTTCAAAAAAAATGTATAGGAGAAAAGGAGTTACTGCGGTTATTGTCAGGAATCACCCCGGCTGACAAATTCAGCCTGTTGCCACAGCCGATCCAGCCTCTTGGCCGACGCCGGCACTTTCGTGCGCAGCTGTTGCGCAAACAAAGAGACACGAAATTCTTCTATCATCCAGCGAAATGCAGATAAATTGAGCCTATCTTCCACAAAAGCGTTCAGAGAACCAAATCCTTTACGGTCCTCGCGGAGCAATTTCTCCCAATAGGGCTGAACCTGCAGGGAAAGCTGCAGATCACGCTCCTTCTGCGTCAGGGCGCGCTCCGCCCTGCAGGTCATGGCCTGCAGGTAACGTGGAAATTCCCTGAGCCACTCAAACGGTACTGTGTGCAGAAAATCTTGGCTAAGTAAATTTTCAAGTTGAGAGTTTATCTCATTGAATATACGCGTATTTTCACGCTCATACCGGATGAGATCCTGACGCAGCAGATAGTGGTGTTCGATGATTCTGTCCAGCACTCCGGTCAGCTGGCTGGCTACCTGGTAGAGATCAGCCTTGTGGCTGCTGAGCAGACTTTCAAACCCGGCGGCAGTCCGGGGTGTCGTTGCCCGCACCTGGAAGCATTCACTGTAAACGGCACTCACAAAAGCCTCGGCTGTTTCCTTTCCAGCCAGCAACGGCGGCAGCCGCAGACCCCAGACCCGCTGTTGCCTGCTGAATTCACGGCCAAGGTCGCGTGACTGCTGCGCCGTGCGCAGCCGGTAGAGACGTACCAGCCCTCTCCTGGTCTGCCTGGCAGCTCCGATGCGGTCTTCATAAAGACGCACCGATACCGACTCCTGATCGTCAACCAGGGCCGGGTAGCGCACCAATTTAAGTTGTGTTCCTACCTCAACCTGCTCCGGCAGCTCCTCAAGTTGCCAGTCGGTCATCCCCGTCCGTTCCAGCGGGTGCCGGGCGTTTCGTCTCTCCGTGCGAATCGTTTCCCGGACCCGCCCGTCCGCGGACAGTTTGTCTTTCAGCTGCTCCAGATCGGAGCCGCTTTCAAGCAACCTGCCGGTACTGTCGGTGACCCGGATTTTGACCTTGAGGTATTCGGGAATTTCGCCTGTGTTAAGCTGTTCGGGCCTGATATCAACCCCTTTGAGACGCCGGGCCTGCTCACAGAGCACGGATTTCAGGTCAGCATCCTGCTGCGCCGGGTCCAGATCAACCAGAGCCTGTTCCACGAAATCAGAAAGCGGAATCAATTGTTTGCGGATTGCCTTAGGCAGTGTTCGCAGCAATTGCACACTGCGTTCCCGCAACTGGCCCGGTATGGCCCAATCCAGATCTTTCTGGGTAAGCTGACTGATCAACGGTGCCGGTACTTCGATTGTGGCACCGTCGTATGCGGACCCCGGCTGGAACTGGTAGTCTACTGCCAGGGGGTTATTGTGCAACGTGGCACGGTCAGGAAAATTATGGGTCAACGACTCGCGATCACTATCGGGAAGCAGATCCTGGAGCTGCATCTTGAGCAGATGCAGCATGCTTCTGCTTCTGTTCCTTTCGATACCAGCGCAGCAGAGAGGCCCGATCGATACCCATTCGGCGGAATTCTCTCTGTCGTAGAACTCTGCAATACGCCGCTCATCCAGATACACCGCCTGCTTACGGACCTTCTCCTCCTGTTTCTCCAGGTCGAGCCGTAATTGCCGGTTGTGGTGATAGAAAGGCAGGTTCGACTCAAGCTGCTGATCCATCAGCGCCTCCCTAATGAACAGCTCACGGCAGACAGTCGGGTCGATATCCCCATAGGACACGCGCCGCTTTTCGATAATGGCAAGCCCGTACAGAGACACCTTTTCGTACGCCATCACCCGCTGTTTTTTCCGGCTCCAGTGGGGCTGCGACCAGGAACGGCGAACCAGATGCCCAGCAACAGACTCGATCCATTCGGGTTCGATCCTGGCTGCCGCAGCGGAATAGGCCTGTGCGGTTTCGAAAATTTCCCCACTGACAATCCATTTTGGCGGACGGGAGCACAACGTCGAGGATGGCAGCAGGCGAAACCTCCTATTGCGGCTCCCCAGGTATTCGGTGCCTTCTCCACGACAGCCAACCTGATTCAGGGAACCGACCAGCACAGCGGTGTGGATGTCCCGGTACGTGCCCTCGGAACGATTAAGATTCAATTGCAGTTGATGGCAGAGACTGAGAAGCTGGCGATGGGTCTCGCGCCATTCCCGCATCCGCACGTAAGACAGAAAGTTTTTGGAGCAGTATTTGCGCAGGCGGGACTGGGTGAGATCCTGGCGTTGCGCCTCAAACTGGCGCCAGAGATTGACCAGGCTGAGAAAATCCGACTCCTCATGGTCGAAAGCAGCAAGCTTTTCACGCGCCGCCTGGCGTTTGTCAGCAGGGATTTCCCGGGGATCCTGAATGCTGAGTGCGCTGACTATTATCGCCACTTCATTCAGGCATCCGTTGTTAGCCCCCGCGATGAGTATTCGGGCAAGGCGAGGGTCCACGGGCAACCGGGCCATCATTGTGCCGATCGAGGTCAGTCGCTGATCCTCATCGATGGCGCCCAGTTCGAACAACAGCTTGTAACCGTCATTGATGGCCTTGGTCTCGGGCGGATCGATGAAGGGGAACTCAGCCACGTCGCCCAATCGCAAAAAGAGCATCTGCAGAATCACGGCGGCAAGATTGGTACGTTTGATTTCAGGGTCAGTAAACGGGGGTCGGGACTGAAAGTCCGCTTCCGTATAGAGCCGGATACAGACACCTTCGGCAATCCGTCCGCAGCGACCGGCGCGCTGCCTTGCGCTGGCCTGCGATACCGGTTCGACCGGCAGGCGTTGAATTTTACTCTGCAGACTGTACCGACTGATCCTGGCCAGGCCGGTATCGATGACGTATCGAATGCCAGGCACCGTCAACGATGTCTCGGCAATGTTGGTCGCAAGAATGATGCGACGGCCACCATGTGGCTGGAAAATTTTTAATTGATCCGATTGACGAAGCCTGGCGTAAAGAGGCAGGACTTCCGTATCACGGAACCGCTGCTTGCGGATGGTGACTGCTGTTTCACGGATTTCTTTCTCGCTGCTGAAGAATATCAACACATCACCCGGGCCGCTGCGGTGCCTGTCCAGGTCTCGGATCTCCCGCAGGGCAGTCAGGATTGCCTCGGACTGCAGATCGTCATCGTAAGCAGGCTCCTTTGCACCGGACTGTTCCGCAATCGGAGCGTAGACGATTTCCACGGGATAGGTTCGACCCGAAACTGTAACGATCGGAGCGCCTCCGAAATGCTCAGCGAACTTCTCCACGTCGATCGTGGCAGACGTAATGATGAGCTTGAGATCCGGTCGCCTGGGAAGTAGCTGCCGGAGAAAGCCCAGAATGAAGTCGATGTTGAGGCTTCGCTCATGTGCTTCGTCGATAATCAGTACTTCGTAGTTGTTGAGAAAACGGTCCCGCTGAATCTCATTGAGCAGAATCCCGTCGGTCATTAGTTTCAGAAAAGTTGAATCGCCGGTCCGGTCGTTGAAGCGTATCTGGTAACCCACACCGGAGCCGATTTCCGTGCCCAGTTCTTCAGCGATACGATTTGCTACCGAAACAGCGGCCAGCCTTCTCGGCTGGGTGTGACCAATCAGTCCAAACCTTCCCAAACCGGCTTGCAGACACAGCTTTGGAAGCTGCGTAGTTTTACCGGAGCCGGTTTCGCCAGCCACGACGATCACCTGGTGATTCCGGATAATTTCCACGATTTCATCTGCTTTTGCAGCTACCGGCAGATCACCGGGCAATTGGATACTGGACGGGATCAGCCGGGCGCGTTGCAGGACAGGGCTGGCGTGTGGAGCAGCGACTATCGCGGCGTGTGGCACCTGAACGAGACGTCCGGCTCGCATTCCGATGTGTCGGGACAGGGCCACACGGCCACGAGCAGCGGCGGCGTGATTCAGAATGCTGCCGGCCGGATCGACGGCGCTGACGATTTCGACGGCAACGACGACTACCTCATCGTCAATGGTGCCGATACGGGACTCCAGATCGCCGGCGACATCACCCTGCAGGCCTGGGTCAACATCGACGCGTACCCGGCCAGCAACGGGGCTGCCGTGGTGGAGTTCTCCGGGTTCGGCGACAGCGAGAACACCAACTATCTCTACGCAATCGTCTTGCAGCAGAACGGCGACATCTCGCTGGGCCATGAGACCGGAGCGGGCGTGGACGTGTTCCAGGACATGGGCGTCACCCTGAGCCTGGATACCTGGCACCACCTCGCGGCCGTGCGCGACGCTGCCGCCGACACGTGGACCCTGTACGTGGACGGCGTGCAGGCCGGCGCCCCGTTCGCCTATGGCGCGGACGCGACGGGTGGATCCGTCGCCGACCTGTACATGGGCTGGGACAACCAGTACTTCGACGGCACCATCGACGAGGTGCGCGTTGCGGCTTCAGCCCGCAGCGCCGACTGGGTCGCCGCCCAGCATGCCTCCCAGTCCGACGGGTTCATCACCTACGGGCCCGCGCAGACCCAGGCGAGCGTCCTCGACAACGACCTCGATGTGGACGGCGACAGCCTGACCGCACAGCTTGTCTCCGGGCCGACCAACGCGGCGGCGTTCACCCTGAACCCGGACGGAAGCTTCACTTATACGCCGGCTGCCGATTTCAACGGCGTCGACAGCTTTCAGTACCGCGCCTTCGACGGCTCTCAGTACTCCGCGCCGGCGACGGTGAACATCACCGTGAATGCCGTGAACGACGATCCCGTGCTCGACGACAGCGTGGCCTCCACGACCTACACCGACGGCGCCGGCGCGGTGGTCATCGATCCGGGCATGGGGGCCACCGACGCCGATGGCCTGGACTTCGACGGCGGCACCCTGACGGTGCAGTTCCTGAGCGGCAACGACGCCGGTGACGTGCTGTCGGTGCGCGACCAGGGCACCTCGCCCGGCGAGGTGTCGGTCTCCGGGGTCAGCGTGTCCTACAACCCCGGCGCGGGCGCGGTGGTGGTGGGCACGCTGTCCGGCGGCACCGACGCCACGGGTCCGCTGGTCATCACCTTCAACGCCGCCGCGGATCAGGCCGCGGTGCAGGCCGTGGCGCGCAACGTCACCTATGACAACGCCTCGGTGGTGCCGGCGGAGAACAAGCGGGTCGTGCAGTTCGCCCTCACCGACGGCGACGGCGGCACGAGCAATGACGAGACGGTGGATGTCAGATTCGTTGCCGAGCGCGTGCTGTGGTTCTCGGCCGAGGGCGACGAGTCGCCCAGCGACGCGCTGGGCGGCGCGCAGAACTGGCTGTCCGGCGACGTGGTCGAGTTCGGCAACGGCGCCACGTTCGAGACCGGCGCCGGCACTGCCGGTCCGTTCGCCAACCGGTTCTCGTTCACGGGCGTGAACCAGTCCACCTTCGCGGCCGAGCAGGCGGATCTGCGCGCCGTCCACTACGTTCGTACGCTGCTGACCCTGGGATCCGGCGGTGATACCTATGATCTGAAGCCGGGCGATGTCATCGGTGCCATCGACAACGTCGACACGATCCGCCTCACGAGCAGCAACGCGACTTTCATCGACGTGGACCGCCAGGATCTGTTCGTGTTCACGCCGGACACGCCGGGGGACTATTCGGCGGGAACCTTCACGAAGCTGCTGGAGAACCCGTTCGGCAGGAACATCCACGCGATCACCCTGGTCGAGGAGAACACGCATCTCGGCTTTCCGGAATCGTCGTCCGTGAACCTGTTGTTGGCGGGCGACTTCCTCGTTGCATACTCCGGTTCCGGCGATCACGACGACGTCTACAAGTTCACCGCAGCGAAGGTCGTGTCCGCCACGGACGTCGGAACACCGACGAAGATGCTGGAGGGCGCGAACCTCGGCTTCTCCGACCAGGTGCAGGGGCTGGACCTGGTGGAGCAGGACGTGACCCTGGGCG
>CALOEW010000008.1:0-10022 GCA_942492445.1 uncultured Gammaproteobacteria bacterium
AGATGGCGGCCTGCCTGCCGGAGCCGGCAGGTGCAGGCGAAAACCGCCCCGCTTCCACCACCTGGGCCAGAGTCACCCGGGCATTGGTCAGTTCCAGCCCGGCCAGGTCAGCACACACCTGGGCACTGCGTTCGGCAGCCAGTGAAACGCTGCTTGCCACACACAGGAATCCCAGAAGTGACAGTCGGGTATTGAATCCGTCGTTAATCGTTTTTTTCATATCGGTTCATAGCCGCAGGTCAGTTCAAATCGCTGGCTGAAGGAGGCAGGTCACCTGGTTTTAGAGGACTCCATTTCCTGTTTTTCCAGGTTACGGGCGATCCTCAGAATATTTCGCAGGCCGTAATTGCCTTCGTGACAGGCATATTCGTAAACCGGCTGATCGGTTCTGGTCATAGGCAGGGAAATAGACCAGGGCCTTTCCCAGGTCAGCGGGTCTTCGACGGTGAATTCATACAGAAGGATCCCGTCATCAAGCCGGGTAAACCGCTCAGTCAAACGCAGGTTCTCACTCGACCCCCTGAAATTGGCTTTTTCTGAGAAATTGGTCGATTCAATTACCAGGGTTTCGCCATCCCAGTGACCTCGCGGATCGCCATGCCACTGCCTGACGTTGGCCGGCAGATGGGGCCGCCCATCGAGGGGAACAATACGGACATCGTGCACCATCTCGGTCAGGATCATGACTGTATCGGGTGTCTGCACGATCTGAATATTGTTATTGTAGGCTTGGGGCAGCATGCCGCCGGGAACTCCCCAGGTTATACACCTTTCGTTCAAGGTCCGGTCTGTCCAGCTGTCAGCGGGGCCGCGCCCTTCCCGTGCGCGAGCCCTGGCGTCCATCCTCTCCCTGCCGGCCGCAGACAGGTCGGGAATCCTTCCGTCAGGCGGATCGACAACCAGCGATGTTTGCCCGGTTGGAACGACTGTCGTGCCGTAGTCCAGGTCAGTCGGATCGTGCACTGTAATTACCTCGCGCCCGGAATCCAGTGGACGACCATCGGTTCGCTCGGCACTCTGCCGTTCGTATGCTCGAATTTCCTCAGGAGTCAGGAAGGCTTTATCGGCAAACCGTTGCGGGCGCTGCAGCGGCGTGATGGTACGCCGGTCCCACACTCCCTGAATATCCGGATGGCCCCAGGCTGTCAGTTCGGCTCCGAAATCATTTCCGTCAAGCGTCAACTGTTGCCCGTATCCGAGAACCGGCAACAGGGAAAGACAAAAAAAACCGGTAATTGCCCGGGTTGCGCGTTGCTTCATCTTTTCCAGGCCTCCGCCTTCTGGGAACCTCTGACTGATTACCGCGATGCTCTGCGGTAATCAGTCAGAGGTTCCTTTGTATTCTTATTGCTCAACGTTAATCCTGTTATCGCAGTTTGTAAACCCCATCCGCACCGTTCGGTGGTTTCGTGCACAGAGCCCATGCACAGCATCAACCCATTGATTTTATTAAAGGCCCGGTACGCCGGGTGGCTCCAGTCAAGGTGAAAGCGGGTAACACCCTCAGCCGGGTACCGGGTTCCTGTCGCTCCGTTGCAGATGCAAAGCGGAGCAATCCTGCTGCTATTGGCCGGGCAATCGTCCCCGGACAGGTACCGGCCTGCAGGCTCGACAAGTCATCACTGCGGAGCTACCCTTTACTGCCTCTCAACACTATCCTGGGGAAAGCGTCTCCCACACTGATAATAAAGGAACCTCTGCTTAATGACCCTGATACTCTGGCGGAAATTAATCAGAGGTTCCAAAAAATGAATTCAAACAGGGACTCTTCATATGAACAGAAACACTGTACACCGCCTGGCCGTTGCGGGATTTATTACACTCCTGGTAACGGCCTGCCAGCAGGAATCCGCCCCCCTGGATTCAGGGTCGACGGCCTCTTTCGCGTCCCAGGCGCAAGGCGGCGCAACCGCCTACGCGCAACATTGTGCGACCTGTCATGGTGCAGACCTGCAGGGCACTGCCCTGGGGCCCATGCTCAGCGGAACCGGATTTCTGATACGCTGGGGTCAACAATCCCCGGCGGATTTTTACAATAATATCCGCGCCAATATGCCTCCGGGCGGCAACCAGGCCATCACTGACTCCGACTACCTGAGCATTGTCGCCCACATCATGTCAAGTAATGGCGTTCCCGATTCCAATCCGTTGCTGACCACTGATGCCACTTACGCCCTGGCAAGCAATATTCCGGCAGCGGGAAACCTGGTGCAAACCGTGCAACGTAACGATGCGCCAACCGGTGTAATCGAACCCGGGGCCGTGGCAAATTTCACACCCATAAGCGATGAAATGCTGGCCGACCCCGACCCTGCTGACTGGCCCATGATTCGACGTAATTACCAGGCATGGAGCTACAGCCCGCTTGACCAGATAAACACCGACAACGTGGCCGGGCTGCAACTCGAGTGGGTCTGGAATATGCACGAGGGGGATTCCGAGCCGTCTCCGCTGGTTTACGATGGCATCATCTACCTGATCAATCCGAGCAATATCATCCAGGCACTCGACGGTCGCACCGGTGAACTGATCTGGGAGCACCATGCCGGACCCTTAGACAGCCGTGACATGCGAAATATCGCCATCTACGACGATAAAATTATCCATGCCACCACCGACGCAAGGCTGCTGGCGCTTGATGCACGCTCCGGCGAACCCGTCTGGGAAACGCGGATTGCCGACAGCGGTCAGGGTTTCGAAAATTCCAGCGGACCCATTGTCGCCGACGGCAAGGTCATACAGGGGCTGGCAGGCTGCTCGCGCTACATCGAGGATCCCTGCTTTATCAGCGCCCACGATGCCAACACCGGGGAACTGCTATGGCGTTTCAATACCATCGCAGAATCCGGTGAGCCGGGAGGTGACACCTGGGGCGACATCGACAACCTGTTCCGCGCGGGAGGCGAAACCTGGATCACCGGCAGTTATGACCCGGAGGCCAGGATCACGTACTGGGGCACAGCACAGCAGAAGCCCTGGATGCCCGTCAGTCGAGGCCTGTCCATACATGACAGCGGGCTCTATTCCAATTCAACGGTTGCCCTGGATGTGGATACCGGTGAACTGGAATGGTATTTCCAGCATGTTCCAGCCGAGGCGCTGGACCTAGACGAGGTATTCGAGCGAGTCATCGTCGATCGGGGTGACGACAAGCTGGTATTCTCCATCGGAAAACACGGCATTCTCTGGAAGCATAACAGGCAGACGGGCCAATTCATCAGCCACCTGGAAACCGTGTTCCAGAATGCCTTCACCGATATTGACCCGGTCACCGGCGCGGTGACCTACCGTGATGACATTGCCAATGCCCAGCTGGATCAATGGATCAGCGTTTGCCCGAGCACCGCCGGTGGCAAGGACTGGCATTCGATGACCTATCACGAACCATCCGCCTCCCTGATCATCCCACTCAGCCAAAGCTGCCTGGAAATCGCGGCGAGGGAGGTACCACTGGTCTATGGTGCCGGTGGGACTGCAGCGAACAGACGCTGGTTTGAAATGCCCGGTTCCGACGGCAACCTGGGCAAACTCGCGGCCTATAATGTCGATGAAATGCGGGAGATATGGAGTTACGAACAGCGGGCAGCCTTTCTCACCGGAACCATATCCACAGCCGGTGACCTGGTTTTTGTGGGAGACCTGGACCGTTATTTTCGTGCCTTTGATGCCAGAACCGGTGACATACTGTGGGAAAAACGCCTGGGCACCTCGGTACAGGGCCACCCCGTGACGTTTGCGATCAATGGCAAGCAATACGTTGCTGTAACAACCGGTATCGGAGCCCGCGGTGTCAGCCCGCGAACCGTACCACGAGTCGTGGCTCCCGATATCCGACATCCGGCTACCGGTAATGCGCTTTATGTATTCAGTTTACCGGACTGATTGTTGAACCCAGCAGCGTCGCCCGTTGCCGCTTTGTGAGCAACATTGCAGTGGGCCCCGGCTTCGCCGATAACTCGTGTTTTTTATAAATCGATAGAGTAGTGTCGGTATGGAAGGATAACGATAAAAAATACCCATGTCTGATACTTTTTTTAACTATGCATGGCTTGTCCTGTTCATAATAATCTGCATCGTCCGCAAGGTTTATGAATACAGGTCCGGCCGACGCGCTACGCTAGTGGGTTCACCCTTAGTCGAATCTGCCTTAATGATTCTGTGGGGAATAGCTGCTGGAATTACACCATTAATCTACCTGTTCAGCAGCTGGCTGGATTTTGCCGATCTGCCTGTCGAGCTGCCTGACGTAGTCCGTTTGATCGGTATCCTTGTGTTCGTGTTCTCCATCTGGTTACTGCACAGGTCTCACGTTGATCTCGGCACGATGTGGTCAACTTCTGCCGAACCGGCTGCAGACCACGAACTGATTATGACAGGGGTGTACAAACGCGTGCGCCACCCCATGTACGCCGCGCATATTTCCTGGGGTATAGCCCAGGCTCTACTTTTCCCTAACATCCTGGCCGGACCGCTTGCGCTGCTGCTGATCCTGGTGCTGCTTGTGTTACGGGTCCCAAGAGAGGAAAAGGCGATGCTAAGGATTTATGACGGGGAGTACCGCCGCTACATGGAAGCTACCAATCGAATCGTACCCAGGCTCTGACGTAACGTGGAGCATAAACCCGTGCGTTTCAGAATCGATCAGTGAACTGGAACAGGACGTTACACTGAGGGGTTTTGGCGCTTGCCGATCTGCTTCCGGTGCTTGGCTCTATTCTTCTTGGCCAGCTTTTTGTGAGTCCCGGCCTTACCGCCCGCCTTGAGTTTCGGTTTGCGCTTGACGGGCCGGTCGCCAGCATCGGGCCTGCGGGTGCCAGGTGCGGATACTCCGCTCTCAGGCCTGAAACGCGAAATATTGAGAGCCTTGCCACTGACCCAGGTATTCTTTAACTGCTTGAAAATATCATCCGGCATGCCGGCAGGCAGATCCACCGTACTGTGGTCGTCAAAGATCGTTATACGACCGATGTCACTGCTATCCAGACCGGCCTCGTTGGCGATCGCGCCGACGATATTGCCCGGCATGACATTATTGTTGTGGCCAACCTCGATGCGAAACCGCTCCATACCTTCCGGCAGGGGAGTTTTGCGGGGCGGCCGTCGCTCCCGGCTGCCGGCCGGTCGTTCAGGGTGGGAATCCTGTTCTTTCCTCTCCCAGGACTTGTCCACCCCGGGCGTGGATTTGTATTGCAACAGCAGAGGGACATCCCCCTGGACCAGCCGCGCAAGTGCAGCCGCTATCTCGATGGCAGGCACATTGTGTTCAATACGGTACTGATCGACCAACTGGTGAAACATCTCCAGCTCTCCTGCCGCCAGCGTATCGGTAATCGACTGCTTGAACTGTGCTATACGCTTATCGTTTATCACTTCAGTTGACGGCAGCTCCATCAACTCGATCGCGGTGCCCGTGGCACGCTCGATGGCAGCGAACAGTCGGCGCTCGCGGGGGGCGACGAAGAGAATTGCATCACCCCGGCGTCCTGCACGACCGGTACGACCGATCCGGTGTATATAGGCTTCCGCGTCGTAGGGAATATCGTAGTTGATCACGTGGCTGATGCGGTCCACGTCGAGCCCCCGTGCCGCAACGTCGGTCGCAACCAGGATGTCGAGCTTACCTTTCTTCAGCTGATCGATGGTGCGTTCACGCTGGGCCTGGGGTATATCCCCATTCAGCGGAACGGCGGCGAAACCCCGCGCTGACAATTTCTCCGCCAGCTCGACCGTGACGACTCGGGTACGAACGAATACGATCATGGCGTCAAAGGTTTCGGCTTCCAGGATGCGGGTCAATGCATCCAGCTTGTGCATACCACTTACCGGCCACACACGCTGGCGAATCAAATCGGCGGTCGCTTTCTTGACCTTGATGGTAACCTGTTCCGGATTGTTCAGATGACGACTGGCGATGCGTCGAATTTCGGCCGGCATGGTTGCTGAAAAAAGGGCGACCTGACGCGTTGGCGGTGTTTGTTCCAGAATCCACTCGACGTCATCGATGAAGCCCATGCGCAGCATCTCGTCGGCTTCATCCAACACCAGGGTGGACAACCGGTTGAGCTTCAAGGTGCCCCGGCGCATGTGATCCATTACCCGCCCCGGGGTACCGACCACCACGTGCACGCCGCGCTTCAGGGCGCGAATCTGACCGCTATAGTCCTGCCCCCCGTAAACAGGCAGTACGTGAAAACCCGGCAGGTGATGGGCGTAGGTCTGAAACGCCTCGGCCACCTGGATCGCCAGTTCCCGGGTCGGTGCCAGCACCAGCACCTGCGGCTCGTGCTGCGTCAGATCCAGCCTGGACAGGGTCGGCAGGGCAAACGCAGCCGTCTTTCCGGTGCCGGTCTGGGCCTGGCCCAGCACATCCCTGCCGGCCAGCAGCAAGGGTATGGTCTGGGACTGGATCGGGGACGGGGTCTCATAACCTACATCCTGCAAGGCCCGCAGAACAGGAGCCGTCAGCAGTAGCTGGTCGAAAGAAGTTACCGGATCTGTGGTCACGTGAAGCTTTTCGCTGTGGGACATTGCAAGGATTGTGGCCGATTCCTGCCGGGTAAGAACGAGGGGGCGGATGGTATCACGAATCAATCCCCGGCTGCTTGTGTATCCCTTTACGGTCAGGGCATTGTCGTCCACATTGGCTTTCGCCACACGCATCCCCCATCGTTGACACGAACCTGGACATTGTCCCGCTGCGGAGATACCGTTTACTTCTCTTTTTCCGGACCGGAGCCGCATTGCTATGAATCGCACCCCCCTCCTGCTCGTCGCGGCCATTACCTCCTTGTTCGCTACCACGGCCTGCGGTCAGTCTGTCAGCGCCGGGGAGCGGGCCGAATGCGAGGCGCTCGAGAATATGACCAGCCTTACAATACTTTCCGCCGACATCCGCACAGAGGATGGTGTCGCCTACTGCTACGTCCGTGGGATTCTGCCACCCGCGATCGGTTTCCACGTTCAGCTGCCCTTCCGCGACGACTGGAACGGTCGCTTCCTCAAATGGGGTGACGGAGGCAAGGACGGCGATCTCGACTTCGCGGACCACCGCGTGGCCGAGGGTTACGCGGTGGCGAACAGCAACATGGGGCACAACAACGGAGCCGAGCCCGGCTCGTCATTTGCCTTCAACAACCGTCAGGCCGAGATCGATTTTGGTCATCGAGCGGTCCACCTCACTGCCGAAGCGGGCAAGCGGATCGTATCGGCTTACTACGGCAGGGCGGCCGAGTATTCGTACTTCGAGGGCTGCTCGACCGGCGGGCGTGAAGGGCTCATGGAGGCGCAGCGTTATCCGTACGACTTCGACGGCATTGTCGCGGGCGCACCGGCACACCGGTACCAGGATCTGAACGCTTCGCGCACCTGGCTCATCCAGAACATGTACCGCAACAACTTTGAAGGCTCGCTCTCTTTCGACACAGACAGCGACGGCCAACCGGACAGCGTCCGCAAGGTTGAAAAGCTCCAGGACCTGGTGCTGGAGAAGTGTGACGCCGTGGACGGCATCCGAGACGGGGTCATCGATAATCCTCCCGCCTGCGACTTCAATCCGGATCGAGATCTCGCACCCATGATGTGTCCCGACGACGTAGATGGAGATGACTGCTTCACGAGCCTGCAGCTCAAGCACGTGAAGGATTTCTACCGCGGAGCCTACGACAGCTCCGGGAATAGCGTATACCCGGGGCACACTCTCGGCTCCGAGGATCAGTGGATCAGCCTTTACATTCCCAATGCCCGGAACGGTTTCCGTGCGGGTGCTCTGGGCCTTACCACCGACCACCTGAACTACCTCTTCTACGAGGAGGATCCAGGCGTCGCGCCACCCGACCTGAATGACATTGACCGTGAGCTCTTTACAGACGCGGTCCTTCCCGAGTGGGCATGGTGGAACTTCGATATTGACGACGTGACCCGTGGTCACGGTGATTTCATGAAAGCGATCACCGATGCCAACGACCCCGACCTCACCCGGGCGCTTCTCGACAGGGGAACGAAGCTCATCATGTACCATGGCTGGTCCGACGGTCTCATCGTACCAGGCGGCACCGTCGACTACTGGGAGCGTATGGTCGACGTGACCTTCGACGGGGATCTCGACATGGCCCGGAAACACGCTCGCCTGTTCATGATTCCGGGTATGGGCCACTGCGGTGGCGGACCTGGACCCGGCAGCTGGGACCGTCTTGCACCACTCGTCGCATGGGTCGAAAGCGGAATTGCACCTGAGACGATCGTGGCAACTCACAGCACCGATGGGGTGGTCGATAACGAGCGGCCTGTCTTTCCCTACCCCGATCAGGCTGTCTATACGGGCCCGGCAGGGGGCCAGGGCGATCCCGCGAACTGGATCGCAGAGAATTTCAGCCGAAGGTAGCGCGGCGGGCGGGTCAGGGAATGGCCGGGCTGCCAGGGCTTCCGCCAACTAGTGGAGCCGCGTACGCCGTCGTCGTGGTTCACCCCGCCTGATTCTGAGCCCTTACGGTCGTGGAAGTGCACGTTTGCCGCTAGCGGTCGTCAGGATCTCACCGCCGCGGGTTGCGTCTCTCCCGATGACCTTCAGAACCTCCCGAACCCTGATTACACCCAACCCGGAGCGTCACAAAGCCACGGTGTAAACGGATTGATCAATTGTCCTCAACAGCGGGTCAATCGGCCATCCAGTCCAACCCCCAACGAGTTGTAGACATTTCCGGCCAAACTTTTACTCTTTGAATTCCAAAAGTCGAGGAATTACAACGATGAAAACGCCAATATCGCTACGAAGTGCGTGTCTGTTCGCTACCCTGTCCTGTTTCTGGAACCTGGCCACCGCAGACACCCCGTCATTCAACGCCGATGTGGCACCGATTCTGTTCGACAAGTGCGCAAGCTGCCACAATCCCGAGGGTATCGGGCCGATGTCCCTGCTCAACTACGAGCAGGTACGGCCTTATGGAGGCCTGATCAGCCTTAAGGTACAAGCCCGGGAGATGCCGCCATGGCATCTGGACAAGTCTACCGGTATTCAGGCCTACAAGAACGATATCTCCCTTTCCGACCAACAGATCCGGACTATCGTCGCCTGGGTGAATGGCGGCATGCCGGAGGGAGATCCCGCCGATCTGCCGCCAGCACCCCTGTTACCCGATGGAAGCCAATGGCAGTTGGCCGGCATTCTTGGCGAACCGGACTTTGTGGTAAAGTCGCCACCCTATACCGTGAATGCCAATGCTCAGGATCAGTGGTGGCTCCGAGACACAACATTCGAGGGCATTATCGACGAACCACGCTACGTGCGTGCCACTGAGCTCAAGGGCTCTTATCCACTGGGTGTCAAGGTGTTGCACCACGCGCACGCCCAGTTGTCGAGTGTTGATGCCGAAGGCAATCGTCACAGCCGCCCGGTGGGTCGACAGGGGGTGGGTAAGGGTGGCGATCTGTTTCCCGAGGGAACGGGCATGCTGATCTACCCGAATGGGTCGATTACCTGGAATCTGCATTACTTTCCAATCGATCAGGTAGTGGAGAATGAGCAGGCGGAAGCCGCGGTCTGGTTATATCCGAAGGGCTATGTCCCCGAATTCGAGACCAACGGTGAACAGTTTTTTGCGGCCGACCGGGGGCCTGGTGGCCTGTGGGCAGGCGATCTCGTCGTGCCACCCCATTCGATCAAATCCCAACAGGGGGTTCGCGTTCTCCGTCGGGCGGCCCTCATTACCAGCTTCAGGCCGCACATGCATATGCGCGGAAGAGCCCAGTCTCTGGAGGCAGTCTATCCGGACGGCCGCCGGCAGATGCTTGCCCGCGTGGATAAATACAACCACAACTGGCAGATCTCCTACGAGTTCGAAGACGATGCAGCTCCCCTGTTGCCGAAAGGAACCATGCTGCTGATCACCACTACCTGGGACAACACGGCTAACAATCCGATCAATCCGGACCCGCGGCAATGGGTTGTGTTCGGTCAGCGCGGTGTGGACGAGATGTCCCACATCTGGATCGGGATAACCTATCTGGACGACAATCAATACGAAAGC
>CALOEW010000009.1:0-37713 GCA_942492445.1 uncultured Gammaproteobacteria bacterium
GGGTCGGTGAATAGCCCAGGGTCAGCCTCTTCGTCTCCCTCCCAGTGTGCAAGCGCGCAGCGGGGCTCCATCTGGGCATTGTGAATGAATGCGGTAGTGTAGCGGTCCTCGAACACCCGGTCAGCCTGTTCAAATCCCGCATCAATTTCACCCCGCCGGGTCACCATAGGCTCGAAGTTATTGCCCGCATCCGGCGCCAGATTGCCTTCCGGCCAGATTTTTGCCGCACTCCCCTGCAGTGCTTCCTCCGGTTCCAGAACAAAAGCCAGTTCCTCGTATTCGACCTCTATCAATGCCAGTGCCTGTTCGGCGAGATGGCGGTCGGTGGCCGCTACCGCCGCTATCGGTTCGCCGACGAAACGCACCGGATTATTGAAAATATAGCGTCGATGCAGGCTGGCTTCCTTGACCTGGTCACTGTACTGCCGGCCACCGGAAACTGACCCCGCGCCCCAGACAACCTGGGCGTTTTCATGGCTGATTACCGCCACTACCCCGTCGAGCTGCTCGGCCCGTGTGGTGTCGATACGGAGAATCCGGGCGTGGGGCAACCGGCTACGCAGTACGCGGCCATACAACATGCCCGGCAAGCGTTGATCACGGGTGTACCTTGCCGCACCGGTGACCCGTTCGACGGCGTCGATGCGAGGGGTTTCATTGCCAACCGTGGCCAGTGGTTCCACCGCGAAATTGACCTGCTCACCATGCTTCGCCTCCACCCCGACGCCCTGTCCGGCGTCAACTACCGCTTCGACAATCGCGTTGTAATTGGAACAGCGGCAGATATTCCCTACCATAGCGGCTTTCACCTCCGCGGCATCCGGGCTGGGATTGGCGGCCAGTAGCGCCGTTGCGGTCATCAGTTGGCCGGGTGTGCAAAACCCGCACTGGGCACCATTGTGCGCCACAAATGCCCGCTGCAGCGCGGACAGTTGCCCGTCACGCGCCAGCCCTTCCACGGTGGTGATCCGACGACCATCCGCCCACACAGCCAGCTGGCTGCAGGAATACACCGGCTGGCCATCCATCAGGACAGTACAGGCACCGCACCCGCTGCGATTGCAGCCGATTTTGGTACCTGTCAGTTGCAGCTGATCGCGCAACAGTTCCACCAGAGTCCAGTGCGCCTGGACAGTGACCTGTCGGGAAACGCCATTGACGGTCAACTGGATAGTGGTGCCGGCGGCAGCACCGCTTCCCTGGGCACTGGCGACGGCACTGCCAAGCATGGCGGGCGCCACGGTGGTGGCGGCTAGGGAGGCACCGGAAGTCCTGAGAAATTCCCGCCGCGACAGCTCGGCATCTGTTGCCGACGGCGTGCTGTTGCTGCCGGTCTTGTCCGTGGAGTCGCTCATAATTGGTCTCCCCGTTTCCTGTTAACTGCCTGACAGGCTGTTGAAAAACTATTGCGCTTGCCAGTACTTCGCTGAAAACTGGGTCAGTTTGCTCATTTACACCCGGTAAACTGCGCTGTATCGCCAGTTTATTGGCTCGCTTTGGCTGCGCTCATCACGTTTATCAACAGTCAGTTAATTGGTTTCCAGACACCCCGGAACGGCTATACTGCCTCATCGATCATCTGTACGGTTTTACTTTCCACTTCGGCGGCTACCGCTCTCAGGTCTGGATCATCGGACAGCGCCGCCAGCATCTGCACGGGCCTGACCAGCCCGAGCCGGGTGCTGCCATTCTCGGTGAATACGGAAATTCGGCACGGCAGTGCCATGTTCAGGCGCATGTCAGCTGCCAGCACCCTGGCCGCCTGTTGCGGATTGCAGACTTCGAATATTCGACATTGTTCGGAGAACGGAATGCCCTTGCTTCTGAGTGTCTCCCCCAGATCATGTACGTGAAGAACACCGAACCCATTGCGTTTTACAGCCGCATCGAGGTCCTCCGATGCCTGCTGGAATGACTTTGTCGTGCCCACCACGTAGTACATGCCTTTCCTCACCTGCCTTTAGCTTCGGGTTTCCCGGGAAACCTCTGATTAATTAGAGGACTCCTGGTTCTGATCTTCGGTTCGACAGCGGCTGTTGGATCTGGATTAAAACGATTCGAATCCGAATTATCGAACCACCAGCTCATGTGCAGTGTCGAACCCGCAGGGATGAATTTGGGCTCTTTGTATTCGTACAGAAACTGCCAGTTGAAATCGTAGTCAGGCACCCACAGCAGAGTTTCCATTTCACCATCAGGATATTCCAGATCATAGCGCATGGCTTTGCCGCGATAGTGCATATGAGGCCCCATCGACAACAAGAAGATGTCTTCGTCGATTTTGTGCTCATTCGTCACTTTGTAATTGGGATCTCCCGGCGGAATCGTCCAGCCACGATGTGGCAGCAGATTGGTTTCCACAACATGGTCGATCACATCGCCTTCTTCATAAAACTTGAATCCGGCGCGGGTCAGGTCTTCGACACCAGTTCCTTCGGCCCGGTGTCTTGTGATAATGCATGTTTACGGTGATAAATGGATTTTCCGGCAACAGTACGCCCCAGCCTTCAGGGTAGGTGAAGGGGCCGCGACCGGGTACACCGACTCCCATGTGGCTGGACACGATGTGATGCACCCACGGGCCACCGGGATCAAGTTCCGCCTTGGAAACCCATTTGGGTTCGGTGTGGGCCCCCTCGGGAACCGGCATGTGAATAGTTGGTTGCCAATCTTCAACCTGGTCTGGCACTTGCACCGGGCTGTTCAAACTGAACGACCAGATCCGGGTCACCAATCCACCAGCCAGAGGGCGGCAGCACCGTACCCCCTACTTCGATGCTCCGGTTGGCGTTGCGCTGGGCATCAGCGGGGTCCCCTGGCAAAGCGCCCCCATCCACCCAGGCCAGAATCAGTGCTTTCTCTGCCTTCTCCAGGTAACGCTCACCCAGGAACTGGCCCTTGTGTCGTTCGTGGGCACCCCAGGGTGGCATGTAGCCGGTTTCCACGGCGCGTCGAATCAGCGGGGCCCAGATCCGGGCCTGCTCAAAGTCAGCCAATGAAAACGGGGCGCTGATCCCGCCCACATCAGGAGGATTCTCCTGGTGACAGGCAATGCAGTTTTTCTGGAAAACCGGAAGGGCATCGGCGTAAAACGTGGGCGCGTCGGCGGCAACAGCGGCCGTGGAAGCGCAGCAGACAACGAATGCCAGGGGGAGCAATCTCAGGTTTTGAGGCTTCATGGTGGTACCCTTGTTATTGTAATCAAGAGCCGGAGGCCTCCAGTCCTGCAACGGTTCAAGTGACTGGAAGCCCGCTCTGCGATGTCTCGTGACATGCCGGAAGACTAATCCGATTCCGCAATAAAGTCTAACCTATTCAACGCCCGCAGTCCGGACTCCGGAAAGGCGGAAACCCGGTTACACAGCCGCAAATGCCTGATCGATGTCGGCAATAATGTCATCAATGTGTTCAATGCCGACACAGATCCGTAACATTTCCGGGGAGACACCGGCGCTGGCCTGCTCCTGCTCGGTCAACTGACGATGTGTGGTAGACGCCGGGTGACAGGCCAGGGTCTTGGTGTCGCCAATGTTCACCAGGCGCTTGATCATTTTCAATTCGTCATAGAACTTCACTCCGGCATCGAAACCGCCGCGAATGCCGAACGTCAGCAGGGAGGCGGGCCTACCGCCACAGTATTTCATCGCCAGATCGAAATAGCGGTCTTCCTTCAGGCCACCGTACTGTACCCACTCCACTTTCGGATGTTCCCGGAGATACGTGGCTACCTCGAGGGCATTCTCGCAATGCCGCTCCATTCGCAGCCCCAGGGTCTCTATACCCTGCAGAATCAGGAAGGCATTCATCGGCGACAGCGCCGAACCGGTGTTTCGCAGCGGCACGGTTCTGGCACGACCGATATAGGCGGCTTCCGCCAGGGCTTCGGTATACACCACACCGTGGTAGGACGGTTCCGGTTCGTTAAGTCCAGGATAGCGGTCCGCGTGTTCGGTCCAGGGAAACTTGCCGGAATCGACGATTACACCACCGATTGACGTGCCGTGCCCGCCCGCGTATTTGGTCAGAGAGTGCACTACGATGTCCGCACCGTGGGAAATAGGATTCCACAGAATCGGAGTGGGCACGGTGTTGTCAACGATCACCGCCACGCCATGCCGATGCGCGACCCGGGCAATCGCTTCCAGGTCCACGATATTGCCGGCGGGATTGCCTATGGTTTCACAGTAAACCGCCCTGGTCTTCTCATCTATCAGCTTTTCAATGGCCTGCGCCGAGTCATTTTCGGCGAACCGCACGTCGATACCCTGACCCGGGAGCATGTGGGCGAACAGGGTATAGGTGCCGCCATACAGCTGTGGTACAGAGACAATGTTGTCACCGACCCGGGCAATGTTGAGAATCGAGTAATTGATTGCCGCCATACCGGAACTCACAGCCAGGGCCGCCAGCCCGCCTTCCAGAGCCGCCATACGTTGCTCCAGCACATCGCAGGTGGGGTTCATGATCCGGGAGTAGATATTGCCGGGCACCGCCAGATTGAAAAGATCAGCGCCATGTTGCGCATTGTCGAACTCATAGGCCACAGTCTGATAAATTGGAACTGCCACCGACCTGGTGGTGGGATCGGACTGATATCCGGCATGGATGGAGAGGGTTTCTTTTTTCATGAATTGAGTCCTTCTTGTCTACTTGGAGAGGCTTTGATGAAATACCATAACTTTGTGCCTGTCGACCACGGCCTCTGCAGTTTGTGCCGGCAACGCGGCCATCGCCCCTGCACGGTTTCCTGGACCGCTACGGCAGGACACAGAGCAGGTCTTCACCGAGCGTCAGCCGCCCGGTGTAATGCTGCTGCAGGATTTCCAGGTTGGCTTCCAGGTCCTGGTTGATGGAAATATGACTGAGTACCAGCCTGCCGATATCCGCCTCGGTTGCGATCCGCCCCCAGACGCTGGGTCTGGCATGCAACCGGGCCAGCGGCCCGGTACCGAACTCGGTGCCGGCAAAGTGCACCACCAGCACATCTGCTCCGCGGGCGAATTCCACGAAAGCAGGATCACTGCCATTCTGGTCACTGCTGAATACAAAACTCGCCCCGGGGTAGTCCAGCCGGTAGGCCAGGGTCGGCACATCGCCGTGAGGAACTCCGATGGCGGTAACGCGCAGCAACGATTCATCCAGTACTTCGGTAACTCCGGTGTCGGTGTCAATCATGACAGCCTGTAACTCAAAGCGTGGCTGCAGGACCCGGAATACGCCGTCGGGCCCTATCAGGCCATCGAGAAACTCCACCAGTGAGGGGAACGTCGGGTTGCCGTCAGGGCCGGCAATACGCAGGCTGCCGTTGCGTGGCCACAGCAGCGCCGGCAATTCCGCGGCGTGGTCCGGATGGAAGTGACTGAGGGCCAGTAACCGCAGATCTTCGATGGCAGCCCCGGCTTCATAAAACCGACTGAATACGCCACCGCCCGCATCGATCAGAATGCGGCTGGATCCGTCCACCCACAGCAGGTAGCCGGAAGAGGCCCGTCCGTCCCCGAACGGCCCCCCGGAGCCCAGTATCTGCAGGGCAATACCAGTGTCTGTACAACGTGCCATCGCAACTGAATGACACGCAACCAGGAGGACTGCCAGCGCCGTCTTCACACCCTTGTCAATTAGTGGTTTCATCGCCCGGTCCAGTGCAGGTGGGGTAACAAAACCCGAAGTATGGCCCAGCAGGTGCCGGAATGTACACCGACTACTCATCAGCCTCGACAAGTCCAAGATCGGAGTAGGAGCGGGCCAGCTTGCTGAGAGCCACCACGTAGGCGGCGGTCCGGTAGTCTTCGATTTTCGGATACCGCTTCAGGACATCACGGATATCGGCGAAAGCGGCGCGTATGGTATCGTCGAGCCCCGAACGGACCAGGTCCAGCTCACTGGCACCACGGGCGACCTGAGAGCGCAGCTTTTCCGGCATTCTGGCACCGGCCAGCGACTCCAGTGCCGCGAGATAACTGGCGCCACGCAATTCATCATAACGTCGCTGTAACCGTCCGAATCGCATGTGGGACAGGTTGCGGGTCCACTCAAAATAGGAAACGGTGACGCCGCCGGCATTGACCCACAGGTCCGGTAGAATGACCACGCCACGCTGTCTGAGAATTTCGTCCGCCTCACAGGTGACCGGGCCGTTGGCGGCTTCAACGACCAGCCTGGCGCGAATCCGCATGGCATTGTCGGCATGAAGCTGAGCTTCCAGTGCGGCCGGAATCAGAATATCGCAATCCATTTCCAGTGCCTGGTCACGTTCCGGACTGAAGCGGCCATCGGCAAAACCGTCCAGGCCACCGGTTTCAACCAGGTGTTGACGGACATCGTGAATGTTCAGACCGGTATCATTAACCAGCACTCCGTCACGTTCAATCACGGCAATGACCTTGACGTCATCTTCCTCGGAAAGAAACTTGGCGGCATGATAACCCACATTGCCGAGCCCCTGAACCACTGCACGCGAGCCGCCCAGGCCATCCCCCAGACCGGTCCTGGCATCTTCATCGGGATGGCGGAAAAACTCCTGCAATGCAAATTGCACACCTTTACCGGTAGCCTCGATACGCCCGGTTATGCCGCCGCGGTTTTCCGGTTTACCGGTAACGCAGGCATCCTGATTCATATCTTCGGGATAAAGACTCTTGTAAGTATCGGCGATCCAGACCATTTCCCGTGACGAGGTGCCCATGTCCGGCGCCGGTACATTGGTGGCCGGGTCGAGAAAACCGCGCCTGGCCAGTTCCTGGGCAAAGCGGCGGGTGATCTCCCGCAGTTCGTCTGTTTTATAGTGGGAGGGATCGATCAGAAGCCCCCCCTTGGCACCACCAAACGGCACGTCGGCCAGGGCACACTTGTAGCTCATCAGCGCGGACAATGCCTCCACCTCGTCCTGGTTGACCTTGGGGGCATAACGCAGACCACCTTTGGCCGGCAGCCGATGGGTGCTGTGCACGGACCACCAGCCGGTAAACACCTCGATACCGCCATGGGTCCGGACCGGAAAATGTACCTGCAGCACGGCGCTGGTAGCCTTGATCACCCTGGCGGTGTCTGGATTCAGCCCCGCTGCCAGAGTGGCTCGATCCACAAACCGATCGATCCCTTCCTTGAATGTCATACTTTACTCCTGGCCTGTTATCAGTATCACAGAGGCACCCCATGATAACGCATCCGACCGGCAGGGCACTGCAATAAAGAGCCAGCGATCACCTTCTGAAGCCTGCTCAGACCGGAAGTCGCCGAATCAGTTTTCCTGACTCTCTGTTCTATAACAATGCACCTGCTGACCGGGAGAGACCCGATTGCAGTGCTCGACCGAGAACCGATAGAGGGAACCCAGGAGGGGCACAAGCTGTGGAGTATCAGACTCCTTCAGAGCGTTGTGGGAATTGATCAGAGGTTCCCCAAAACCTGAGGAACAAGGAGAACATGCGTATACTTCAATAACAGGTTGGCAATACGACCAAAGAAACCATAGACAATGGCAACAGACCTCTGATTAAGAGACGTACCACATTACAGGCCCTGGGTCTTGCAATTACGGGGAGCTGCGATCTGGCCGGTCGATTCGGACGCATCCTGGCACAATCGACCGCTGACGGACTGCAGTTCGACAATCCCTTGCGCATACCCGCGCCTGTCTCCGGCAGATCCGAAGGTACTATTCGTTATTACGAGCTGACACTGCAGCAGGGCAGCCGTGAATTCAGGCCCGGCATCACTACCCCGACGCTTGGCATCAACGGTGACTACCTGGGGCCCACGCTGATGATGAACCGGAGCGAACAGGTGGAAATTGCAGTGCAGAATCAATTGAGCGAAGCCACTTCACTGCATTGGCATGGGTTCCACATTCCGGCAAGCGAAGACGGAGGCCCCCGTCAGCAGATCGAGCCTGGAGCCTCCTGGAACCCTGGCTTCAAGGTCATGCAGAATGGCGGCACGTACTGGTATCACTCACACGTGATTACACAACGCGGGTGAGCAGGTCTACAGGGGGCTGGCCGGCATGATCCTCGTTCAGGACAGCGAGGAATCGGAACTTGGGCTGCCATCGAGCTACGGTTTGGACGACATCCCCCTGATAGTCCAGGACCGGCGCTTTGCCGCCGATGGCAGTTTCAGCTACCTGTCACTTTACGAGGACAGCGTCAAGGGAATGCACGGCGACACGCTGCTGGTAAACGGCACCTGGCATCCTCTCTTCGAGCCGGAAACAAGGCTGGTGCGATTCCGCCTGCTTAACGCCGCCAACGCCCGTACTTTCACCTTTGCATTCAGCGACGGCAGGGAGTTCCATCAGATCGCCAGCGATGGCGGACTGCTGAATTCGCCTCTCCCCATGGCCCGACTGGAACTGGCACCCGGCGAGCGGGCCGAGATCCTGGTGGATTTCGGCGACGGTCGGGAAGTCATGCTGCAGAGCCTGGCGATGCAATCCTATTTCCCTGCATTTCAAGGCGCTATGAGTCGCATCATGCGCTCACTTAATGCCCAGTCCTTCGACGTCCTGCGGATCAGGCCGGGACCGGGGCCGGCACTGACGGGAGACACTAACCTGCCGACAGGGCTGGCTCAGATAGCGCGGCTGCCCGTCGACGAGGGGCTCACGGTGCGGCAGTTCCGCCTGTCCATGGGCTTTGGCTCCCGCGGTGGCGGGGATCGTGGCCCGGGAACCGGGGCCCGCACCGGGCTGGGTGGCGGATACGGAGGTGGACATTCCTCCATCAACGGTCGCATTATGGACACCGATTACATCAATGAAACAATTACACTGGGCAGCACCGAGCTGTGGGAGCTGACAAACAATTCTCCCATGTCTCATCCGTTTCATGTCCATCATGGTCAATTTCAGGTGCTGGACAGAAATGGTAGACCGCCACCGGATAATGAAATGGGCTGGAAAGACACGGTCAAGGTCGGTTCCGGAGAAACGGTCCGCATCGTCATGCGCTTCGAGGATTTCGCGGACCCTGATAACCCCTATATGTACCACTGCCACATCCTGGAACACGAGGATCAGGGCATGATGGGGCAGTTTGTTGTCGTCTGAGAGGTTATCGGGAACAGAGGAGAGGGTATTGGGACTTTCCAGGGAACCTTTTATTTGCCTACCGCGATGCTCTGCGGTAATTAATCAGAGGTTCCTTATTGATTCCTGCCTGTAAAACCACTAACGTTACGCGGGTCACCGCTCTGTACCGGGATGGTCTCAATAGGACTCATTTCCTGCGAGCGGACCGAAACAACCGGCGAAGAACTTGAACACTCAGAGAAAAACAAGGTCAAGCAATGAAAATGAACTCCGTACGTAATCAACTGGCCACACTCACTGTGGCGACTATCGGCCTGCTGGCCAGCGCCACTTCCATTGGACAGCCACTCACCGAGATACCGCGCACACCGTCCGGTAAACCGGATTTCAGCGGCATATGGCAGGCCAATACCTCAGCTCATTGGGATATCGAGCCTCATGTTGCCGCCTACGGTGAAGTACCTGATAAATTCGGTGCATTGACCGCCGTACCTCCAGGGCTCGGCATCGTCGAGGGTGGCGAAATTCCCTATACGGAGATTGCGCGGCGAATCCGCGACGAAAACAAGGCGAATACGCTGGAGCGGGATCCACTGGCCGCCTGCTACATGCCTGGAGTTCCGCGAGCCAATTATCTGCCCTTTCCATTCCAGATCGTTCAGTCTCAGGACGTGATCCTTATATCCTACGAGTTTGCCGAATCAAACCGGATTCTCTATGTTGACCAGCCGGAGCTTGAATCTCAGGTGGATGCCTGGATGGGACACTCCAATGCCCACTGGGAAGGCGACACGCTGGTAGTTCGAGTGACCGGTCAGATGCCGGACACCTGGTTTGATCGTGCCGGTAATCACCATTCCTATGAAATGGTTGTCGAGGAGCGCTGGTCTTTCGCCAGCCCCAATCACATCAATTACGAAGCCACCATCACCGATCCACAGACCTTCACGCGGCCGTGGCAGATCAGCCTGCCGATATATCGTCGCATTGAACCAGACATGCAACTGCTGGAGTTCAAATGTGCCGAGTTTGCCGAGGAATACCTCTATGGCGAATTTCGCAAGCCAGGTACTACGCGAGCCGGAGCTCGACCGGACTCCGACTAGCCGCGGCGTAGTTACACAATTGTTTTAAAGCGCCGGGGCCTTGTGCCCCGGCGCTTTTTTTACTTTCCCCTTGATTAATCTGAAACCTTCTGATCTGACACCACACTTTCTGTGGGACTGCCCCATGGTGCTGGCAGTCCCGCGAACCGAGGCATGGCGACTTCCCATGCCGGAAGCGGCGACAACCGTGACCCACGCGAACCACCAAAAGGCTGGAGCTTAGCGGTTCTTACTCAGGCTTCCCCTGGTCAGCCCCACCACTGTCATTAGCCGGGGCAGCACTCGAAGGCCCTGCAGTCACCGAATTGATGGTCGCCAGCGGCTTGCCTTCGTTGAACAGGTGCACATCTGTCTGCGGGAAGGGGATGGACAGTCCTTCCTTGTCGAAAGTTTTGTAGACCTGTTCATTCATCGTGAAATAGACCGGCCAGTAATCACTGGCATTGACCCAGCAGCGCACTACGATATTCACAGAGCTGTCTGCCAGTGCGGTCAGAGCACGAAATGGCTCGGGATCTTTCAGGATGCGTTCGTCAGCGGCTATCAATCTGTCGATTACTTTGTAAGCCTTGTCCAGATCGTCACCGTAGGCGATACCGAAAGTCCAGTCGACGCGTCGGGTAGCCTGGGTGGAGAAATTGGTCAGGGAAGAGGTGGAAAGCGGGCCATTGGGAATGACAATTGTCTTGTTGTCCGGAGTGGTCAGTACCGTAACGAAAATCTGAATCTCCTTGACCGAGCCGACAAACCCCTGGGCATCAATAACGTCTCCCACCTTGAAGGGCTTGAACAACAGGATCATGACTCCGCCGGCAAAGTTTTGGAGGGTTCCGGAAAGGGCAAGGCCTACGGCAAGGCCCGCTGCACCGAGAATTGCCACGAATGAGGTCATCTCGATACCGAGAACTCCCAGTGCTGTTATGTACACCAGGACTTTGAGCAGAATTGAGAACATGCTCCCCAGAAAGCCGCTCAGTGAGGGATCCACGTTTCCGCGTTCCATGATTCGTTTTACGACCCTGGTTATCACCCCGACGATCCAAAGACCAATTACCAGCGTTGCCATCGCAGCCAGCAGCTTGGTACCGTAATTGACCGCAAGGTCAATCAGCAAAGCAGTATCAAAATTGAAATTCTCCATCTTTGGTCCTTTTCCGATCCGAATAGAAAAATGATTGGCAAGAGGTACCTGCCGGAATCCCGGTAACCAACCGGACCTTCGCAGGCGTTCGTCAATTGCGAATATTGTCATCTGTCAGGAGAGAAAGCAAAAAGTTGAGATCTCGTCCGGCGCATTTTCCATTCCGTACAGGCGTGGGCTAAAATATCGTCATGCTTCACCACCAGTTCATCAAAGCCGCAAGACGCAATCTGCACAGAACCGCAATTGTCGATTGCAATATTGATCGGGAGATCAGTTACGAACAGGCATTGATCGTCTCACTGAGTCTGGCCCGTCGCTTCCGGCATCTGGAACGGGAAAGAATCGGCATCATGCTCCCCACTTCTTCAGCCGGAGCTCTTGCCATAATCGGCGCTACCCTGGCGGGCCTTGCACCGGTGCTGGTCAATTACTCGACTGGCGCGGAAAATAACTGTCTCTTCGCCCAGAATGAGTGTGGTTTCAGAATCATTGTTACGAGCCGGAAACTGCTCAGAAAAACAGGTTGCCCTCAACTTTCCGGCATGGTGTTCATCGAAGACATATTGGCAAGTCTGGGCCGGTTTGAAAAAATTTCCGCCTTCCTCAAGAGTCGGCTTCCTGCACCTCTCCTGTGTCGTCTCTTCGGTGGCGGCAGTGCTCAATCCTGTGCCGTTGTGCTGTTTACAAGTGGCAGTGAAAAAGATCCCAAAGTGGTTCAACTGACGCACTGCAATATCGAATCCAATATCGAAGCCTTTTCGAAAATGATGAGAATCTGGGAGTTCCGTAGCCTGCTTTCCGTGCTGCCCTATTTCCATGTGTTCGGGCTTACCGTAAATCTCTGGACACCACTGACCCGGGGCATGACCTCCATAGACTATGCCAATCCACTTGAGTTTAAAACCATTGCCAGAATAATCCGTGATAAGAAACCCGAGATAGTTGTTGGTACTCCCTATTTTCTGGATGGATACCTCAAACAATCAGGACCAGGTGATTTTGAGAGCCTGCGGATTGTGGTTTCGGGAGCCGACAAGTGCCCGGAAAGTCTGCGGCAAGGATATCGAGAGAAGCATGGCATCGAGATCATAGAGGGTTACGGCACCACCGAGACTTCACCGGTAATATCCGCCAACCCCAGAGAAGCCAACCGACCGGGCAGTATCGGCAAACCGATACCCGGGACCGAGGTGAAGATAGTCAAATATGACGCCGATGACGAATGTGCCGCTGGAGAAACCGGCAGGATCCTGGTCAGGGGAGCAGGTGTGATGCCAGGTTACCTGAATGACACCGAGGAGACCTCGCTACGATTGAAAAATGGCTGGTACGATACCGGCGATCTCGGATTCATGGATAAAGACGGCTACCTTTGGCATCAGGGGCGTCTGAAGCGCTTCGCCAAAATTGGCGGTGAAATGGTGTCACTCGCAGCCGTAGAGGATGCTATCAGTCAGTTGACACCCGAAGAGGTGGATTGCTGCGCATTGGAACTACCGGATCCAAGTCGCGGCTCCAGGATCGTCGCAGTAGTAACGGGTGAAATTGATGAGCAGGACACGCTGAAGAAGCTTTCAGGGAGGCTGCCAAACCTGGCGCTGCCGAAAAAATTTGTGGTGATCCCGGAATTTCCCCGTCTGGCAAGCGGCAAGACTGATTTCCGGGCCCTGACAAAGATCGTCATCGATCAGGAACGTTCAGATTAATCACATTGTTCGAGCAGATGTACCGCCCCTGCGGCACACTGAAGCCCTGCTCTGAACACTATTTGTATAGGAAACAGGAAACAAGCTGGCCTTCCTCTGCATCCACCTGCCTGAGCGGCAACAGGCGTGGCACATTCACCCTGCATTCGTCCATGACTTTCGAACAGCGGGGATGAAACGCACAGCCTGACGGGGGGTCGATCGGAGATGGCACGTCTCCTACCAATACCTGTCGCTGCATGTGATGACGTGGATCGGGCACCGGAATCGCGGATATAAGAGACTGTGTGTAAGGATGCCTGGCATTTTTGTAAATAGATTGACCCGGCCCTTCTTCCACCAATTTGCCCAGGTACATAATAGCGATTCGATCCGAGACATGCTTTACTACAGCCAGATCGTGGGCGATAAACAGGTAGGAAAGGTTGAACTCCTTCTGCAGATCGATCAAAAGATTCATGATCTGGCTCTGAATTGACACATCCAGCGCTGAAACCGGCTCATCGCAGATAATCAGTTTGGGATTCAGCGCAATGGCCCTGGCGATTCCGATCCGCTGGCGTTGTCCTCCGGAAAACTCGAACGGGTAACGGGTCACCGACCGGGCCGGCAAACCGACAATCTCAAGCAATTCGGCAACACGTTTCTGACGGCTCCTGCCAGAGCCGATCCGATGAATAATAAACGGCTCAGTCAGGATGTCTCCCACCGTGTGGCGGGAGTTCAAGGACTCCATCGGATCCTGGAAGATCATCTGAATATCCTGCCTGAGGGGTTTCAGGTCACGGCCCTTCAGGTGAGTGATATCGTGCCCGTCGAACAGGATCTGGCCGCCAGTCGGATTGTAGAGCCGGGTGACACAGCGCCCCAGTGTGGACTTACCACAACCTGATTCACCTACCAGGCCCAGAGTCTCTCCCGGGGCGATGGTCAGACTGACTCCATCCACTGCCTTATTGTATTTAGCGGCACGCAATAAAATGCCTTCCTTTACCGGAAAATGCATTCTAAGATCACGGACCTCCAGTAGTGGCGCGGTAATTCCTTCCATTGTTACTGATCGTTCCCGTTGAGAATTTCCCGCCAGCGGATACAGCTGACACCGTGCAGACCTTTCATTTTTTCCAATCTCGGCAGCCTCTTGGCACAGGCATCGATCCGGTAAGGACAACGATTCTCGAAGCGACAGCCGGGCGGCAAATCCATCAGCCCCGGCACCATTCCAGGGATGATCGGCAGTTTCGATTTGGGCTCTGTTTCGAGCCTCGGGATGGAAGCCAACAATCCCCTGGTATAAGGATGTCGGGGCCGGTCAAAAATATCGTACACCGTTCCCTGCTCGGCGACCCTCCCCGCGTACATGACCACCACAGAGTTGGAAGTTTCTGCAATTACTCCGAGATCATGCGTGATAAGGATGACAGCCATGCCCATCTGGTACTGCAGTTCCTTGATGAGCTCCAAAATCTGCGCCTGAATGGTGACATCCAGCGCCGTGGTGGGCTCGTCGGCAATCAGCAGGCTCGGGCGGCAGGCCAGCGCCATGGCAATGACGACCCGTTGACGCATGCCACCCGACAACTGGTGCGGATACTCACCCATACGCAGATCCGGCGAGGGAATCCCCACTCGGTCCAGCATTTCAATGGCGTCGCGCAATGCGGCATTTTTCGTGACTTTCTTGTGCAGATACAACACTTCGGTAAGCTGTCTGCCGATAGTATGGACCGGATTCAGTGCAGTCATCGGCTCCTGAAATACCATGCCGATGCTGCCACCTCTTACCTGCTCCATGCGTGAAGTGTTTACCCTTGTCAGGTCCTCGCCACGCAGCAGTACCTCACCACCCATGATGTGTCCCATAGGCTGGGGCAAAAGGCGCATGATGGACAATGCCGTTACACTCTTTCCACAGCCGGATTCACCGACAATGCCCAGGGTTTCCCCGGCATCGACGCTGAAACTGATATCATCCACTGCCCGAACCCGACCCTCGTCAGTGTCGAACTCGGTGATCAGATTGTTGACTCGTAATAGCGTGGCTGCCATGTCTTACTGCTGGGCACGGTACTGGTCATACACCTCGATATGGGATTCAAAACTGCGACCGGCACGTCGTGCGTCGAGAGTCTCTTCCCTGATCTGTTCGTCAACCCAGTGCAAGTAAAGACTGGTTGCCGCGTCAGTGTACCTGTGGTTAAAGCCCTCCGGCCATCGTACCCATCGCCAGTAGCCTACGCGATAGAATGGTTGCTTGAATCCCGGCACGAACGAGGCATGCTCGAAATGCAGCTCCTGCAGTCTGTGTGCCAGCTTCATCTTATCGTCCGCATTGGTGGATGCCTCGTACTGATCGATCAACTCGTCGATCCCGGCCACCGCCACAGACATCAGGTTGTTGGTCTGAACCTTGAGCTTGCGGTCGGGATTGACACTGCCATCAGGGAGGAATGCCTGATCATAGGCGTTGTCGGAATGCAGGTACTCCCAGAACCGCGGGTACTCTTCAAGGAAGCTGCCGAAAGCCATGAAACCGATGTCGTGTTGTTTCTCCTGCACCTTTTTGAAACTGGCTGTCTGATCAAGAACTTCAATTCGGAATTCCAGGCCGGCCTTGAGAGCCTCCTCCTTGAGAATAGTGAGTACATCCTGCAGCGACTCATAACCGGTGGTAATAGTGAAAGCCAGGCGCCGCCCCTGATCATTGACCAGTACACCATCCGGCCCGCGCCGGGTGAAGCCCGCCTTGGCAAAATAATCCTGGGCCTTGTCGATGTCGAAGGGCCGTGCTTTGACATCTGGGTTGGTGTAGCGACCATAACCGTCGTTGGCGGTGTTCAGCCTTTCGTAGTCGCCTCGAAAAAAACGTTCAATCACCAGGTCCCAGTTGGTTGCATAATTGATGCCGATGCGTACATTCTGGTCATTCAGAAACGGACGGTCTGTATTGATCCAGAGTCCGTAGGTAGGTCGCGGCCACTGGTTGTAGAAGACAGTCTTGTGGATGTAACCGTTCTGCACGTCAGGATCGCTGTCGGGCAGCTTCTCATACCAGTACTCAGCCAGGTTCAGGTTGAAGGTATCGATGTCACCGCGCTTGAATGACTCGAATACCTTCGGTGTATCGCGAATTACCGACAGGTAAATGCGGTCCATGTTGAATCGATTACGCCAGAACTTTTTATCTTTTGCCCACCAGTTTTCATTGCGTGTGAGAGTGATGGATCGTCCCTTGTCTACATCCTCATCGTGAATTACATACGCACCGGTGGTTGGAACGAAACGCCATTGGTAACGTTCCACGTAATCCTCTCCCAGTTCCGCATAGAAATGCATTGGCGAAGGAGAGTGTTCAAGGGCATAGGAAAGCAGGTCCGGGCGCGGACCCGCGGTGGTAATGGAAATTGTATGGTCGTCGTACCTGGTGATGTTGTCGAAATTCACCGTATAAAAATTGTTGTACCAGGGTGCCACGATATAGGAGGACTGATTGAAAAAGAACAGAAACAGCATATCGTCGGCCGTCACCGGCACACCGTCCGACCAGCGTGCATCGGGATCCATTCTTATGTAGACGGTGTGATTTTCCTCATCCACAGCCCACTCCGTCGCGATACCCGGGTAATAGTCATACTCCTCCGGATGGCGATGAGCCAGTGCCACCGCCACGTCATCCAGAATATAGTTCCTGAACGACCCATTGGAGTCGGGGCCTACATGACGAAGAGTCCGGGGAAAATCGGAGATCGAGCCATAAAAGGTTCCCCCTTTCTTTGCCTCCGGAGACCCGATATCAGGCAGGTCGTTGCCATTTTCCCATACCAGATCCTGGGGAATATCCGCAGGTGTCCTGAAACGGAAAAAATCGGGATTGGCAGCGTAATAGGCCTCGACTTCTGCGGTGATATCCCTGTCAGAGCCGCTTGCAGTGGTGGAACCGTCTGTGTCAGTTGATTCGCCGCAAGCCACTAGAAGCGCTATTGCGAGCAACGCACTCAATCGGCTAACTAGTTGGTTCATAGGAATTACCTCTGTCTGGGTTTGTTTAATTCAGTTACCGGTATACGGTGTACTTTTTGGGATCGAACGCCTCCCTAATCGCCTCACCGATAAAGGTGACCACTGTCAACAGTATAACAAGCGTGGTGAAGGCCGAAGTCACAATCCAGGGTGCGGTGCGTAAATTGGCAGTCCCCTGCTTTAACAGCTCACCAAGGCTCGGGGTCGGTGGCGGCAACCCGAAGCCCAGAAAATCCAGAGCTGTGATGGCAGTTATCGCGGACACAATGGTAAACGGCATGAATGTCACCAGGGTCGCCAGGATATTGGGCAGAATATGGCGGAAAATTATCCTGAAGTTGGAAGCCCCCATGACCCGTGACGCCGCCACGTAGTCCCGCACCTTCTCCTTGTAGGTCTCGGTTCGCATGTAGTAGGTCATCGAGGTCCAGGAAAACAGCACCATCACAATAAGCAGGATGGCAATGCGCACAGCAATGCTGTAGGCGGCCGGAATCACGGAAAAGACAATAATGACCATGTAGAGAAAAGGGATATTGCTCCAGATTTCTATCATCCGCTGAAACAGGATATCGAACCAGCCACCGAAAAAACCCATTGCACAGCCGACCGCCACGCCGATCAGGTAAACGCTCACCATGAATCCCAGGGAAAAAATCAGTGCAGTGCGCGTTCCATAGAACAGGCGGGCGAGAATATCGCGGCTGGTACTGTCTGTTCCCAGATAATGCTTGGCCTCAATATTCGGGGGCTCGGGCCGAAACACGCCGGACGCCGAATCGTTTTCGAACGGGCTGTACGGGATCGGCGGCATCAGTACCCAGTTATCCCCGCCCTGCTCTTCGAACAGCGCCTTCAGATCCCGGTAATTGACCTCGTACTGGTAGCTCAGGCCGAAGTCTGTTCCAGGATGGAAGGCCCCGTAGGTGGGGAAATACATCTCCCCTTCATACTGGACTGCAATCGCGCGGTCATTGACAAGCACTTCGGCGAACAGGCACAGCACCATAAAGAAAGCCAGAAGGAGAAAACTGTAATATCCCCGTTTTATCTGCCGGAAACGACGCAGTTTCTTTTTTGTCTGTGGATTCAGGCGTAAATTCATGGATTTCTGCAGTTAGTTGAATCGCACCCGGGGATCAACCAGGGCAACCAGAATGTCGGAAATGATATTGCCGATCAGCAACAGGATACTGGCAAGAAGCACAACTCCCATGACTACCGGGTAATCGCGATCCAGGATCGCGGTCAACCCCAACAGGCCGAAGCCATTGATATCAAAGATACTTTCTATAAGAAATGATCCCGAAACCAGCAGCACGATATTCTGACCGAAGGTTGTGGCAATGGGGATCAGTGAATTGCGCATGGCATGCCTTACCACGGAAGTCTTGAAGGATACACCCTTGGACACTGCCGTACGCATGTAATCCGCTGCCAGGTTGTCCATCAGGTGATTCTTCAGCAGCAGGGTTACCAGGGCAAAACTGCCCACCAGATAACAGGTGAGCGGCAGAACTGAGTGATTGATCAGGTCCATCACCTTGTCCCAGGGACCGAGATCATCGAAGCGAATGCTGGTAAATCCTCCCATGGGGAACCATTCCAGCCGCACCGAAAAATACAGCAGCAACAGTGAGCCCAGGGCATAGCCCGGTATCGCGTAGCCTATAAAAATAAGTATGGAAGTAAAGTTATCAACCGCGGTCCGGTGTTTAACAGCCTTCAGCACGCCCAGGGGAATGCAGACCAGGTAGGTAATCACCAGAGTCACCAGACCGTAGTAAAGCGACACCGGAAACCGATCCTTGATAACGTCCCACACAGGTTCGTTGTAGCGGTAGGACGAGCCCAGGTCGCCGGTGGATACCTTGCCGACCCACTCCACGTAGCTTTGCAGAACCGGTTTATCGAATCCGTAGTACTCGCGCAACTGGTCCAGCTGACTTTCGGACAATGCCATGTCCTGCCCTGCACTGCGGGTGGAGCTGCCGGTCTGGGTATTCAGCTGCTGGGCTTCCATGATGGCCCGTTCGATCGGACCACCGGGCACCAGCCGGGTGATGAGGAAGACAATCACAGTGATACCAAGCAGGGTCGGGGGAATCAGCAACAGACGCCGGATGAAATAATCACGCATGTTTGTGGAAAATCCCCTTCAGTTGCAGCAGGCCAGGCGTGCGGTTGCCGGCTGGTTCTCTTTGCACACAATCCATGACGCTCAACCCGTTTCACTCAACGAATACTGCCGGCCCCAGTTCCCGGCTCCCTGCCAGACCAAAATTCAGCTTCCCGGAGCCATGCCCCCAGGATTCACGATCCAACGTGGAATATTGCCATAATTCAAAGCGTTGTAACACGGAAATCGGCCAAATTATTGGATTCACGGTTACTTCGTCCCGCTTCGACGGGTCCCGGCCTCCAGGCAGGGTTATCTGCGCGTGGTAGGCACGAAACTGGCGCCGACCGGCTGACGCAGCCATCCGGTTTTTTAATGTGATCCTGCCCACAGTTTAACGGCAAATCAATTTCCATTACCGACCCGTCAGAGGTAAGTTCCGGACTAACCGGGTAGTTCGCCCGCCAAGGTGCAGGGCAACAACGGGCTCTGGAGAGCTCGGGTCACCCGCTGTCAACAGGGAGGTAAAGTTCATGACGACTGGAAAATTCATGAGGCTGTGGTCTGGTCTGGGGCCACTGATGCTTTGCGCCGGGATCGCCCAGGCACAGGAACACTTCATCGTAGCAGGTCCCGTTACCAGCTATCGGGATGGCACAGTGGGTGATTTTTCCAGCTACACCTTCAGCGCCACGATTACTTACGATCCCACTGCCGCGGCCGGCCCCGCCGCTATTGGCCCTGAAGTCCGATTCAACGGTGCGGTGCAACAGATCGACTATGCGATCTTCGACCACCAGGGACTGGAAGTACACCGCATGGTCGCCGAAGGCGACTCGGCAGGAACCCAGAGTTCCTTTATCCTGATCCGTGACGGTGCAGCGGCGCTTAATCCTGACCAGTTGCACTACGAAGCCAGCAGCATCTCGGCCACTGAGGACAGCGTGCTGGCGGCGCGGGCAAGAATCGCCTTTTCCTCGGTGGCAGGCGACCTGGTCAATACCCTGGACAGCATCCCCGAACCTCCGGATCAGGGAGACTACGACAGCGCCGTGGTCGACTTTATCTCCCTGGCGTCCGATTCATCTGGTGCCTCTCTCACTGCAGCAGTATTCGTCAGTGGCATCGTCGCCCTGGTCGACACAGGCGCCAGCGATCCCTATCAAAGTTGTGCGGAGCAGGCGTCCAACCATGGTGACTTTGTAAGCTGCGCATCTCACGTCAGCAATCTGCTGCGGGCGCAAGGAGAGTTGACTGGAAGGGGTAAAGGTAAGCGCCAGCGGGAAGCCGCGCGGAAGAAATAGGCCCTGCCGGGGCCGGGCCGCCAATGCGGGCGGCGCCGGCCCTGAAGCCGGAACGGTTCCTCCGGCTACAATTGACTGAGTTGTACCGGGTCCAGAACCGAGTATTCCCGCACGGCCCTGTTGCCCGGTACCAGGTAGCGTACTTTCATTTCCACCTGTTGCAATTCCCCACCAATCAGAACCGGCCGCATGTGGACTTCATGCAGATAGGTCGATATCTGGCTGGCCAGTTGCCGGTCCGAAGGGACCGACACAAGACGGACATCAGCAGCAGTACCCCAGTTGGTCCTCAGGGTGCCAGAGAGCCAGTTGGAGGATGACGAGAACGGGTCCATCCGCAACTCAACCTCGGTAGCGATGTAGCTGTCGGATACTCTTCCAGGCAATGCCGAATCCAGTGTGGCTCCGGCAGCAATGATGCCGGGGAAATTTGCCGAACGCTGCACCAGAATGAGCGGTTCCCTTGACCCAGGGTCCTGGCCGGCCAGCGCGGCTTCCAGATCCAGGAACAACTGAGCTTGTGGCAGCGCAACCGGAGAAGCGAACAGGACGTCCAGTCTGCTGGGATCGATACCCGCTGCGACAAGACGCCGGTAGAGCCTGGGATATTCATCGAGGGCCTCGCGTCTATTGAACAGCAATTGCCAGTCGGCAATGCTGAGATCCATCAGAACCAGGGCCTCAACGTTGTCCGGCCCTTCCAGCCTGACATGCTCGCGCAGGTTCTCAAGCAGATCGAGCCCTGCGGCGTAGCGCTTGCGTAAGGACACTCTGCGATCTTCAAGCCTGCCGGATTCAGGCGCCTTGCTGCGTATCTCCATACCCACCGAGCCCCCGTGCCGTATTCCCTGAGCTTCGAGGTGATAAGCTTTTACCAGATTGTAGGTGATTCGAATTCGGGATTGCAGACTGATCTGATCCTGCCGCTCCGCCAGTTGAAAAGCCAGCCTGTTCAGGCGGGTCGCATTCTTCAGGTGTTTAACCTGACGACTTTCCAGGTCATTGAATACTCCCTTGAAATAGGCTTCGCTGGCCCACATAAGGCGCTCGATCTGTTCCTCGACACTGCCTTCGAAGCGATCGGCGTACAACCATTGCAAGTGATTCAGCTGCTCGTCGACGTTTTTCCAGGCACCTCGCAATACGTTGTTATTTATCGATTGTTCTAATATAGAATACTGGGAGGCTGCGTAAAGACCGTCCCGAATTCTTACCACCTGCATCGCATGTTCCAGGGATTTATTGGCATCCTCGAAGCGGTTGGCCCGGGTCTGCGCGCGTGCCAGCCCCAACAGGGGCTCCAACAACCTGTGGTCTGCGTGGTCATGACGACCTGCCAATGTTGCCACCAGCGACTGCTGAGCCTCTATGTGCTTTCCCAGGTATGAATAATCGTCGGCCGCAATCGGTGCTACCCAGATGCCGACAATCAGGCCGGGCACCAGCAGAAAAACTATTCGACGAAACGGGCGGAATTGATGTCGCAAAATCATTGCCTACTGCCTCCATTGAATCAAGAACAACTTAAAACCGACTCGTGCCACTGTGGTTTTTTATAATTCGGGCAGCAATTACACTGATTTTCTACTTATGAATTAAACTTGCGAGTATCGGTTAACTCAAGAGCAACTCCCGTTGAACTCTTTACAATAGTGCCCTGCAATAGGTGTGCCAGTTCAATAAACCTGTGTGTTCGTGGATACCTCAAGTCCATGTGCAAAGAGTTTTCCGGGAACTGGTCCCGCAAAAGCCACGGCCCCTCAAGCGAAGTGACCGCGGGATCTTTTACTTATCGTGTGCCGACTTGGACCACTGTGCACCAAAGCCGGCACTCTGCAGACAGATTCGATGGGGTCAGGTATATCACCAAAGTGCCGCCGGTTGACGCGAGTGGCCCCGGGAAACTTGACCTGCTCACCAATTCCGCCAACCAGTTAACCGGGGGCGTGGACATTAGTAGGGCAATCGTATATATCTGCTGATTACCTAAGAAAACTCTGATTAAGTCGAGTGCATTGCTTCTCATGACGAGGCGGATTCAGGGAGAGTTAAGGAGACACAGGATGAAAATTCAGATGCAGGCTCAACGAAATGTCCAGCTGCTGCTGGCTGTGTTACTCGTTGGCTGTACCACCACCAACCCCTATACTGGCGAACAACAGACCAGCCGCGCCGTTCAATACGGAGCTGCCGGCGCCGTTGTATGTGGCCTGATCGGTGCCACCGAAAGCGGCCAGCGTGCTCGAAACGCGGCACTTGGCTGCGGAGCCATAGGTGCCGGCGTGGGTGCCTACATGGACGCTCAGGAACAGGAGATGCGGGAGCAGCTTGCCGGTACCGGGGTTCAGGTTGCCCGTGAAGGCAACCGGCTGGAGTTGGTCATGCCGGGCAATGTCACGTTCCCCACCAATGAATACACCATCAGAGAAGCATTTTTTCCGGTGCTCGATTCGGTAGCCGAAGTGCTGTTCAAATACACGGACACGCGTATTCAGGTGACCGGGCACACCGATTCCACCGGTTCAACGGACTACAACTACGGCCTCTCTGATCGCAGAGCGCGCAGTGTCGGCAATTATCTCGCAGCCAGGGGTATCGATCAGAATCGCATCATCGCTCAGGGAGTCGGACCCGACCAGCCAATTGCCAGTAACGACACTGAAACCGGTAGAGCGCAGAACCGCCGGGTAGAGTTGGAAATCGTCGCGGTCGAATCGTAAAAGCCAGGCTGACAGTATCCCTGCCAGTTTGAATCCTGCCCGCAACAATCAGACGTCTGAGCGACAATCTGTCTCCTGCTGACCGGGGATCCATGTGGGGTAACTGACGTGTTTCAGTACAGATGACAGGCAACCTGGCGATCAGCCTCCTGAAGGGGAATCAACAATGGCGTTTCCTGCCGACACACGTCCATGACTTTCGGACATCGACCGGCGAAGCGGCAACCCGGGGACACATTGACAGGACTGGGGATTTCACCCGTGATGGTAGTGGACTGGCGTTTTCGTTCAGTCTGTGGGTCGGGTTCCGGGTTGGAGCTCACCAGAATTTCTGTATAAGGGTGCCGGGGCTGAAAATAGACCTGATCTGCCGGACCGATTTCCACCAGGGACCCGAGGTACATAACCGCCATGCGATCGCTTACATAGCGCACCATGGACAGGTCATGGGCTATAAACAGCAGCGTCAATCCCATGCGATCCTTCAACTCGGCCAGAAGGTTTATAACCTGGGCCTGCACTGACACATCCAGAGCGGATATGGGTTCGTCACACACCACGAACTCCGGCGCAAGGATCATGGCCCGGGCGATCCCGATGCGCTGGCGCTGCCCGCCGGAGAATTCGTGCGGGTAGCGCGACATGTGATCGGCATTCAGCCCTACCTGCTCCAGCCACCCGGCAACCTGCTCTCGAATTGACCTAGCCGGCAGGCCTGCTGTGCAGACGGAATCCCTCGCCGATAATCTCACCTACAGTCATGCGTGGATTCAGGGACGAGTAGGGGTCCTGAAAATCATCTGCATCTTTGCAGCCAGACGCTGAAAATCTCGAGGCTGGTAACTTCTGTGGCAGCTTCTCGCCTCTAAGTTGACCGAGCCGGAAGTCTTGTCATAGAGGCCCAACAGGGTTTTGCCGAAGGTTGACTTGCCTGACCCACTCTCCCCTACCAGGCCAACGACTTCCCTTTCAGCAATCAGCAGCGACAGATCATCGACCGCGTGTACGGTCTGACTGCGACCAATCTTAAAATGCCTGGTCAAGTTCTTGGTTTCCAGCAGAGCCGTCACGTGCCAGCCTCCGTGAAACAGAGTTCGGGGGGGCGGTGGGGGACTTCGGGATGATGCAGCCAGCAGCGGCTGAAGTGCTCATCCGCCAGATGGAATTCGCGGGGATGGCGCTGCTGGCAGGCCTGCATGGCATGGGGGCACCTGGGCGCATATCCACAACCCTGCGGTGGTGAAAACAGATCGGGCGGCGACCCTTCGATCGGTTCCAGCCGATGCTGCCTGTCTGGATCGTTGGTGGGCATGGCAGCGCGCAAACCGAGTGTGTAGGGATGTGCCGAACGATAGAAGATATCGTCGACGCTGCCACGCTCGACAATCTTGCCGGCATACATGACAGCAACCTCATCTGCCATGCGGGCGACCACACCCAGATCGTGAGTTATCAGAATTATAGCCATACCGGTTTCCTGCTGCAGATCCTGGAGCAGATCCAGGATCTGGGCCTGGATTGTGACATCCAGCGCGGTTGTCGGTTCGTCGGCTATCAGCAGAGCCGGTTTGCAGGAGATGGCCGTGGCGATCATGGCCCTCTGCAGCATTCCTCCCGAGAATTCGAAAGGGTACTGTCGAGCCCGTCTGGCCGCTTCCGGTATCCTGCTCAACTCCAGCAATTCGACAGCCCTCTTGAACGCTTTCCGGTAACCGTACCCGCGATGCACCTGCAGCGGCTCGGCAATCTGATCGCCGATGGTCATAGTGGGATTCAGAGAGGTCATCGGGTCCTGAAAAATCATGCCGATTTCCGAACCCCTGATTTCCCTGCCGTCGACGACTGTTCGCCCCAGGATTTCACCACCCCTGAGCCGCGCCGATCCTGAGGTGATCCGTCCGGGAGGGATCGGTATCAGTCCCATGATGCTCTGCACCGTCACCGACTTGCCACATCCGGATTCCCCGACAATGGCGAGTGTCTGACCAGCGTCCACACCGAAACTTACGCCGCGTACCGCCTTGACCGTGCCGCCGTAAGTGTCGAATTCCACCGCCAGGTCTTCCACTTCCAGCAAAGGTGGCCGAACGTTAACGGCAGATATCATTGCAGTGCTCATTCCTGGCTCCTCATACGGGCATCCAGGGCATCGCGCAAGCCATCACCCAGCAGATTGAAGGCCAGCACGGTAATACTGATAAACAGTGCTGGAAGAACCAGCTCATGGGGATGTGTCAACATGGTTTTAATGCCTTCATTGGACATGCTGCCCCAGGAGGGCGTCGGCGGTGCAACTCCCATACCGATGAAGGAAAGGAAGGCCTCGGTGAATATCGCACTGGGGATCGCGAAAGTCAGGGTAACCAGCACAACCCCCAGGGTATTGGGAATCATATGTCGCACTACGAGGTAACCGGTACCAGCGCCAAGCAGACGCGAGGCAGCGATATAGCCCTGTTCCCGAATCTGCAGAATCTGGCCTCGAACCAGCCGCGCCGTGGCTGGCCACATCAGTAACACGAGAGCAACCAGCATGGGAAAAACACCGCTCTCACCGGGTCCGATTCCGAACGCTATCTTGAACAGAATCATAAACAGCAGGAAAGGCAGGGCCACTACAAAATCGGCAAAGCGCATCATTAGCGAATCGACCCGCCCCCCCAGAAAACCGGCCATGCTGCCATAGGCCATCCCGAAAAGTACGAACAGCAACGGCGCACCGATGCCGATTAAAAGGGACACCCGTGCTCCTGCCATCAACCTGGCCAGCATGTCACGACCCAGATAGTCGGTGCCCAGCGGATGCAGGCTCAGCAGAATCTGATCGCTAACCCTAAGATCGCTGTCGGCATCGATGAGACCGCGATCAATGGCTTCTTGCCGGGTAGTTACACGCTGTATCTGTACCTCGATAGTTTCAAAAGAGTCCGTAACCTGGCCACCGGTATCCAGGGCTACCACCGAGTAATAATAGGGCCCCGGGCGCAGATCCAGGCGATCTTCGAAATACAGCGTCTCGTTGTCGTAAAACTCCGCCAGCGGAACCCCGAATGCCAGCTCCGGCCCGACCGGAAACAGGTTGCGATAGACCCGATGCCCGCTGGCGCCCGGCAGGACGTCCCATTTCAGCCTCACAGCCTGGGTAGTGGCGTTCTGGGCCAGGTGCAGTCCATAAACGTCTGTGCGTCCGGAGTCACCGTACCAGGGTTGATACTCCTCCACGACTATTGCACGCCTGTCAGTCCCCGGCGGCTGGCTTATCTGATCCAGATCCTGCAATCCAGGATCCACCCGCCACACCCAGGGTCCAATTACCGTGAACAGTATCAGGGCTATGACTATGTACAGAGAAGCCAGAGCCCGCCGATTGGCTTTCAGCCGGATCCAGGCATCCTGCCAGTAGGAAAGCGATGGACGTGTAATGCCATGCTTTCCCTCCACTGCGACAAGGGGAGAAAAATTCAATGCATCAGGATCGACCATCACTCCAGCCTCACCCGCGGATCTACAACGCCGTAAAGCACGTCCACCACAATGACCATGAACACCAGGAACGCACCGTAAAATACCGTGGTACCCATGATGACCGTATAGTCCAGTTGCTGCACCGCCTCCACGAAAAACCGCCCCAGTCCGGGTATGGCGAAGACCAGTTCCACGACAAATCCACCAGTGGTGATCGCGGCAATTGCGGGGCCCAGCACGGTGATTACAGGCAGGATGGCATTACGCAACTGGTGGCGGGTAAAGATTCGAGTCGCTGGCAATCCCTTTGCCTTGGCGGTACGTACGTAGTCGGACCCGATCACTTCCAGCATGGACGACCGCATCAGGCGTGTCAGATAAGCCATCGTGCCCAGCCCGAGCACCAGGGACGGCACCAGCATGTGCGAGACATTGCCCCAGCCTGCCACTGGCAACAGGGTCCTGCCGAACAGACCGTTCAGATTCACCAGGGCCAGCTGACTGAGCGCGGCAATGACGAAACTGGGTACCGAGATACCCAGGATAACCAGGAACATGATGACATAGTCCGGCAGACGATTGCGGAACAGGGCGGTGAGCGCTCCCCAAAGCACGCCTCCGACAGCAGCAAACACTACGGCCAGAATGCCCAGGATCGCCGACACCGGAAAATGTTGGCGGATGATGTCGTTGACCTCGCGGTTTTCCTGGGTGAAGGAAATCCCGAAGTCACCACGGGTCAGGTTGCCCAGGTAAATCAGGTACTGCCGATGAAGAGGTTGATCGAGCCCGTACTTTGCTTCCAGGTTGGCTCGAATCGATTCAGTTACCGCCCGATCGTTCAATAAAGGGTCGCCCGGCACGTTGTGCATGGCGAAAAAAGTTGCCGTGGCAATAAACCAGACGGTTACCACACCCTGCACCAGCCGTTTTGCTATATACAACCACATGCGCGCTTATATCCTTTTGTTTTGCCAGCTGTGATAGCAGTGCTTGCAGCCAGGGAACCTCTGTTTAATCTCCGTCCACATCGATATAAGCGTAACTGTAGTCGACTTCCGGACCGATGGAGCGACGTTTAAAGCCTTTGAGCCGCGGGTCCACCACATACGACCAGCCGCGTTCGTACATGGGGATGATGACGGCGTCATCATAGATGAGCTGCTGAATTTCTCCGAAAGCGTCCATCCGGGTTTTCGGGTCCAATGAAGACTGCGCAGTTCTAACCAGCTCATCCATACGGGGGTTCGTGTAACGACCCCGGTTGTTCAGGTTCCAGGATGCAAAAAGATCGCCGAAAGTCAACGCATCATCGTAATCGGGGCCCCAGCCGGCAAGAACTATATCGAAATCGCCGGAGGTCATCTTGGCCAGCCGCTGCTTGAAAATCTGGGCATCGATAAGGATTTCCAGGCCCAGGTGTTTCTTGTACAGGGCCTGGTAATACTCCGCCGCAACCATGGCCACCGGTGTATCACCACTGAGCAGCACCAGTGGTGGAAACCGGTCGATTCCCAGTTCCTGCCTGGCCAATTCAAGGTGACGGCGGGCTGCTTCCACGTTCATGCGATGTTCCGGTGGCGGATACTCCTTTCGGAATGGTCCGTTCACGCCCCTGACAAATTCGGGAAACAGGCTGGGCGCAGGCAGGTAACTGGCTTCTTTCAATGCCTTGTAAACCAGTTCCGACGGGTCCTGGGCCAGTTGCAGTGCTTTGCGTAAATGGTAATTGTCGGTCAGGCGCCCGGTACGGTGATTGAATTCCAGAAAGAACACCGTGCCCTCCATGAACAGCTGAATGTGCCAGCGTTGCTCCATGGCACTGGGGAGCATTGGAGCCACCAGGTGTGTATCGACAATCTGGCCGTCTCTGAACAGGTTAAGCTTGGCGTTTACATCCTGGGTGATGTAATCGACATTGATCGCATTGAGGAATCCCTTGTTGTTATTCCAGTAGTGCGGATTCTTTTCCCAGCGCATTGACGCGTTGTGCCTCCACTCGGCAACAACGTAGGGACCGTTGTACAGCATCATGTCTGCATCGGCGCCATAACGACCGCCGGTACTGTTGAAAAAGTCTTCCCGCAGCGGGTAATAGGTGTTGAAAGCCACCAGCTTGTCGAAATAGGGAGTTGGACGCTCGAACTCCACCTCCAGGGTGTAATCATCCCTGGCTCTCACCCCCAGGAAGGAGACCGGCAGTTCGCCATTATTGACAGCCTCGGCATTGCGGATTGGATAGAGAATAAAGGAATACTCGGACCCCGTTGCGGGATCGAGCACACGCTGCCAGGCAAATACGAAATCGTGGGCAGTCACCGGCTGGCCATCACTCCAGCGGGCGTTTTCACGCAACCAGAAAGTGGCACCGTCCTCTCGAATCTCCCAGCGTTCGGCGACACCGGGAACCAGCTGGCTGTTGTCGTCATAGCCGATCAGCCCTTCCATGGTATGGGCGATCACGACGAAACTTGCTGCGTCTGTGGCCCGCCCGCTGTCCAGTTGCGGCGGCTCTTCCCGCAGGCTGATGGTAATGCTGTTGTTGTCGACATCTATCGCCGAACCACTCACGCCGCTGCTTCCGGACACCAGCGACAGCAGGTACACCAGCCCGGACAGGGCGGCGACTGCATAAACTGCATAAAGCCCAAGCTGCCGGCCGGCGCTGCGGGCAAAGGATTGTTCGGTAAGATTGATCTCAGGTTTCCCGGTCATAACCACGCTGATAGTCTGGTGTCTGGTCCTTCCGGAGCATACCGCAGCTCCCGAACAGAGTCGATATCAGTCTGGACCGGGGCGGTCAAGGGGTTCCCTGGACCACGGCGGGGGGCAATTCCATCCCCGACTCGTCAATCCGGGGCAGACCCTTTTTTGGAGCCGCCCCCCCTGCTTCCTGCGATACACCGGCTTCCATCATGTGTGCGATCCGCTGTAACGCCGAAAGCAGTTGTGACTGTTCCCATTCCGGTAATTCCCTGAGGCGTTCGGTAACCAGCGACTGTATCAGTGGCAGCGAGCGCTTGAGGGCCTCTTCTCCAAGGCTGGTGAGGGTGACTATCACGCGCCGCCTGTCGGCCCCATCCCGCTCCCGTACCAACAGGCCCCGTGTCTCCAGGCGGTTGAGAATATCTGTAACGGTGCCCTGGCTCAGGCTGATCCGCCCGGCCAGTTCACCTGCCGTCATGGCCCCCCGGGTAAGGCAGTTCAACAATGTTGCCTGCGGCCCCGTCAGGCCGTGACTCTGTACCAGTGAGCGGGAATGAAGATCCGTGGACCTGGTGATACGTCGGAGTGATTCGACAATTTTCTCAGCGGTAGAACTCTGGCTCTGATCCATTCAACTTACCCTCTTAGAGCGGTCCAGGACGGGACCCTTTTATCCCGCAACTACAAATTGCAACAGACTGCCAACTTGTCACACCGGCATTTCAGTCTGTCGAGGACATGAAGATTACTCTTGAGGGATGCATCTCAAGGCGTGCTGAGTTTCAGGCTAAAAAACACTTTGGGCAAGTAATATTTTGTGTCAGAAAGTCCAATTGGCGCGATCATGCGCCATATTGCATAGTGTCGTGCGTAATCTTCCGCAAACGGGCTGCGATTGGTCCTGCACCCTGCTGACTCCGGCCATCCCGGGGGGGCTCTAAATCAGTGCCCGCCCTGCCCCGATCAATCCTCCAATCAGCAGAACCAGGCTGGGCAGGGCTGTCATGGCGAAGCCCAACCCCCGGGAGTTCGGCTCCTTCAGGTAAGATCTCAGGTAGATGAAGCGGCCTGCAATCCAGACGATTCCGAGAACTGCCGCGATACCGGGGTTTGCATACAAACTGAAAATCACCATGCCCGGAAGAAACAGCAGCAGGCTTTCCTGGGTATTCTGGTGAACGCGGTTGTAGCGCTCGAACATGGGGTCACCGCTGGTTGCAGGGGCCGGCACATTGTATTTCCCCCGCGCCCGGCCCACCAGCATGCCGAAGAAAAAATACTGAAGCAGGGCCAGGATGATTACGATGTAGACAGTTTCCATAAGAGATCCCCTCTGTTTGCAGGTCGATCCTGCCGGGTTGTTTGTCGACCCTGTTGCTCTTCTTGAGAAACCACCTGGTAAATATGAAGTTATTCAGAGGTTCCTTAAACAGTTTTCCGGGCCGGTGTACATGATCAGCCCGTCCGGATTCATAACAGGGCGACAGAGTAATGCCGGCCGACAGGCGAGTCAATTACATCACTCTGGAGGCTGCCGATAGGGTACAATTGGCGGCAAAAACCTACATCGGGGGAAACAGCAAGGTGTCCGGAAAAAAAAAGCCAGTCAGCCAGGATGTGCAGCAATTCGACTTCGAGGAGGCGCTGGGGCAGCTGGAAGCGCTGGTGAGCGCCATGGAGGAAGGCGAACTGAGCCTGGAGGAGTCCCTGCAGGCATTCGAAAAAGGAGTGAAGCTGACTCGTGAATGCCAGACGGCGCTGGAAAATGCCGAGCAGAAGGTGCAGACGCTGCTGGATGACTCCGGAACCGGAGAACCCCTGAACTTCGACGACGATGAGAAAGACGTCGAAAACTGAATAACTAAAAGTCCTCACCACCCAGAAACTTCCCGACGGTTCTGCACACCGGAGTTTACTGTCATGACAGCCGCCCAATTCCAGCATCAATCCCTGGATTCATTCATCACGCTGTGCCAGCAGCGGGTGGGGGACCGGTTACGGGAACACCTGGATAGCGAAAGACAATACGGCCAGTTGCAGCGGGCGATGGCCTATGGCAGCCTGAACGGAGGCAAGCGCGTCAGGCCGGTGCTGGTCTATGGCGCCGCGCTGGCCACCGGCGGTGTGCTGGCACGGGCCGATGCCCCCGCCCTCGCCGTTGAACTGGTGCACTGTTATTCGCTGGTTCACGACGACCTGCCCGCCATGGACGACGATGACCTGCGGCGTGGCAGGCCCACCCTGCACAAAGCCTATGATGAGGCCACTGCCATCCTTGTCGGAGATGCGTTGCTGACCCTTGCATTCCAGGTACTTGCAGGCCCGGGAACAGGCGAACTTCCGGCGGACAGGCGCCTTCACATGGTCAGTAAACTGGCTCAGGCCGCCGGCAGTCAGGGTATGGTTGCCGGTCAGATTCTGGACATTGAAGCGGCGGGGAAAAACCTTCCCATCGAGCAGATTCAGGCCTTGCACAGGCTCAAAACCGGTGCCCTGATCGCCGCCAGTGTGGAGCTCGGGGCTCTGACGGACCCTGACATTACGCCTCAACGCCTCTCTAGCCTTCGGGATTACGCCGATCGTGTGGGATTGGCATTCCAGATTCAGGACGACGTCCTCGACGTTATCGGCGATACCGCAATTCTGGGCAAACCCCAGGGTTCCGACAAGTCCCTCAACAAGCCTACCTACACGTCAATGCTGGGATTGGATGAGGCCCGTAACCGGGCCACCGGGCTCGCGAACGAGGCCGTTGAGACACTGTCGGGTTTCGGGAGTGAAGCGGAGATGTTGCGCAAGCTGGCCCGCTACATCGTTGAACGGGTTCATTGATGAGGGCCGGGAGACAGTAGATAATGACACCCATGTTTGATGAAATCCCCACCGAAAGGCCGGAAACCCCCTTACTGGATCAGATCAACTGTCCCGCGGACGTCCGCCAGCTGGAGTTGAACCAGCTTGACCAGTTGGCCACGGAGCTTCGGGCTTATCTCCTGTACGCGGTAGGACAGACGGGTGGCCACTTCGGCGCCGGTCTGGGTGTTGTGGAACTTACCGTCGCGTTGCACTACGTATTCGATACGCCGGAAGACCGCCTGCTCTGGGACGTAGGGCACCAGGCCTACCCCCACAAAATATTGACCGGCCGGCGTGAACGGATGCTGACAATGCGCCAGCCTGCCGGTCTGGCGCCGTTCCCGGCCCGTCAGGAAAGCGAATACGATGCCTTTGGCGTTGGCCATTCCAGCACTTCCATAAGTGCCGCCCTGGGAATGCGCATTGCCGCCCGCGTTACCGGCCATGACCGGCACTGCATTGCCGTCATCGGCGATGGCGCCATGTCTGCGGGGATCGCATTTGAGGCTCTCAACCACGCAGGTGCGGTGGATGATAATCTGCTGGTGATCCTGAACGACAATAACATGTCTATCTCCCACGCCGTAGGCGGCCTTTCCAGTTACTTCGCCCGCATGTGGGCCAGCAAACCCTACAACGTCATTCGCAGTGGTGGCAAAAAAGTCCTGGCCAGAATCCCTCCTGCCCTGAAAGCCGCGCACCGGGCCGAAGAGTACATGAAAGGTATGGTGTCTCCAGGCACCCTGTTCGAGGAGATCGGCTTCAATTACATCGGCCTGATAGACGGTCATGATACCGAGGGGCTGGTGGAAATACTGGAAAATGTCAAAACCCTGCGGGGACCACAACTGGTCCACATAGTCACCCAGAAAGGCAAGGGCTACAGCAAATCGGAGCAGGATCCGTTCGGCATGCACGCTCTGGGGAAAATCGCCCCGACCAAGAGTACCGGCGACACCGGCAGCAGTGGCGACAAGCCGGTCAGCCCCACCTACTCGAAGGTGTTCGGCCAGTGGCTTTGCGATATGGCGGGCGCAGAAACCCTGCTAGTAGGTATCACGCCAGCCATGGGTGAAGGGTCGGGTATGCAACAGTTCGCAGCTGATTTTCCGGAGCGGTTTCACGATGTGGCCATTGCCGAACAGCATGCCGTAACTCTCGCGGCCGGTATGGCCTGCGACAATCTCAAGCCGGTAGTGGCCATCTATTCAACATTTCTGCAGCGAGCCTATGATCAACTTATCCACGATGTTGCTCTGCAGAATCTGGATGTGCTTTTTGCCATCGATCGGGCTGGGCTGGTTGGAGAAGACGGTCCGACCCATGCCGGAAGTTTCGACCTCACCTATCTGCGCTGCATCCCTAACCTGTTAGTCATGGCACCAAGCGATGAGGATGAGACCCACAAACTTCTGAATACGGGCTTTCACCACAAAGGTCCCGCCGCGGTCCGGTATCCCAGAGGCAAAGGTCCGGGACACGTCATCAATAAAAGTCTGGAAGGTGTCCCGATCGGCAAGGGTGTGATACGACGCAAGGGCAGTTCGGTCCTGATGCTGGCGTTCGGCAGCATGGTTGCCCCGGCACTGTCGGCCGCTGAAAAACTCGATGCCACGGTAGTGGACATGCGCTTCGTCAAGCCACTGGACGAAGAATTGATCGGCGATCTTTCCACCCGCCACCAACTCGTGGTCACCCTGGAAGAAAACACCCTGATGGGTGGCGCTGGCTCCGCAGTCAATGAATTTCTGGCACGTGCCAACTATCTGATCCCGATTCTCAATCTCGGCCTGCCGGACCGTTTCCTGAGCCACGGCCGCGCTGGCGACATGCTTTCGGAGGTAGGCCTCGACAGCGCCGGTATACTTCAGGCTGTCAAGGACAAGCTTCGCCAGTGCAAGCTCCAGTCACGGGCGGGGTAAGGCCCGCCATCGCCACTACTCCTTCTGCTTCCGCTGTAACTCTCAAGCTATTCTGAGCCGACAGACCGGCACTCGCCGGGCCTCTCAGAGCCGGAACACGACCAGCTCATCAGTAGCAGCAATGGCCAGGTACTGACGTCCGTCACGTCCCAGGTATGTCATGGGGTTGGCATTGCCGCGACCACTAAGACTGGCTTCCCACAGTTGCCTTCCGGTGCCAGTATCCAGGGCGCGAATCCGATTGTCGTCTGTTGCCGCGATGAAAAGCAGGTTGCCGGCGGTAATCAGCGCACTTGCCCTGCCCGGCCTGCCGGTATTCTGTCGACCGGGGGGCAACGACTCGCTGACTCCAACCGCCTGCCGCCACACCAGTTCGCCGGTTCTGGTGTCAACGGCACTCAACTGTCCCCACGGGGGAATCTGACAGGGCAGGCTTTCGCCGTTCAGTTGAACCTGGAAACTGGATGACCTGGGGCCGCCGAGACTAAACGGAAGGTCTGCACCGTCTTCTGCATCCTCCACCCAGCCAAGCGTTCCCACGTTGGCGGCAAACACAAATGCCAGTCGGGTTCGAGGATCATAGGCAACCCCTCCCCAGTTGGGACCACCTCCCAAACCAGGGAACAACAATGTGGTGTGGGATGTCGATCCGGCAGACCGGTACACCCAGGGTGTATATGGGCCGTTATTGACCAGAACTCCCTGCTCCTGCGCCAATGCCTCACAGGCTGCGGCATGCTCCGCGGAAGTATCCAGCGCTGTTACCAGGTCAACCAGGTCAAAGCCAACCCGGGCCATCGGTGGGGTTACCAGGGGAACCGGCTGCGTTGGAAACACCTGTTCGCCGGGCACTTCACTGGCAGGCACCTTCCGTTCAGCCACTTCGTAAACAGGCTCACCGGTAACACGATTGAGAAAAAAAAGATAACCCGACTTGGTAGTCACCGCGAGAGCGGGGACGCTGCCGTCGGCGCTTTCAATGTCTATCAGTGTGGGAGGCGCGGGAGGATCGTGGTCCCACAGGTCATGATGGATTGTCTGAAAGTGCCAGACATACTCCCCGTTGCGCACGTTTACAGCGACAACAGAGTTGGCGAACAGATTGGCGCCGCTGCGATCGCCTCCGTAGGCAAACGGAATGGGAGAAGCCAATGGCAGGTAGAGCAATTCCCGCTCCCGGTCCATGGTGAAATAAAAAGGCCAGGCATTGGCACCCAGCCGGTTTTCCCAGCTGTCTCCCTCCCAGCTTTCATTCCCTGGCTGTCCCGGTGGTGGCACCGATTTGAATTCCCAGATTTTTTCACCGGTTCGGGCGTCGTAGGCACGCGGGTTGCCAATTCCGCCGGGCGCACCCGGGGGTGTGTTGGCCCCCACTACGATAATATTTTCAAAAACAAGGGGTACCGACAGATAGGGGATCACCAGATCCACTACACCGTCGACTCCGAAATCACTGGCCGTCAGTCCTGTTGCCGCATCGATTGCCAGCAATTTGTCCCCGACGGTGAAAAAAATTCGTGGCGCCAGTTCCCCGTCGCCCGGCCAGTAGGCGACTCCTCGCCGGGATGGCCTGGAGTCCGGCACCGTGTGTCGCCAGATTTCCGTTCCGCTCAGCGGGTCCAGCGCCACAACCCGGTCAGCAGCCGGCAGATACATGACACCATCGATCACGATGGGAGTTGCCTGGGAGGCTGCCGCTGCCGATCGGCCGTTTACATCGTCTGTCGCGCCGGCACGCAACGAGTAGGCCCAGACTTGTTCAAGGCCCGCGACGTTGTCTGCAGCGATCTCATTGAGAGTCGAATACCCGGTGCCCGTCAATTCCCCCCGATACATGGGCCAGTCGTCTCGCGCTCCGATGTCGGCAGGCTGGGAATGGGCCGCTTCAAGAATGAAGAGTAAAGAAAAGAGAGCTGCAATTGTAATTTTTTTCATGTCCCCTGGCTCCTCCCGCAATTCAGCCCACAGGCTGCAAATCCAGGGCAATACAGACCAAATCTCCGCAACCCTGGCAAACTTCATTTATGGTGACTGTATGATTCCATAGCACCTGATAAAGATCCACCGCTGTCAATCACAAGTTTTACTGATTGAACCGACGTAAAAAGGGCTTCTCTGGGTTCAAGAGGCCTGTAGATGGGAAATATTTTCCGGTCTTCCCGGGGAGGATTTTCCTCCTTCAGCTACCACTGGCGGGTTTCACGGGACCAATGCCAGCAGTGTGCCCAGGCTCCGGGAGTGATAGGTCAGCAGGTACTGGATTTGAAACTCAGATAGCGTGCAGTTTGGTTTCCAGGGTTTTGAGGGAAGTCAGTTATTCGTGGCTTCGAGCATCGTGGCCGGCGAGGGGGTTCCTGGGGCGCGGTCCGCAGCCCAAGGGAACCCCCTGCCGGCCACGCCCTGGCTAAGTGCAGAATTCCTCGTGCAGTGGCTTCAAATGCTCTGATTAACTCCCTGCAGAGGGACTAACGATGAATACCGGCTTTTCCAACGATTTGCGCTTCTGGTTTCCACAAGCCTTGAATTCGAGCACTGAGCACCGGTCCAGGGGAGTCTGAGGACGGAGCAATAAAAACGCAGCACCGACCGGGAGAGGGAACCCCGGAGGGGTGCAAGTTGCGGAGGATCAGACTCCCCTGGAGCGGTGCGATCCCGGAAAATTTATCGCACACCAACTTTATTGTTGGTCGTGTAAGAAACTCACGTTCATGTCTTACAGGGATTATGGATACTGGAAGCACCCGGGTTCAGGCCACTGAAACTTTTCCGGCCCGGAGTCTGATGTTTACGATCCCGACAACATGGAAGCGAAACCGGCCGGCACCTGCATCTACCAGCCTCCCAATGGCCACCACTACGACATGGCAAAAGACGAGGAGGTCATCGTACAGATAATGGGCATGAGGCCAGTTGTCACCACTTCAACTCCACGGGATGGAGACCGGTAGTAGGGAACCTCTGTTTAAGTCCCACAATGCTCTGCGGGAGTTTGTCGGGTGTTGCTGTGAGGCGCCGTGCGCCGGGAATGGTCACTCCTCTTAAGCACGGCAACGAGGCAGCGACGCCCGACAGGCCCCGCCCGAAGGGGCCTTCAGACAAGCCCGCTGGCTTCGTTGCACTGCCTTGACAGGCCGACGCATGCCGGCGGCAATGCGCCTCGCCAGCAGACTTGTCTGAAGGCCAGAGCGTTGTGGGACTTAAACAGAGGTTCCCTACCTCTGATTGAGTATCGACCTGAATTGGGCCTTTGCCACTAGTCCAGCGCGAAGACCAGGATGGCCGGATCTGCAACAGGAACCCCCAGGCTGCCACCCTGATCGCTCAGAAGGCCGGAGATGATCCCGTACAGGCTACCAACCAGCAGGCCGGGTTGCCCGCGAATGATGGCAATATACTGCCTTCCATCCACTGCATAGGAAACCGGAAACGAAGACGGGAAATGATTGAGGGTGGTTTGCCAAAAGTACCTCGCCGGTTGCTGCATCGAGGGCCTTGAAACTCTGGTCCAGAAAGCCGGCAAATACCAGCCCGCCACCCGTGGAAAGGGTGGCAATGCTTGGCGGCGCCACCTGCCGATGCTGCCATGCCAGCTCCATGGTAGACAGATCGATGGC
>CALOEW010000010.1:0-5528 GCA_942492445.1 uncultured Gammaproteobacteria bacterium
GGCTTGACGCAATCGCGACTTCCGGGTGCAGACCTGGAACTTGATGAAGATACGCACGAGGTCTTTCGTGGTGGCGCAAAAATTCCTTTGACGCGAATGGACTTTCGTATCCTGAAGGTATTGATGAGGGAATCACCCCGAACCGTTTCACTGAGCCAGCTGGAGGCGGAAGTGTGGGAAGGCAAGCTGCCGACATCGGATTCGCTGAGAACGCATATCTACCGGCTGCGTCGCGTGGTCGGCCGAGCCTCCGAGCCATCCATGATCCAGACGGTTCATGGTGTGGGCTATCGCCTGGTGCCGGCTGATGCCGTATCGAAATAGCCTGCGCTTCAGGATATTCATCACATTCCTGGGTGCTGGTCTTCTGTTGGGGCCCTTGCTGGCGCTCGCGTTTTTGACGGTCGCGCAGGAACTTGAGGAACGCACTGTTGCGCGGGTGCTTGTTGAACAACTCCGGCGGGTAATGGCTGCGCCGGACAAAGTCAGTCTGGTGCCACCACCCAAGTTCACCAAACATTCGCATTTTCGGTGATATCGAACCTGATAGTGTTCCAGCAGAGCTTGAAGGAAAGACAGGGATCTACGACATTGAACCCGGAAGTCGCCTCAAGTATGAGGGCCCATTGTCTTCGGTGTCGGTGGTTAAGCCGGACAATCGTGGAAAAAACTGGTCGTTGCCATGCAGGCCATCAGGTGAGGCAACTTTCGTGGCACGACGGAGACCCAGACCACATTGGAATCCCGCGAATCATTGATAGGCTGGGTCATTGCGGCGGGCACTTTCTTAAGTGTTTGCACCTCGCTCTGGGCAGGATACCTTTTCACCTGCCGACTGATTCAAGCCACTTCAGCATCTGGCCGCCGCCGCTCTCTCCAGGCAACGGAGAGGAACAGCTGATGTTGACCCCGCAGACTATCCGCCCGACGAGATTGGACAGCTGGCGATCGCGCTAAAGCACGACCGCGAACGCCGGACTGAGGCATTGATTCGCGAGAAGGCCTTTTCGGCGGAAGTTGCACACGAGCTTAGAAACCCGCTTGCAATCATTCAGAGTTCGATGGAAATCATCGAGCGCGATTCAAGCCTGGCGCCCCTGTCCGGACGGGCCCTGGATCGTGCGTTCGCAGCGACCGGGAAATGAACGACACCCTCTCATCACTGTTGTTGTTGGGTCGTGAACTCATCGCCGGTGCCCTATCCGGCAGTCGATATTGCGGGAGTCCTCAGGGCAACCATCTACAAGAATTCGGAACAGTCAGCTGAAAGCATAGGTTGGGAACAAGGCGGTTCTCCCAAACTGCACGCCCCTGAGGCCGCGATCCGGATGATTGCCGACAACCTCATCAGGAATGCGGTGCAGAATACGCCATCAGGACAGGTCAAGGTGTCGCTCATGGCGGATCGGGTCATTATCCGGGATGCAGGCATCGGCATACCGCCTTCAGAGCTCGAGGCCATTCGGCGGAATGGGATCAGGGGTAGCAATGCCCTTGGCTCAGGAAGCGGCTTGGGGTTGGCCTTGGTCGACCGCCTATGCAAAGCATTCGGCTGGAAATTTGATATCCAAAGCCAGATGGGTGAGGGCACCGCTGTCACGTGGTATTTCGGCTGATTTCACGAAGATTTCATATTCCGTAGACATCTATTTGATACCCGCCTGACTACCCTGGTTCTCCCGAGTCTGTATCCGGGGAAACTGATTCTTCCTGTCGCAGCCGACGTTCAGCGAATGCGGAAACTGTGCGACGAGAATAGTGATTGTCCTGGCCGGCTGCTCGTTCGCGGTGTGGCCTTCGTCATGGGGTTTCGATATGACTACTCAAACATCCTTTGTGCCTCAAAACCAATCGCCCCAGTGGACTGAGGCGCCAGTCAATCTGGATTTATCGGAAAAATATGATAGTGCCCATTCCAAAATGTATTTTGAGAAGCACCAATCTACGTTGGCGCGGCGCCTGTCGCATTGGCGTGAATCTCGTATGGTGAAAAGGGCGTTGGAATATGCGGCATGCTCCGACACCGTATTGGATCTGCCGTGTGGCGCCGGGCGTTTCTGGCCATTGTTGGCGGAACGGAAGGACCGGGTAATTCTGGCTGCCGATAATTCTGCAGATATGATCAAAGTTGCGCTTGAGGGTCAGCCTTCAGAGGTCACCTGCAGAATAAAAGCGTTTCAGACTTCTGCTTTCAAGATAGAACTTGACGATGAGTCAGTAGACCTGATCTTTTGTATCCGTCTACTTCACCATGTTTCCGACGCCGAACATCGTCTGGCCATCCTTAGAGAACTCAATCGTGTCGCCAGGTCTTCCGTCATCGTGTCCCTGTGGGTCGATGGAAATTACAAGGCATGGCGACGAGGGAGACTGGAAAAACGCAGGAAAGAGATGGGCGAAAAAGAACGGGGCGGCAATCGATTCGTGGTAAATCGACAGCAGATTGAATCGGAGTTCAAAGAGTCGGGGTTCCATATATCGAAATATTTCGACTTCATCCCAAAATACGCGATGTGGCGGACTTACGTGTTGGAAAAAGGGTGACACCGATGCTTATCGGTAACGAGTGAAATCAGTGTCGACATCCGGACCGGCCTCGCGATCTCCAAAAACAATTGCTGTCCTGCATCCGCTACCCGTCGTTCGAAAGCAGCGGTCGACCGATAGGTCGCAGCATCAATTCCTCCACAAGGTGCTTTTTGCGTCGCTCGTTGTGGCGGCTGGAATGCTGGGTCTGGCGCACATATTTCTTGGCCCGCCGATTCTGGCAGATGGATACAAGTACGAAGAATACGCGAGTGAGCTGCCGGTAGTTTCGGCACTTGCGTTTGACGGCGGCGGCGATCTTTACGCCACACTGGAGGAAAGTCACGAGCAAGGTCGGCTGGTGCTTATTCGGGACGGGCACCAGAGTGAGATACTGGGGCATCTGGACAAACCCGATGGAATTCTGGTCCGCGGAAGCACCCTGTACATTACGACCGAGGCCGGCGACCATGGTATCGCTGTCTACGAATCAGATGCACTGCGCTACCTGGAAGGTGTATCTGCAGCCGAGGGTATCGCCAGTGCCGGCGCAGTCGACATCCTGGTAGTCGAAGATCGGAAGCATGACGGTCGGCTATTGAGAGTCAACACAGAGACGGGAAGGATTGAGGTCTTACTGGGCGGACTCAAGCAGCCAGAAGGGGTATGCCAAAGCCCAGACGGGGAAATCTACTATGTCGAGAAGGGCTTGGATCGTTTATCGCGCTATAGCGGTGGGGAAGTGGCTACAGCTGCAACCGGACTGGACAAGCCGGCCTTTCTGAACTGCTTGCAAGACGGTTCCATTCTGATAACTGAAGACCGCACGAACTTTGGACGGTTGCTGCATTTCGGGGACGGCAAGATGACAGTACTTGCGCGGCATTTGCGTTCACCACAATCCGTTATTGTCGGTTCTGATGGGGCCTATTATCTCGCCGAGCAGCGAAGAAACCGCATTCTGAAAATACATGGACCATGAACCAAATGCAGTCAAGAGGATTGTCGAAGGTTGATTTTCATCCGCTGCTGGCGGATGTTTTGTTTCTGCTGGGCTACGCGCTGACCTACCTTGGGTGGATGGCCGTGCTGCGCGGTTTCCTGCTCTTTACCAATTCCGGGCTGGCGGAGCAGATTCCAGCTGTTGATTTGGCCAGTGCCTTTCTGGTCGGCCTAAGGTTTGACCTGATTATCACCTGCATCGTCGGTGCCCCCCTGGTGCTTGCATTGCTGCTTCCACGCGGGTTGGGCAGACGTCGGCTGGCGCTGCTGTGGCTCGGGTTTGCCGGTGCTGTGACTTTGTTTGCGGGTGTCACCGAGTTGGAGTTCTATCGTGAGTTCCACACCCGGCTAAACAGCATCGCTTTTCACTATCTGCAGGCCGACGCTGCCACGGTATCCAGCATGATCTGGAATGGTTACCCCGTGGTGCGCTATCTGTTGCTGTGGGTGTTGCTGGCCGGCACGTACATTTTGATGCTGCGCTGGATCGACCGTCTTACACCCAAGCGCATGGTTGCCGGCTACCAGGTCGCCCTTCTGGTACCGATTGTGTTACTGGCCCTATTTCTGACCGCCTGGGGTGGACGCGGCACCCTGCGCTCTGGTCCGCCCCTACGCTGGGGTGACGCCTTTCACAGCAGCCACCTGTTTGCCAATCACCTCGCACTCAATGGCACCTATACGCTTGCCAAGGCCGCGATGGACACTTCCCGCAAGGGCGACGATCAGTGGTTGAGCGCGATGCCCCAGGACATCGCACTTGCGCGTACCCGTGAGTTGCTGCTGACACCGCAGGATGAATTGCTGGCGCCCGGGAAATACAGCCTGTTGCGGCGGCATACGCCGATCAACCGTTTGCCCGCACCTCCGCGCAACCTTGTGCTCATCGTCATGGAAAGTTTTTCCGGCGAGTTCACTGGGGCGCTCGGCAACGACATCGGCGTTACCCCGGAATTCGACAGATTGGCGACCCAGGGGCTGCTGTTTGACCGCTTTTTCTCTAATGGCACCCACACGCACCAGGGTATGTTCGCGACGGTGGCCTGTTTCCCGAACTTGCCTGGCTACGAGTACCTGATGCAGCAACCCGAGGGTCAAAATAGGTTTTCGGGTCTGCCGGTAATGCTCGACAACGAACGCTTCAATGACGTTTATGTTTACAACGGGCATTTTTCCTGGGACAACCAGCAAGGCTTCTTCCGCAACCAGGGTATGTCCCGCTTTGTCGGCCGCGATGACATCGAGAACCCGGTCTTCATCGATCCGACCTGGGGGGTATCAGACCAGGACATGTTCGCAAGGGCGGCAGAGGAGTTGGATCGGATGCCGGCAGACAAACCGTTCTATGCAGTCCTGCAGACCCTGTCCAACCACACACCTTATGCACTGCCGGAGAAACTGCCGGTCGCGAATGTATCCGGTCACGGAAACCTGGATATGCACCTCACGGCGCAACGATATTCCGATTGGGCATTGGGACAGTTTTTCGACCGCGTCTCCACATCCCCGTGGTTCAACAACACTCTGTTTGTGATTCTCGGAGACCACGGTTTTTCCACCCAGAAACAACTGTCGGAAATCGACCTGGTACGCTTTCGGGTGCCGCTGCTTATCCTCGGCCCGGGTATCCGCGAAACCTATGGCGCGCTCAATCACACGGTGGGAACGCAGACCGATGTCGTGCCGACAATGGTCGGTCTGCTCGGTGAGCCGTTCGTGCACCAGTGCTGGGGGCGCAACTTGTTGTCTCTGCCTGAAACAGATCAGGGGGTGGGGATGATCAAGCCATCAGGAAGCGATCAGACGGTGGCATTGCTAAGCGGTGACCGGGTGCTGATCAAACCCCCGCAGGGCGAGGAGTCGCTCGGTCGCTACGGGCTTTCTCCCAATGAATCCACCAACATGAAAAAGGCGGGGACCGTAGCGCGATACTCGCTGGCAATCTGGCCGCCTTTGTTCAGACAGCGATGCAGAGCCTGCGCGAGAACAGCACCGGCGTC
>CALOEW010000011.1:0-4986 GCA_942492445.1 uncultured Gammaproteobacteria bacterium
TGGGAGTCATGATCTTGCTCAGCTTCACTTCATGCAGATCCAGAATATTCGCTATAGCGCGCCGTTCATCTTCGTCCAGCAGGTCGCCCTCTTTCCCCAGTGTTGACAGTGCCTTGATCTCCGCACGAATATCCGTCACCGGCACTCCACCACCAATACCCCTGGTGATCCAGTCGGACAATTTTATGAAGGGCTTGAGGGAAATTATCATGATTCTCAGTATCACCGGCAAAGTCGGTGCCAGCCGGACCCAGTACCTGGCTCCCAGGGTTTTAGGGATAATCTCAGACAACAGCAACACCAACAGGGTCATCACGGCAGAGGCAAGCGCCAGGTAGCCGTCGCCGAAAACGATCCCCACCTGGGCGCCGACACCGGCGGCGCCGAACGTGTGAGCCACCGTGTTTAAAGTCAGAATAGCGGCCAGAGGTTGATCGATACGATCCTTTAGCGCCCCCAACTGCAGGTGCAGGCCCGGACGTGTCTCTCTCAGGCTCGCGATATAACTGGGCGTTATGGACAACAGGGTTGCTTCAAGAGTGGAACATAAAAAAGATACGCTGATGGAAAGTGCCGCGAAGGCGATCAGTAGCCCCATGTGGGTGACTCAAACTCCCTGGATGGTTAAACGGAAATGCTACTACAAGTGAATGTACTCTGCCCAGCCATTGTGATACGCCGCGCTCGAGACCCGGCGGCTTGTTTACAGATCGTTCAACAGCAATCGCAATTGAGTCCGGTAATTTTGCAACTTCTGTAACCGCGGGTTGTTGTCGTTCGCAGTGAGGACAAGGAGAATCTGCGCATTGAGTGGTCGTATCGGATCGGGGATTTGCTGTTACCGGAAGGCCGCGCCGCTCGAAGCCACGACTAACTGATAACCCTCCAAGCCCGAGAAACGAAACTGCACACGTTCTAATTTTTCACATTCACTACTCGCTGACTTTTCACCTTAGAAGCCTGTACACATTGCAGGCATCGGTTACCTGAAACCCGCCAGTTGAGATACCACAAGGGCAACGGTTGAAGGCGGAAAATCCTTCCTGGAAAACCCGTCAACTTTTCAACCACAGGCCTCTTGACTCCAATGAAGCCCTGTCTTTCTCCTGGCAATATTGGTATTTCTGAAAAATGTCGGACAGCAATGGAGCAGGAAGTCAACCTATCAGCCAGAGAGTCCAGATCAATCAGGGCATTGGGCAGAGAATTATCGCCTAGTTCCTGAACGCGTTGACGAATCTGTGGATCAAACTGCCCTCTTTGGCAGTCGATTTCTTCGATATCTCAACTGATAGAATCACCTTACCGGGTCCACACTTCACCAAACTGGACAATTTCCCGACTCTGGTATACCTTTTGATCTACTAGTAAACAATGGCCCTGAGCAGCGCTCGGCATTTGTAGAATCGTTTTAGGATTTTGACATCGGCGTACAATACGATCACAAATTCTTCTAAATTCCTCCAAGGAGTGCGCTATGAATAATGCAAAATTACTAAATCTTGTTTGCCTTGTTCCAGTCTTCAGCATTTCATTCTCTCAGATCAGTGTTGCTGCTGATGCCTACATGGTTCCACGAACCGAGTGGGGACAACCAGACCTTCAGGGAGTTTGGAATTTCTCTTCCAACAGACCGATGCAGCGCCCCGCTCAACTCGGCGAACGCCAATTTCTCACCGCCGACGAAATAGCCGAAGCCCAGGCGCAACGACGAGCGGCGGATGCCAACTCCGATTCGGCTCTGCCAATTCCCGGCGTCGATGAATCCTACAATGATTTCTGGATCGAGAGCGCCGGTATCGGTGACGAAGTGCGAACATCCCACATCATCTACCCCCTCGATGGCCGCATTCCAGACCTGGTTGAGGGAGTTGAAGACCCGTTTGCCAACTTCAACCCGGATCAAATATACCGCGGCGAGCGACCGGTGCGCTTTTCTGGTGGTGGAATCGGTGCTGATGGCCCGGAAGATCGAGGTCTTTCTGAACGCTGCATCGTCGGCTTCAACGCCGGCCCTCCCTTTGTGCCGAGTCTTTACAACAACAATGTACAGATTTTCCAGAACCAAGATACTGCCGTAATCATGACCGAAATGATACATGATGCGCGCATTGTACCCATACTGGATGCCGACAGTACCAGGCCCGAACTCGACGATGACCTCAGATTCTGGTCCGGCGATTCCCGTGGCTACTGGGATGGCGATACGCTAGTGGTGGAAACGCGTAATTTCAACGATTTGACCACGAGTTTCGGTATGGCTGGGAGTTCCTACGACAAAGTTCTCACCGAGCGATTTACCCGGGTGGGTCCCCAAACCGTCAGCTATGAATTTACCATCGAAGACCCCTCAACCTTTACTGACAAATTTACTGCTATCGTGGCCATGACTAAAGTTGCAGGCCAGCTTTACGAGTATGCTTGCCATGAGGGCAATTACGGCATGGTTAATATTTTACGTGGCGCTCGTGTTCAAGAGGAACTGGGGGAGTCGGAGCAGTAGGATCAGCCAGGTTAAAGGCAGTCGAAAAACTGGATACCCATCGCTTCAACTTTTGTGCAGCAGTTGGACACCCAAAATTATTTTCGATCCCACACGGTTCCGCTCCTCTCTGGTCTGTCGACGGATGGAACCGTTGTAGCAGAGCATTGCGGGCGTCTGCACCCTAATGGCACCTCACGTCACAAACGCGGCGTCTACTGTGAAAATGGCGTGGTACGCGATCCTAATGATTCAAGATTGAATCGAAAAACATGCTGCACATTCGGTATTTCTATCGCTGCACCGTTTCTAGTTCTCGGTGTGAACTTCAACTCCGCCGCAGCATCGATTGACACTTCATTAAAGATTTCAGGCGGGTCCGCATCTACCAGTACGATATCTCTGACGGTGCCGGTTTCTGTGACAGTGAATCGCACCTGTGTCCAGCCCTCAATACCATCGCGCTGCGCCGCGGGTGGGTAGGCTGGTATCACGTCGTTTAACGGAAATAAATCCAGTGCCCTCCGAATTTCAGCACGTTCGGCTACGGAGAAGGGCTCAAGCTCCGGGCCATCAAACGGCAGCATGTTCCCCATAGGGCATCGGTTTTCCTGTTCCAACGCACCGGTCACCGCCTCATAAAGGCTCATTTTTGAGTCTTGGGGCTGCTGCATGATCCAGGTGGTTGTCAGCTCCCATACCTGTCCGTTCATGAACAGCGCCATGTCGGTCATGGGTAAGCATTCTCGCGGAATTTGGTATACAGTGAGTATCGCGGAGATATAACCCTCGCACCAGCGTCGTCCGTTCAAGTCCCTGCAGAGATCCAGAAGCTGGGGTCTACTCAAGGGCAGGTTCTGGCTTGCCTGGGTCCGGAGTCGGCGAGCTGCTATTTGTGCCTGGATGTCGTCGAGCTCCGCAGCGACAGCGCAGGATGCTCCGAGAAGCAGAAATGTGATGCAGAATGCTTGAAGTTTCATGTTATTTATCCCCTGGCACCTGGAGAGTGATTCATCAAAGTAACCTCACCGGATACAAGACTTGGGCGGAGAAGAGTGCCGCCCCCCCCGCCTCAAGGCTCGCCTTGAGGTAGTCGCGTTCTGGAGACAGCTCAGTTTCCAAAATTTACCTGCCGCCAGACCCTGGGATTACGCCAGCGTGGCGCCGGGCCTTCATCGGGGCTGGGAACGGCGAATTTGAGAAAGCCGAAATAGGTGATGATATAGCGGTCGCCGGTTTCCTCGATGGCATTGCGCCCGTGCATGAATCGTGTGTTATCGAGAATCAACAGATCACCTTTCTGCCATTGCACCGCTTCTGTAAGCCTGTCGGATGTGCGGCGGATGGTATCCACCAGATCATCCGGAATTCTTGAATTGTCCTCAAACACCGGATAATGATCCACTTTGTGCAGATCGCGGGCGAACAACAGGAAATTGCCAAAACACAGTTCATTACCGAACATGGTCCGGTGCAGGAACGGACGCTGAAAAGACCGCACCACGGTGTTGTTCAGCCTGGAGAATTCAAAGGGGCAATCCGGCGGCGGGTGCTGCAGTGCCTTGTCTCTTGGATTTGCATACCCGATCCAGTAGGCAAGTTCCCTGTCAGTGGCGCGCTTGATATAGCGTAACTGCCTTTGTTGAAGCTTTTTCACTACCGAGCGTGGCAGTTTTTTTACAACTCTTACGCCATCACAGAAGGTTGTTTCTCCGCCTGATTCCGGGGCCCGGACGCAACCGAAAAAGCAGATGTCCGGCTTCCAGGGTTCACGGGCAAGTTCCGCGTGCAGCGGAAACGCAGCGTCACCCTGATCCACTGACTGGATAGCGGCTTTCCGGTCCACCATTTCACGCCCCGGACTGTCGTTCATTACCGCATGGGTACAGAAAGTCTGTGTCAGGCCGGCGAAGGTTTCCACGTCCAGCGGAAACCCCCGGAGCAGCAATGCCCCGTATTTCCTGTAGAGCGCGGTAATCGCGTCGGTCTCAATGTCCAGCAGGGTTTCAGATTCACCTGAGGGAGTGATAAGGACGTGATTGCGGAACAGATTGGGTGTGGCGACATTCGGCATGACGAATCCAGGAGCAGCAATTTAGCGTGGTATGCGGGAGTGGTAACTACCCGGGTTTGCGTTTAAGGAACCTGTGATTGATTATCGCAGAGCATCGCGGTAATTAGACAGTGGTCCCTTAAATTCTTTTCCTTCCCGTTACTCTCGATTACTATGCGGGCATACACTCCCGCCGCTGCCGGTCGCGATCCGGCAGCATTCACTGCCGGGTTGTCGTTCGAAGAGGAAGTGATGAACACTGTTTGTATTGAAGACTATTACTATCAGGCTGATTTTGATCGGATCAAGGCATTCGCTGATCAACAGGTAACACCGTTCGTGGTTATCAGCTCAAGTATCATCGATCGGCAGTTCACCCGCCTGGTGGAACTGTTTCCCTATGCCAGGATCTATTATGCGGTCAAGGCGAATCCGGCGGAAGAAGTACTGA
>CALOEW010000012.1:0-46185 GCA_942492445.1 uncultured Gammaproteobacteria bacterium
ATCAGCTGCCGCAAATGCGGGTGTAGGGGCTTTGGCTCCGGTGAACGACCCGGCCGCATGTCCGAACAACTCTGACTCAAGCAGGCTTTCCGGAATCGACGCGCAATTCAGAGCCAGAAACGGGTAGCCGGCCCGGTGGCTGGCCTTGTGTATGGCCATCGCCAGCAACTCCTTGCCGGTTCCTGTTTCGCTCTGTATGAGTATATTGGCATCTGATACCGCGGCTGCGTGAGTCTGCTGGAGCAGATTGTCCATTGCGCTGCTGCAACTGACGATTTCCTTCCGCCATTCCTCAGGCTGTCCGGTGTCAGGGGAAACAGACACCTGAATCTGGTGTACAGCCCGTTCCAGGTTATGCAGGAGAATTTCTGCGTCAAAAGGCTTGACCAGGTAGCTGAAAACTCCTTTCTGAGTGGCTTCAACAGCATCAGGAATTGTCCCGTTGGCGGTAAGGACAATGACAGGCGTCCTGATATTGCGCTGCTGGATTTCCTCGAACAACGCCATCCCGTCCATGCCCGGCATCTTGAGGTCTGTTACCACGACATGTGGTTTGAACGACGACAGCTGGGTCAGGGCGGAACTGGCGTTATCCAGTGCACGGACTTCGTAGTTATTGGCTTTCAGCCTGAGGCAGATGAGATGCAGAAGGTCTTCGTCGTCATCGACGACCAGAACTCTTGCCCGCTTGCCTTTGCGATTGTTCATCGTGACAGTTCGTTGAACTCCCGTTGAATTATTTCCTGCTCCAGACTGGTAAGGGCATCAATCTGCGCTTGCAGTGACGTTATTCGCTGCTGCAGCGTTGCCAGCTGGGACCTGAGAGTGGAAACATGCTGCTGTTCCTCGGCCTGACCGGCGCGTGCGGCTTCAAGATTGCTTCGGGCTTCTGTCAGCTGGTCCAGTAGCGTGGCGAGACTGATGTAATTCCGGCAGGTTCGCGTAGTGCAATTCTGCCCCAGGGTGCGCAGGTTTTCGAAACCTGACTCATTCCTGTCGTTCATCCCCAGTGCCATGTTGACAACACTCAGCTGCACCAGAAGGACCGGGTCGGAATCGAGATCCTCAAGGGACTCCAGCCGGTCCTGTTCCTGAGCCAGTTGTGCAGTCGTCGCAGACAGGGACCATTCATAGTAGGCCAGAGGTGCCTCTACCGATTCCCGGCCGGGAATCAGGGAGTCGGCGACAGTGCCGAAGTCCAGGGGGGCTTTGCACCCAGAAAAGACCACCAATAACAGGAAGGAGGCCCGGCTGGTTCTGAAAGCTGTTGTTATATCCATAGTCGAAAACCAGACCGTTCAGAGCTGTCTGTCACTTCATGTTGTTGGCCGGGTTGCCCCCGGGACCCATGCGCCGGCAGCACAATTCGAAAGCAGGCGCCACCCGATTCGGAGGACACGATGTCAATGGTGCCACCATGCGCCGCCGCATACTCCCTGGCTATGGCAAGCCCCAGCCCGCTTCCCTTCACTACCCGATCCGGTTGCTGCCTGCCCTGGTAGAAAGCCTCGAAGACTCTTTTCCGCTCAGCTTCCGGAATGCCCGGCCCCTGGTCCGTGATGACTATTACCATGTTGTCGTTTTCCCGAAACAGCTCTACCGCCAATTCACCGTCCTCCGGGGAAAATCTGATGGCGTTGACGATGACATTGTCCAGTAATGCGCGAAATTGTTCCGTGTTGCCGCTGATTCTGCACTTTTCAAGTTTAAGACTGAGGTTGATCCTTGAAGCTCCAATGCTGTAATTGTGCTCCTTCAGTATATTCCTGATCAGGCTGTCGACCCGGATGTCATGGCAGTAGTCGCTTACCACCGCATAATTGCGCTCATGCTGTCTCAGTAGCTCGTCGATCAAGGCGTGCAGCTTCTGCAGGCTCTTTGACTGGATATCGATCAATTCCTTCTGGGGCTTGCTCAACTCGCCAACCACCCCGTCGTCGAGTAGTGCCGCGCTTTCCTGGATCGTTGCGAGTGGCGATTTCAGTTCGTGGGAAACGTGGCGCAGAAACTGCTTTCGCTGCTGTTCCAGGTTTGCGAGACGTTCCCTCAGCCAGTCCAGCTGCTGGCCTATGGTGACCAGGTCTCGGGGCCCCCCGACGCTTATTTTTTCATGATAGGTGCCTGATCCCAGCTGATTGATAGCAGTTCTTACCTGTTTGAGAGGCCGGGTGATCAGTATATGAACACGGCTGCCAGGCTCACTGCGGCGGCGATGAGAAACAGTAACTGGTACGTTATCAAGCGCTTGGATTCCGAAGCTTCGCTTTCTATGGAATCAATCTGCTGATTTGCCCAGCCGGTTACGATTGCCGAGATCGCAGTTGCCGCTTTCACCACCTCATCGAACGAGGCTTCCAGCGTAGAGTGGTTCCCGGCGACCAGCGCTGAGTAGGTATCGGCTTCCAGGTTGCGCACTCTGGTCAGCTGTACGGGAAGCTCCGGATTCAATCCCAGAGACTCCAGCGTTTCCGTAGCCGCCACAAACGAAGCACGCCGTTCCGCATAGATTCTGAGAATATCTGCTTCGCCTACAATGGCGTACTGCCTGGCATTGCGCTCCATGGCAGCACTTTGTTCAAGGAGCAGGCGGCTGGCACCCATGGCGGATATGCTCCGGCTGACAGCGGTCTGGCTCTGACGGCTGATCAGGTCCAGTTGCTGGATCGTTATTGTCAGAGCGATCAGCAAAATGCCACTGACCAGGACAAAACCGGTCACTACCAGTTGCAGGATTGAGCGGGGCTTGATGAAAACCAGTTCTGCCATCAACACTGTCCGGGGCAGGAGTCGGCTTGGTAGAAAAAGCTATGATTAAGCTTGGACTATAGCAGAATCCTCACTGCCCGCAGTTAGTACCGGACCTCTTAGTAAGGGTCCGTTGACCGCTGACTGGCCAATCTATCAGTGCAGATTCTACAAAGTAGGCTCTCCTGTGGACTTTACCACATGAGCGGAATCCGGCTGTCACCTTTCCCCACTTCCGCCGGCCGGGTGTCGGCAATTCCCGACAGGCGCAGTTGCAGAACGCCGGCTTTTCACAGATTCCCGCACTCATCCGGAAAACCACCGTCACCTTCTGGCGCCGGGAGTGACGGTATCAGAACAGATTGGATTCTCTTTGGTTGGGCAGTAACCCACTGCCAGGGCGCCCAATTTCAAGGGTTGCAGCCAGCCTGCGTCCGGGAGCGTCGAGCAGCAGGTGAACTGCCCGTGCTCGAAAAAGAATGAGTAGTCAATAAAAATTGTGCTGGCACGACACTTGCACCTTCCTATGCAAGAAAAACTTCAAAGCCCGCAAATGATTAATCGCGCAGTTGGCAGTATGCGGGTCCGTTTATCTGTACCGACAGCAGGAGTGGAACGATGAAGGAGATTTACGGGATGACATTCCTGGAAATACTTATTGTGGCAGCATGCATCAGTCTTATCATGAGTGTGGTTGTTCCGGCCTATCAGGCAAGTATGGGTTCCGAGCGAATCGAGAGCCTGGCGCTCTCGGCATCCACACGGGTCGAAGCCATTAAGCAGGCGGTGGAGGGAGGCGTCACGGACTTGGCCAGCCTGGACGGCGGAGCATTCGGGATTCCCGCCGACCTGCCGGCGACAGCTACCCTCCACGGGAGCCAGTGTGACCAATGGGGAAATCGTGATGACCTGGAAGGACGATGCCACCTTTATGGCGGGCGTTACCTACACTCTCAGACCTCAGAAACTGGCAACTCCCTGGAAGTGGGAAGTTGGAGGGGCTGCCCGTGTAATGCGCGGGTTCTGTTAGACCCGCGATCCTGATGGGCTTCCCTGCCAGAGATCTCCTGAAATAAGGGTGTTGCCGCTCTTACAGCCGCTGCAGTGATGCCGTCCCCTGCGGCCAGGGAATGACCCTCCCCCGCGGCCCGAAGACTCACACCGGATTACAGTTCGAATTCAAGGAGGACAGGCCTCTGATGCCGTGGTTACCCGTAGTGTCCGCCTGCGCAGTGGGACCTTTGGGCCATTGATACAGGCTGGCGCAGAATTGACCTGCAAAACTATGGAAGTTATGCCGGAAGTGTCGATACATAGTTGAGACACCATAACAAAATAGAAAGCACAGGTAATCGCAGCACCCAGTTTCTGGGCCGCTCAACCAGGCAGATTGCAGATTCCGGGCACTACAGCTCAGGGTCGATACTGCGTACCAGCTGCTGATTGACGTTGCGGCGATTCCCCTTTCCGGGTTGATTCACAGGGAGTCCAATTCTGATGAAGACAGAGGTACAGAGATTTTGCGAGTTATTTTCCAGGGAGCTTGAGCCTTTCGGGCGGCGCCTGGATAGAGCCGTTGGCGCGCTGGCCGGGCAGCTGGGGAATATCGACCTCGCCTGCCTCAACGAGATCAGGGCGAACCTGCGGGATATTCGCCATCGCTATGGAAGTCTGCAGGAGAAGATCAAGAATCAGCAGGCCTACCTGCTGATTTTCGGCCCTCTCAAAAGTGGCAAGTCGACTCTGATGAACGCCATCAGTGGCACTTATGTCAGTGAGGTATCCAGTCTTCCCTCCTATCCGGCCCTGGTTTACGTAAAAAATGGAGATCACCCTCGTTTTCAGGCCACCGACTAAACCGGGGAGACATGGGATTTTCCGGACAGCGACCAGATGTGCGACTCCATCCGGAGGGAGCATGAACGGCTCGCCAGTACCATCGAGGCGGTGGAGTCTGCCGGCCAGGAGTTTGATCCGGACCGGCATCTTCCTGCTGCCATAAAAAGGGTCAACGTGGAAATCCCTGCCCGCCCGCTGGCCGATTCCGGTACCGTGCTGATCGACACTCCGGGGTTGTACACCCACATGAAGTTCGGCTATGACCAGATGACCCGTGAGCTTCGCAATACCGCAGCCTGCGCGATTTTCGTGGTAAAAACCGATAGCCTGTTCTTCGACAAGGTGTTCGAAGAATTTGAAGAACTGTTGAGCAGCTATGGCCGTATTTTCCTCATCACCAACATCGACAGCTCGAAACAGGATCTGCAGCGCGATGGCACGCTGGCTGCCAGCCTGGAGAGCTCGGATCCCGACCAGGTGATCGCGGCATTCCGGTCCCTCAGTATGAGTGCAACCCTCAGAAAAGCCATCGATGACGGGCGCTTGAATATCTATCCCATTGACCTGCTCAAAGCCGCTTCCCGGCGTCTGTCTGCAGGTGAGTCGGAAAGCCTCTGTGAAGAGGGTCCGGATGCAGAATTCTACGACGCTTACGACGAGTTCAATGTCGAGACCGGAGACGGCGGCTTTAACCGGTTCCTGCAGGACCTGACCGACTATCTGAACAGCAATGAGTACATCCAGGACTTCATGGAGGACAGTCTGAAAATGGCTGGTGAGCTGGGGCAGGGTGCTATTGAACTGGCAACCAGCGAGGCTGCCGGACAGCTGCTGGATTCCTGTGTTGAATTGCGCACCACCATCGAGAAAAGACAGAAACAGGCGGAAGCCATCGACAAAGTGGAGGAGCTCGACTGGACCGGCAGTTTCAGGCATCTGGATGTGGAGAAGGACAGATTGCTGGATTCCCTGAGTCTGGACTATTCCCGGTTGGTGGATTCTCTGGAGATAGCGCTGTCCGAGTGGATGGAGACGGACGATTCCTGGCTGGATCTGCTCAACTGGCACCTCAAAAATTCACTGGAGCAGCAAGTCCGCCGCGACGCAGCCAGTATCGTTGATCATTTCAGGCCGTTACTGGCCGGCTATTCAGGTGGTGCGCGGCTGAATATGTTTCAGATGGGCAGGTTGCATCAGGCCGGTTTGCGCATCGAGGACAGCGTTCCCCAGCTGCTGCGAGGACTGGGAGAAGGAGTGCAAGTGCGAATCCCTGATCTGGACCTGGATCATGAGCAGGTTCCGCTCAAACGTACCCTGGTGGATCTGGTGTTGTTCCGGAAAAGACCCAGGGTGCTGGAAAAATTCTTCGGCCGCGACGGTGACCTGGTAATTCCCGCAAAGAAAAAGCGCAAACAACTTGCAGGTGGTGGTGAGCAGTACCTGAAGGAGCAGCTACAGAATTTGGTCAGGGACCAGTTACCAGCACTGCAGCGGCAATACATCGAAAGGATGCTGGAGAACTATCAGGCAAACTTTACCAGCACCGTTCTGAAACATGCCGCTGATCTGCGTGTCGCCGTCAAGCAGGAGGTTAGCGATTGCCGCGACCAGTTGCGAGGGCGCATGCAGGTGGTGGGAATTCTGGAGGGTGCCAAAGCATCCGCCCAGAAATTCACTGCCTCCCTGGGCGGCTTGCAGACGGAATTCGATATCAGAATTCCTTCTGCAGTGACATTGCTGGGGGCCGGTGAGATCCTGCGGGAGCACACGGACGCGACAGATGAAAGCATCGTGGCACGATCCAGGCCGGGTTCGAAAGCTGGTGAAACAAAATCCCGGTTCGGTGTTTCCAGAGGTAGCGACGAAGACATCTACCCGCTGAACGACAGCCACGCAGCGACAAATTAGGGAATCTTCGAACCGGACTCGCAGTGCTCTGCCGGTAACCGGTTGCCGACATCCGCTTACGTCCCTTCGAGGCCGGACCAGTTTGCCGGTCTCGACGGGGCGCGCCATCTGGCCTCTTGTTCAATCTGAAGTTGTCACCCTCCCTCCCGGGCCTGTATTTCCGACGTATTGGGGCTCCTGCAGTCTGGCGGTGTTGTGCCGGTCCGATTGATCGGGTCAGCTGCCACACAACGAATTCCCGGTGAAAACATTTGTTACAAATTCGGCAGATCTGGCTCCATACCCTCTGATTTAGATCAATATTCACACGGTTCAGCTGACTAGACTGCGGAAGTGTAGGCTGCATTCGCACCGGTTAAGCAGTGTCAACGAGGTGTGGATAGGTGTGTTGAATAATCCAGGAGAGAACGATGAAACGAATTGAATTATTGGGTTGGTTCACGGCACTGGCCCTGACCCCTGTGGTTGCCGGCGCGCAGGTGGCAGATGAACACCCCACTTACGCACACGATGTGTCAAGGATCATCCAGGATAACTGTCAGATCTGTCACCAGCCGGGACAGGTTGGCCCCATGGCCTTCACCAGCTATGAGGAAGTGCGTCCGTGGGCACCTCTTATCAGAATGAAAGTGATGGAGCGCGAAATGCCACCGTATCAGTACGATACGGATATCGGCGTTCAGCATTTGAAGAACGATTGGCGCATGAGCCCTGAGGATATCGATACCGTCGTGGCCTGGGTGGATGCGGGTGCGCCCCTGGGTAACCCGGAAGAGCTGCCGCCGCCCAGGGAATTCCCTCCCGTGGGTGACTGGCGCCTGGCTGCCGAGCTGGGTCCTCCGGACCATACCATCAAGTCCACACCATGGGATGTTCCTGCCAATGGCCAGGACCTGTGGTGGGAGCCGGAAGTTCCCTCGGGTATCGCTGAAGCCCGTTGCATCAAGGCGGTGGAAACGTTGCCATCCAGGGAAGCTCACGGGTCCACGCACCATGCCAATTCGCACTTTCTGGTGCAGGACGAAAACGGTGAATGGGTTCGCGGAGACCGTCTGTCCGAGTTCGCCTTCGGTAAACTTGGCGAAAAGGTCCCGGAAGGTGCCTGCCGCAAAGTGCCCTCCAATTCCATGGTAGGCTGGAGCATTCACTATTACCCCGATGGCAAGGCAGTCCCCAGATGATCAGGTTACTGTGGGTATCTGGTACCACGACGAAGAGGATAAATTCGATGAAGCGGATACCTACCCCCAGGATCTGCGCTCCTATCGACTTGACGGTGGCGGCGACTATCTGATTCCGCCCCACGGCAAGTTGATGACCCAGGGATTCCATTCCTTCGATCATCCGGTGCGTCTGGACAGCTGGCAGCCTCACCTGCACCTGCGCGGAGTGGCCATGTCCATGGAAGTCTTCTACCCGGAGACCGGGAGTCGTGAAGTGCTGAGCCAGGCCTCCAACTGGAATGCCGGCTGGAACCACAGTCACACCTATGAGGACGGGTACCAGCCATTGCTTCCGGCGGGTGCGACTCTCATTCTGACCGCCTGGTACGACAACACCGAAAACAACCCGAAGAACCCGGATCCAGACCAGTGGGTGGGTGCTGGACAGCGTACTACCGACGAGATGTCCCATGCCTGGATTGCTGTCACTCACCTGGACGAAGAAGGGTATGAAAGAATGCTGGCCGAACGCCAACAGCACGATCACCGTTCCATGGCCACGCGTTAGGAGAGTAGCGATGAAAAAGACCAGACAAATTGCCTCCGTAGCGCTCGCCGTAGCGCTTTCGGGACTGATAGCAGCTCCGCTGTACGCCCAGTTGCCGGCTCACCTGCGCGACTATCCGCTGACCCAGCAAAAGGCAAGCGGGCAGGCTGTGGCGCCGATGTTCAATGGCTGGATTGCCAATGAAGACGGTTCGGTAAAGTTTATCTTCGGCTTTGCCAACCAGAATCGGGATGAGATAGTGGACATTCCCCTCGGTCCCGACAATCACATTGAACCGGCGCAGTTTGACGGGGTCCAGCCCACCCACTTCCCCACCTACAGCCGGCCCGGTTTTGTCGGCATGCAGGAACGTGGTGTGTTTGCGGTGACGGTTCCTGCAGAGATGGCCGGTACCGAGGTGGTCTGGACTCTGACATCCGGGGGGCATACGTATTCCATCCCCGGTCGTGCCACATCGAGTGCTTACGAGATGAGTGCCGACCCGGCGGCCTGGGGTTCTCTTAACCCGGCAATCCGCTTCAATCTGAACGGACCTGAGTCCACTGACCGGGAGGGAATTTTCGGGTCCCGTCTGACAGCCAGGGCCGGTGAGCCGGTAACGCTGACGGCCTATATCCAGGATCGCGGAGAGCGCGAAGGGTACGACCTGGAGCGCAGGGTTTTCCCGCTGGGCACCGAATGGATTCTGCATCAGGGTCCGGCGGTGCCGGTTATCGAGCAGGTCAGGTTGACCGGCAGGGAGCGGGATCAGCAGGGAGGTGGCGGCGAGAGCGGCCAGCTCGGCAGTAATGGCTGGGAACAGGTGACGACACTGGCAACGTTCCCGGAGCCGGGTGAGTACGTGGTCCGGCTGCGTGTCGACAACTTTACTGCACCGGACAGCCAGTTTGACAATCAGTGCTGCTGGTCCAACGCCTACCTGCCGGTTACGGTAACCGATTGAGGCGTGACCGCATTCCATTGAAATCCAGGCAGGGTAAGGATTTTTTGCGGGCAGCAGAGAATCTTTTCCGGAACCAGCAAAGCCCCGGACCAGCAATTGGCCCGGGGCTTTGCTGGTTCAGTAAGGGAGGCGCTGACATTCCAGCTCGAGCCCTTCGTATGCCAGGACCACTCTGCAGTTACTCCGGTTTCTTGGATTGCGATCCAGCGCTTCCGAGAAAACTCGTTTCAGTTCTTGATCGCTGCGCGTCGGTTCGTGGTGGGTGCAGACCAGGGTGCTGGCCCCAACCCGATCTGCCATAGCAATCGAATGGTCAAAGGAGCCATGGCCCCAGCCGATTTTCCCCTGGTATTCGTCCACGGTGTAGGAACAGTCTGCAATCAGTATGTCGACGCCCCGCATTGCTGAGTCCACCTGGCGCTGCCTCTCATCGACGACCTTCTGGTATTCCTGATAACCCTGGTCACCGGGTTCATAAATATTCGCGTAGGGTTCGTGGTCACCGGTAAAAAACACCGATTTGCCATTGCAGTCGACCCGGTAACCCAGGTTGATAACCGGATGGTTCAGAATAGTGCCGGTAACCGTCGCGTCACCGACAACTATCGACTCGCCGGTGTTGACAGTGTGATAGTTGAGCGCAGCCTTCAGCTCTGCTTCCCGTACCGGGAAATAGCTGTACTGCATCTGAGTATCCATGGCCTGTTCGATCCCCTGGCCACTCACAATGTCCTGGGCACCGTAAATGGAAAGGTGATTGCCAGGAATGAACAGTGGAGTAAAGAACGGCAACCCCTGGATGTGATCCCAATGGGTATGAGAGACAAACAGGCTGGCACGAACAGGCAGGTGCGGCAACAGAGACTGTGCCAGTGGAAATATTCCGGTGCCGGCATCCAGAATTATCAAATGGCCCGCATCAGTTCGAATCTCAATGCAGGTGGTATTGCCGCCGAATTCCTGAGTGTGTTTGCCCGGGGATGGTATCGATCCTCGTACACCCCACATCCGCACTTTCATACAGGCGTCTCAGAGTGAGCCGATACTGACGAATCTGGTTGCTTCGTCGCTGAAACGCTTTATATCGCCAAGTGCCTGGATAACCGATTCGAAACTGTTGCCAAAGCGTGTTGACACCAGCTGTTCACCTGTTCGAAACGGGTTGCGTCCATCGCCGAGCCTCTCCCGTCGACTGATCTGATTGGCAACCCGGACACAATCCAGCAACAGCGTTGATTCGGCTTCGGGATTGTGGTGCTCGGCGATACATTGGGACAACTCGTAGGGAAACTGCCACTTGCTGGTCAGCATGGCGCCGATCAGTGCATGATCGATCCCCAATACTTCCCGTTCCGCCTCGTCCAGCGGCATCTGACACTGATAGGCCAGTGCCATGATCTGCTGAAATTCCTGCGACATGTACTGTGCCAGCACGACTTTGCCGAAATCATGCAGCAACCCGGCGATATAGGCATCACTGGGTTCCAGGCCTTCATCGGCGAGCGTACACAATTGCCGTGCCAGACCGGCAGTATTGAGAGAGTGCACCAGGTATTGCTGGACATCGAAATTCCTGGGGCTTCGTTTCGGCAGGGCACCGACTGCTGCGATCGCCAACGCCAGGTTCTTCACCGTGTTGATTCCCAGGTACACCACCGATTGACTCACGCTATTGATCTTGTTGGGAAGGCTGTAATAGGCCGAATTGATCACCCTGAGAATCTTCATGGTCATCACGGGATCTTGCTGTATGACGGCTACCAGGTCTTTGGGCGGGCAGTTGATGTCGTTGCTCAGCTCCAGGATTTTCTGAACACTGCCGGGAAATGCGGGCATGCGTTCTACGGCGATGAGTAACTCACTTTCAATGTTGCTCGGGATTATGTTGGCCTGGTCCATGGTTTTCAGGATCGCTGATCTTTAGTAGTCCGCTGTCAGGCTGTTGCCTGGTTGTCAGTAACATTACGACCTGCTGTGGTCGCAACTTGAGGGAATTTGAGGGGCACTGGACACTTTGTGAACTGCGGAACTCAAAAAACCCCGGAAAAGACGGGTATTTCCTGCATGACATAGAACCCTTACTCTGCCAGAGAGGTTCTGCCTGAGGGATTTCCTCGATGGACTTTTGCTGAGCATAGTAGAAGCACCGGCCCTGAACAAAAATGCCCCGGACCAGCAACTGGCCCGGGGCACTTCTGCTTTCACCTCAGCTTGTGCAGGAGCGTACGGAGGTTGGATCCAGGACACCGGAGATTCCGGGTTACCCGCAGCAGCAATTTTTCTCTGCCTTGGTGGATCTAGTTTCCGCTGGCGTTGGCATAGCGACCGACATAGGCGGCCTTAGCCACCACCTTGCCCGCCATGGCAGTCTCCAGTTGTCCCCGGGATGCACCTTCCGTGAGGTCGAGGGTGTCATTCAGAGCGTAGATTTCAAATACGTAGTGGTGATAGCGGTCTGCGTAGGGTGCACCCGGACCCATGTAGCTCGCTTGTCCGCGAATGTTGTTACCCTGCACACTGCCAGGCGGCAGGCTGCCCTCGAAAATCGCGGGCGCGCTGATATTCCAGGCCAGCCAGTGAGTTACGTCATCAACACCACCTCCCAGTGCAACTTCGATGTCATGGAAAATAATCGCATAACTTTCGGTTGTGTCCGGGGCTCCGACAATATAGAAATTGGGCTGTACATTGTCCCCGTGCGAGGTGTATTTCAGGGGGATGATGCCCCCATCCTCAAAGGCATTACTGAAAACCTGCATATTGGGTAGCTGAAAGCCCTGAGCGGATGCCTGGGTGATGCCCAGAAAGACCAGTGCCAGGGCCGGTAAAGCAACGTTCATAAGCTTAAATGGCATAGTTAACTCCTTGAAAATCGAGCTAATATTGTTCTTCCAAGTTTTGCGGTAAGCACCTGAATGGTACAACGGAATAAGGCGGATTTACACCCGCCAGAGGCTGGCTGGCGTCACAGGTCAGCCCGGGATCTGGACACTGAACTCCCACCGGGCGAGTTCGATAGCCACCTGGTAGAGGCAAAGATTATTACAATTTGTCACCAATGGGCTGTGAGGCAATGATTGTTCAGGCCGACCCTTTGGGCTAAGTTAGCGCCACTTGTTTCAGCCCTCATAAGAATCTTTTGCACGGGGAATAGAATGAAAAACCTGCCTGCTCGCGTGCCAGCAGCCCGTCTGGTGATTTACCTCGCAGTGGCGATGTGTCTGTCACCGTCTGTCTCTGCACAGCAACCCGTTACCCAGCGTGTCTCTCCCAGCACGACGGCAATGCCGCTGGTTGAAACCCCCGTCATCGACGGCGATGTCCTCACCGATCCAGCCTGGGCCCAGGTCCCCCCGACCAGCGGTTTCTACCAGGTGCAGCCGAATGAGGGGCAACGGGCCACACAGCGCACCGAAGTCTGGATCGGCTATTCAGCGGAAGCTCTCTATATTGGCGTGGTAGCGTACGACGACAATCCGGCCGGGATAATTGTCGCCGATAGCCGCCGCGACTCGTCTCTCGATGAAACGGACAGCTTCCAGGTGATTATCGATGGCCTGCTTGACCGTCAGAATGGGCTGGTGTTCGGAACCAATCCCGCCGGTATTGAATACGACGCCCAGGTTACCAATGAAGGGTCCGGCGGCGGCTTTCGTGGTGGCGGTGGTGGTTTCAATCTGAACTGGGATACTACCTGGGAAGTGGATGCCAGGATCGGGGATTACGGCTGGAGTGCCGAGATGGAAATCCCTTTCAGTGCGCTGCGTTATGGTGGCGGCGTCGAACAGACCTGGGGAATTAATTTTCAACGCACCATACGCCGCAATAATGAGGTGGCCTATTGGGCACCACTGAATCGCCAATACAGTCTGCAGCGCGTTTCGGAAGCGGGCACGGTTGAGGGGCTGAGGCCACCCGCACGTCGCAGCCTGCAATTCACGCCCTACGCACTGGCATCTGCGGAACGTGGTGGTTCCATAACGTCGGGTACCGAGACCAATGAGGAGATTGGTTTCGACCTCAAATGGGGGCTGTCGCCCAGCCTCACCCTGGATGCGACCTACAATACCGATTTCGCCCAGGTGGAGGTGGACGAACAGCAGGTCAACCTGGATCGGTTCAGCCTTTTTTTCCCCGAGAAGCGGCCATTTTTCCTGGAAAACGCCGGTACTTTTGGAGTCGGAAATCCCCGGGAGGCAGAGCTGTTTTTCAGTCGTCGCATTGGCGTGGGATCAGGCGGAGCGGCGATTCCCATAGACGGTGGGGCGCGCCTGACCGGCAAGGTGGGAAGAAACACCAACCTCGGACTGCTGCGAATGCGCACCGAAGGGGTGGAAGGCGTCGCGCCTCAGAACGATTTTTCAGTGCTGCGCGTCAATCAGGAGCTTCCCAACCGTTCTACGCTCGGCTTCATGTACGTGGAGAGAGACGGTGACGGTTCGGTCAACAACGATGCGGGTAACGACTACAATCGCACCTATGCTGTTGACGGACGGCTGGGAGTGGGTGAAGACGGCCGGTTATCCGCCTGGCTGGCGCAGACCGACACGCCGGGTCTGAATGATGACGATCTGGCGTTCAATGTGATGGCGCTCTATTCCAATCAGGGCTGGGACCTCAACGCCGGGTTTACGGAGGTGCAGGCCAATTTCAACCCCGAAGTCGGGTTTCTGTCCCGTCGTGAATACCGCAAATACGAGTGGCGGGTGTTTCGCCGCTACCGGCCGGACGATTTGTTCAATCTCTATGAAATACGCCCCCATGCCAACTGGTACGGCTACTACGATTTCGACGGCTATCTCCAGACCGGCTACCTGCACGTGGACAGTCATTGGGAGTTTGCCAATACCATGGAGATTCACACAGGTGTGAATTTCACTGAAGAGGGAGTACAGGAAACCTTCGAGATCGTCGACGATGTCTGGGTCCCCGTGGGGCGTTACAAGCACAGGGAGTCGCAACTGGTTTTTCAGACCAACCAGGGCGCACCGTTGAGCTTTTCCATACAGAGTCGCATTGGCGGCTTTTTCGGAGGTGACCGGTTAGCCCTGAGTCCCAGGATCAACTACCGGATTGGCGAGCGCTTCAGCACCGAATTATCCTGGAGTCACAGCGAAATAGATTTACCGGTGCCGAATGGCGATTTCAAGGTGGATGTCGGTCAGTTGCGGGTGTCCTATTCATTCACACCACGAATGTCGGTACAGACCCTGGTTCAGTACAACAATCAGGCCGATACGGTTGCCGCAAACGTCCGTTTCGCCTGGTTGCAGTCGGCCAATGCCGGCCTGTATCTGGTCTACAACGAAGTGGATGAGATGGGTTTCAAACTACGCGATAATGCCCGACAGTTCATTCTCAAGTACAGTCACATCCTGGATTTTTTCAACTGAACGCCCAGGCAATTACGGGCCAGCGGGGTGAGCTGTCGTATTTTCAGGAGTTGCTGGGCACTGAAGTGGCCGCTGCCAGTCTTCTGACTACAGCGGCCTGATCGCAACTTTGCGAAAACGCAATATGCCACGACCCCACTGCAGGGCGATGGGCCCCTGGGAGAATTGGCTGTCCTCCACATCCGCGGTGATTTCACCATTCAGGTCCACGGTAAGTCGGGAGCCCCGCAGAGTGATCTTATAGACATTCCACTTGTCTCCGACCTTGGGGAAGGGTTCGGAAACGGGGGCTATGTGCACGATCCCCCCGGTGCCGAAACCGGGGTCACCGCGCTGGTCGAAGATGTTGGCTTCATAGCAGCTCCGGTCGGTGATGACATTCGGGTCCTGGCAGCGCATATAGATCCCGCTGTTGGCGTCATGACTGGCCCAGAATTCCACCCTTAATTCAAAATCCCCGTAATTTTCCCGGGTTACCAGGTATCCCGGCCCTCCTTCGCTGGCATCCGCCATGACGGTGCCGCCCACGACCCGCCAGTTTGCGCTGCCCACCCGGTTGAAGTTTTCCATGCCCTCGGCGCCCTCCAGCAACGAAGTCCAGCCCGCTTCGGCGGCAAGGCCTGCGGGCGCGGCCAGTATCAGCGGCAGCAAAAACAACTGCAGGGTGGCCGGGATGGTATATTTCATCGTCGATTTCCTATTCAAATTCCATGCTGCAGCCACGCCGATAACGGGCTGGCTGCGTTTTTCAGGACCACCACGCGGCCGGACTGCGCCTGCGATCGCGTCAGCGAACCACTACCGTGACATCGGCCGACTGAAGGTAGGTCCCGTCGTCGGCGTAGGCCCGCAGCGTGTAGGTGCCAGGTTCGCTGAACCGGGCAGTGGTGGTGGCCTCTGCACCTGCCGGATCAACAGGTATTACCGTCTCGTCAAAAGTCACTGTCCCGGGTCCCCGATATTGAATCCAGGTCACCGCCAGCCCGGTTTTGTCCGCTGCGGCGTAATGGACCACCTGCTGCTCCTTGGGTCCGTTTCTGCCGATGGTACCGCCCACGGCAGGTAGATCGTTTGGCAGTGGTGGCAGGTCCGAGATCCGCCGGACATTTTCGCCGGCTGGCCCCGGGATTCCGTCATCCCGGGCCAGCACCCGAAGCGTGACCGGTGCGCTGACCGCGGCATAGACACGTCCCTCTATCCCCATAATGCGCACGTCGGGAGGCCGGTTAACCGTCTTGACCTCGGTACGACCACTGGTTCCCCGCCCCCGATTGGCGTTCCAGACACCTTCATCGACGGACCAGATGTTACCGGGCTCCAGCGTACCGATCGCCGTATTGGTATGCCCGTTGTGTGTGACTGTCCAGACCAGTTCCTTGCCCCGGAAGTCGGCGGGGACAGTGACCCCAAACACGAACTGCTGACGGCGCGGATAGAAAAACGTGGGTTGTCCCCGGTCACGGGGCCCCGGATCCGGCAACAGAAGCTGCCGATCCACCGGGCCGGCACTGTTCACTCCGTCAGCCGCTTCGAAACGGTTTTCGACGCCGATGGGGATATCCGGCGTTTCCTCGTAGTTCCGGTTCAGGTAGCCGAACCACATGGTGTAACTGCCTTCGGAATTGCGCTCGAACCCTTCGAACACCGGTTGTATTCCCTGGCCTGCCCGATGCAGTATTTGCGCATCAACCAGCCCGCTGGCAACGGCCAGCAGGCACCCCAGCAGGACTGCTCCCGCTGACTGTATTCGTTTTCCCGGCATAATCGCGATGCTCCTGTAATTATTGTTATCGCTGCAGCGAGTCACTAGTCGCTGCTGCTGAGCAACCTTTCCTGTCTCTCCCTGACTGCCGCCTCGAATTCCTCATCGGTCAATTCGTGGAAGCTGATCCAGGAGAATGCCATTTCATCGGTTGAACGCTGGCCGAAACCTACCCAGTTCCGGGAGTCGCCGGCCCACGGGTTGGTCTTGGAGTTGTCGTACCAGCTGGAGACATGCAACATGGAGCCCTTGGGAATCAGCGGCTGCACTTCTTCCAGGTAGTTGTACGCCACGTGCCAGCCGAAATCCCAGTCGGCACAACTCAAGGTCTGACGCCTGTTGTCCTGATAGATTACTTCCAGACATTGCCGCGTGCCCAGATTGTGGAGATGTGGCTGGAATGCGGTGATGCGGATGTTTTCCTCGATAAATTCGTAACCGTCTGTTCGTGCCATCGACTGGCCACCGGCAATATCAAGATCCTCATTGTCCGCCATGTGTGAGCGAATCAGCTCGTGCTCAGGGTCTTCACCCGGCGGCAGGAACCAGAGGCCCAGCCGGGTCCGGTCGGTATGCTCAGTTCCGTCAGCCGCCGCCGCGTAGTGGATATTCCAGGTAAGCTGGGTACCGGCCTTGATCAGCTGACCGGTGCCCGGGGGATTGATGTCGGCGGTTTTCCCCAGGGCGTATTCGCTCAGGAATCCGCCGGTGCCATCCGGGAACCGCATGGACGTGGTGGCATGGTGGACCACCGGGTAGCCATCGGCGGAGGGCTTGGTTTCAAACGCCTTGATCCAACGGTCTTCGGTCAGCCCGGTGTCGCTGACGAAGGTCATCCACCAGTTCGGCCCCCCGGCGGGTACGGTGAATGCCTCGGGAATGGGGATGATCAGATCCGGTGGCCTGCCCATCTCGTCTTCAAGTGTCCAGGCCACGTCTTCTTCAAAAACCGGCGCCGCAGGCAGCAGACCCGCGTCTCCTTCCGGAGCACCGTTATCCACCCAGTTTACTATGGTCGCGATCTGGTCATCGCTGAGTGACCTGTCGTCCTTGAAACCCTGCACGCCTACCGACTTGTCGATGAAGAACGGCGGCATCTTGCGACGCACGACCCGGTCCCGGATTACCGGCGCAAAAAGCTTCGCGGTTTCGTAATCCAGCAGGGACATGGGGGCGATTGAACCGGGGCGGTGACACTCCACGCACTTGTCGTAAAGAATCGGTGCCACGTGCTCGGCAAAGTTCGGTGTGGAAGACCGCTGTCCCAGCACCGATGCCGGTGCCAGCACTACCAGCAACGTCACCAGGCCGCAGTGGAGAAGTGACTGCTCGCGATTGAAAAAGCGATTTTTAACGGATAGTTTATTCACTTGCACAACCCTCCCGCATTTCCGGAGAGCTTCAACTGCACAGAGAAAGACCTGAATCCGGTAATGCACTGTTATTAGGGAACCTCTGGTCACGCCCTGCAATGCTCAGCGGGACGTAATCAGAGATTCCTTCGTGTTGTTACGGACTGCTATCCGAGCTAATCACATCAACCAGACGTAGTCAAGATCACCGTCCCTGAGTCTGCCCGGGCCAGCAGGTATGGCCCCGCGACACAATGCGATATTGTTGGAAATTCGCCTGCCAGTCGGATAACCTCTCTCACAGTGGCGAGGGTGAGCCGATGCCAGGCAACCGCCTTGAAGAAACACCCTTGAGAACAGTGCCGTAATTCATAAGTAATTCATAAGAGGTTCCCCGATCTGGCCACAGTATTGCTGGTTTTCAGGCGCACGTGGAAAATCAGGAGCCGACAGAGCAGGAATACCTATTCCAGAACGGAGAGACAATGGCCAGGGTTATAAAATTGCTTGCCTTGCTTGGAACGCTGATTATCCTGGGAGGGGTGGTTGCCTTTATTTATGTCCGGACCCACGACGGGCCTCTCGGAGCGACACCGGGTGGTCCCTTTCGCAGCGGGCAGATGACTGCCCCGCCGGATAACTGGGATTTCCTGCAGGGCAGGGACCTGATGGAATTTCAGACACTGTCGCCGTCAACTTCGCGGGAGGTGTGGCTTGCTGTCTATCAGAGTAGACTGTTTGTAATAAGTGGCGGTATGAATGAAGACCGGGGTCTGAGAAACAAACGCTGGCCTTACTATATCACCGAGGATGACGACCGCGTGATCCTGCGCATCGACGATCGCCTCTACGAGCAGCGCCTGCAGCGAATTGAGGAGGGGCCTGATGTTATTCCGGTTCTCGATATCTTCGGGCGCAAATACCGGGGGCAGGGTGTCACGGAGGCGACTGAAATAACCAACGGCGATACCTGGATGTTTGAGGTGCTGCCGCGCTGATGGCACCGGGTCGGGCAGCCGGAGCAACCGCGTCGGAGGAAGCTGTCACGCTGCTGGAGGTGCCCGCCCGTTGCAGGGCCAGTGATGCTGGCGGACACCGGGTTGAGTTGCCGGTCCGGCCTCACACTGAATAAATGACGAAATTGAGAGGGTTGTCATGAACGCCAAGGTCATTCACTTACCGGGTTATCTGCCGATTCTGCTGCTGCTGTGCGCTTTGCTGGGCTCCGCTGCGCGGGGCCAGGAGCAGGAAGTATTCATCACCCCCTGGGGAGACCCCGACCTTCAGGGCATGTGGTCCTACGCAAGCCTAACGCCACTGCAGCGCCCACTGGCACTGGGAGACAAGGAGTTCTATACCCGGGAGGAAGCGGCGCGGATCAACTTCCAGTCTGTCCAGGAACGCGATGATGCACCCGGTGATACCGGCACTTACAATGTCGGCTGGTTTGACCAGGGGCAGATTTCCTCCGACCTGCGCACCTCATTGATTGTCTACCCGAAAAATGGCCGTCTGCCGCTGACCGAAGAGGCCAGGGCAAGAATCGCCGAGCAGGCAGCCTACCGCAGTGAACACCCCGCTGATTCGTATACAGACAGAACTGCCTGGGACCGTTGCATCACTTACCACGGAGTACCTCCGATCTCCACCGGTTACAACAACACTTACCTGATTATTCAGACTCCGGATCACGTGGCGATTTATGTAGAGAATATTCACGATGTGAGAGTGATTCCGCTGGACAACAGGCCGCAACTGGATGAAAACATCCGCCAATGGAATGGTGATTCAAGAGGCCATTGGGAGGGCAACACCCTGGTCGTAACCACGACAAACTACAGCGAAAAAACGCAATTGCGGTTTCCCTCATCCAGCAGTATGCGGGCGGTGGAACGATTCACCCGGGTTTCCGAGGACGAGATCGACTACCGGTTTACTGTGGAGGATCCGCAGACCTACTCGCAACCGTGGACCGCGGTACGCCCGATGCCGGCGTTGCATGACTACACCATTTTCGAATACGCCTGCCACGAAGGGAATTATGCAATGTACAACATTCTGCGTGGTGCCCGTGTCCAGGAGGCCGCCGAGGCCGCAAACGACGCCCGCTGATACCGGCAATGCCGGACTGCCCACAGGCCCTGCCCAACGGCCGGTTGTTAAAATCGCGTTGCCGGTCTGAGCGTCCCGGTGGCGTATCGATCATCGGTCCTTAAGGCCGTTGCTGCGCCTGGCAGCGACACCGGAACGCCCCGGATGGATTGTCTGGCTGATGACAACGCCAGGCAGGTACCGACAGAGCATTGACGTACCCGTTTCGAGTTACCCTGGTTTCAGGAAAGGGCCTGCAGCCCGGCTTCGGCGATTTCCATATCCTGGCTGTAATGCCCGCCACTGACGCCGATTCCTCCCACCACCTGTCCGTCCACGGTCACAGGAAATCCGCCGCCGAATACCACCAGACGCCTGGTCTTGACGATGCCATGCAACAGCGGCGGGTCGTTTTTGATGAATTCAAACCACTCATGGGTCGCCATGCCGAAGGAAATGGCGGTATAGGCCTTGTCCTGGGCCAGTTCGACACTCAGCAGTGGTGCGTTGTCCATCCGGACCAGGGTTACCAGGTTCCCCGAGTCGTCGACAACCGCTATCACGGCGGGCACCTGCAGTTCGGCAGCCTTCGCCATGGACGCGTCGACCATGGCCTGTGCCGCACTCAGGGAGATGCATTTTCTGTCGATCAGCATTTCACTCATAGTTATCTCCGTTATTGCTCCTGATCTGTTTTTCAATCCGGTATCGGGAAAATCAGTTTCCTTCAGTTGGCCGAAACTGGCGCAGATGCCTGCAATATCCGTCAACCTGCTGCTGCAGGCGTTGCTCCAACGCATCGTCAGCCATTCTGCCGCTGACAAACCGTTCTCCGGCATGGGCTACCACAAACAGCCCCTGTTCATTCCAGACCGGCATCCGCAGGGCTCTGAACATGGACAGGCAGGCATTCTGCGCCGACACGGTGCCGAAGGGGCCGGGGGAGGCTCCCATCAGCAGGACGAGCTTTCCATGCAATACCTTCGGTTGCTCCTGTGGGGGCCTGGAAAACCAGTCGAAGGCGTTCTTCAGAACTCCGGGGATTCCGAGGTTATATTCGGGAGTGCAAACAATCAGCCCGTCGCAGTGACTTATGGACGACCTCAGGTTGCTGACCGTAGCGGGTTGCGGTGTTTCCCTATCCTCGTTGAAAAGCGGAATCCCGTCGAGTTTTTCGATGGCAAGGTGCGCGTTGTCGGGTAACAGCCTTTGTACTGTTTGCAACAACCGGGTGTTGTAAGATTCGGCTCTCAGGCTGCCCGAGATTCCGATTAAGTTGATTCTGGTCATTATTTCGTCTTGCCCCGGTAATCAGGTGATTCCGTGAAATGAAGGGTCTGTCGGGAATGTGGTGATTGCAGGCAATGCCTCCTTGATTTTAAGTTTGTGTCAGGCTGAGGACTCAGGGGCAATCCTGGTTTCGGGCTTGTCGAAATCGTCGACAGAAAAGCGCGCAAAGGTGCTGATTCGCTGGTTCTGATTCGAATGAGACTGCAACATAACCCACAACAGTGCAGCGGCACAACCAGACTACAGGGCATAAAAGATTACGTCGGTCCGCGCTCCTGGACATTGTCTGATCAGCGAGCTAACTTTGGCTGCGCCTGGTCGTCGCCAGGGTGGGACACACTATCCGTTTGCTGGGGACGGCAGGGATGCACCGAAGCCGGGGCAGCTCAATGTACTGAAAACAAAAACGATCTGAAACCGGTTATGGTTGCGCAACCGCCGGCTGTCGGCAGAGGGAAAGTCATGCTACGCCAACTCCTGGATGCAAACGACATTCTGGTCATACCCGGTGTCTACGATGCCCTGTCTGCAGTCATCGCCCGGCAGGCCGGGTTCAAAGCCCTTTACATGACCGGCTTTGGAGTGGCCGGGAGTCTGCTTGGCAAGCCGGACATCGGGCTGGTCACCGCTTCGGAAATGACGGAGCGGGCGCGTCAGATAGCCGATGCCGCTGAACTGCTGCCCGTCATCGCTGACGGCGACACCGGTTACGGCAATGAATACAATGTGGAACGCCTGGTCATCGGCTACCAGCAGGCTGGAATTCAGTGCATACAACTGGAGGACCAGGTCAGTCCCAAGCGCTGCGGGCACATGGAAAACAAGCAGGTGGTGGATATCGGGCAGGCGGCTGCCAGGATAGCCGCAGCAGCGCGTGCCCGAAGTTCACGGGAATTTCTGATTATGGCGCGAACCGACAGCAGGGCCACCCATGGACTCGATGAAGCACTGAGGAGAGGTGCAGCGTTTGTCAACGCAGGAGCCGATATCCTGTTTGTTGAAGCACCGGTTTCTGTCGCGGAACTGGAGCGGATCAAAGGTGAATTTTCCGACGTGCCCCTGGTTGCCAATCTGGTTGAGGAGGGGAAAACGCCGCTGCTTTCGGTCGATCAGTTGCAGGAGCTGGGCTACAAGATCGCCCTGCGACCCATTACCAGCCTGCTTGCCGTGGCACGCACCCTGCAAAAAAGCTATCAGGCAGTCCTCACGGGTGAATCGGTAAGCAAAGCCGAGCGGCTCACTTTCCAGGCCTACAACAGTCTTGTCGGCCTGGATCGCTACGGGTAGATTGCCTGAATCTCTACTGCCGCCAGGCATTACCGGCCCAGTCCGCCACTTCACCCCCTTCCGGCACCGGTACCTCGGTTATTCTGTCCGGAACATCATCGTATTCCAGCCGTAACGCCTTGCAACTTACAGCATGGAGGTTATAGCACATCACGTGGTAGGTGAGTTCGAGAATATCTTCATCGGAAAAATGGCGATGCAGTGCGTCAAACAGTTCGTCTGATGCCCGGCCATCCTGCAGAATCAGGGCGTCGGTCCAGGCGAGCACAGCGCGCTCCGCGGCGTCGAAGACATCGGCCACCTGCCAGTGCCGTATGGCCGCGATCTTTTCTTCGCTGAGGTCGAAGCGGCGTGCAGCCTTGCAGTGTTGGGAGTAGACAAACTGGCTGCCCTTTACAAAGCCCGTTCGGAGAATGCCCAGCTCTCTTACCTGCGGATCCAGCCTGCTGACGCTTTTGTCGGCAAACATCCCAAACATGCCAAAGTGCCCGGTGGCGTGTTCGAACACACAGGGAACCAGGGCAAACACGGTCCACCAGTTGCCTGGAGTACCGGTTGCTGTGCCGGGCTCCCCGACCGGGTCCCGATCGCCGAAAATGGACTGGTAGTACTTTCTGGTGTAGTCATTGGCTTCATCTTTGGAAACCTGTCGTAATCTGGGCATGTTGCAGCTCCTTGTTATTTTCTCCAGAGTTTCGGGAACCTCTGAACATGTTCCACAAGACCCTGTGGTATTGCATAAGAGGTGTTCCAAGGTATTGACTTTCGGAACAAATTGTCAATGATAGTTTTGATCTGTGGAAAAGTAGCGCGCTGCCGGGCGCTGCCTGCAAACAGAATCTTAAGTAAACCCTGTTCAGTTCTGGAATCAGTAAGTGGTTTCCCGACTGAAAGAGAAACAAACCGAGGGCAGGAAAATGCCGGATAACAACAAGTTCGAAATTCGCGGTGTCAATCACCTGGCACTGGTCTGCAAGGACATGAAACGCACCGTGGATTTTTATTCAGGTGTACTGGGCATGCCATTGATCAAGACCATCGATCTGCCCGGCGGGAGAGGGCAGCACTTTTTTTTCGACGTGGGCAAAGGGGACTCTCTGGCGTTCTTCTGGTTCCCCAACGCGCCGGAGGCCCAGCCCGGTGTCACCCATCCCGCTGCAGTTGCGGGGCGTGGGTCGCTTGTGTCAGCCCATGCGAGTATGAATCATGTCGCGTTTGACGTACCACTGGACAAGATCGAGGAATACCGGCAGCGGCTGGTAGATGCGGGAATCGATGTGACCGACGTGATCAATCACGATGACACATCCAGGCAGATGAGTGACACGGTCAACGAAACCACCTTCGTAAGGTCAATCTATTTCAATGATCCTGACGGCATAGCCCTGGAATTTGCCGCCTGGACCAGGGAATTCACCGACGCCGACGTCAACTGCGAACCTGCCACTGCGGTTCCCTAGGGCCTGTTCACACTATTTTGATACGAGCGTGGTGTCTGCCCCATCCAGCGTTTGAATGCCCGGGTAAAGGCGCTTTGTTCGGAAAAGCCGGTGAGGAAGGCGACCTCGGCAAGCGAATGGGTTTTTTCTTGCAGCAGGCGTACCGCCAGTTCGCGGCGGGAATCGTCGATCAGTGACTGGAAAGAATGGCCGTGAACGGAAAGTCTTCGTTGCAATGTTCTCCCGCTGACCGCGAGTTTTCCGGCAATATCGGATATAGCGGGGGTTCCTTCGCTCAGCGAACTCGTAATCAGCAACTTGACACGCCGAACCAGCTTGCTGTCAGCCGGGATCTGGGTCAGTTCCTCATCCAGATGGGAGTCGAAGAAGTGGGCAAACCCTGCATCACCCAGGCGGTTCGGTCGGCTAAGCGTTTCGTGAGAAAACAGCAGGGCGTCCCTGTCGGCCCCGAAGCAGACCGGGCATCCAAAGAACTCTTCATGGTCCGTCGTCGTGTCCGGCGCAGCGTGTCGGAAGTGAACGGCAATAGGGACAACCGGCTGGGTCGACACTTCACGGCTGATGGAAAGAACGCTTGCCAGGGAAGCCTCGTTGGACAACCTCAACCCAAGATTACGCTCGCCATCGCGGAACAATTGAAGGTAGGCATCCCGCCCGGTGCGTTGCAGGGAATAGGATGTCACGCTGGTTAGAACCCGGGAGTAGCGCTCGGCACGATTGATTGAGCCATACAGGTCGAGTGCTGATTTCCAGGCCAGACCGAAGGCACCGTAGTCGTCACAGCACATGGCGTTGCCTGCCCGCAGTGGCAGCGTATGCCCGTCCTGTTCTTCCCTGACCACGGCCTCAAGAAAGGCATAATAATCGCTGTCGGCGATCATGTGGTTGGGTACGGCCGGGGTGTCAGGGTCGAGCCCCAGGGACTTCAAAAGCGAGCTGCTGTCTACGGTGGCTTCAACGACACCGGCGACCTTGTAGGCAAACAGAGAAGTGATCTTTCCCATGGCTGTGATAAGTAAGTGACTGTATCTGCGCGTTATTTAGCCTTTTTCCTGGCCGAAGGGCAAGGGAGGATCGGTGCATGGTGCGCCAGCCAGGACTGTACCGCGACTCACTGGAGCAGCAACGGACCTAACCCACCGGGGTTGGATTCCTGCCTCCTTACAGGCTCTAATTGGCAATCGGCACAACGTTTTCCAATCAGCAGAGTCCCTGTCCACGACCAGACGCGCCGGTTAAATTCCACGCTGTACTGTAAAGATCAGATACCCTGTGTAAAGGGCTACAAAAAGCACGCCATGCCAGCGCAGTATTGAGTTGGTTCTGCTTATAGCCATTGCCACCAGAACCAGTGAACTGGCCGCCACCACCAGGACCAGGTCGGTGTTGTTGACCAATTCGAATGGCAATTCCTTGAATGACGCGGTAAACCCTATGACCCAGAGAATATTGAATATGTTGGACCCGACGACGTTACCGACTGCCACGTCTGTGTATCCACGGTAGGCTGCGACCGACGACGCGACAAGTTCCGGTGCGGATGTCCCGATAGCGACAATCGTCAGACCGATTACTACGTCGTCTACGCCGAGGTACTCAGCGACGTTTACAGAGCTGTCGACAACCAGATGCCCACCAAGATAAAGACCGGTAACGCCGATGGCGATGTAGATTATTTCTCTGCTCCTGGAAAGAAAAACCTTATTCAATTCCTCGTGTAAGACTTCATTGTTGTCCGCAGTTCTGTAGATGTAGATCAGGAAAAGAACAAAAAAGAACAGCAGCATGCCACCATCAAGCCGACTGATACTCAGTTCCGGAATCGGGGAAAAGATTGCCGCATTGGCCAGGAATCCCATTAACAGCGCTGCGGTCAGCGAGAACGGGATTTCAGACACCACAGTTGAGTCCTTGACCGGCAGAGGCCGGATGATTGCGGCTACGCCCAATACCAGCAAAACATTGGCGATATTGCTTCCCACCACATTCGAGATGGCGAAATCGGCATTACCCTCCATCCCCGCATTGAAACTCACCAGCAGTTCCGGGAGCGAAGTGCCGAAGGAAATGACGGTCAGGCCGATGACGAGCGTCGAGATGCCCATTTTGCGGGCCAGGGACACGGACCCGGCAACCATCAGGTCCGCACATTTGATCAGCAGCAGAAGACCAATGCCCAGGTAAATAAAGTTCAGCATTTTCCGTACTTGAGAGTGTTTGAGGCGATATGGGGAAGCGAAGTGTACGATCATTCGCGGGCAATGCTCAAGGCACTGTGCGAAAACATGCATACAAAACACTCGCCTTATTGTGGTGGCTTCAGGCGCCGTGTTTCCACCTGGTCGATTCCGCCCAGGGTCTTCAGTCCGAGGAGCATGGCTTGTTGCGCAGTTTCATAGACTTCGGTCCCCAGCGTTTCCCGGAGTATTCTTTCGAGATTTTTACGGATTGTGCGCGTTCGGGAAATCAACCTCCGGCCGGATTCGGACAGTCGTACTCTGCGGCTGCGCCGGTCCCCCGCTGGTGCCGCTTCGAGCGCGCCCAACCGCACCAGTTCGGCGACAAATTTTGAAGCCGCCTGTTGCGAGACTTCCATACGCACAGCAAGTTCGGTAACACTGTGGTCTCCTTCGATGAAATGCTGAAGGGTATATCCGTGGCTTTCCCTGAACTCAGCGTATCCGGCATCGTGGAGCTGTTCGACGACCAGTTCATTCATTTTGCGGCCAAGAAAAAAGGCAAGATGACCGAGCTCGAGGTCGACAAGTTGCGCCTGTCTGTTATTCACAACCATGGTTGTGTATTATACTTCGTCTATGCTCCGGGTACAGCGCGGACGGCGCAATGGCAATCGGAGACCTGGCTGGTTTCTACAAAGGCGAGAGTACCTGGCATGATTCTGCCGGCAATACAGGGGCCTACTCGGTTGAACAATGCATTGAGATCACGGCGCAGGGGCTGGAGCTTCGTCAGATCCACACTCATGACGGTATTCCCCAGCAAGGCCTGTTTGTAATGAACAGTATCGCAGAACCTGTTTGCAGAATACGGGTTGACGACAATCTGGAAGGATTTGGAGCAGTCTTTGATGATCGATTCCGTCTTTACTTCACTAAGTAACCTCTGATTAAGTCCCACAATGCTCTGGCCTTCAGACAAGTCTGCTGGTTAGGCGCATTGCCGCCGAAGCGAAACAGTCCTGCCTAAAACCCTGATTCAGGGTGCAGGTTCTATGCGAATCACTGCGCCATTGTCTTCCTCGGTCAGCAGATACAGAAAACCGTCAGGACCCTGATCGATATCGCGAACCCGCTGGCGTAACTCCGTCACCAGAGTTTCCCTCTGAATTTCCTGCATCTGCCCGTTGAAAACCACTCGCTCCAGGCCTCCCGTGCCGGGGATACGACCGCGCTGAATACTCCCGGCAAACAGGTTTCCCTGCCACTGCGGAAATGCATCTCCAGTGTAAAACACCAGACCGGACGGCACGATGCCCGGCTGCCAGATAATCAGCGCGGGCTCAATCCCTTCCCGGTTCGGATGGGCCATTGGTTCACTGTCGTTGTAACTGCCGTAACCGTAAAGGGGCCAGCCATAATTGCCACCGGCCTTGATTATATTGAGTTTGTCGCCTCCAAGAGGTCCAAGCTCGGCATGGAACAGCTCACCGGTAATCGGATGAATCGCCAGGCCGTATTGGTCACGATGGCCGTACGAATAGATTTCCGGTTTTACGTCGGTGCGCCCGATAAACGGATTGTCCGCCGGAACCGAGCCATCCTCGTTGAGTCGCAACACCTTTCCCTCGAGCCGCCCCAGATCCTGGGCCAGGGGCTGCCGGCCCATGGCGCCGCCAACGGTCACGTAGATTTTACCATCCGGTGCAAAAATTAAACGCGACCCTCCGGAGAGCGTCATGGGTGATCCGAGAAAGAGGCGTTCGAAATTCTCAAGCTTTGAGCCCCCCTCATAGCGTGCGCGGCCCAGGGCAATGGCATATTCACGATCATTCTCGAGGGCCTGATGATAGGTGAAATAGACCAGTCGGTTTTCCTCGAATTGCGGATGTGCCTGAATGTCCAGGAGACCGGAGTGGAATCCGGTCCGAATGGCGGGGAGGCCCGACAAGGGCTCCGGATCGAGTACGCCGTCCCTGATCACTCTGAGAGCCGGCGTGTATCGATCCGTGACCAGCATGTCGCCGTCCGGCAGGACAAGAAGTGCAAAAGGGCGGGAGATGCCGCTTGCAACCACCGAGACCTTGATTCTGGAATCAAATGTTTCAAGGAATTGAGGTTCCTCCGGCAAGGGGAAAGGCAGTTGTCTGCCCTGGGCGTAGACCTTCTGAGTAAACAAGACAGGTAATACCATGAGTGTCAATACACTGAACACCATTCGATTCATGCCGGTTGGCTCCTGTTTCCTGGATTTACAGAGTGAATTCTGTCCCTGGATCCGTTCGCCGTGCCTGGCAATCTGATTGAAATTGTTCTTGGAAAGATCTTCATCTTTGGTTTTAATGGTGCACTAAAGAACAAAATTACAGTTTCGGGTTGATTTATATCAGCTTACCATCTCAAATTTAAAGGTAAATCCGATAACGGATCAATTCACTACGTTTTCAGGTCATAACTGGCTGCATACTGAAAAAATGATCAGCACATTTTCAGCAACTATCGAAAAGAATTCGGAACCGCATACACATCTGGTGCATGAATTGGTCATTGGCCGGCGCGGAACCGCTGTGGTGTGTGTCGATGAGGAACGCTTTGATATCAGCAACAGGCAAACTATTTTCATACCAGCGGGAACCAGTCATCGCTACGAATTGTCCGGGAATGGAGATTTCGCTGAAGTGACTTTTGTCTGCTTTGACAACAAGCCCATAGAGCGGCACCTTGGGCCGACTATACAATCGAACTTTCACAGTTACCTGACGACTAAAGTTTCCAGTTCACCACTTCATGGCGTAGCAGGTAAGGAAACTGCTACTCTCCTGGAAATGATGCAGCGCTGCTGTAAGCAGAACGCCCCCTTTGCCCAGGAAAAGGCGAGGACCGTTCTAAGCTCGATTCTTGTAAGCCACTTTACAGCTATCAACCCATCGAATAGTGCAACCTGTTCCGATAGAAATGAGAAGATGAGCGAACTGCTGGAATGGGTCGAAGAAAATCTTTCTGAACCGATCAGTATTGACCGTGCGGCAGCAAGAGTACATATGTCCAGATCGACATTTACGCGCTTTTTTAAATACTATTCCAATGTCAGCTTTTCCACCTATGTGGGGAATGCCAGATTGCGAAATGCAGCCAGTTTGCTGACGGATGGGGATTCACCGATTGGTGACATAGCGTACAGAAGTGGGTTCAGGAATCTCGGCCATTTTTACAGTCTTTTCCAGAAGCACTACGGTATGACCCCGAGCCAGTACCGCAAAGTATCGGTTCAGATGACTGCTCCATTTTCCAACAACGCCAGTAGATGGAATCGTTAGCGGAGTAAAAACGCCTTCCAGGCAGGCCATGCCTCCAGTCCGATAAGTGCCTCTCCTGGAAAAGAGGAGATCTATCGCCCATGCCAGCGAGCAAGCAATACCATCCACAATCTGCGCCAGGCCGTTCGGACTTGATTGCACTGGGTTTCTCGATACTCGATCAGAAATTTCTGCGCAAGAACTTTCTCCCTTGCCGTTAGTTGGCTAGCAGACTGTTGAAAAACTATTGCGCTTGCCAGTACTTCGTTAAAAACTGGCTCAAAATGCTCATTTACACCCGGTAAACTGCGCTTTTTCGCCAGTTTTTGCCTCGCCTTTGCTGCGCTCATCACGTTTTTCAACAGCCTGCTAGATGAAACAGGTAAAATTCAACGGCAATAATCAGGAGTGTCCTTATGAATGATGAACTCTATTCAAAATCCAGAATACACGTAAGCTGCGCCCTGGGCGCCTTACTGGTCGCCTGGGTAATGCCAGTTATCGGTCAGCAGTCAGTGGAATCGGACGATGGTTCCTATATCACCATTGGTGGAAAAGTTGTCTCCCAGGCAGGAAAAAACTTTACTCTTGACTATGATAACGGGACGATTGTGGTCGAAATGGATGACTGGGATTCGTTCAACGAAGCGCAGGCAATCAAGCCAGGTGAAACCGTTACCGTGAGAGGGCGTATTGACGTCGACCTGTTCGAGAATCGGACCATCGAGGCGGAAAGCGTTTACATCGCGGATCGACACGCCCAGTATTTTGCCAGTGCCATGGACGAAGAGGATGCCCTGGACTGGAGCTACGGCATCGCCAATCCGGAGTTCAGAAAGGAAGGCACCTGGTATAGCGTGTCGGGTACAATCACCCACATTGATGGAACTGAGTTTATTCTCGATACCGGTGTCAATTTACTGGATGTTGATACGTCAACCCTGGACTACAGTCCATTTGACGATTCGGGCTATCAGAAGCTTCACGTTGGTGACTACGTCCACGTAGCTGGCAAGCTTGATGAAAAGGTCTTTGAGAATAACGAGATCAACGCAGTGGCAATCACCTCCTACGAATAAAAATATATCTGGGAAGGGCCGGTTGTTGGTTTACGTGGGGGAGAGGAAGGCCATCGAACAATAGTGGTTCGATAACCCTAAATCAACCTCGGGTCCTTTCCGAAACCCGCAATTCTTGCGGCAGGTGGCAAAATATTTTGTATCAGGGAGTTCAAACCGGCCTATGTATTCCTCACCTTTTGTCCAGGAAACTGGTCCGGTGGTACAAACAGATTAGGCGCTTGGGCACTGCCCGGTAAATTTTCGACAGGTACCTCGAAATACCCTGAATGGCGGCTCGATCTGATACGTCCGCAACTTCCTTTCATATTATTTGCTGAATTTATCAAGAGCATCCTCAATACCCGATCTGACCTCGCCGTCAAACCAGGCTCCCTGGTCATTACTATCGAAGTCTACAATCAATTCGATACACAACTGCAAGTCGATTGCGTGTCCGGGCCTGTATGGCAGGCCTGATGTGCCACGGATTGTCAGGTTTACTGCATAGTGACGCAGGCGCGTTATTCAGCATGTTGACCGCTTGCTGGAAAGCGCAAAACCTGGAGTTTAGTGGTATCGGTTGGTCACGCACGATTACCGTGACAACAACCCGTTTTCTTGTTAAAAGTACTAACCCTATTAAGTCACACGTTGCTCGCCAAGCACTCCATTTCGACCTGGCGATGGCATCGCCCTGGTAACACAGGAGAATAACCATGAAGCAAATTATCGCCGCATTACTGCTGCTCGCCGGCACGTCAACCGCGTTGGCCCAATCCGATACCGAGCGACTCTTGGGCACGTGGCACCTCCAGACTTGGATATCTGAGGACGGTGCGCCCCGGTGTTTGGCAGACGAAGGCGACCCCTTTGGCCAGATCATTTATTCCAATGACGGCTTCATGGCCGTGTACCTGGGTTGCTCGGAGGATGACACGCCGGGTGGATATTACGGCAGCGTCACCGTCAATGAGGCCGACAAAACGGTTACCCATCATGTGCGTGGCAGCAGCTCTGGCACGCTCACCGGCAATGATCTGGTGCGCACTTACAACCTGGATACTCCAGGGCAGGTTACCTTGACCACGCCCCAGGGTTCGCAATTAACCTGGGTACGTGAACGGTAAGTGACGTACCGGCTTGATATCCGATACGGACAATATTCAAGCCAGCGGACAACACCTTAAAATAATACCGCACAGAAAGAGCTATCGGCGGGTAACCCAGTAAACAATGACGCAGGAATTAAACTGGAAACGTATTACCATTGATACCCTGGCTATCGCCGGGTCGATTCTGCTGGCCTTCGCTATAGACGTCTGGTGGGAGGAGCGGGACGAAACCCTGCGCCTACGCGGCGCCCTGGAGAACGTGGTCGAAGAAGTGGCGCGGGACCGGCTGGAAATCATCCGCGCAGTGCAGCGCAACCGCAGTCTCATTGATGGCCAGGTACAGTTTCTCAGCATGACACCGGAGGAACTGCAAACCGGCCAGGATCTTATTGCCATTTCCCGGGGCTTCGACCATCCGAGCTCCTTCGACAGTGCCGGCATTTCATTACAAGGGCTGTTGGTGGGAGGCAACCTGGAACTGGTCTCTGGCGGCGAGCTGGCCGGTGCATTGCTGGAATGGGCGCAGTTACCCGCCGAGATCGAAAGCGATTATCTGGAGGCATCCCAGATGTCCATGCTGGTTGCCGAACTGGCAGCACCCTATGGACTGCACCTGATGACGCTGAATCAAGCCCGATTTATGATCAAACGATGGCGCAATCGGCAATGAAAAGAAGGTGATTTTCCAGAAGGTTCGAGCGATTCCAGACTGCTGGAGAGCGGATGATCACGAAACTGGACAAGGCACAGGTTCAGAGATGCCTTTTATTCTTCTTATAAGCCTACAATACCAATCTTGAATCCTCTACCGGTTATGGTCCCTCCAGCACCGACTGAGGTATACCCTCCCTGCTGGTCCGTCATCCATCGTGATTTACTCTTTGAGTCTTGGCGTAGTCGAGTATCAAATATCTCTTGGTGGAGCTTCGAGGTTGACGATATCCCGAGTACTCTCAGCCCGAAGTCAGTTGCGAGGTCCGCAGAATATGAAGAAACGATAAAAGGCCAATCAGGATGATTGCCAAGAACCTAATTGGTAAACCGAAAACAATGAAGTACGAAACATTTACCTATAGTGATCTGCCCAATCTAATAGATAAATAGATCCCCGAAATTACCGTTGCCCAGCAATAAAATCGCCTTGTCAATGGGACAAACAGCAATCTATGGGACAACCGAATTCTTCGATCAGGCTAGAAGCCGCTGTCCTTCCTGACACATAGGTTACAGACTATACCGGAGACATAGGTTACACAATTGAGCATTTGGGAAGCTCCAGATGCCATGGCAAGAGTGTAATCTTATGGATGAAAGACTCAGGTTCGTAGCCCGGCTGCTCTCACCCTGACCCATTAGCCGCGTCCCTGCCTGAGGGTTTCTCTCAATCCTGTTGGCTGGCTTCGCCTTCCATCAGAAACGGCAGAATTTCCAGGTAAGGACAGCTGCCTGCGCAACCGGACATTGATTGTCCGCTTACGCTCGAGTCCACTCACTGTCGCAATGCCTCAAACTCAAAGCGCAGCGTTACTTCGTCACCCACGAGGTTATTGGCCACTGCATAGTCCATACCCCACTGACTGCGAAAGAGGGTCGTGCGGGCGGAGATGCCCAGGGTTTCCCGGCGGTGTCCTAACGGGTAGCGGGCGCGTTTATTGATTGTCACGGTCAACTCGACGGTCCTTGTATTGCCCAGCAAGGTCAGATTGCCAGCCAGTGTACCCTGTTCTTCTGCGCCGTTGCTGTCACTGTCACTGGGGGTATAGTCGGTGGCCTCGAAGACGATGACGGGGTGATTTTCAGCATCGAGAAAATCGTCGCTGCGCAGGTGGTTGTCCCGGGCGTCATGGTTACTGAAGACACTGCCCGCCTGCACTTCCACCCGGCCGGCACTGAGGTCCCGTGTCTCCGGGTCATAGCGAAAACTGCCCGACGCTTCCAGAAACATGCCCAGCTGTTGCTGGTAACCGATGTGTTCGGCGGCAAAGGCGATTGAGAAGTGCTCGGGATCGATCAGCCATTCCGCCGGCTCCGCGCGGGCATGGCCCGCTGCCAGAGTCAGCAAAGCAAGCAGTGCGGCAAGCCGGAGAGTGACTGAGTAGAAATTTTGCATGGGGCCTCCTTGTGGCCTGGTATTCAGAATACCGCCAGTGGATTCAACGGGGAGCCGGTGCCACCCTCCACGCGCAGCGGAGCGCCGACAAACAGAAACTCCCAGCGGTTGCGTTGCCGTGCCGCGGCAGCCAGGGCGTCCAGGTCAAGGTTGTCCAGCAAGGGCATGCCCAGGCCTACCAGCACCAGTGCGTGCAGGGGATTGATGAGCCCCTCGACACCGGAAGGCATGACATCACTGACCCCGTCCGAGCCAAGCACGGCGACGTCACGTTCTTTCAGCCAACTGGCTACACTGGCATGAGAGCCTGCGGCGTTGCCGACGAAATTCCATTCACCCACCTGCCTGACCCGCTCCCAGCGGCCGGTACGGATCAGCAACACGTCGCCGCTGCCTACGCGAATGCCGGTACGCTGCTCCCAGGCTTCCAGATCGGCAACTGTAATGGCAGTGCCAGGTTCCAGATAGTCCACGCTGCGCAGCCAGGGCATATCGATGAGAATGCCGCGGGTAAAAACACCCTGATAAGCGTTGTCGATACCCAGGCGCGCTGAGCCGTCGTCATCGAGGGCGTCTACTGAAACTCCGTTATACATCCGGCCATAATGGGCGAAGTGCGGCAGTCCATCCATGTGTGAATGGGCAAAGCCGTGATATTGAACGCTGTAGCGGTCGCCTGCCACCTCGTGGCCTCCGAAAGTGGAGATGCTCAGGCTGTGTTCGAACGGGTTGGCATTGAGAGCGCCCTGTTCCTTGTTGACCGGAAGAGAGAGTGAAACCGGGTAACCCTCGGTTACCAGCTGGGCGGCTTCAACGCGCCGGGCCGGCGTGATGAGGTTGAGAGTGCCCAGTTCGTCGTCGTCGCCCCAACGGCCCCAGTTGGAGATTTCTTCCATGAGGTCGTCAAACTCCCCACGGCTCATCGGACCTGGGGTCTGGGCTGTCGTCTCTGCACTGATGAGCAGAAGAAGCAGGACTGCGGAAAGGGCGTGAATCGGCGAACAGGATCGCAGCAGTGTTCTCATTGAGCTTCTCCGCTGATTGCGTAAAATCGGCTGGGGCCCTGGCGTGGCATCAGGGTGGTCAAGGCCCCGAAGTTTTCCGCCAGATCAGCGGATAAACTGCATCATTGCGGCGGGTCAAGTCAAGGGCGACAGGGCTGAACCACAAGTGGCCTGGACGCGTACCACCCTTGAATGCAACAGGGAGTAACCATGAGTGAGACCTATCTTGACCGTTTTTTCTCTGATCTGGAACTACGCTACGCTGGGCAGAACGAATTCCTGCAGGCGGTCCGCGAATTGGACAATGACTGTTTATCGACCAGAATTCTGATGGAACCGGATGGATTCGTTCCTCAATACGACACAAATACCTCTTCAATGCTGGCTAAATCGTGCGTAAGTCTTTTCCAGGCCGAGAGCAGTCCGGCCACCGCTCCAGCCCCCAATCACAGATTGAGGTCGTTCGGTTGCGCAGAAAGCTGGCGCTTTCAACTACGCTTACCTCACCCCTCGGCAGACAGTAATATTCCCTTTCTGTCTTTGTTGTTGAGTGGGTCAGGCTTCATCAAATAACCCGATCTGCGGTGGGGCGCGCTCGGGCGGCGGCTGCGCCTGGGAGTCCTCCGACTCCTTCTTCCTCAAGTGTTCCAGAATCTGCCGGATCACCGCCGGATCCTCGATGCAAGCGATGATCCTCACCGGACCCTGACACTGCTCGCAGGTTTCGATGTCGATGTTGAAATCCCGCTTCAGACGCTGAGCCATTTTCGGAAGAGTTGAACGCAACACTGAACTGAGCGTTTAACTTATTGAATTATATAAGGGTTCTGCGAAAAAGCGGGTTGCAACATTTCATAGCAACACAGGTAGCAACATTTACAAAACTTGAACTCAGCTTTATTTCTTAATATCAGATAGTTATGGGCTTGTTTCAGCTTCCCCCGCCCATCGCGCGAAGCCCACTACCCATCTGATTTTATTGGCTTTTTAGATTTACTTATCCAATGGTGTCCTGCTGAACCCTAAGCAAAGCCAACTTAACTCTTCACTTGCCGACTCTTACCAATACGGATAGTATTACCTATATATATATTATTCTATAGGTTTTATTATCCATGCCAAGGACGTCTGCCTACAGCAAGACCTGCCACAAGGCCCTAAATACCATCCGAAAGATGGGGGGAACTGTCCGAACGATGGATGCAATCCGGGCGGGAATTCATCCTCGGACGCTGTATCAGCTTAGAGATACAGGCGAACTTGAGATGCTGTCTCGTGGCGTTTACCACCTTGCAGCTCAGGACCAAATTTCCGATCCCGATCTAGTAATAGTCGCTAAGCGAATTCCGCAAGCCATCATCTGCCTAGTGTCCGCACTGGCTTATCACGAAATCACTACCCAAATTCCGCATTCCATTTCTATCGCTCTGCCTAAAGGCGCGGAAACTCCTCGCGTGGATTATCCGCCAATCAGCGTGCACAGATTTTCTGAAGCTGCACTGAAAGAAGGTGTTGAGAAGCACCAGGTTGATGGCGTTTCAATCAATATCTACTGCCCGGAAAAGACGCTGGCCGACTGCTTTAAATTTAGAAACAAGCTCGGAATGGACATTGTACTGGAAGCACTAAAACTCTACAAAGCGCGCAAAAACTTTAATCTCAACAAACTTATAAAGTATGCAAAAGTCTGCCGGGTGGAGAAAATCATGCGCCCCTACCTGGAAGCGACACTATGAGCGCTCCAAAAAATATCGCAGCCTCGGTACGCCAAAAATTGCTAAATCGGGCAAGAAAGGATAAGAAGCCTTTCAATGAATTACTTCAATACTATGCCATGGAGCGCTTTCTGTATCGTCTATCCCAGTCAGCATACTCAACGCACTTTATCCTCAAGGGTGCTCTGATGCTGAGAGTATGGCAAAGCTCTGAATTAAGGCCATCGATGGATATCGATATGCTGGGAAGAACCAGCAATGATGAAACAAATATCGTCTCACAGATTAGAGAAATACTTGATGTCGAAGTTGATCCTGACGGTTTGAATTTCGACATCAGCTCGATTCAATCTGAACGCATCACAGAAGATGCCAATTATCAGGGAATCCGAGTTCGATTACGTGGCACCCTCGATTCTGCCAGAATCAATATGCAGATTGATATTGGGTTTGGCGATATTGTTCATCCCAATCCCGAAGAGTCTGAACTGCCGACAATGCTCGACTTCACTGCACCGAGACTGCTCTGCTACAGCCGAGAGAGTGCCATTGCCGAGAAATTCGAAGCAATGATCAAGCTGGGGATTCTGAACAGTCGAATGAAGGACTTTTATGACATTTGGCTGCTATCCAGACAGTTTGACTTCAAAGGCAATCAATTGGTGCGAGCTATTCAACTCACTTTCGAGCAGCGCGGTACATCTCTGTCGGATGAAGTGGTCGCTTTCCAGGCACCTTTTATGGCAGAAAAGCAAGTTCAGTGGACAGCCTTTTGCCGTCGACTTGATCAGGAGCATTTACCCAAAGCCTTCGCTGACATCGTCACTCAAGTGGCATCCTTTCTTGCCCCCGTCATAGAGTCGGCACACTCTAGTCAGCCGTTTGATAAAGACTGGATCGCGGCCAGTGGCTGGCGCTGACAAACCATGAGCAGACTCCGGCAATCAAGTCTCGAAATGGGGAACACCCAAAGTGATACCAGTGAAGAGCTTCAATCAATAAACCGGAGAATTGCCACGCTGGAGCAAGAACTTGAAACCTTGAAAGCTCAGCGTGATTCTCTGGCAAAGCTTACCGAGGAAGAAATAAACGCGCCCAATTCCATAACGCAAAAACAGGCGTCACTATCTGTCGATCAAAAGATCACACTCTTCAAGCGACTTTTTAAAGGCCGAACCGATGCATTTGCCACTCGTTGGCAAAATTCGAAAGGTCGCGGTGGTTATTCAGTTGCATGTCATAACGAATGGATACCCAGCATCTGCAAAAAGCCAGACATCAAGTGTAATGAATGCCCTAACCGACAATACAAGGCACTGGACGACCAGGCGATTTATGACCATTTGGCAGGTAAGCATGTTATCGGGCTCTATCCCCTCCTGCCAGATAATACCTGCCACCTTCTAGCCGCCGATTTCGACAAAGTTGGCTGGCAAGACGCTGTAAAGGCTATGTCGGAAGCTTGCAGGCGATACAACATCCCGCACTTGATAGAGATTTCAAGATCAGGAAATGGCGCGCACCTTTGGGTTTTCTTTTCTCAATCGGTATCCGCCCGCGAAGCCAGATTGTTGGGATTTGGCCTGCTCGACAAGGCGATGGAAATTTATTCCAACCTGTCATTCGAATCCTATGATCGCCTATTTCCCAACCAGGATGTCATGCCAGAAGGCGGCTTCGGCAACCTCGTCGCGCTACCGCTGCAAAAGCAGGTCAGACAGCACGGTAATAGTCAATTTGTCGATCAAGCATTGCAGCCCTTTGCCGACCAATGGACGCAATTGAAGCAAATAGAAACAGTCTCCCCAAAACAGCTGACTGAACTGTTAGTAAAGCTGGCACCTGATGAATCGAGGCTTTTAGGGCAAGAAATTATCGACTCTCGACCTCCATGGGAACAGAGCGCCAAAATTAAACCTGAGAAAATCGACAAGTGCCCCAAACAGGTGACCGTCACGCTGGCGAACCATGTCTACTTCAAGCTTGATGAAATACCGGCTCCGCTTACAGCCAGACTCAGACGATTGGCCAGCTTTTCCAATCCGGTATTTTTTAAGACTCAGGCACTGCGGTTTTCAACCCATAAGATTCCCAGAATCATTAGCTGCGCACGCATTGAACAGGGCTATCTGTCTATACCACGCGGTTGCTTGGATGATGCCCTTGAGCTACTGGATGAGAACAGTATTACGGCGACCATTGACGACAAACGCGAACTAGGAGAGCGGCTGAAACCACTCAAGTTCCTTGGTAAGCTCAGAAAAAACCAATCCGCAGCGGTGCGCGCCATAACCAAATACGACACCGGAGTTCTGCATGCACCTACGGCCTTCGGAAAAACGGTGACTGCGATCGGAATAATAGCCAAGCGCAAGACCAATACCCTGATCCTCACTCATAGTCGCCAGTTGCTGGACCAGTGGAAGGAGCGCCTGCATTCTTTTCTGACAGATGTTGATATCGGTATAGTTGGCGGAGGTAAGAAAAAACCATCCGGACAAATAGATATCGCCACCTATCAGAGCCTTATCAACAAGAGAGACAACACTGTAGACCCGCTAGTGCAGGACTATGGCCAGATAATCGTGGATGAATGTCACCATATTTCCGCCCCGCGCTTCGAAATGGTACTGAATCAAGTTCGCGCGAAATATATTCTTGGCTTAACTGCGACTCCGGATAGACAGGATGGGCACCAGAAAATTATATTCATGATTGCCGGGCCGGTGCGTCACAAGGTGAAGCCAGAACATTCGGAACACTTTGAACAACGCGTCGTTGTCACTCAACTAACTAACCGACTGCCCATTGAACTGACAAACTCAGGGGAAAGGCCACGCATCAATAACGTCTATCGCTGGTTGACGGAAGATGACAAACGCACCAAGCAAATCGTCGACGATGTCATCGAGAAGATAGCAGACGAGAAACACCCTCTGGTGCTCACGGAACGACGCGAGCATGCTGAAATCATCAATGGACTTCTTATTGAACGTGGAATTGACTCTGTAATCCTCAAGGGGGCAATGCGGGCTAAAGAACGCAAAGCGGCTACTGAGCAACTTCCCGAAGCACAGGTAGTCGTCGCCACCGGTAAATATGTTGGTGAGGGCTTCGACCTACCAAGACTCGATACCTTATTCCTGGCCATGCCCATAGCTTGGAAAGGATCACTGGCCCAGTACGCGGGAAGAATCCATCGCGAGGTGGAGGGAAAGGAGCAAGTCACAATAATAGACTATGTTGATGTATCCCTTCCCATGCTGCAACGCATGTTCAATAAACGTGAAAAAGGATATAAAGCGATGGGCTATCAGATACACTTTCCCGACGACTTATCCATATAAGGTCGAGCATCACGCAGTAACGGTCTTGGCGCAGTCCGATTCATTTGGAATCAACTCTCACCCATTTTTACCCGCAAATGTTGCTAAAAACCACGAGATTTGAGGGCAAAATGGCCATTTTTTGGAGGGTTGAACGTAACACTGAACTGAGATTTTAGTTCATTGATATATCATTGCTGTCCCACAATACCATGGCCGGAAGGCTTTCAGTGGCCTGAATCCGGGTGCTTCCAGTAGTCGTGATCCCAGTCAGACATGGCTGTGTGTTTGTTACACGACCAACAATCAATTGGCGTGCGATAAATTTTCCGGGATCGCACCGCTCCAGGGGAGTCTGATCCTCCGCAACTTGCACCCCTCCGGGGTTCCCTCTCTCGGTCGCAAGCCCTGGAAGACGGTCTTGCTCGGTCGGTCGGTGCTGCGTTTTTATTGCTCCGTCCTCAGACTCCCCTGGAACGGTGCTCAGAGCTCGAATTCAAGGCTTGTGGAAACCAGAAGCGCAATTCGTTGGAAAAGCCGATATTCGTCGTTGGTTCCGCTGCTGGGAGTTAATCGGAGCATTCGAAGCCACTGCACGAGGAATTCTGCACTTAGCCAAGGCGTGGCCGGCAGGGGTTCCTGGCGCTGCAATAAAATGACCAGCGCCGAGGGAGGAAAAATGACCGTTTTCCAGGGCATTTTTCTGAGTGAGGGCACCCCGGAGGGGCGCGGTCCGCAGCCACAGGAACCCCCTGCCGGCCACGCCGCTCGAAGCCACGAATAACTGACTCCCCTCAAAAACCTGGAAACAAAACTGCACACTATCTGATAGTCAAATCCAGTACTTGCTACTTTTTAAAAATATGGGACAGCATGTCCGAGCCTATCAAAAACATGTAGCGCTATCCTGATGAAATGTTGCGCGAAAGTAGTGATGCTGGAAAGCGGGTACAGCATTTGCATATCGAGACACCCGCACTTTGTCGGATATTGGAGTCTAATGGCTTTCTCACTTATTTCTACTTCGCTAAAGACTGCTCACGGCCAGAACCAGACCTTTGCTTAAGAGTTCAAGTAAGAAACGCGGCGCTGTATTGTGACACGTCAGTCACTTTTTTTGCTTTATCTTGTGTCTTCAGTTATGGATTTCATAAAAGACTCAAATGATGACGAAAAATTTCCCGCTAATTCTTGATACCTAGGGAACCTCTGATTAAGTCCCACAATGCTCTGCGGGAGTCTGTCGGGTGTTGCTGTAAGGCGCCGTGCGCCGGGAATGGTCACTCCCTTGCCAAGCACGGCAACGAAGCAGCGACGCCCGACAGGCCCCGCCCGAAGGGGCCTTCAGGCAACCCCGCTGGCTTCGTTGCACTGCCTTGACAGGCCGACGCATGCCGGCGGCAATGCGCCTCGCCAGCAGACTTGCCTGAAGGCCAGAGCGTTGTGGGACTTAATCAGAGGTTCCTTAGAGACTTATTTCAGCTTCCCCCGCCGGGGATAGGTCAACCTGGTAAATAGCGATATCCCTCTGCATAGAGTACTATCTCCAACTGCAACTTACCGAACCCCTTGTAGGAGAAACCAGGATGAAGAGCTCTAAAAGCATTGGTTTAGTGCTTGGCTCTCTTTTGTTCAGTGGTCTGGTCAACGCACAAAGCGCCGTCGTATTGTACAACGAACGTGTTGTTGAACTTGATCAAACCTTAGCTGATGCAACAGAGTTATGGATCACGCCAGAAGACTTGACCAGAATAAACGATTTCGTATTGAAGCCGCAGGGAGCGTGCCTGGAAGAATTATGCATACCGATTCTTCAAGACAGAGACAGCGATATGTTTGTAACTCGCTCGAACCAGGGCTGGCTTAACTTCAGCGGTCTCGCTGAGAAGTTACGTCAGGCATCCGTGACAGACTATGACGATGGAATTTGGAGCTTCGGCACTATGCCGATGGAGCGACAGTCCTTTTTTCGAGCCGGCGAAGCGCCGGATTTCGAACTGCCTGATCGTGATGGCAATATTGTAAGACTTTCAGATTTCAGAGGTAAAAGTATTACTTCTTACCTGAGCCTCTTGGTGAGGATGTCGTTTTGACGTGCCCGTGTGGCAGTCCATATACGAAGAACTCAAGTCAGACACATTCGAAATAATTTCCGTTGCCCAGGATACTGGCGGCGAAGAAGCGGCTGGCGCTATTTTTGATGACGCCAATGTCAGTTACGTATCGATAATCGATGTCAATCACCACATCAGCTCTCTCTATAACTTGCTGAATGTACCCTCGGGCGTTTGGATAGACGAAGAAGGTAAGATTGCACGAATAAACGAAGGTACCTACGCTACGACACATTTTGACGGAGCATGGGGAACCGACGACTATGTACCCATCGTGCGAGACTGGGTCGCAAATGGCGCAGACAGTCAATATGTCTGGGACAGGGAGAAAGTGCGCGAGAATATATTCCAGCGCTCACCTGAGGCCGAGATGGCACAACCTGCATTTCGATTGGGCACTTACTACTTCACCAATGATAACGACGAGAAGGCTGAACAATACTGGACCATGGCGCAGGAACTGGATCCAGATAGCTGGAACTATCTGCGTCAGGATTTACAGTATGAAGAAGGTGGATCGGCTGGACCGGAGTGGAACGAAAGACGCCAGCGAATAGAAAGCGCCGGCGGCACTTACTATGCCCCATTGGAAATCGAGCAAGATAACCCATAAGCGCGCTTCAAATGCAGCACTATATCAAGCCAGCATAAAGGATAACTTTGTGCTGGCTTTTTTAGTTTGGTTTTAGCGGCTTGGTTATTGACCGACAATTGTATATCTGGAAATTGGGTGCGCCAAAATTGAATATCCCGGCTTACCAGTAGTGCTTTTGAAGCTGATTTGCGCGAAGATGGGCAGAGCTGACTTAAATTTGAGATCAACGTTAAAGCAACTACCTGGTCACTTTCTGGCGCAAATAAACACACCAACTGAAGCGATTACGCAGATATATCAAAGTGTGCCAGCCGCTCGGTCTCGAGTTTACTTGATATTGATGAAATCCAACTCGCCATCTTCGATAACGAAGCCGTCGTGATCGACTACGACGCCCGTTCCATTTAGATCGAACAAGTCAAATTCGACGGCGACCGATTGATAATCAAGTGTCAAATTGCAGAACACGGTATCGACTGTAGTTACGAAGCAGGTTCCCGACGTCGCCACCGAGGTGCCATCGAGGAACACAAATATTCCATTGCCCGCAACAAATCGAGGGCCTAGACGCACATCAAGCAACAGACTCTCCACCTCGGAATCTTCAAAGAACAGACCGAAGACTTCCCAGGTCGATGCGTACTCTTCCTGCGCGCTAGCAAAGGATCCAAACGTCAAGACAACTGCACAAAGGATTTTTTTCATAACGAAACTCCATCTTCTAGCTGAACATATAAGGACATACTAAAACAGGCCATACACTAGGCTTAGTCTTACCGGGATTTTCAGTGGAACAAGCGCCTCCTCCTATTGCTAAATAACAATTTGGAGTATATCGGCTTAACACGAGCTTAAATTGGAGGGCTTTGAGATAGATTCGCAATGAAGATTCGAATGAACCGCTCAGCACTTATAGGCAAAACAAGAGAGAAGTCAGCGAAGGCGACATTATCGTTGTTCCTGCCTGTGTGTTTCATGACAGGCACTCGGTCGATGAGCGGATAGAGATTGTGAGTATCCGGCCTGATCCCTAGAACGACTAATGCCAATAATATACTTGACCGGTTAAGCCCGTGTTCAGGTTGACGCAGGCACAATCGAAGTTGATATCTCCTAGTGGGTGCGCAGATTCGAGGTGACAAGTATGCCTATATATGATTTAAAAACAGAAGGTTACATAGTCTCTCGTGCACCATTTCTGGCTCTCGTCACAATATTGCTGGGCATTGGTTCGGCGCAGGCACAAGATGCGCAGATCGAACCGAATGCGGCCATCGCAGTCTCGGATACGGTCGAGACCGAGCTCATCGTGGAGCCCATTCTGCCTGATTTTTCTGCCGCCGAGTTACAAGAACTCGTCGGCCCAATTGCCCTCTATCCCGACAGCATGGTGGCGATCATCCTGCCGGCTTCTGCGTACCCGCTGCAAATTGTGCAGGCGGCACGATTCCTCGATAACCTGGAGCAGGACAATACGCTGCAGCCAGATGAGTCCTGGGACGAGTCTGTCGTCGCGCTGCTTAATTATCCCGAAGTTATTCGCTTGATGGATGCGGATATCGATTGGACCTGGCAGCTGGGCGAAGCAGTTATCGCGCAAGAGATCGATGTGCTAAACGCAATCGCGGACTTCCGCACGCTGGCCTACGATGCAGGTAATCTGGAGACAGATGAAATCCAAGTCGTCGAACGGGAAAACGAAGTCATCACAATTACCCAGGTGGATGAGAAGGTTGTTTACGTGCCTTATTACGAGCCACGGGAAGTCATTGTCTATCAGACGCGCCCGGTGTATTACTATTATCCGCGACGATATCCAGTCTATTACTACCCTTACGACTACGGTTATAGTTTTTCCTCGGGTTATTTCTGGGGCGTAACTACGGCCTTCTCACTTGGGTGGCATGATCACCGTATTCATGTGTACCACCCGAGTTATTACCGTCATCCATACTATGGCCGCTACTACGACGCGCGTTACCACTACCGCCGGCCTAGCGTTAGCGTGTTCAATAACTACTACGTGAACAATAGCCGACACCTGAACCGCAACCGAGCCCGCGATGGCAGTTACTGGCGCCCTCAGCGGAATTATGGCTCGCGTCCCGGCTATGACCGAGAGAGGCGGGTTGCTCGCACCTATGGCGGCGGGCGTGATTTTTCCAATAGCGTGCGTGATATGCGTAGAGTCGACGGTTGGGACGGGCGCCAGGGTCTTGCGAACAGCCTGAGCGATAATCGTCGGCGTACTGCAGCGTCAGGCAATGAAACCCGCGGTGCCCGCTCAAACGCTAACGTCCCTATCCCGGGCTCGCGGCAATTCTGCGACAGCCGGCAACGGCAATCGTCGGTCGACCTTGAATGGCGGCAACTCCCTTCGTAATAGTTCAGCGTTAAGCCGCTCTACAGACAATGGGAATCGCAGTGTAAGACGCTCCGCGGTTAATTCAATTAGAAGCACGTCCGGCTCGCAAGCGGTATCTTCTGACAACGGGGACGAGCGCCGCGTTCGCAGCACGCGTGACAATAGTGTCAATCTAGTCGCGCGTAGGCGCACGACAAACGATACGACTTCACGTGCTAATGCACTGGGCCTCAATTCGAGAAGTACCGCCTCGCGTCAGCAATCACGAAGCAATGTGGTAATCCCGTCTGAGAACAGCAGTCGCCGGGCGAGTACCTCGACAACTTCGAATCGGGCGACTCGAACCACCAGGGATTCGAGTACTGCGCTTACAAATCGCAGTGTGCGCGCGCTGAGACAATCGAGTCCCGCAGCAAGCAGCAGAACGAGCAGCCAGCCAGGCAACATCGCGCGATTAAACACCGAGCGTCGTTCATCCAGTGCTTTACGGTCTTCACAGGAGACACGCAGAGCGATAAGTAATACACCTCGCGTGAGGAGCGGTAGTTCGAGTAACGTGCGGGCTGCACCGTCGCGTAATCGCTCGAGCCAGATCAGCCAGCCATCGGCGCGACGCAGTGCGCCTGCTCCGCAGAGACGTGCTGCGCCATCCAGGAGTTCGCGTCAGTCGTTCGGCGGTTCATCCAGTCGATCGCGTGCTGCTTCACCTTCCCGAAGTACGCGGTCGGCGGCACCTTCTCGCAGTGCCAGGTCGGCGCCTTCCCGTGGCGCTGCAGCGCCGCGTGGAAGCTCCGGGCCGAAGACTACGTTAAGTCCACGCCAGCATCCGCAGGCCATCTTCCTCAAGGCGTTCCAGAATCTGCCGGATCACCGCCGGGTCCTCGATGCAAGCGATGATCCTCACCGGACCCTGACACTGCTCGCAGGTTTCGATGTCGATGTTGAAAACCCGCTTCAGACGCTGAGCCCAGGTCTCGGCGACTGCGGGACGGGCGATGTAGCGGCACAAGCTTCTACCTTGTCTCTGTGCTTGCCCCGTGGGCTGCAACGCCGTATGTGTAGGCTGAAGCCAGCGAGGTTAGTCACCCCTGGCTTCAGCTCCGGGACCATCCGCTTGCGGTGGAATGGTCTGCAGGGCTGAACACCTTGCGGCCCTTTTGCGGACCGATGGCCACCCGGTAGTCGACCAATGGCTGTGGATGTCCAGGAGCGGTCTTTCCTCCAATCCGTCCAGAGTCAGGTAGCTGCCGTCCTCGTTCTCGCTCCAGGATGCCCTGCCGCTCCAGGAAGCGGGCCACCCGCTGGCTGATGCGCTGCAGCAGGTTGTGGAGCTGCTGGACGGTCGTGGGCGGCGTGTGTCGGAAGCCGTAGTGACCCGCCTCATCCTGTACGTACACCCCATCCAGAAACAACATGTGGAAATGGATGTTGAGGTTGAGCGCAGACCCGAAGCGCGGAGGGCAGAATGCCCGGAGTAACCCTCTTCTCTTACAGGGAGAGCCGCCACCA
>CALOEW010000013.1:0-4394 GCA_942492445.1 uncultured Gammaproteobacteria bacterium
TGACTTGAGCTCGACGAGATTGAAGATGCCATAGACCGAATCGAGGAACAGGTCAAAACTGCCGTTCCCAGGGTAAACCGCATCTTTATCGAGGCCGATACGATCAGGAGAAAACGCCCGGGCATCAAGAAATGAACCGCTTCAAGTTCACAACCTTTTCCGCAGAGGAAGAATTCACGACCAGTGGTGGAAACGCCGCGCCGGAAACAGGTGACGACGTCGCTGGCTCGCTGGCCGACGTGATCGTCCAGTTCGATATATCGCCCTACCTGAACGAGCCACTGCGCGAAGTCTGGCATTACCTGCAGGATTTCCCATTGCTGTTTGCCATCGTGCTGGTGGCAATCGGGTACGGCATTGGCCGCGTACTCAAAGCGCTGATACACACCCTGCTGGATCGTATCAGGAAAAGCACAAAATCAGAGATTGATTACCAGATCGCCCACTACCTCACTTCACCGGTGCTACAAACTACGGTGACGTGTTCGATGGTTTTGGCACTGGCTACCCTGGATTTTCCGGGGGCCATCGAACACCTGCTGATCAAATTCTGTTTCACCGCCCTGCTAATCTTCTGGGGCCGGGCATGGTTCCGCGCTACCAAGGTTATCCTGCAGGCCATGGAGGCGGACCGCGACCGCTTTCACCTGTTCCAGCCGCGCACGGTTCCGCTCTATGAGATGGGCATCAAACTCCTGCTGGCCGGCCTTTTCATTTACCTGTTCTTCCTGATCTGGGGGATTGACGCCACCGCCTGGATCGCCTCTGCCGGCATCATTGGTATCGCCGTTGGCTTCGCCTCCAGGGATACGCTGGCCAACCTGATCTCCGGTGTTTCCATCGTGGCCGATGCGCCTTACAAGATTGGCGACTACATTGTGCTGGATACCGGTGAACGTGGCGTGGTCTCCAGCCTCGGTATCCGCTCAACCCGTCTGATCACGCGCGATGATGTTGAGGTCTCCATTCCCAACGGTGTCATCGGCGCGGCCAAGATCATCAACGAGAGCGGCGGCCCTTATGTGCGCCACCGCATCCGGATTCCTATTGGCGTGGCCTATGACAGTGATATAGACAGGGTGATCGAAACCCTCGAAGGGCTGGCCAAGGACAATGAAAAGGTTGTCGATGAGCCCGCTTCCCGGGTCCGGATACGTGGTTTCGGTGACAGTTCCATCAATCTTGAGTTGCTGTGCTGGATCAAACGCCCGGCCGAACGCGGCGCCGTCATTCATGATCTCAACCGCCAGTTGATCAAGCGTTTTCGCGAGAATCAGATCGAGATTCCCTACCCCCAGAGAGATGTTCATTTCAAAGAGGGTGGAGTCTCTAAAGGGCCTGTTGAAGAAGTCTGATTTAGCCGTTTTTCAGGCTTTTTTCACGCTCGGACATCCTTTTTACACCCCGCTGCACCAACCCGGCGCCAAACCCTCTGTTGTTGGGCAAAAAGGCCCGATTCCGAGTACTAATTTGACCTGAATCATATAGTTTTCAGCGCCATGAGAGCAGGCTGAAAACTACACAGTCCAGCGGAGTATTCCGCGAAAAGAGTACTTCGTTCATCCGGCGCTCGCCAGCGAAAGGAAGTAGCCTTGAACAAGAAACCAGCCCTCACCCTGACCCGTCCTGAACTGCTGGATTACCTGTGGTCAGTCCAGAACAAACACCGGTATATTCGCGCAGAGGATATCGAAGCCTGTAGCCGTGCGCTTGGAATCTCCACTATCGAGGTTGAAGGTGTCATCTCCTTCTACCACTTTTTCCATCGTCAGCATGCGGGTGAATTTACCATTTACCTGAACAACAGCGTTGTATCGGAGAGCAAAGGCTTCGAAAGGGTAAAAGAAGCCTTCGAAATGGCCACCGGCGGCAAATTCAATGGAGTCGACCCCAGCGGCCAGTGGGGCCTGTTTGAGACCGCGTGTATCGGGCTCAGTGACATGGAACCGGCGGCTTTGATTGACTTCTACCCCTTCACCAACCTCAATAGCCTGAAAGTCAGGGATATCGTGAAAAAATTGAAGCAGGGCGCTTCCCCGGCCGATATCTGTGACCCCGTGCCCGATCACATCCGCGCAGTACCCGAAGGTGACAGGGCGATACTGATACGCGACTACGACCCCGGCATCGCACTGGCTAAACTCAGCGCTCTGTCACCAGAGGCCGTGCTGGGTGAAATCAAGAAATCCGGTCTGCGCGGTATGGGCGGTGCCTTTTTCCCGACCGGGTTGAAGTGGGAAGCCTGCAGGAAAGACCCCGAGAGTCCAAAGTTCATCTTCTGCAATGCCGATGAAGGTGAGCCCGGTACGTTCAAAGACCGCGTACTTATGAACTCATTACCCGGTTTAATGCTGGAAGGAATGGCCATCGCCGGCTACGCGGTGGGTTCTGCCACCGGCACGATCTACCTGCGCGCTGAATACACGTGGATGAAAGATAAGTTGCAGCACACCATCGAGCACTTCCGCAAAATGAACCTGCTCGGCAAAAACATATGTGGCATCGAGGGCTTTGATTTCGACATTCGCCTGCAACTGGGCGCCGGAGCCTATGTCTGTGGCGAGGAAACCGCCATGCTGAACTCGCTCGAAGGCAAACGCGGCGAACCACGCAACAAGCGTTTCTTCCCCACCGAGCGGGGCTATATGCAAAAGCCCACCGTGATCAACAACGTTGAAACGTTCTGCAGCGCGGCCCGTATCATCCAACTGGGATCAGATCACTACCTGAAAACCGGGACGCCTGCATCACCAGGCACCAAGTTACTGAGTGTCTCGGGAGACTGCCGCCTGCCCGGAATTTATGAAATCGAGTGGGGCACCACGGTTAGGGAGATCCTGGAGCAATGCGAGGCTGACCGGCCCTGGTTCATCCAGGTCAGCGGTCCTTCAGGTGAATGTATTTCCATGGATGAGGCCGACCGCGCCATTTCCATGGACGATCTGGTCAGCGAAGGCTCGATCATGATATTCAGCCGGTCGCGCGACATCCTGGATATCCTCAGAAACTACAACCGCTTCTTCAAGCACGAGTCCTGCGGTTTGTGCACGCCATGCCGGGCGGGAAATTTCATCCTCGAGAAGAAACTGGCTTTGTTCGCGGACAAGCTGGCGCTTCAATCGGATGTTGATGACGTTCAGGCGTGGGGGAAAATCATGAAGCTCACCTGCCGGTGCGGGCTGGGCAAAACGGCGCCCAATGCCCTGCTGATGGCCCAGTCCAAGTTTCCCGAGTACTTCGAAACCATCGTCAATGCAAACCCGGAACGCCTCAGCAAGGGCTTCAGCCTGAAAGAGGCCGTTCGCGAATACGATCGTTTCAGCAGTTAACCCAGTTTGAGTATTCATCCATGAGCAAAGCAAAAAAGAAGTCCAACGGCCAAGCTGGCAAGACTGCCGCCAAATCGTCCAGCCTTATAACCCTCACCATCGACGGAAAGGAGATTGAGGCACAGGCCGGGCGTAACCTGGTGCAGGTCGCCAACGAAAACGGCATTTTCATTCCAAGCCTGTGTTACTTCGAAAACATCGAGCCACCCCTTGGCACCTGCAGGGTCTGCACCTGCAAAGTCAACGGGGCGGCGGGGCCTGCCTGCACCGAGTCCGTGAAAGATGGCATGGTGGTCGAGACCGACACCGACGAACTGAACGACGCCCGCAAGGCCATCGTCGAAATGATGTTCTCCGAAGGAAACCACTTCTGTCCGGGCTGCCAGAAAAGCGGCGACTGCGACCTGCAGCACATGGGTTATGAAATGGGTCTGACCCAGTCCCGTTTCCCGCATGTATTCAAGGACCGGCTCATTGATTTCAACCCCCGGCGCATGATCATGGAGCACAACCGCTGCATCAAGTGCCTGCGCTGTGTGAAAGAGGTGTTCACGGACGACGGCAAAGCGGTGTTTTCCTTTCGCTACCGCGGCAACGAGACCCGGGTTGGCATCGACTACGGTGAAGAGGCCAAGCTCAGTGAGCAACAGGCTATCGAGGCCATGAACCTGTGCCCGACCGGCGCCATCATGATACGGGGTGAAGGCAGGGCCCGGCCGTTTGGCGCCAGGCGTTTTGACATGCAATCAACGCAGAAGAAGGCCCCGGAAATCGACCCTGAAATAACCTTGCCGGCAGAGAAGAAATCCATTGCAACCATCTCACTGGCCGGTTGTTTCGGCTGCCATATGTCTCTGCTGGATATCGACCTGAAGCTGATTGACCTGGTCGATATCGTCGAACTGAACAAATCACCGCTGAACGATATCAAGGAGTTTACGCATCAGTGTGACATCGGCCTGATAGAAGGCGGCTGTTGTAACGCTGACAACGTTGAGGTGCTGAGGGAATTCCGGCGCAAGTGCGATGTGCTGGTTGCGTTTGGGGAGTGTGCCATCTGGGGTG
>CALOEW010000014.1:0-37014 GCA_942492445.1 uncultured Gammaproteobacteria bacterium
GCAAGCGCCGGCAGTACTGGCAAAACATCATCGCCGGCATCAGGGATGCCAGGAGCCTGGGATAGCCCATGGGTCGATTTCCGAAAGTCGCTGTGTTGCTTCCCACCTACAACGGGGGCCGGTTTATCGCCCAGCAGCTGGACTCGATACTGACACAGTCGGTCGGTGAACTGATTATTGTTACCCGAGACGACGGCTCTTCCGATGATTCCCGGGGTATTATTGCCAGTTATGCGGAGCGAGAATGCGAAAGGTTTCATGTGGTCACCGGAGACGGCAGAAATCTCGGACCGGGCGGCAGTTTTTCACTGTTGATGAAATACGTCCTGGATAACCGGTCACTTCTGGGGTTGAAACCGGTGGTTGTGCTGCTCTGTGACCAGGACGATGTCTGGGATAGTCGGAAAATCGAACTGGAACTCGAGGCACTGCTGGAGATGGAGGCGCGACACCCGGGCAGGCCTGCACTGGTGCACAGTGATCTGTCCGTAGTTGCTGAGGATCTGTCACCCATCGCTGACTCGTTCCTTGCCTACCATGGCCTGGACGGTAATAGAAACAATCTGCGAAACCTGATATTCAGCAACACGGTAACCGGGTGTACCGCATTGATGAACGAAGCTTTGTTGCGCAGGGCCCTGCCGGTCCCCGACACGGCAATGATGCATGACTGGTGGCTCGCCATGGTGGCAGCGGCGTTCGGAAAGATAACCTTCCTGCCTGATCGGTTGGTACAGTATCGCCAGCATGGTCAGAACGCCCTGGGAGCTCGGGAGTATCAACCGCAGAAGTTGTTCACCAGGGCAACCTGGCGGCGGCTGTTTCAGAAAAACCCGGACCCCATGTTATTTCTGGTGGCCCGGCAGGCGGAAGACTTTGCGGCGCGGTATGGGTCAGAAATTCCCCGGAAAGACCGCATTCGTCTTGCCCTGGCAAGCTGTCTGCGTACCGACAGTTTTTTCCTGCAGCGGGTAGTTTTCCGATTGTTGCGGTTCCCCTGGGGCCCATAACCCGGGACTTGAAATCCGTTATTCGGAGTTGCGCAGGGCCCGGCTTCCAATCAGTTCAAGCAGTACAGACTGGAAATGGCTCGGTGAACATTCCCTGGCTATGGCGTCGAGTGCCGCACAGCGTACCTGCTCCCAAAGCTCCCGATTGTGGAGAAGAGTCAGGCAGGCCTCGGCAAAACCCTGTGGATCATCGGCACACAACAGCTGCACCCCGTTCTCCCACTCCAGTTGACCGGCCAGCAGGGAAGTGGTAACGCAGGGAAGCCCGTTGGCTGCCGCTTCGTGGACTTTATGAGGGATACCGGCGGCAAACCGGGTTGGTGCGATAAACACCCTTGCCGAATCGTACAGACTTCCGATGTCATCAAGTCGGCCATGGAACTTGATTCCGTCACTGGTGATCTGCCGCAATGAAGGTGCCTCGTTGTCCCCTACCACATGCAGTATCACCGAGGGCTCTGCCGATCGAACCAATGGCCAGACCTGGGTGATGAACCAGCGCAGAGAATCCACATTGGGGGAGTCATCATCGCGGAGCGCGCCGACAAACAGAAAATCCTGGCGCTGATCGAAGGGCTTCGGGGAGGGGTTGACCGGCAGACTGTGGCCCAGAATAACCGCATTGCTGAACCCGTGTTGCGCGTAGATATCCGCCTCCTGCTGTGACACCGCCACGATCAGATCGGCAGTCCGGGCAGCCGATATCTCCTGTTCCACCAGGTCGAATTTTTCCTTTTGATCGAGGCTTTCGCCGTTTAATTCCCGCCGCAGGATGTCTCTGGGTGCAGTGATGGCCTCGGCATCATAAATGAGCTTCGCCTCCCCCAGCAGGTCGGGCTGTCCCGCCAGTATGTCATTGAGTACCTGCATATTGTGTATACGACTGACCAGAACCTTATCGTAGAAACCACGTCTTTTTCCAAGAAATGCTGCAAGCTGATGGAGGCCATGGTCGAGCATTACCTCTATGTTCCTGGGAAGTGAGGTATAGGTTTCCTGCCAGGATTCGGCTGGAAATTGCAGCGGATAAAGTGTGACATTGAAGCCCGAAGTTGAAAGCAATGTAAGGATTTCGCGGCAACGGGGGTAGCCGGATCCAAGGCTGGCATGGGGAACCCGGTCGTCGATCACCAGAACATTCGGTTGCCGATTGGCGGTACGGCAGTGCAGTGGATCGGAACCGGGCGTATGTGCTCTGGCCAGGTATTCGCGGTGCTTCTCCAGCAGCACCTGCCGATGCGATTCCTGGAGTTCACCGGCTTTCTGTTGTCCTCCTGAACTGGCAAATTCAAAGTGTGTGATTACTGCACCAGGATCGTAAATCACCCTGAGCCCCTGCTCCTGAAGACGGATACAGAAGTCCGAATCTTCGTAGTAGGCCGGTGCGTAGTCGGTATCAAAGCCTCCCAGCCGCCGGAACCGGTCGGTTTCACAAAGCAGAAAAGCTCCTGAGCAGTAATCCACCGCGCGGCTGAACAGGTATTCCGGTGCATCAGGATCGCCGTGGCGGCCGTAGCCATAACAACTGCCATCGGAGTAGATAATACTTCCGGCCTCCTGCAGGCTGCCATCAAGCAGCAGGATTCGGCCACCGACGGCACCGGCATCGGGTGTGTTCTGCAACGTCCTGATTGCTGACTCTATGGCGAAAAGGTGCAGTATTGCATCGTTGTTCAGCAACAACAGGTAGCGCCCCCGGCACCGCTCAACACCCTGATTTACGGCTTTGACAAAGCCTTCGTTGTCAGTGTTGTTTATGACGGTGGCATTGACCAGCTTATCAAGCAGCCTGGATGTCTCATCACTCGAGGCGTTGTTGACAATAACCACTTCATACGGTGCCGGAGCGAACTTGAGGATGGACTCGATACACAACAAGGTGAGCGGAGCCTGGTTATAGAGCACCAGGAGAATCGACACTTGCGGCTGCTCCGCCCTGGCAAAAGAAAGCGAATTGTCCGACTCAAGAAACCGTTGCAGATTGGCACTGGCTTCCTCTCGATATCTGCTCTTGATACTTTCGTTCGATTCGCTAGTGCCAGGTTTTACCGCTGGATAGGCACCATCAAGAGTATCAGAGCCGGAAGGGTCAAGTACTGTACCATAACGTTTAAAATGAACTTTCTGCTTCAGTGGGAAAAGAACGATTCGATTGATGAGCCGGGACATTCGTCGAAATGGACCCATCAAGCGCCACGAGGGCATCCTGTAAATCTCATTCAATCGGGTTTCGAGCTCGATGACGTGTCGGCCCCGGCGTAATTCAGAAATGGCATGTTCCCGTTGGATTCTCTGCAGTCGCTGCTGCAGCGTATCGATCTCACGAGAGCACTTGTCGAGCATGGTACGCAGGCTTTCCGCATAAGCGTTCATTTCCCGCGTCTGCTGGATTTCTTCCCGAAGTGCCGATGCGACCCGGTCGAACTCGGTTCGAGTGACTGTTCTACCCAGTAGCGCATTGATTTCGTCGCCACTCCACCGGGGAAGCCACTTCTCGTATATTCTGATTCGCGCCCTGGCAATAGGGCCGTCTCCGGAAAATCTCAGCCCGTCGTCTGAGATATCGGTGTCGGAGCCGCCACCCTCACGGTAAAACGCGGTAACAGCATCGACGTGCAGAAAGTCGGTTCTGCTGGCGAGTTGGAGCCAGAAATCCCAGTCTTCGTAAATATCAAGGCTTTCGTCGAAGCGACAGCCTTCGGTCACAAGTTCCCGTGCAAACAGCATGGCGTGAATGGGAATATAATTGTCGCGTTTCAGTAATACAGGATCGAAATCGCGGTCGAAGACAATGTCCAGCAACCTGCCCTTGGGATCAGTTTTGCGGGTCGAACTGTAGACAGCCCTGATATCCTGCCGGGACTGAAGCACCCCGACCAGTCTGGCTATATGATCCGACGCGATCCAGTCGTCTTCGTCGAGAAGCAGCAGGAATTTTCCATGGCTGGCTTGCAGACCGAGATTGGCTGCTACCGGTCGCCGCAACCTGTCACCTGTGGAAATGGGAAGCACAGGGATATCAGTCGCCACTGCTGCAGTGTCTGTCAGTCCCTGCCCGCTGGCATCCACCAGGACTATTTCCAGGGGCCGGTAATCCTGAGCGGCAATCGAAGCCAGTGCTTCATCAATCTCCCGACGGCCGGTGGTCCTGACGATGACCGATACGAGCGGGGAATGAGGCCCGCCGTCTCTGTCGTTTTCGGTCATGGAGCAACTCTCACGGCGACGTTATTCGGACACATGCTTCCGGGGGAGATGACCTTCCAGGATTACGGCTATGACGTTGCCGATAAAATCCAGAAACAGCGTATCAAGGTTTACATTGAAGTAATGTCTTTCGCGGCTGGCGATTGCGAGAATTCCCAATTGCCTGCCATTCATCATAATGGGGCAAAGTGCGGTTGACTTGACTGACTCCGCAAGGTCACCGAAAAGGCATTCCAGCTGGCTCTTGATCGGTTTACCACAATGGGTGTGTTCAAGTCTGAAAACATCCGCAAAGAGTACCGAAAAATCCAGCTCCGATTTCATATTGACACCGCTGCTCGTTCCATAGCAGGACGCCAGTATCAGTTCGCAGGCATCGATGTTTTCCTGGGCGATGAAAGTTTTTCGTACTGCGCCGACCAGCTCTTCAATCGACTTCGCTCTCAGCAATGCCAACACCAGGTTGCGGGTTATCTCAAAAATCTGATCATTTTTGCTGGCATTCTCCAGGAGATTGCCCAATTGTTCTCTGATCGTGTAGTTTCGATCCCTGAGCAGAGTAACCTGTCGTTCCAATAAAGAAACGGCTTTGCCACTTTCGTGAGGTAGAGTAAGGTCTGCGAGAAGTTCCTGCTGACTCAGGAAAAAATCCGGATTTTCACTCAGATAAGCCGCGACCTGCTTTCCGGTGACTGTCTCGATTGTAGTGTCAGGCAATTTCTGGGCCGCGACTGATTCGTTGCTCATATTTCAATACTCCCCTCGAATACCGTAGTGGCCGGCCCGGTCATCATGACGGGATCGTTTCCCTGGCGCCAGGAGATGCTCAATAGCCCACCAGTAACAGAAACCAGAACCGTTTCATCCAGCAGGTTTCGGCTGCGGCCGGCCACTACGGCAGCGCAAGCCCCGGTGCCACAAGCCAGCGTCTCACCGACGCCGCGTTCGAATACTCTCAGCTTGACCTTGATTCTGCTTTCAATTTCCATGAAACCCACGTTGACGCCTTTTGGAAAATCCGGGTGGGCTCCAAGCGCTCTCCCGATTTTCTGTAGCGGCGCCAGAGCCACGTTCTTCACGATCAGCACCGCATGGGGATTGCCCATTGAAAGTGCCGAAAATTCGATTTCCGTTGCTTCTCCGTCCAGTTGCAACACGCGACGATAGACGTTGGCTGATTCGGAAGCCCTGAATGGTATGTCGGCAGGATTGAAAATTGGCCTACCCATATCGACAGTTACCTGCCCATCGGAATCAAGGGTGAGTTCCAGGATTCTGCTTACGGTTTTGACTCGAATCGGGTTTTTGTCCGTGAGCCCCCGGTCGTGGACAAACCTGGCGAAACATCGGGCACCATTGCCACAGTGCTCCACCTCCTGGCCGTCTGCGTTGAAGATGCGATAGTCGAAATCCACATCGGGTTCACTGGGTGGCTCGATTTGCAGCAGCTGGTCGAATCCGATACCAAAATGGCGATCCCCCAGGAGGCGGATCTGCTCCGGGCTCAGGCGGGTAGGACTCGAGGTCAGGTCCAGTACCACGAAATCGTTGCCCAGGCCCTGCATCTTGGTAAAAGGCAATTTCATTGCTATTCTGGTTCCCGGGTGAAAATAATAGTAAGTATAAACAGCAAGTTACATCCACGGATGTCGTATTTGGCACCATTGCCTGATGCGTCTCGGGATTACTCAGGTTAGCAACAGCTGCTCCGGCGCCAGCTGGTCTTCCAGAGTTTCCCGGCGCCGCACCAGGAAGCTGCGGTCGCCGTCAATCATTATTTCGGGAGCACGATTTCGTGAATTGTAATTGGAACTCATCACGAAACCGTAGGCACCCGCTGAACACACCGCCAGCAGGTCACCGGTTTTAACTGCCAGCTCCCTGTCCTTGCCGAGGAAATCCGCTGATTCGCAGACCGGCCCCACAACGTCGCAGATTGCAGCAGGCACATCGTCACGGGGCCTGACCGGAATAATGTTCTGATAGGCACCATAAAGGGCCGGTCGCAACAGGTCATTCATGGCGCCGTCCACGATTACGAATTTTTTGTGGGGCGTATTCTTAAGGTACTCCACTCCAACCAGAAAAACTCCTGCATTTGCTGTAATGGAGCGACCAGGCTCCAGCAACAACACCAGATCGCGACCCTCCAGGCGTGCCTGAATGGCGGTGATCAGCTGCTCCGGCGTGGGTGGTTGCTCCGCCTTGTAAGTGACGCCAAGTCCGCCCCCGAGGTCCAGGTGTCGAATACGGATACCGTGGCCGGCGAGTTGATCGACGATGACCAGTACACGGTCCAGAGCATCGAGATAAGGAGCGATGGCTGTCAATTGCGACCCAATGTGGCAGTCTATCCCCACCACCTCAATAGCAGGCAATGTGGCGGCCTTCCTATACACATCGAGTGCTTCTTCGCTATCGATACCAAATTTGTTTTCCTTTAACCCTGTGGAAATATAGGGATGGGTGCCTGCATCCACGTCCGGGTTGACCCGCAGTGAGACGGGAGCCCGACAACCCATGGCTGTAGCGATCTGATCGAGACGCAGGAGTTCCGACTCAGATTCCACATTGAAGCAATGAATGCCTGACTCCAGAGCCGTTTCGATTTCGGCACTGGTCTTGCCGACACCGGAAAAAATAACCTTCCCGGTGTCCCCGCCTGCCGCGATTACCCGCTGTAGCTCGCCGCCGGAAACAATGTCAAACCCGGCTCCCAGCCTGGCCAACACCTGCAATACCGCCAGGTTTGAATTAGCCTTCACGGCGTAACAGATCAGATGCGGGCAACTGCCCAGGGCATTCTTGTAGGCGCGGAAGTTCTCCTCTATAGCTGCCCGAGAGTAGACGTAGCAGGGGGTGCCATAGCGTTCGGCCAGTTTTGCCAGGGGAACCTGCTCGACGAACAACTCGCCATTATTGTAAGAAAATGCTTCCACTTGTTTTACGGTCCTTTAAGGATGCCAGAGAGGGGAACTGTCAGGTGGCCTGGAATCAGCGGATCATGACCTGAGACACGGGGGCAAAGGTCGGCGGGCCGCTGGCATCCTGGCGCCGCAGTGGTCCTTTCTGGCCGCATCCGGTGAGGATCACGGTCAACGTGAGCACGGTGATGAGGTGAATAATTCTGGTCATTCTGCGTCGCGCTCCGGCCTGCGTTTACCCATATAATTCGGCGAGAAAGGCGGGAATTATACCTGCGAATGCGAGGTAAACACAGGGACGGCGAAAGGGGTGCAGGCTGCGGCGGATCAGACTCCCCTGGGATACGGTCATTTTTCCTCCCTCGGCGCTGGTCCTTTTATTGCAACCCCAGGGCACCCCTGCCTTGAAAAATAGAGGATGGGCCACTATATTAGCCGGTCTCCAATTTTCGTCGGTTTTACAGAATATTACGAAGTTCCAGGCCCGGCCGGCCTGCACTGTGAACAACTACAATACGGACTGACAGAATGATTGAAATAAGCCACCTGACCAAAAGATTCGACCAGTTTACTGCTGTGGACGACCTGACCTTCAATGTCTCCGAAGGCGAAGTCCTGGGGTTTCTGGGCCCGAATGGTGCCGGTAAATCCACCACCATGAAGGTGATTACCGGATTTCTTGCTCCAACCAGCGGCACCGTGCGAATAGACGGTTACGACATTACGACAAGCCCCATTGAAGCCAAGTCGTTGATCGGTTACCTGCCTGAAGGTGCGCCCAGTTACGGCGACATGACCACCCTGGAGTTTCTGAAATTTATCGCCGGGGTACGGGGATTCCGGGGAGAGGAGATCGGGAAGCGGGTGGACTACGTTGTCAGGGAGGTGGATTTGTTCGCAGTTCTCCACCAGAGCATCGACACCCTGTCCAAGGGTTTCAAGCGCCGGGTGGGCCTGGCCCAGGCAATTATGCACGACCCCAAGGTGTTGATTCTTGACGAGCCTACTGACGGACTCGATCCCAATCAGAAGCATCATGTCAGGGATCTGATAAGAAGTCTGGCCCGTGACAAGATCGTAATAATCTCGACGCACATTCTGGAGGAGGTCAATGCACTCTGTACCCGCGCGATCATCATCGACCGCGGCCGTATCGTTATTGACGGAACGCCGTCAGAACTGGAGGCCCGCTCCCGGTTTCACCAGGCTGTCAGATTACGGTTGAATTCCGATTACGATCTGGCCGCCGATCTTCGAAATGTACCGGACATAGACCATGTGGAGCAGGACGAAACCGACCGGCTTCGGTATACCATCCTGGCCAGGGATGGCAAACCGATCTTTCAGAAAGTTTCCGAACTGGCTCAGGCTAAAGACTGGCCGGTGTCAGAATTTCATATCAATAAAGGCCAGCTGGAGGACGTGTTCCGTACCGTCACCCAGGGAGCTGACGAGAGGCCACTGTGATGAGCAATCTGGGAATCATTTGCAAGCGGGAACTGGCCAGTTACTTCACTACTCCACTGGCTTACATCTTTATCGTCATCTTTCTGATCATGAACGGTATTTTCACGTTCGACCTGGGGGGCTTCTATCTTCGGGGTCAGGCTGATCTGTTACCGTTTTTCGACTTTCATCCCTGGCTGTACCTGTTCATGGTGCCGGCGATTGCCATGGGGCTGTGGGCCGACGAACGCAAGACCGGTACTATCGAACTGCTCATGACCCTGCCAGTGAAATTGTCGGAAGCAGTACTGGGCAAGTTTCTCGCAGCCTGGGCGTTGACCGGCATCGCCCTGGCGCTGACATTTCCTGTCTGGCTCACGGTCAATTATCTGGGTGATCCGGATAACGGGGTTATCCTGGCCGCCTATCTTGGCAGCTGGTTCATGGCTGGCGGGTTTCTTGCCATTGGTTCCTGCATGTCGGCCAGCACTAAAAATCCTGTGATAGCCTTTATCCTGACGGTGACTATCTGCTTTCTTTTTGTTGTCATGGGCTCACCCATTGTACTGAACGTGTTTCCCGAGTGGACGCCACAGTTCATTGTCGATTCCTTCGCGGCGATGGGTTTTCTTACGCATTTCGACTCCATCAGCAAGGGTGTACTCGATATCCGGGATATCCTGTTTTTCACCCTCTTTATCCTGGCCTGGTTGCTGGCCAGTGCGGTGGTTATCGAAATCAAAAAGGCTAATTAGTAATTCGCAGCTGGTAATAATTTTTCAAAAGATTGAGAAAGACTTAATCAGAGGTTCCCTAGGCTAACGGACAATATGCTCCAGAGAATTCGAACATGAACAGTAAGTCTATATTTTCCGCCACCGGTCTTGTATCCATTGCAGTGTTCCTGCTGTTTTCGGTTCTGGTGATCAGTCTGCTTCCTTCTGTTCGCATCGACCTGACCGAGGACAAACTGTATTCACTTTCGGACGGAACCCGCAATATCGTTTCCGACCTGAACACTCCCATTGAGTTGATACTGTTCTATTCCGACGAGGCAACCGGGGATGTTCCCCAGCTCCGCAGTTACGCAACCAGGGTCCAGGAGTTGCTGCAGGAAATAGTACTGGCCAGCAATGGCAATGTTAGTTTAAGACAGATCGATCCAGAACCTTTTTCCGAAGACGAGGACCTGGCTACCACGTTCGGCATTCAGGCAGTACCGATCACACAGGGTGGAGAGGAGGTCTACTTCGGCCTGGTAGCGGTTGAGAACCCGACGATGACAGTCCCCAATGTCGGCGCGGGTATCAGAGACCATTCCTCTGATTCGACTCGACCTGGAGGAATTTCTGGAGTACGAGTTCATGAAGCTGATCACCCGGGTCGAGAATCCGGATCGTCAGGTGGTGGGCCTGATTACTGAACTGGCTGTGGACGGCGGATTCAACCCCCGCATTTCGGGCAGCCGACTCCAGCCTGGATGGTTATGGATATCATGCGTCAGCTCTACGAAGTGCGCCGCGTGGACATAACTGCCGGTGAGATCGACGAGGATATCGATATCCTGTTTATTGTTCACCCGGAGGACCTTTCGGATCAGATGCGTTATGCCATTGACCAGCATATTCTGCGTTAGGGCAAGGCGATGGTTTTCCTTGATCCTAACGCGGAGTCCCTGATTCAGCGCAACCAGTTCGGTACGACAATCCCGGCCGGAGTTGGTTCCGACATGCCCGGACTGCTTTCAGCCTGGGGAATTGAATACGACAAATTGAAAGTGTTGACCGATGCCGAGATGGCCCTGCGGGTGATGCTGGGGCAGGGGTCGCGTCCGGTTTCCCACCTGGGCATGCTGGGCGTGCAGCGCAACGGGCTGACGCAGGATGACATAATCACCAGTCGTCTCGAAAGCATCAACGTTTCCTCGGCCGGCGCTATCAGTCCGGCCGAAACAGCAACGACCCGTTTTGAACCGTTATTGCAATCAAGCAATAATGCCATGTTGATGAATGTAGGCACGTTTCAGGACGTGGACGACCCCGCCGCGTTGTTCGACGAGTTCGAATCCGCCAATCAACGCTTCACCATCGCCGCCAGGGTCAGTGGCAAAATCAATTCGGCTTTTCCCGACGGTCCCCCCGCTGTGGAGGAGGAGTCCGACGCCGAAGCTGACTCTGAAGCCGCAGCGGATCCGGAGCGACTTGATGAGATTGGCGCGAATCCCGATAGCGTAGCGCTGACGATGAAGCACACCGAAGGGAGGAAAGCGCTGGAGGAGGAAGAGCAACGACTGGAACACCTGGCGACTTCCGCAGGTGAGGTCAACCTGATCGTCTTCGCCGATACGGACGTACTCGGTCAGATCGCTTATGGGTTCAGATTTCCCAGTTCCTGGGGCAACGTATTCCTCAGCCGTTTCGCCAACAATGGCGACTTTGTAGTCAACAGCCTCGATAACCTCAGTGGTGGCGCCGACCTGGTCAGTATCCGCAGTCGCGGTCGTTATTCAGGCCCTTTACGCGGGTGCTGGATCTGCAGCGGGAAGCCGATGATCGTCTGCGTCAGGAGGAAGCTGTATTGCTGGACACGCCTGTCCGCTTCCGAGGAGACCCTCAACGAACTCAGCCAGGATGAGGAGGGAAATCCGATCCTGCAGATTACTCCAGAGGTTCAGCAGGAGATAGACCGGGTCAATGCCGAGATTCTGGAAACCCGTCGTCGTCTGCGGGATGTACGATTCCAGTTGAACGCGGACATTGAAAGGCTGGGTGCGAATCTGAAACTCATCAATACGGCCCTGGTACCGGTCCTGCTGACTATCGCGATGCTGGTTCTGGCCTGGTTCCGATCCAGACGGCGGAATCAGCAGCCCGTGTGAGTCAACCGATCAGGTTTGAACTGCCAACTTCGCACAACCAGGGTTCACTGTCTACTTTGTAATCGTGGCCTGAAGACGAACAGTGAGCCCGGGTGTGCAGTTTTGTTCCCAGGGGTTGGAGGGTTGTCAGTCTCTTCGTGGTTTCGGGTTTCGTGTTTGTTTCAGGATAGTCGAGGAAATGTGGCTTCGAGCGGCGTGGCCGGGAGGGGTTGCTGTGGCTGCGGACCGCGCCCCTCCGGGGTCCCCTCACTCTGAAAAATGCCCTGGAAGGCGGTCATTTTTTCGCCGTTCAGCGCTGGTCCTTGATTGCAGCCCCAGAACACCCCTGCCGGCCACACCTTGCACTAAGTGTAGTATCCCCGGTGCAGTGGCTTCGATTCGCTTGCTGACTGCAGTTCTCAGTCAGTGTAAAAGCGGAACTACCGATGGAACTTTGTAACCTGCTGTCAACGCGCTGTCGTTTCAGATTCCTGAAGCAGCTCCTGTTGAATCTCGCACTGAGCACCGTTCCAGGGGAGTCTGAGGACGGAGCAATCAAAACGCAGCACCGACTGACCGAAGGAGACCGCTTGCGGGCTCCCGACCGAGGGAGGGAACCCCGGAGGGGTGCAAGTTGCGGAGGATCAGACTCCCCTGGACCGGTGCGGCCTCCCGGCAACAGCAATTCCCGAATTTACCCAACGTTCCAATGGGCTGATTTGGTTCCAGGGATTGGTGGGTAGCCAGTCAGACTTGGCCTCGATCGGCGCGGCCGGCAGGAGTACCCTGTGGATCCGGGCTGCGGCTAGCTCTTGTTTGTAGACTTGAATTCAGGGGGCTGACGGGGAATGGTGACGGTTATATGAGTGCCCCTGTTCACCTCACTGCTGATGTGAATTTTGCCGCCATGAGCTTCAGCAATCAGTTTACAGAGATAAAGTCCCAGGCCGAATCCGCCGGTATTTCGCTGGCGGGCGCTGTCCGCCCGGTAAAAAGGCTCAGTGATATCCATCAGGTGCTCTTCGGCAATACCCTCCCCCTGGTCTATCACTTCAATTTTAGCGCTTTCGTCAGCAAAACTGACTCTGACATCAATAGGTTTGCCCCGGCCATGTCGCACTGCATTGTTCAGCAGATTGGTAATCAGCAGGCGGATGCGCAATTTGTCAAGGACAAAGTCCTCGTCCTGCTCCGGGCCGCTGAAAACGTATTTGCGAGCTGTCGCTGGTAAAACTCTCCACTACCGACTGGAGAAATCGGACAGATCCGACTTCTTCGGTGACCAGCACCGAGTGAGTATTATTGAGTCGCTCTGCTTCCAGCAGGTCGGAAATCAGCAAATCGATTTCATTGATATCGTCAAGCAGTGCTTCCCTGGTTTTGCCTTCGTCCATGAATTCCAGTTGCAGCTTGGCTCTGGTGATAGGAGTGCGCAGTTCATGACTGATTGCCAGCAGCAACTGGCGCTTGGCTTCCAGCATGGACTGCAGCGAGTCCGCCATATGATTGACGCTGGCAGTGAGTTCGCCCATTCGTCTGGCGGTCAGTCTGAACCCGATAACCCAGGTCACCGTGCTGAATGCGTTCCGCACCCTCTTTGAGGAGGTCGTACTGGAGCAAACAGGCGATTTTGATCAGGAAATAGTTCAAGAACAGTACGATGGCGGCGATGCCGAGTCCGAAGTAGAGAACCACGTAATTGAAATCGGTATTATCAAGGAAACGCTGATGCATGTAGAACCGGTAACCATTGCGCTCCATGACCATGATGTCTTCCCCGTTCCAGGTGCGGATTTCGGCGTCACTGGAAAGGGGGCGGCTGTATTCTGCCAGTTCTACCGGCAGGCGGTAGTCATTGTCAGAACGCCACACCATATCCGGGTGCTCAATTCGAATTGTCCATTCCAGATCCTGGGCCAACAGTGCTGCAACTTCCAGGTCTGGTGGCGCACCGATATCATCTATGATGATAGTTTCGAAATTGCGAACGAAATAGTCAGGTATCTCGATAATCTGATTGCTGTTGATCTGGTTCAACTGCTGCAGTGAAATATAGATGATCGCGAAGATCAGGATGACGGTGACTCCAAAGATAAGGAGCAGGCGCAGGAACAGGGAACGTTTGAACTGTGTCAGTAGCGGGGTCACTTATCCGCCCCGACAAAAGTGTAGCCACGCCCCCACACGGTCTTGATAAAACGTGGCGTTTTGGACGTATCCTTCAGCTTATGTCGCAGGCGGCTGACGAGAGTGTCCACGGCGCGGGAAAAAAGTTCCGCATCAATGCCGCGCAACCTGTTCATCAACTCGTCTCGAGTGAACGTTTTGTTGGGGGATTGCATGAAGAGCAGCAGCAGCTCGTATTCCATGGTGGTCAGCTCCAACAGCTCACCATCAAGTTTTGCCTCTCTTCTCGTCATGTCGATCTCCAGCCCATCCACAGGTTTGACTTCTTTCCGTTGTCGACCTTCGTCGCTGGTGCGTCTGAGGATATTATTGATTCTCGCTACCAGCTCACGGGGTTCAAACGGTTTGGGCAGGTAATCATCGGCGCCAAGTTCCAGACCGACGATCCGGTCTGTCACCTCGCCGTGAGCGGTCAGCATCAGGATGGGCAGTTGACCGAAGACGGAAGGCCTTGCCCGGATCTCGCGGCAGATTTCAAAGCCGTCTTTCTCGGGTAACATCACATCCAGTATCAACAGATCCGGCTTGATTCTACGGAGTAGCTCGAAACCACGGGACGGCGTGTGGGCGACGTGGATCGTCATATCGTAGCGCTCGAGATACTGAGTCAGTAACTGACACAGCTTTTCGTCGTCGTCTAGGATCAGGATGTTTTTCATGGTCGAGTCAGGATTCCCGCGGGACCCATCCGGGTTCCTGTATAATCACGCGGGCTTAAGGTCTGTCCAGCAGGCCAGTGTAATAGGGGGCTTCTGATTTAGGAACTCTCTGATGAATAATGGCACTCCCGCAGAGCAGTGACATAATTAAAGGGATTCCTCAGGTACGCAACCAGTCAGGATACGCCCTTAAGCAATAGTACGAATAAGGACCGCTGAAATCAATCAGTTGCCGTTTCAGCGGACTCAACGTGCCGGTGTCCGGCAAGCAGAGTCAGTAACGCATGATATCAATTCAGAACGCCACCTTGAATCGTGGTGCAAGGATGCTTTTCCAGGATGCCGGCCTGATCATTCACGGCGGCCAGAAACTCGGCGTGATAGGTCGCAACGGTTGCGGCAAGTCCAGCCTGTTCGCTTGCCTGAAGGGGCAGCTGGGCCTGGAGAAGGGGGAATTAAGTAGGCCCGATGGCCTGCGTATTGCCTCGATGGCACAGGAAACCGCAGGCACGGCCCGCAGTGCCCTCGATCACGTACTCGATGGTGATAAGTGGTTTCGTGACCTTGAGGATAAGCTGCACAAAGCTGAACAGGCAGGCAATCAGAGCCTGGTGGCAAAACTGCATGATGAACTGGACAGGATCGACGGTTACACAGTGACTCACCGTGCGGAAAAGTTGTTGTCCGGGCTTGGCTTCGACCCGGTCCAATTCGTTAGGCCGGTCAGCAGCTTTTCCGGAGGCTGGCGCGTACGGCTGAATCTGGCGGCTGCCCTTATGGCGCCCTCTGACCTGTTGTTACTTGATGAGCCAACCAATCACCTGGATCTGGAGGCTACATTGTGGCTGGAGCAGTGGTTGATCGCCTATCAGGGGACATTGTTGATAATTTCCCATGATCGGGAATTTCTCGATAAGGTGGTCGGGCATGTGATTAATTTTGAAGCCGGTAAGCTGCAGCTCTATCGGGGCAACTACAGTTCCTTTGAAAAGCAGCGGGCCGCCAGACTGGCGCTGGAAAGGTCCACCTTCGAGAAGCAACAAAGACGACGTAATGAAATCGAAGATTTCGTGCGTCGATTTCGTGCCAAGGCTTCCAAGGCGAAACAGGCCCAGAGCCGCATCAAGGAACTGGAACGCATGGAGGACATCGCGCTTGCCCACGTGGATTCGCCCTTTCAGTTTCGATTCCGCAAGGCGGAAAAACTGCCCGAACACCTGTTGACAATCAGGCATCTCGACGTGGGCTTCAATAACCCGCTGTTGCGGAATGTCAATCTTTCACTTCAGGCTGGTAGTCGAATCGGTTTGCTGGGTATCAATGGCAGTGGCAAATCAACGCTACTGAAGAGTCTGGCCGGAGAGCTGGTGCCGCTGGCGGGGGATGTGGTGTCGGCCAGGCACTTGAGGGTCGGCTACTTCGCTCAGCACCAGGTTGATGTCCTTGATGAGAGCGCAACCCCACTTGAACTGTTTCTCGGCCTTGATGCGGATGCTGATGAGCAAACCGGCCGGGACTATCTGGGCGGCTTCGATTTTCGCGGGGATAGGGCAGATAGTAGTATTACCAGCTTTTCCGGTGGCGAAAAGGTGCGCCTGGCACTGGCGGCAATTGCCTGGATGAAGCCCAACCTGCTGCTGCTGGATGAGCCCACTAACCATCTGGATCTGGAAATGCGCCAGGCCCTGAGTCTCGCTCTACAGGAATTTGAAGGCGCTCTGATTATTGTTTCCCATGACCGCTATCTGCTGAACAATACGGTCAATGAATTTTATGCAATCAGTGAGGGCCACTTGTCCCTTTATGATGGTGACCTGAAGGATTATGAGAAACAGGTTCAAGCGGGGTACGGTAGGGCGAATGACGATGGAGGCTCGGCGACCGATGACTTTGACGATAAAGTGGACAAACGGACCCAGAGGCAGCAGGCTGCGGCACGACGGCTGCAGCTGGCACCTTTGAAAAAGGAGCTGATTCGCATTGAGAAGGAAATGGAGAAGGTCACCAGCACCCTGACGGAAATAGAAAAAACTCTACTGGATGCAGCGTTGTACGAAGACGAAAATCGTCTGCGACTCAAGCGGCTGTTGCAGGAACAGGGTATGCTGAAGAGCAGGCTCGAACAACTTGAAGAAAAATGGCTGGAGCTTAGCGAGGAATATCAGGAGTTGTAGATATTCACAGGTACTTTAAACCATTCACCTGAAATTTGTGTGAGAGTTGAATTTTGGCGAAATGAGACATATTTTACCATACAGGGCTCCTCGGAGCGTGCTGGTGTGTCCGACTGGCCTCGCGAGCTGCCGGTATGAACTGAGATGGAGAGCTGTTCCGATGATTCAATTAGCCCGAAGTGTATTTACGCTTGGAATGCTGGCACTTGTGGTAATGTCCGGCAGCGTCGGCAAGGCCCAGGATTACCGCGATTTCAAGACCAATGACGAAGAAAACAATATTGAGGTATTCAAGCAGGCAAGCCCGTCGGTGGTCTTTATCACTAATTCCCGTCTGGTGCGTTCTTTCTATTCCCTGAACCCCCAGGAGGTGCCACAGGGCAGTGGTTCAGGGTTCATCTGGAGCAGTGATGGCTATGTGGTGACAAACTATCACGTAGTGCAGCAGGCCAATCGCGTGACAGTGACGTTGCAGGATGGCAGCACTTACAATGCGACACCGGTGGGTTTTGAGCCTAACAAGGATCTCGCAGTACTGAAAATCGATGCTCCCGGGCGGAGTTGACCCCGGTCCGGCTTGGCGATTCCTCGCTGTTGGAAGTGGGGCGTAAGGTTATTGCCATCGGCAATCCGTTCGGGCTGGATACCACCATGACCGTGGGCGTAGTGAGCGCGTTAGGTCGCGAAATAGACTCTATAACCCGACGCAAAATCCGTGATGTAATCCAGACCGACGCCGCAATCAATCCTGGGAATTCCGGGGGGCCATTGTTGAATTCCCTCGGTGAACTTATCGGAGTCAATACCGCTATCTACAGCCCGAGCGGTGCCAGCTCAGGCATAGGCTTTGCGATCCCCATCAATACGGTGAAAAAGATCGTGCCGGATCTGATTCGCTATGGGAAGGTGCAGACCCCGGTGCTGGGTGTGTCACTGTTTTCCCAGGCCCAGGCTGACTACTATCGGCGCAGCGAAGGAATCGAGGGCGTTATCGTGCTGGATGTCGCGTCCGGCGGTGATCTGGACAGGCAGGGTATGCGTGGGCTCACACCCAGTGTAAGCGGCTGGCTACTCGGTGACGTGATCATTGCCATCGACGAGACGCCGGTGCGCAATGAAGACGATCTGATCACTGTGCTGGAGAACCATCGCGCCGGAGATACTGTTACCGTTGAATCCCGGCGCGGCAATCAGACACTGGAATATCAGGTGCGCCTGATGGCGCCTCCCGACTGATACCGGTGCTTCGGGAAGTGTTCAGGGAACCTCTGATTAAGTCCCACAATGCTCTGGCCTTCAGTATTTCTCAACCCTTCAACCGTGACCGCAGCTCCTCCCGGGCCGCCGCAATCGCTTTTCTGACCTGGGCAGGTGCTGTACCGCCTATATGATTGCGGGCATTGACCGACCCTTCCAGGGTAAGGTATTCGAACACGTCCTCAGCGATGCGGTCGGAAAACTGGTGGAATTCGGCCAATTCAAATTCGCTAAGATCCTTGCCTCTTTCCAGCCCGTAGGCGACCGATTTCCCAACGATCTCGTGGGCATCGCGGAAGGCAATTCCTTTCTTGACCAGGTAATCGGCCAGGTCGGTGGCAGTCGCGAACCCTCGCAGGGCTGCCTGCCGCATCTGGTCCCGCCTGGCAGCTATTTCAGGAACCATGTCAGCGTAGGCGGTCAGACAATCCCGCACGGTATCGATCAGGTCGAACACAGGTTCTTTGTCTTCCTGGTTGTCCTTGTTGTATGCCAGGGGCTGGGATTTCATCAGCATCAGCAGGGAAACCAGGTGCCCGGTCACCCGCCCCGCCTTGCCGCGTACCAGTTCCGGGACATCGGGATTCTTTTTCTGAGGCATTATCGATGAACCGGTACAAAATTTGTCCGGCAGATCAACGAAATTGAACTGGCTGGAAGCCCAGAGTACCAGTTCCTCTGAAAATCGCGACAGATGGGTGAGCAGAATACTGGCGAAGGAGGCCAGCTCGATGGCAAAGTCGCGGTCACTTACAGAGTCAAGGGAGTTCCTGGTCGGCCCATCGAAACCCAGCTCACTGGCTGTGAACTCACGGTCGATCGGATAACTGGTTCCGGCCAGAGCCGCAGCTCCTAAAGGGGACAGGTTTAATCTTTTCCGGCAATCTGACAAGCGTCCGTAGTCTCTCTGCAGCATCTCAAACCATGCCATCAGGTGATGGCCGAAGGTCACCGGTTGCGCGGTTTGCAGGTGGGTAAAGCCCGGCATGATAGTGTCTGCTTCCCGTTCTGCCAGCTCCAGCAATGATTCCTGCAGACGGGTGATGAGGGTAGCTATGACATCGGCCTCCTGGCGGACATAGAGGCGGATATCAGTGGCTACCTGATCGTTGCGAGACCGACCGGTGTGAAGTTTCTTACCGGTTATGCCGATGCGCCGTGTCAGTTCCGCCTCGATATTCATGTGTACGTCTTCCAGGGCGATTGACCACTGAAAACTCCCACTTTCAATATCCCTGGCGATCTCCTTCAAACCTTCGGTGATCTGCCGAGTTTCCTCCTCGCTTAACACGCCTACCTTCTGCAGCATTTTCGCATGGGCGATGGAGCCGGTTATGTCCTGTCGATAAAGACGCCGGTCGAAATTCACTGACGCCGTGAAGCGCTCTACAAACTGGTCGGTGGGTTCTGAAAACCGCCCACCCCACAATTTTCCGGCTTCATTGCTTTCGCTCATGGCATACTCTGGCTGCTGACTGGATTGAATCGCCGGGCGATTATAGCAATATTATTCGGACTGTGACTGATAATCCCGTAGAATGAGGTGGCAGAAATGGCAGATCTGATGCCCGTAAATTGCGGGCAAGCCGGGGCAAGGAGGACGAATTGACTGGCAGGCAATTGACAATCGCAACCCGCAGAAGTCCACTGGCTTTGTGGCAGGCCCACTATGTAAGGGACAGATTGCAGGAACAGCATCCGGGTCTGCAGGTGGAGCTGCTGACGCTGAGTACCCAGGGCGACAGGATTCTCGATACGCCTCTGGCGAAAGTAGGTGGTAAGGGGCTGTTTGTCAAGGAACTGGAAAAAGCCATGCTCGACGGTAAAGCCGATATCGCTGTTCACTCTATGAAGGATGTGCCGGTGGAGTTTCCTGAGGGGCTGGAGCTGGCGGTAATCTGCCCCCGGGAGGACCCTGCCGACGCCCTGGTGTCCAACCACCACGAATCGCTGGATTCTCTGCCGGAAGGCGCCCTTGTAGGCACCTCCAGCTATCGTCGCCAGTGCCAGATTCGCAACCTGCGGCCGGACCTCAAGGTGCACGATCTTCGGGGCAACGTGGGTACCAGGTTGGGTAAACTGGACGCGGGTGATTACGATGCCATCATACTTGCGGCCGCGGGCTTGATCAGGCTTGACCTGGCAGAGCGAATTAGAGAACGGTTGGATTATTCCACCTGCCTCCCGGCTGTAGGGCAGGGAGCGGTTGGAGTGGAATGCCGCAGCGACGATCAGGACGTAGCGCGGCTGCTGGCTTGTCTGCACCACGAGGAAACCGCGGTCCGGGTGCGCGCCGAGCGGGCTGTCAACAACCGGCTGCACGGAGGATGCCAGGTGCCGCTGGCGGCTTTCGCCGAACTGCGGGGGGATAAGCTGTTGTTGCGCGGCCGGGTCGGTGAGGTAGATGGCTCGGTGTTGTTGAAAAGCCAGCAGGAAGGGTATGCCGGTGATCGTGAAGCTCTGGGAGTCTCCGTGGCGGAAGATCTACTGAGCCGGGGCGCGGATCGGATACTGGCCGCACTGCGCTGAATCTGCACTGGAAGTCAAATTCACCATCAAGTCTTTCAATGAGACGGACACGACCGGTATGGAGCGACTGCTGGCAGGACTGCATGTACTGGTGACCCGCCCCGCGGGGCAGGGGGAGTCCCTGGCTGCCGCCATTCTCGAAGCAGGCGGCCGGGCTGTACAGTTTCCGCTGCTGACAATTCAGCCGGTCCAGGACCCGCAGAAACTGGCACTGATACGCCAGCGTATTCTCGATCTCGACCACTATCAAATCCTGATTTTCATCAGCACCAACGCGGCCAGGTTCGGACTGGAGTGGATCGATCGCTGCTGGCCCCAATTCCCTGTCGGCATCGAGGTGGTTGCAGTAGGGCCGTCCACTGCGGCGGCCCTGTCGACGCTACCCTGTCCGGTTCAGACCTCGCCGGCGGGAATGCAGAGCGAGGACATTCTTCAGTTACCCGTATTGACGCGCGTGGACGGTCAGCGCATTGCCCTTTTCCGGGGCGTTGGCGGGCGCGAGCTGCTGGCGGAAACCCTGCGACAGCGAGGTGCCCGGGTCGACTACCTGGAGACTTATGAACGGCGGGAACCCGAAACCGACGGAGAACAACTGCTCGCGAAGATTCGCGGTGGCGGAATCAATGTTGTAACCGTTACCAGTGACCAGATGCTGGGTGTGTTAGTCAAGCTGATTGATATTAAGCAAACCGGGGTCAGTCTGTTACCATTGCTGGTGCCTTCGGAACGAATCCGGCAAGCGGCTCTGAACGCCGGATTCGTCGACGTCTTCCGCAGCGATGGCGCTACCGACCAGGCTATTGTCTCTGCACTGGCGGATTTTGCCAGGCAGCGGTGCAATTCCAGTGACAGGATCAACTGTGGCCGATAATTCAGAAACCCCTAAAATACTGGACGAACTTACTCGAGCCAATGGCGCTGCAGTCAGAAGAGAGTCCGGGCGGTCCCGTCTGGCCAACCTGCTGCGGCTGCTGGTCACGGTGCTGTTGTCGGTGTCGCTTCTGGTAATTCTGGCCGGGCTGGCCTATTTTCAGTGGAACCTGCAGCTACGGGTCAATCGACTCTCGACCAGCAACAGCCAGTTACAGGACACCCTTGGGCAAAGCACTGCGCAAGTAGCGGAGCTGGAGTCTGATCTGGACGCGGCGTCGGTCGCGGCTGTCGTGGACGAAGCTTTGATTCAGTCGCTGCGCGATGAATTTTCAACGCGTCTGCAGGAAATCAATAGCGTGCTTGCCGAGTTGCAAAGCCAACTGCCGCGTTCACTGGAACAGCAGAATGGACAATGGCGACTGGCGGAAGCCCACCATCTTTTGAGAATCGCCAGCCGGTATCTTCCTCTGACTGCCGACATACCGACTACCATCAGTCTCCTTGAAGCTGCTGATCGGCTGCTGCTGCAGGCTGATGACCGTCGTGTACAACCCGGTCGTGAGGCATTGGCGCAGGAGCTGACGCAACTGCGCGCAATCGGCAGCTTCGACCCGGCGCAGGTGTACGGACGGATCAACCGGGTTCGAGAGGCTCTCGATCGCTCCGGCGGGGCACCTGGGTTGCAGGAAATCTACCTCGATCGACTCGCCAGGCCCGGCAGCGAGTCCGAAGCTGCTGTGGAAACCACTGATAACTCGCTGATAGACAGCCTTCTGGGCTATCTCAACGCGATATTCATCTGGAGGGAATGGCCCGCGGAGCCCGGCATAGTCGTGGCACCTGATGAGCTGTTCTCTGCCCGAAACGAAATCAGCCTGGCACTGCAACAGTCCCAGCTGGCCTTGTTGACCAGGCGCCGGGAGATTTTCCAGGACAGCCTGCAACAGGCGCTGGACCTGGTGCAACGCTATCAGGCGGCGCTGGGAGAGTCGGGTCCGGTACTGCTGGATGAGCTAGACGGTCTGGTCCAGGACGACACATTTCCCGCGCTTCCCGAGGTTGCCCGTGCCACGGAACTGATTGGACAGCTGTTGCCCGGTACCGCTCTCACACAGGACCCGGCGGCTGGGCAGTAACATGACAACTGATGATGGGTGGCTTTGCCAATGCTGAAAAAACTTGCCATCTCATTACTGCTGGTTGTTTTCCTCCTTCTTCTGGTTTTTCTCCTGGACCTGGGGCAGGACCCGGGCTACCTGCTCATTGCCTGGCGAAACACTACATTTGAAACCAGCCTGGTTGCAGCAGTTCTGGCGATTGCAGTCCTGTTCCTGCTGCTGCGGCTGCTGATAAAGCTGCTGGTATGGCTCGATCCAAGGCGTCTGCTGAGACGTTTTCGACCCGCCGCGAAGGACGACAGCCATACCCGAAGCCGGACGACACGGGGCCTGATAGGCTTTGTCAGAGGTGACTGGGACACTGCCTGCCGTGAGCTGCAGCTGAGTTTCAATGAAGAGGAGACCACTGTTGCCAACTACCTGGCAGCTGCACAGGCCGCTTTCGCTCTGGGGCGTGAGGAGGACTGGAGATCCTTTCTGGACAAGGCTGGCAAACGTTATCCGGGCGCCCTGTCCCTGATCCGTGAAGCACGTACCGAATTGCTGCTGAAGAACGGTCAGCCGGACCAGGCCCGCGCACTGCTGGAGCAGTTGGAGAGAACCTCGTCGGGCGGCAGTCAGCTGCTTGCTTTGCGAAAACGTGTCTATCTCGAACTGGAGGACTGGGACAAGCTGGAATCCCTGTTGCCGGAGCTTCGGCAACAGGAGTTTCTGAGCGAGGAAGAAGGAGAACAATGGGAGAGGCGGGTCTTCACCGGCAGGTTAACGCGATTGGCTGATCGGGCAACCGATGCCGGGGAGGACAAAGAAGAGGTGATAGCGGAGCTGATGGATTTCTGGGACGACGCACCGCACCGCTACCATAAGGATCTGGACCTGATCACCGGCTTTGTGTCCCGGTTGGTGAAAGCAGGGGCCGCAGAGGAGGCTGCCCGGGTCATTGAGTCAACCTTGCCCGGTAACTGGCACGATCCATTGATAGAAATCTACGGGATGGAAAGCCTGGGTAATAATGAGGCGCAGCTGATCCATGCTGAAGACTGGCTGCGGGGACGGCCCAACAACAGTGAATTGTTGCTCGCACTTGGCCGGATCGCCATGCGCAACAGGGCCTGGCTCAGTGCCCGTGAATATTTCGAAATGAGTTGCAGGTTGAATCCCGGAGCGGCGGTTCATGGGGAACTGGCCAGGCTCCTCGTAAACCTCGGTGATGAGGCAGGCGCAAGCCTGCATCTGGGAATGTACTTGAATTCTATCGACAGTGGGCTGGCCGAACTGCCGATGCCGGAGCACCGCAAAACCTCAGCTGACTGAGACACCGGGGTTACTTCCGGGTAATGATATTCAGCTCATCCCAGAGCTTGTCCACGCGATCTTTTACCGGTTTGTCCATTTCTATGGGGCGGCCCCACTCCCGGTTGGTTTCCCCGGGCCACTTGCTGGTGGCATCGATTCCCATTTTTGAACCCAGGCCTGAGACCGGGGAGGCGAAGTCCAGGTAATCGATCGGTGTATTGTCTACCAATACGGTGTCGCGAATCGGATCGACGCGGGTGGTGAGCGCCCAGATCACATCGTTCCAGTCCCTGACATTCACGTCGTCATCGGTCACGACCACGAATTTGGTATACATAAACTGGCGCAGAAAGGACCAGGCGCCCATCATGACGCGCTTGGCATGCCCGGGATACTGTTTGTCGATGCTGATAACCGCCATGCGGTAGGAACAACCCTCCGGCGGCAGGTAAAAATCGATTATTTCCGGATATTGCTTTTGCAGCAGCGGGACAAACACTTCGTTCAATGCCACCCCCAGCACCGAAGGCTCGTCGGGAGGGCGGCCGGTGTAGGTGCTGTGATAGATCGCATCCTTGCGGCGTAACATTCTCTTGACCGTAAATACCGGGAATTTCTCCACTTCGTTGTAATAACCCGTGTGGTCACCGAAGGGCCCCTCATCTGCCATATCGCCGGGTTCAATCACACCTTCCAGCACGATCTCGGCACTGGCGGGCACCTGCAGGTCATTGGTCTGGCAGGCTACCAGTTCGGTCTTTTCTCCACGCAGCAAGCCGGCGAAGGCGTACTCCGACAACGTATCAGGAACCGGTGTCACAGTAGCCAGAATGGTGGCCGGGTCTGCGCCAATAGCTATGGAAACCGGAAAGGCCACACCGGGATGGGCCTTTTGCCAGTCGCGAAAATCAAGTGCGCCTCCGCGGTGGGAAAGCCAGCGCATGATGAGGCGATTGCGCCCGATCAGCTGCATGCGGTAGATGCCCAGGTTCTGTCGCTCCTGCCTGGGACCCCGGGTAATGACCAGCGGCCAGGTGACAAGCGGGCCGGCGTCACGCGGCCAACAGGTCTGAATCGGAAGGCTGGCGAGATCGACATCATCCTCGTCGATTATTTCCTCCTGAAACGGAGCGCTACGCCGGATATTGGGCTTGATGTTCAGCACCTGGCGGTAATTGGGCAGGTTCTGGAGCAGGTCTTTCCAGCCCTTGGGTGGGGAGGGTTCTTTGAGCAGGGCCAGCAGCCTGCCCACTTCCCGCAGATCCTGGATATCCTCCTGACCCATTCCCAGGGCGACGCGGCGGGGAGTGCCAAACAGGTTGCCAAGCAGGGGTGTCTGATTTTTCGGGTTCTGAAACAGCAGCGCCGGACCGCCATTACGCAGGGTGCGGTCGCAGATTTCGGTTATTTCGAGATAGGGATCGACCTCGGTGCTGATACGCTGCAACTCGCCCTGCTTTTCGAGCAGCTCGATAAAATCACGCAGGTCACGTAACGCCATCGAATAACCCTAAACAATCACTTCAGCCACTGGGGATTAATTCTTGAATGAACGATTTATTTACGCTTCATGGCATTGAAGAAGTCTTCGTTGGTCTTGGTGTCCTTGAGCTTGTCCAGAATGAATTCGGTTGCCTGTACATCTTCCATTGAGCTCAGCAATTTGCGAAGTATCCACATGCGCTGTAATTCTTCTTCCGTGGTCAGCAGGTCTTCGCGACGGGTTCCGGAGCGTCGCACGTTGATGGCAGGATAGACGCGCTTCTCGGCGATTTTCCGGTCCAGAATCAATTCCATGTTTCCGGTACCTTTAAACTCCTCGTAGATAACTTCATCCATCTTGGAACCGGTTTCGATAAGTGCCGTAGCAATAATCGTAAGACTGCCGCCTTCCTCCAGATTACGCGCGGCGCCAAAAAACCGCTTCGGCCGTTCCAGGGCATGGGCGTCAACACCACCGGTAAGCACTTTGCCGGAGGAGGGAATGATTGTGTTATAGGCGCGAGCCAGGCGGGTAATGGAGTCAAGCAGGATAACCACGTCCTCCTTATGCTCGACCAGTCGCTTGGCTTTCTCGATGACCATTTCCGATACCTGCACATGCCGGGATGGAGGCTCGTCAAAAGTACTGGCAACGACCTCCCCGCGAACGGAGCGTTGCATTTCAGTCACTTCTTCAGGACGCTCGTCGATCAGTAGCACGATAAGCCGGCATTCGGGATTGTTCCTGGTAATGGACTGGGCGATGTTCTGCAGGATAAGCGTTTTACCGGCTTTCGGTGGCGATACGATCAATCCACGCTGACCTTTGCCGATTGGAGCCACCAGGTCCATAACCCGGGCGCTTAGATCTTCGGTGCTGCCATTACCGATTTCCAGTTTCAGCCGATCCTGGGGAAACAGGGGGGTCAGGTTTTCGAACAGAATCTTGTTCCTGGCGGCTTCCGGCTTGCTGAAATTGATTTCATTGATCTTCAGCAGCGCAAAATAACGTTCACCTTCCTTGGGTGGCCGGATCTTGCCCGAAATCGTGTCGCCGGTTCTGAGATTGAAGCGTCGAATCTGGCTGGGGGAGACATAGATGTCGTCCGGGCCGGCCAGATAGGACGAGTCAGCGGAGCGCAAAAAACCGAAACCATCCTGAAGTATTTCCAGAACACCGTCTCCGTAGATGTCTTCTCCGTTCTTGGCATGTTTTTTCAGGATGACAAAAATAATGTCCTGTTTGCGGGTTCTGGAGACATTGTCCAGACCCATTTCATGAGCGGTTTCAAGCAACTCGGCGATGGGCTTTTGCTTCAGTTCGGTTAGATTCATAGCGTGGTGATCACAAGGGGTAGAGTGGATTAAGTTGAATGACAATTGCTATCTGGTTAAATGAATTCAGGCTGAAATAAGCTGGCCTGGAGGGTGGCCGTCAGCCATTGAAAATCGGTTCTGTTATCTGCTTGACATACGTTTTGTTCAATAACTCGATCAGGTACTGGGCAACGAACGTGGAGGAAAAGAATTGTCAGGACAGGCCCGGCGCTGTTCCCAGGGCCTTACTCAGTCGGCTGACCAGCCACCATTCAAAAAAATATTAACGCTTAAGGTTCTTTTCCAGTGTTATCGGTATTATTTTAAGTTTTATTGAATTCTGATTCTTCCGGGAGACGTCACGACCCTCGGTGAGATCGGCTGGACGATGCGGGAAAGCTCAGATAACTAATGAGAAGCAAGGGATTAGGTGCTGGTTATGTTCTCAATATAGAACGACTCGTTGGCTTCGTCCAGAAATTTTTCAACTTTGTCGCGCTTTTTTAGCTTTGTAACACAATGTCACGTAATCAAGCGACTTATCGGCACTAGGGAAGCTCTGATTAAGCGCTCTACTTTTCAATGTCACTGCCCGGCACCGATTTTCAGTGCTTCGCTTCGAAGCAGCGCTGTCGAGCCGGAGTTGTCGGCCCAGGGAGCGGTTCCGCGCGACAACAGGCAGAACCGCCGACAATTAAACGGATTTCAGATGACACTGTCAATAAAGGCGGACAGCTGTGATTTTGACAGGGCGCCCACTTTGGTGCCGACCACCTGGCCGTTGTTAAATACTATGAGCGTGGGGATGCCGCGAATACCGTATTTCGGGGCGGTTTCCCCATTGGCGTCGATGTCCAGCTTGCAGATTTTAAGCTTACCCTCGTAATCGTCAGCAAGTTCCTCCAGCACCGGAGCAATCATCTTGCAGGGGCCACACCATTCTGCCCAGAAGTCCACCAGAACAGGGCCGTCGGCTTCCAGGACATCTTGATTGAAACTGGCATCAGATATGTGAACGATTTTTTCGCTCATGTAGTAATTCCTTTGGTTTTACTGGTTTCAGTGGGAAATTATCGAGAATTTCAAACTACGAAGCTGACTGCAAGAGGGCGAACGACAGAACGTATAGACCTGCGTTTCAGCGGCGCGTAAACACTCAATTCTCGTGGGTTTCTTGACTTCCAAGACTCATGCAACTTCAAGCTGTGGCCTATGATAAGGCCAAAAAATGAGGATTCAAGCAAAAAATACCGGAAACGTGTACTGAACGCCTGAGAACCCTGCGATTGCAGCAATGGCAATGGTGAATCCGTGATTACCGGTACCGGGCCAGCCGCCGCCACTCCGCTGGCGCACGTGGCCGCCCCTGCAAAGGGATGACGTGCCGATATTGCCAGAGAATCCAACACCGCGGGGCACAGTAGTTGATTAGATTTCGCCTGGAAAGGCAGTTGCTTTAATCTCTGCCAACCAGCGACTGACCCCGTGTTAATTCTGCAGCAGGCGGGCAGCCCTGGGAGCGAAATAGGTCAGAATGGCATCAGCACCAGCACGCTTGATGCAGACCAGGGACTCGAGGGCAACAGCGTCCGGATCGAGCCAGCCGTTACGGGCGGCAGCCATGTGCATGGCGTATTCACCACTCACCTGGTAGACAAAGGTCGGCACGCCAAACTGATTTTTTACCCTGCTGACAATATCCAGGTAGGGCATGCCCGGCTTGACCATTACCATGTCCGCGCCCTCGGCAAGGTCGAGGGCGACTTCCTGGATGGCTTCATTGCTGTTGGCAACATCCATCTGGTAGGTGTGCTTGTTGCCGCCGCCGAGGCTGGAACTGGACCCCACTGCGTCCCTGAACGGGCCGTAATAACTGGAAGCGTACTTCGCCGAATAAGCCAGTATGCGGGTGTGTATGAGGCCGGATTGTTCCAGTGCTTCCCGGATTGCGCCGATCCTGCCGTCCATCATGTCCGAAGGTGCCACCATGTCGGCGCCGGCTTCGGCCTGGGAAATGGCCTGTTTTACCAGAGCTTCCACGGTTTTGTCGTTGAGAACATACCCGGTTTCACCGATGATGCCATCCTGACCATGGGTCGTGTAGGGGTCGAGGGCTACGTCAGTGATTATCCCCAGCTCGGGGAAATGCTCCTTCAGAGTTCTTACCGCCCTCTGAACCAGGCCTTCCGGATTGAAAGCCTCGCGCCCGTCCTCGGTCTTACTGTCTGCATTCGGGGAGGGAAACAGGGCTATTGCCGGAATGCCGAGCCTCACCAGGTCTTCGGTATCCTTCAGCAGCTCGTCGATACTGAGCCTGGCCATGTCGGGCATGGAGTCAATAGGCTGGCGCTGCCGGTTGCCCTCGACAATAAAGACCGGAAAGATCAGATCGTCGACCGACAGCCGGGTTTCCCGCATCAGTCTGCGGCTGAACTTGTCTCGCCGCATGCGGCGCATCCGGGTTGCCGGGAACCTGCGATTAAATTCTGACACTTTGTTATCCTGATGCTGGTCCGAATTGCTTCAAAGCCGTACCGGCCTGCGAGTATTATGGCGGACCTCGAAGTAAATTACACGCTGCCGGGTCATCGACTACTGGATCAGTCACAAAGTCGGCAGCCTGGTCCGCATCTGTTGGGGTTTTGCCGGGCCTGCTTACTCGGCCGCTGCCCTGGTGAGATACTGCTCGAGACCAGATACCCGCCTCGCACGGCTGGCGCCAATGTTATTCATACCGACCCGACTACGACAGGAAAACTAACTTGAAACTCTCCAGACTGCTCATCCTGCTGTTTATCATCGCAGCTTTTGCTGCCTACTTTGCGTTCGACCTGGACCGATTTCTTACCCTGGGCTATGTGCAGAGCCAGCTGGCCGCCGTGGAGCAGTTCAAGAACGAAAACTTCGTTGTGTTCGCGACCGCCTATTTCGCAATCTACGTAGTGGTCACGGCGCTCTCCATCCCTGGCGCGGTACTGATGACATTGCTGGGTGGCGCGGTGTTCGGCCTTCTGTGGGGGGTTCTGCTGGTGTCCTTCGCCAGCAGTATTGGAGCAACGCTTGCGTTTCTGGTGGCACGGATGCTGCTGCGAGACTGGGTGCAGTCCCGCTTTGGGGATTACCTGACTCCTGTAAACAGAGGGGTGGAGAAAGACGGATCCTTCTATCTGTTCAGCCTGAGAATGGTGCCGATCTTCCCCTTTTTCATGATAAATCTGTTAATGGGATTGACACCGATTTCGACGGCGTCGTTTTACCTGGTAAGCCAGGCGGGCATGTTTCTTGGCACCGTAGTCTTCGTCAATGCCGGTTCGGAACTGGCGCAGATATCCTCGCTCTCCGGCCTCGTCAGCGGACCATTGCTTCTGTCGTTCGCCCTGATAGGGCTGTTACCGCTGGTCGCCAGGCTGCTGGTGAATTACATCCGGCGTAACAGAATCCTGCGACCATTCAAAAAGCCGGATCAATTTGATGCCAACGTTGTAGTCCTTGGCGCCGGGTCGGCAGGCCTTGTCGCCTCGCTGATCGTGGCTGGTGCAAAAGCCAGGGTGGTGCTGGTGGAAAAACACAGGATGGGCGGTGACTGCCTGAACACCGGCTGTGTGCCCAGTAAGACGCTGATCCGCAGCGGAAGGATCGCCTCCTACGTGAAACGGGCTTCGGAATACGGATTGAAGAACGTGCAGGGGGACGTGGATTTTCCCGCAGTGATGGAGCGTGTCAAGGGCGTGATCAAAGCCATCGAGCCCCACGACTCTGTGGAGCGCTATACGTCTCTGGGGGTGGAGTGCGAAATCGGAGAGGCCAGGATACTGTCCCCCTATCAAGTGAAAGTGAACGACCGATTCATTAATACCCGGTCCATCATTATCGCTACCGGTGCGCGGCCCATGGTACCGCCAATTCCCGGAATCGACGACATCGACTACCTCACTTCCGATACAGTATGGGAGCTGCCGGAGTTGCCGCGTCGCCTGCTGGTTATCGGTGGCGGTCCGATAGGATGCGAACTGGCCCAGGCGTTCAATAATCTCGGCTCTGTGGTCACGCAGGTTGACCTGGCGCCGCGTATCCTGCCCCGGGAGGATGCCGAAGTCTCGGAACTGATCAGGCAGCGATTCACGAAGGATGGTATCCGGGTGTTGACCGACCACAAGGTTGTCAGCTTTCGGAAATCTGATGATGGCGGGATCATGGAAGCCGAGCACGCTGGTCAGAAGATGGAAGTGGAGTTCGACCGGGTACTGCTGGCAATAGGCCGGAAGGCCAACGTGGAAGGGTTCGGGCTGGAAGAGCTGAATATGCCTTTGACGAAACACGGCACGCTGGAAGTGAATCAGTTCCTGCAGACAGCCTATCCTAATATTTACGCCTGTGGCGACGTGGTCGGTCCTTATCAGTTCACGCACATGGCTTCATTCCAGGCCTGGTACGCGGCATTGAATTCCCTGGCTGGCTGGTTGCGCAAATCCCGGGCGGACTACCGGGTGGTACCCCGGGCCACGTTTACCGATCCCGAAGTCGCGCGGGTAGGACTGAATGAGCAGGAAGCCCGGGAAAGCGGAATCGCCTATGAGGTAACCCGCTACGACCTGTCGAACCTGGACCGGGCTCTGGCGGACGGGGAATCCCATGGCTTTGTCAAGGTGCTCACTGCGCCCGGCAAGGACAGGATTCTCGGTGTCACCATTGTCGGATATCATGCCGGAGAGTTGATTGCTGAGTACGTATTCGCCATGACCCACGGACTGGGACTGAAAAAGATAGCCGCGACCACCCATATCTACCCGACGCTGATGGAAGCCAACAAATTTACCGCCAACGCCTGGCGCAATGCCAGGCTGCCGGAGAAAGTTTTTCCTTACCTGCAGCGATTTTTCCGCTGGCAACGCGGGGAAGGCAAAGAATTGCACGGGCGGGGTGTGCAGGCGGACGAATAAAGGGTGGAAGCCCGGCTTTCGAACAGCAGACCTTGAGCTGATAGGGCTTAATCAGAGGTTCCTTAGCACAGACTGCCTCCGTGACCGGACTGCTGCGCCGCAATCTTATGTTGTCGTTACTCGATCACAAAAGCAGAACAAGACATTCCGCGCGGTCGACAGGATTCAACTGTGCCCGCAACGGAATCCGGGTATCGCGTCCGCGCAGGGATTGGTCAAATCTCATCCAGCGCATGGGATAAAGAATCAAGAAGCATTGGTGGAGATCTGCCGGTTCCAATCAACGATCTGCGGAACGCTACAGATCTTCCAGCGGGCTGGTGCTCCCTGCAAAGTGCCTTCCGATCACATGTGTGTATATCTGTGTAGTGCTGACATCGTTGTGACCAAGTAGTTCCTGCACTGTTCTTATGTCTGCTCCCTTGGATAACATATGAGTCGCGAAAGAGTGCCGAAATGTATGCGCTGTAACGCGCTTGTCTGTGATCCCGGCTTGCCTGACGGCCGGTTGAAGAAACTTCCTGACTACTGTCGGATGCAAGTGGTGACGGCAGATTTCCCCGGTCAGCGGATGAGGACACAGCCCACTGGAGGGAAATATGTATGCCCAATTCGGAGACCTGAATGCGGCGGGGTACTTCCGGCTGAGTGCGGGTGTTAATGAGCAGCCCACTCCCTTAAGATTGTCCCGGTGTTGAATTTCTTTTGCCAGCCTGATCTGATTAAGCAGAACGCTCCGCAATGAAGGACTCAATAGTGTTTTCCGGTCTTTCCAGCCTTTTCCATTTACCACCGTAAGACTCAATTGCTCAAGATTAATGTCCTGGACACGAAGCCTCAGGCATTCACTTACCCGTAGACCGCTGCCATATAGAATCTGCAGTATCAATTTATTTCTACCTGACAATTGATCGAGTATTCGCCGGACTTCAGTTGGTGTTAGAACGGAGGGCAACTGGCGTTGCTTCCTCGCAAGTTGAAACCCCAGATCTCCAACTTCTATTCGCAGGAATTTCTGATACAAAAAAACAAGCGCGTTCAGGGCGGTTTTTTGCGTGTTTACGCTGACATGGTACTGGTTTGCCAAACAGGAGAGGTAGTTGGATATCTCCGCAGGATCCACGGTCTTTGGATGCCGGTTTCCGGTGAAATTGATATAGCGTTTTATCCAGACAAGGTAGGTTTTTTCCGTGGCCATAGTATAGCCTCTCTTGCGAATATCCTCCCTGACTGCATCCAGGAATTTCCCGGCCATGAGCACCCACTGATGCCCTGTCACTCTGGTACTCAACACCAATGGTAGTTCAGGAAAGCCGATTCAGCGAGCTTCGCACGAAATTTACTGTGCTTAAGTTCGGTTTGCTAGCGGGGCCAAATGTAAGTAGAGCCATTTCAAGGCGATACAGGTTGAGACGATCGGAATAGAAGGAACCCTGTTTCCACATTAAGGGACCCTCATATTCTGGATAATCGGGACCCACGATATCACCAATCCAATAGAGATAGGTTTTAAAAAAAACAGTTCCAATTCAGAAATATAAGACATAGACTAAAACCAAATCGTACCCGACAATCGAGCCGGCTATTTATACAAATGTTATGTTTCTAATTAGAAATTGCGCGAGATTCTAACTCACTGAGCTTTAAGGCAAATTAGTGTCCAAATCTAAAATAGATACTAGATCAGTAATCGAAGCAATAGGTGCTTTCGGCATCATAGCTTCGCTGGTATTCGTGGGGATACAGCTTCAATTAGAAAGAAATATATCTATTGGAAACCAATACGCCGCAAGGGCCGATTCGAGGGTGGCCGTCTTTCAATCTCAATTGGAAAGCGACGCTTTTATTCGGACTTCCAAAAAGAGGTACGAAGACGGAGCTCGCCCAAGCTGGTGGGATTATGAGGAACCAGTTCTGGGAAAAACTGCAACTGCGGAAGATGTAATTGTCATATCTCAAATACTCAATATGGAAGTAGTGGGTTTCGATAACGTCTATTTCCAAAGAAAAATCGGATTGTTGAAAGACGACGACTGGGAGAATTACCTAAACATCATGAGAATCGCCATGGAACTACCATTCCGTAAGAATTTTTATACCGATCCCGTAGTAAATTTTTATCCAGTACGCGAAGTTTTACTTGAAGTAGCAGAAGACATGTAAAAAACAATGCGAAGTTAAGTATGTGCAAACGAAACATAACAATCAAATCAAAAAGGAAGCAGTTTGCTACACTCCAGCTTGTGAATGGCCTACGGCCATTTTTTCACAAGCTTGCGCTCCGCAAACTGCTCCTATTATTTTGAATGTGCTCGTTAGCCTGCTTGATGCGTTGCCAAAGATCATCAATGACCCGTCTGGCCATCATGGGTAGCCCGTTTTCTGCATCTTCTAAAACCTCGCCAATAGTCTTCTGTGCAGGATAGCGGCCTTTGGGCAGGATGATTCCAAACTCCGACAGTAGTCCTCGTAGTTGATTAATCATACTGGTTCTATCTCGCACCAGGCCCTGGCGAATACGGTGGATACACAACACTGCCTGTTGATCAGGGGTTTTAATTGGAACGAACCAGATATTGGGCCGCAACACGGCTTCGCAGATAGCTTCAGCATCATTGTTGTCATTCTTGCCTCCTTTGCGATAAGGTTCGATGAACTTGGCAGCAATAATGCGTATCTGGTGGCCCAGCTTCTGAAACTCCCGGCCCCAGTAATGAGCACCTGAGCAGGCTTCCATGCTGATCAGACAGGGTGGACATTGGGCGATAAAGGGCAACAGCTTGTTGCGTGACAGTGTCTTTCGAAGTGTCACCTTTCCGTGGCTGTTCATGCCGACGAGAGCGAAAGAATTTTTGGCCAAATCTATACCGATGGTTGTAAACTGCATGTGGACTCTCCTTACCGTTAAGTGTTTGTGTTACAACTCCACTTTGGCACATTGCGATGCCGTCAGGTAGGGGGAGTCCATTTCATTCGTTATTCGCACCGACTCTGTGCCAACGCGTAGAATATTGAAATTACATTTGGAGGATTTATGAAAAGTCCTAATATCGTCAGAGATCCAGACATTCTTAATGGCACACCTATCTTCAAGGGGACTCGCGTACCCGTTCGAATATTGATCGAATCTCTCGAAGAAGGAGATAGCCTAGATGTTTTTCTTGAAAACTATCCTAGTGTATCCAGGGAGCAAGCTATAGAAGTGCTAGATTTGGCCAAGGAAAGCATCACAAATGAAGCTGCTGCTTGATGAATCTATCCCAAAAAGTTTAAAGGCAGTATTTCCTGACCACTTCGAAATAGATACTGTACAAGAGGCAGGATGGGCCGGCACGAAAAATGGTGAGCTGCTTGGGCTAGTTCGTAAGCACAACTACTCAGCACTAATCACTGCAGACCGAGGTATTGCGCATCAGCAGAACGCTGCAGTTATAGGAGTCATCGTCGTAGTCCTGGCAGCATTTCGAACACATGTAGACCATCTGTCCCCCTCGTCCCAGAGATATTGTGACTTTTCTAGAAGGAAAGCCTGAGAATGGAGTGCGTATATATTTGGCGAATAACAAAGTTTTCAATGGGTCGGGCGCACTCCGCGCAGCGGGCGAATGGCTGGCGCCATTCTATCCGCCCGCTGTGCTCGCGCGCCCGCCCCTTAAAAACGGCGTTATTCGCACCGACTCTGTGCCAACGCGTAGAATATTGAAATTACATTTGGAGGATTTATGAAAAGTCCTAATATCGTCAGAGATCCAGACATTCTTAATGGCACACCTATCTTCAAGGGGACTCGCGTACCCGTTCGAATATTGATCGAATCTCTCGAAGAAGGAGATAGCCTAGATGTTTTTCTTGAAAACTATCCTAGTGTATCCAGGGAGCAAGCTATAGAAGTGCTAGATTTGGCCAAGGAAAGCATCACAAATGAAGCTGCTGCTTGATGAATCTATCCCAAAAAGTTTAAAGGCAGTATTTCCTGACCACTTCGAAATAGATACTGTACAAGAGGCAGGATGGGCCGGCACGAAAAATGGTGAGCTGCTTGGGCTAGTTCGTAAGCACAACTACTCAGCACTAATCACTGCAGACCGAGGTATTGCGCATCAGCAGAACGCTGCAGTTATAGGAGTCATCGTCGTAGTCCTGGCAGCATTTCGAACACATGTAGACCATTTGTCCCCTTTCGTCCCAGATATTGTGACTTTTCTAGAAGGAAAGCCTGAGAATGGAGTGCATATATTTGGCGAATAACAAAGTTTTCAATGGGTCGGGCGCACTCCGCGCAGCGGACGAATGGCTGGCGCCATTCTATCCGCCCGCTGTGCTCGCGCACCCGCCCCTTAAAAACGGCGTTATGTTTCATTGTAGATTCAAGTGCCATCTTAGGAATCAGATACCTATGAATCTCGACACCAAACGTATGGTTGAACTAGTCGGAGTCTTAGCTGTAGTTGCATCGTTGTTGTTTGTCGGGATGCAATTGCAATTGGACAGAAGACTAGCCTTAGCAGATCTATATGCATTTCGGGCGGAATCTTTCAAGAGTGACTATCGGACACAACTTGAGAGCGATAGCAACATGTCCAGCATGGAAGCTGCGTGTGAATCGTGGAGTTAGACCGGCATGGTGGAATGAAGTTCTTGAAGAGAACGTAACTACCAATCAGATAAGTGGAATGGAGATTCATTCGGAGATATTAAGATCAACAATACTTTTCTACCACCTGGATAATCTCTATTTTCAGTCTCAAAACGGATTCTATGATAACGAGCTGTGGCTGAGTGTTGAGAATACATTCTTAAAAGATACGCTGCGTAATCCCATATCTACTTCAGGTAACTATTTTAGATTTCAGGCTCGAGAAGACGGCGTAGAACGACCGCTTGACGGAGTTATTAGAAGGCTTATTGCTGAAGTCGATAATGAAGGCGGATAGGTTTGTGAAAGCGAGACATAACCAACAAATCAAAAAGGATAAACCGCTGCGCGGTTTCCCTATTATTACGGGCTACATGGACTCCCCCAAGTGTCAAGCGTCGGCTGAATTAGACCTTAAGGTTTAGACTGCAGCTCTACATTCGGTCTTCTGTTGAGTTACTTGATTAACTCGGACCTAGATGAATATTCGCTAGTGAAATCTGCCTCATTCGTTACGCGATCTTGTTGATCACCCGTAATACCAGGCTCTGATTTCCTCGGTCTGACCTGTTTGTCATCTACCGCCTTCGCAGGACTCGGTGGGTACCTCTTGTAAACTGTTACTACTGTGAACTGCGCTGTTTGTTTTACTTTACTGGAGCGACCTGCTTATACAGGCATCGCTCGATAGCTTTCCTGCTTCATCATCATCGTCCAGATCAGTCTTGCATTTCTAGCCGCCAAGGCAACCACTGCTCGCAAGTATCCGCGCCGGGCTATAAGATCCCTGACCCAACAGCTGACCCGGTCTTGTTTGTCTCCCAAGTGGGCCACCACTGCTCTGGCACCATGCACAAGACAGGTCCGCAGGTACTGATCTCCTTTCTTGGTGATACGACCCAGCTTGATCTTACCCCCGGTGGTGTATTGCCGCGGCACCAACCCTAACCACGCTGCAAACTGTCGGCTGTTCCTGAACATCTTTGGATCGGGCACACTGGCAACCACGCCGCTGGCCGTTTGTTCTCCTATGCCAGGAATACTCATTATCAATTTGGCCATTGGATTCTCTTTCACCAGTAACGCGAGCTCTCGATCATAG
>CALOEW010000015.1:0-19410 GCA_942492445.1 uncultured Gammaproteobacteria bacterium
CGTGGCAGTATCGATGAGGCGGACAACTTCGTGTGCAGGGCACCCTGACCTGTCGGATTAGTCCGGGCCTGTCAGCGCATACTCCCTGTTGAAACCGATTTATCCCGGCGACGGGTGGTCCAGACCCAATTGAGGTTGGTGTTGAGATCTTCCAGTGATGTCACCGAGTGAGACCAGTATCGAGGTAGAAACAGCAAATCCCCCGGCTCGGTAATCAACTGGCAGAAGTCGTGCCTGCGAGGGTCGGGCAGAAAGGTTTCGCGCACCATGGCGTAAGGAGAGAACGGATACAGCCGCGGTGGGGTATCGGGTGAAATCAGGCTCCATCGTTTGCGGCCGCTCACCTGCCAGTTCAGACCATGCAGGTTGATTCCGCATGCCCAGGATCACTTTTTCGTCCGGTGGCGCAAGACCGACCAGGAGAACTGGCTTTTCCGGCAGGTAATAATCCTGCAGGAAGTCCTCAATCGAAAGGCGATCAATCGCCAGCCTTGGTATGTCAAATTGCATTTTTCGTCACGTCCAACCTGCACCAGGAGTCATTCCCAAACCATGCCCGGCAGGCCAGGACTGTAATGTAGTCGACTTTCACTGTGCAACCTGTTTCTGCCAGTTTGTAATGACTGTATCAACGTCGCCATAGGTGCTTAATGCACTGTCGAATTGACTGCGATAGCTGATCCCCAGATTCACACCGTCGATAATCATATTGAAAATCAGCCAGTTGCCTTCGTCCACCTGTCGCAGGAAATAATCGAGGCCGTAGACTTCACCGCTGGAGTCGACAGCTCTCACCCGGACAGTTGCCTGTTGCTGTGACTCCTTAAAGTTCTGTGGAGGCACGACCTCTATGGATTCCAGATCGAAGTTCACCAGCGATTCCAGATAAAACCGAGTCATTGCCAGCCTGAAGGTGTCCGCAAAGTGCTCAGTCTGCCGGCCATTAAGTTGCGATAGGTGATCGCCAATAACGGCCTCAGAAATACGGTCAAAAGCTACCACCTGATCGAGAGTGTCAAGTAATCGCTGAACGTCCTCATCGGTAACAGAGTCGGAATCTACGATGCCACGGCTCAGCGTCAGTACCTGGTCGGCCGATCTCCGGATTGTCTGGTGAGGTTGGGGTAGATCCTGGGCGCTTACTACACTGCCTGAAAGTACAAACAATGCGATGACTACGCCAATACCGGTGTGTTGAAGCTGCATGAAACTTCTCCTGTTTTGAAACTGTAGGGAACCTCTGATTAAGTCCCGCAGAGTACTGTGGAACTTAATCAGAGGTTCCGTAGAATTGCAGACGTCACTTTCGCAACTGCCGTTCTGCTACTCAGGAACAGCCCGGAGCCGTCAGACTCGGTTGCCGACCGGGCGATAAAATCTAATCAGCAATGCCGGTAGCAGACTGAGGTTGGCCAGTAGCGCCAGGACCATTGCCAACGCCGTCAGAAACCCGAAATAAACTGTCGGTACAAAATTGGAGAATACCAGCACGGAAAATCCGCACATTACCGTGATTGAAGTGTAGAGGATGGCCTGACCGACACTGCGGTGACTGTTCTGCACAGCCAGACCAACGTCCGGATCCCGCAAAAGTTCCTGCCGGAATCGATGCAGATAGTGGATGGCGTCGTCCACGCCGATACCGATGATGATGGCAGCGATTGTGATCGTCATCATGTCCAGAGGAATAGCGAGGAATCCCATGGCAGCCAGAACAATTGCGGCCGCGAGCAGGTTCGGGACGAGGCCGATCAACGCCAGGGAAAAGGACCTCAGCAGGAATAGAAATAACAGCAGGGTCGTGACCACCACAAACAGTAAAGTGGACTGCTGCGAGCTGTAGAGGTTTTCCAGCATATTGTTGAATAATACGGCCATGCCGGTTACATGGACGCTGCTGCGGGCCAGATCGAGTTCATGGGCCGAGAATTCTCCGATGGCTTCGATCAGGCCACCGTAGGTCATTGAGTCGCTGGTTTCCTGAAGGCGGGCAGTAAGCCGTATCAAGCCTTGTTCAGGAGCAGCGTAGGGCGCTATCAGTTTGCGTTGCAGGTCGTCTGGTACGGCGCCAAGTACCGCCGCCAGCTGAACGGCATTGAGCGGTTCACCCTTGTTGAAATCGCGAGCCATACCGGCAAATGTTGCCACCGACACGGTTTTGCCGACACCCTGCATCCCGCTCACAAACGCCTGCAATTGCCCGACCTGTTGAATCTTGTCCGGTGTATACCAGTAACGAGCCGGATCATTATCCGTTTCAGGCTGGGCAAATATGCCGTCACTGTGTGCCGGGTCCTGCGGCTGGTAGGGGTCGAATTCCAGGATCACCTCCATCGGAGTCGTGCCTCCCAGGTTTCTGTCGACATAAGACAGACTCTGGTAAATCTCAGTGTCGGCACGGAAATAGTCAAGAAACTTGTTGTCCATCGACAGCAGAGAGACACCAACCGCTGAAAGAAAGGCCAGAATCAGAGCTCCAGCCAGAACTGAAAGGTTTTTCGATACGACAACACGGCTCAACCAGTCGATGAACTTCGATCGTTTCGACGATGGGATTCTCCCATTAGCCGGCAGCAGCAACAGAATCCCTGTAAACAGGCTGTAGGTCACCAGAAAGCTTACCAGAATACTGATGCACATGATCCTGCCAAAATCCCGCACCGGGATGATGTCGCTGGTTATCAGGGAGCCGAATGCGACCATGGTGGTAATGGTCATGAACAGACAGGAAGGAAACTTGTCGTGCAGGCAATCGATTACTCTGTGCCGGTCGTTCCTGTATTGTGAGGACTTCTGCAGCTCCCGATAACGAATGATCAGATGGATTGAGAAAGAAATGTTGATAATCACCAGCAGGGAAATAAAATTTGACGAAACCACCGTTACGGGCTGTTGGATCCAGCCAAGTATTCCCACCGTTAAGTAGATTGCCGCGAAGGTGGAGAAAAGAGGCGATATCACCCAGCGCAGGCGTCGAAACAGTACAGCAAGTACCAGCGTAACGACCACAAGCACCACGGTCCCGAAAATAAGCAGATCCTGTCTGACGTAGTTGATCATGTCCTCCGCGACCAGCGGAACACCGGCAAGGTGAACAACGGCGCCGGAGTCAATCCGGTCTCGAATCGCCTTAAGATTGCCCAGGGTTTCAGAACGTTTCAGCCTGAATTCTCGATATGCTGCGCGGTAGTCACTCTCAAGTTCTGTAAGCCGCTTTCCGGCACCGCTACCTCGCTGTTCGTTCCGACTCATTGATCGCTGCTTGTCCGCCAGTTGTTGCAACCGCTGATCACCGGCCGGATCGATCCTCAGCGCTGTAAGGGTAGCTTCTTCATTCAGCAGCAGGTCCTGAAACAGCGGGCTGCCTGTCAATTCCTCCCGGGCCAGTGCAATATCAACACTTTCACTTCGCAGGGTTTTGATATTGGAGGTAATTTCTGCCAGGGGTACTGGTGGATTACGTAACAGCGGGGCATCAAGGATGGTGGTCACCTCGCTGACTCCTTCGATAGAGAGAATTTCTTCTTTGAGTGAGGCGATTTTTTCCAGGGTTGCCGGCTGGAATATGTCGCCACTCTCGGGTTCATAGGTGAGGAACAGGAAGTCGTCTCCGGTAAAGAGATCAGCAATTTTTCGATAATAGGACAATGCAGCGTCACCCTGTGCCACCAGGCTGTCTTCAGATGCCTCGAAGCGGAACTGGCCGGTAGCGGGCAGCAGTATAAGGGCCAATAAAGCCATACTGACCAGAATTGCAACAGGGTATGCGGGGTGGTAACGAAGCGGTATGAAAGACATTCTGCTGATCATTTTCTGGTGCGGGTCCGGAGCGCCGACTCTCCCTGCCAGGCTTCGTGAAACGATGTCTGCGTAGCAGAAAATTCGGTCATGATTGCGATTGGCCGATACGTGAAGCCAACGCAGCAGCTGAGCAACGGTTCCCCATGCTGGTTGATGGAGTAGGCGCCGGCCGGATTCCGGAGGCTCGCGGGAGTGTGTTAAGGTTAGTGGAATCCAGCCAGCGTATTTAATCCTCGAGTGCATACCATGCCAACCCATTCCTGGCCAGCTGACACCAAGGGAAATCAGAGATCGGTTTATCTGGTGGACGGCGCGCGAACACCGTTCATCAAGGCCAGGGGCAGGCCTGGGCCTTTTACACCGGTTGATCTGGCGGTGCAGTGCGGTCGTCCACTGCTATTGCGACAGCCCATGAGCCCGACGGAATTTGACCAGGTCATCCTGGGCTGCGTTAACGTGATATCGGAGGAAATGAATCCCGCCAGGGTCGCGGCGCTTCGCCTGGGTATGGGAGAGGGAATGACAGCATTTACCGTGCAGATCAACTGTGGCTCCGGAATGCAGTCTATCGACACGGCGTTTCGCTATATTCGTGGTGGTGATGCAGACCTGATACTCGCCGGGGGTGCCGAAGCGCTCAGTTACGCGCCGCTGCTTTTCCGGCAACAGGCTGTGGAGTGGTTTGCCGGGCTAGCAGCGGCGCGCGGGACAGCCGCTCGAGTGAAGGCCCTGCTGCAGTTCAGGCCGGGTTTTCTAAAGCCGGTGATCGGCCTGGAACGGGGTTTGACGGACCCGGTGGTGGCTATGAGCATGGGCCAGACTGCGGAGAAACTGGCCCAGCTTTTCGAGATCACCCGCGAAGAAGCCGATGCCTACGCGGCGAGAAGTCAACAGCGGCTTTTCCAGGCCCAGCAAAGCGGAGTCTTCGATGGCGAGATCGTGCCTGCTTTTGCCGCCGATGGCACCATCTTTCGTATCGACGACGGAGTCAGGCCGGACAGTACAGTGGAGAAACTGGCCAGGTTGAAACCGGCCTTTGAGCCACCGTTCGGGCAGGTGACTGCCGGCAACAGCTCGCAGATCACGGACGGTGCCTGCTGGGTAATCCTCGCATCTGAACAGGCTGTTCAAAAATTCGGGCTTGTGCCCAGAGCCAGAATCATCGACAGCCAATGGGCCGCCCTGGACCCGGCTGTCATGGGATTGGGCCCGGTACTTTCCAGCATGCCGCTGCTCACACGTAATGGCCTGAAACTGGAGGATATCGGACTGTGGGAGATCAACGAAGCCTTCGCGGCGCAGGTGCTTGCCTGCCTCAGGGCCTGGAATGACGAGAAGTTCTGCCGATCATTCCTGGGTCTGGAACAGGCGGCCGGCAACCTGGACCAGCAACTTCTCAATGTTCACGGAGGTGCCATTGGGGTTGGCCATCCGGTGGGCACCAGTGGCAACCGCATTGTCCTGCATCTGGCAAATGCCATGGACAAACTGGACAAACACCTGGGCATCGCCACTGAATGTATCGGCGGAGGGCAGGGCGGTGCAATGCTGTTGGAACGGATCCGGGGAGAACGCCATGGGACGGATTGAGGGTGCATTGTCAGAGTTGGAAGCCCAGTACCGGGAGCGTCACCGGGGGGCCGGCGAGTTCAGGCACTGGCATGTTGAAGTCGATGAAGACCAGGTGTTATGGGCTTACCTGGACAAGCAGGGAAGTGCCGCCAATACCCTTGATGCAGACGTACTGGGTGAATTTGAAAGCATTCTGGATTCGCTGCCATCAACGTCGCCTCGCGCCCTGGTACTGGGCTCACTCAAGCGCAGTGGTTTTTGCGCCGGTGCCGACATCACTCAGTTCCGCGAGTTCGACAGTAAGCAGATCCGTGATCTGCTGCAACGAGGCCACAGGATCCTCGATCGACTGGAGAATCTTTCGCTGCCGACCGTGGCCGTTATTCACGGTCATTGCCTGGGGGGTGGTCTGGAACTGGCGCTGGCCTGCGACTACCGTATTGGCGTCAGCGGTGCCCTTGAGGTCGGATTTCCGGAAATCCGGCTGGGCCTGCACCCGGGCCTGGGCGGCACTTTCCGGCTTATGGAGAGTGTTGGTCCATTGCGGGCGATGACCCTGATGCTCACCGGCAGGTCGCTGCATGAAAAGCAGGTTCTCAGCCAGGGGCTGGTGCAACACCTTGTGGCTGCCCGCCTTGCTCACAATGCCGTGAAAGCAGTGCTTGCCGCAGGCCCTGCTCCCAGAAAGGCGTCCCGGATTCAGCGGCTGGCGAGCTTTTACCTGCTGCGTCTACTCATCGCCCGCAGAATGAAAGCCCGGGCCGGGCAGCGGGCGCCCGCCGAGCACTACCCGGCCCCGGGTGCTCTTGTTGACCTGTGGCGCCGCTGTGGTGGCAGCCGGTTGCTCCTGCAGAAAGCGGAAACCGAATCTTTTGTGCGCCTGATTGAAACGCCGGCCAGCAGAAATCTGGTGCGTGTGTTTTCCCTGCAGGAGAAGCTGAAACGCGCAGTTGACGGGGAAAGTGGCGTGTGTCATGTCCATGTGATAGGAGCTGGCGCCATGGGTGGAGACATTGCCGCCTGGTGTGCTCTGCAGGGGATGAAAGTGTCCCTGTCTGATGTGAAAATTGAGCAGATCGCCGCCGCCGTCAACTCGGTGATTGCGTTGGGACGCAACCGGCACAGGTCACCAAGGGCTATTAGTGACGCGCTGGATCGTCTGATTCCCGACCCGTCGGCGCAGGGATTGCGGCAGGCTGATCTGATTATCGAAGCGGTGCCGGAGAATATCGAGATCAAACGTTCCCTTTACGAGACTGTGGAGCCACTCTTGAAGGTGGGAGCGATCCTGGCTACCAACACCTCCAGCATTCCCCTTGAAAAGCTGGCTACATTCCTGGCCGATCCGGACCGCCTGGTGGGTCTGCATTTTTTTAATCCCGTGGCCAGTATGCGGATAGTCGAGGTTGTTTCTCATGCCGCGACCGATAATGCGGTGCGGCAACAGGCACTGGCCTTCACCCGGAGCATCGGCAAACTGCCCGTTGCGGTAAACAGTTATCCCGGGTTCCTGGTCAACCGCGCATTGACTCCCTACGTTCTGGAAGCGGTGCTCCTGCTCGACGAGGGCATGAGTCGGGATCAGATCGATGCCGTCGCTACGGATTTCGGTATGCCCGTGGGGCCGCTGGAGCTGGCGGATCAGGTCGGGCTGGATGTCTGTGTCCAGGTTGCAGACATGTTGCAGAATCTGCTTGACACCCCCATGCCGCAGATTCCAGGCTGGTTGCGTGACAAGGTTGAACGGGGTCATCTGGGAAAAAAGACCGGCGAGGGTTTCTACCGTTGGCGCAATGGCAGGGTACAGAAGCGCAGCGGGTCGGTCAGGTTGGCACAATCGGACCGGGATGCCTGTCAGGATCGGCTGATTCTGCCCATGCTGAACGCCTGCATGGAGTGTTACCGCAGGAACGTGGTGGAGAGTGTGGATCAGCTGGACGGGGCCATGGTTTTCGCGACCGGATTCGCGCCGTTTCGGGGTGGCCCCATGCATTATGCCAGCTCCAGGGGGGTGGCATCGGTTGTGGACAGTCTGCAGCAGCTGGCCGACCGACATGGCAACCGATTCCTGCCGGATGACGGCTGGAAGGAGTTCTGATCGTGCGTAGCGGGAGAGGTGCCTTGAAAAATGCAGTAGCGCTGTTAGTTGTGTGTCTGGGTATTGGCGCCTGCACCAATGACACCTTTGAACCTTTCGAGTTCTTCTTCAGCATCACTTCGGAACAGGCCGTAGTGATTTCATTGTTACCCGGCGACGGGAGCATTCAGATGCGCACCCGGGTCTACCCCGAAGACGGCCAGTTGGGGATCGGCGAGGTGGCTGCGCGGGACGATCTGCGCACTCTGTCAGTTCAGGAAGCTGACGAAGTCCAGAGACTGTTCCAGGCGGTGGAGTTCAACTCGCTGGGTAGCGAAGACTATATTCCACCGCTTGATGCATCACTGTGGGCGGTGAACACGCGCGAAACAGCGGGTGACTATTTTACCGTGCTTGAGCCTGGAGAAGCGACTGAGGAGCGCAACCTCACCCAGCTGATTGCACTGGGGACCTACCTGTGGAATCTGGCCGGAGTCGAAGGAAGCCTTTTCTGAACCGCAGCGACACAAGGAGCGAGGGGCGCCGGTCCACTTCGACCCCGGCGGGAGACGGTCTGTCGAGTGTCCAGGGCTGTACTGCTTGATGTGGGCACCGTTTGGCGATAACTTGCATTTTCAGGGTTCTGACAAAATTAAAAAAAGGAGACTTAATATGGGACACAGATGCATTGCCAGTTTCAGACTGGCCCTGGCCACGCCGCTGCTTGCCGGCGCTCTCGCGGGCACCCCGACCTTCGCCCAGCAGGGTAACCTGGTCTCTGGCCAGGGAATCCCCAATCCCAATCCGGTGGTTCACAAACAGTGGGCGGAATTGCCCGCGGGCAGGCAATGGGGTTCCACAGCGGGGATTGATATCGACCCGACCGACGGACACGTGTGGGGCTACGAACGCTGCGGTGCCGGCAGTTTCGGCAGTGGTGTTCCGGTAAATTGCGATTCGAACCCGGTCGATCCCATTTTCAAGTTCAACCGGCACACCGGTGAAGTCATGGCCAACTTCGGCGGCGGAATCATGGTAACGCCTCATGGTATCCATGTGGATCACGAGGGGAATGTCTGGGTGACCGATTTCGCCGTCAACGAAGCCGGTACCAAAGGGCACCAGGTGCACAAATTCAGCCCGGACGGCACGTTGTTGATGAGCCTTGGAATGCGCGGCAAGGCGGGCAACGACAGCCTGCATTTCAATCAGCCGAACGACGTCATAGTGGCGCCTGACGGCAGCATTTTCGTCGCCGACGGCCACAACGGCCAGAATATGCTCACCGAAGCTGAAGTGGAGGCTGGTCGGGCAGCAGAACAGACCGCCCGGATCATGAAATTTTCCCCTAATGGCACGTTCATCAGGGAATGGGGGCGACTGGGTGCCCGCCACGGGGAGTTTCGAACGCCCCATGCGTTGGAATTCGATCTCCACGGCCGCCTGCGGGTGACTGATCGGGGCAACCACCGCATCGAAATTTTTGATCAGGACGGCAACTACCTGGACTCCCGCTACGCGTACGGTCGGGTCAGCGGTATTTTCATTACCGAAGACGACATGGTGTATGCGATCGATTCCGAATCCAGCCTGTACCGGCACCAGCCATGGAGCACCGGCATCCGCATCGGCCCCGTGGATGAAGATCGTATTGTCGGATTTATCCCGCCCCATGAAGCCGCGTCTCGTCCTTACCTGGGGACGGCCGGCGAAGGTGTGGCAGTGGACGCAGACGGAAACGTATTCGCTGCTGAGGGCCCTGGTTCTCTGGCAACTGCCGGTGCCGCCTTCACCAAGTATTCCAAGCGCTACTGATCGGGCGGAATCCTGACCAGGCCCGGGCTGATCGTGGTAGCGGTCTTCCCGGGCCGGCCCTTGAAAATCTCACGCAATCCAGAGAATGCATCGCTGCATGGCCGCCAGGCTGTGATATCATGCTCCACGGTAGCTTTTGTCGGTCCCCTCGCAATGGGAGGTTACGAACCCCGCCAGGCCCGGAAGGGAGCAACGGTAGTAGCCAACTCATGTGCCGGGGTGTGGCTGGCAAGGGCTACCACCAGTTTCAGACTCGCTTTTCGAACGCGATGCCAGTCAACGAATAACTTCAGGCGGACACCGCAGACCAGCAACGGTGAATTAGCAACGGGATGACATATCAGGTACTTGCCCGCAAATGGCGGCCCGGCACATTCAGCGACCTGGTGGGGCAGACCCATGTTCTGAAACCCTTGATCCATGCGCTGGATAATCAGCGCCTCCACCACGCCTATCTGTTTACCGGAACCCGGGGAGTGGGGAAGACCACACTGGCACGAATTCTGGCCCGATGTCTGAACTGCGAAAACGGAATCAGCGCCAGACCCTGTGGCAGTTGCGAGGCCTGTCGGGAAATTTCGGAAGGGCGTTTTATCGATCTCATTGAAGTGGATGCAGCATCCCGGACCAAGGTCGAGGACACTCGCGAAATGCTGGAAAACGTGCAGTACGCACCGTCACGGGGGCGCTTCAAGATTTACCTGATCGACGAAGTGCATATGTTGTCCGCGCACAGTTTCAATGCCTTGTTAAAAACACTTGAAGAACCGCCGCCGCACGTCAAATTCCTGTTGGCAACAACCGATCCGCAGAAGCTGCCGGTAACCATCCTTTCCCGCTGCCTTCAGTTCAATTTGAAAAATCTCAGTGCTCAGCAGATTGAAAAATACCTGGAAGACATTCTGGCGCGGGAGCAAATCAACTTCGAGGAGGCCGCATTGTGGCAACTGGCCAGCGCAGCCGCCGGCAGTATGCGGGACGCACTGACCTTGCTGGATCAGGCAATCTCCTTCTGCGAGGGCGAGGTCATCGCCACCGGTGTCAGCGACATGCTGGGAATTCCTGAACAGAGTGTGGTCTGGCAATTGCTGGAGCATCTGGCGGAAAAGGACGCGTCCGACCTGATGCAGTCGGTGCAGCAATTGGCGGAACGGACTCCTGATTTTCAACAGGTTCTGGAAGCCATGCTGCTTATCTTGCACCGGCTGGCTATTGCCCAGGTGTTGCCCGATGCCATCGACAACAGCTTTGGTGACCGGGACCAGGTTCGGGACTTCGCCGGAAAATTCAGCCCCGAAGATATTCAGCTGTTCTATCAGATTGCCCTGAAGGGTAGGGCGGATCTGGGCCTGGCGCTTGATGGCCGTGCCATGTTTGAAATGCTTCTGATCCGCATGCTGGTCTTTGCTCCCGAGGGCGTGCCGACGCTGCCGGGGCACAGGGCGGCGGGTTCCGGTCCGAGCCCGCCAGCCGCTGGGGAGCAGACCAGAGTTGTCAGCATCGAGCCGGAGCCGGGGTCCGGCAAGCAAAAAAAAAGCCCCTGAAAAGTTCAATTGACCGCAATGACGAACGGGCTACGGCCGGACAGGCGGTCGGGTCACAGGTCAATACCGGCTCAGAACCCCGGTACGCAGCAGGACCCGGTAGTGACAGTGACAGCAACGGAGTGGTCAATGCCGCCGATTCAGACGCCATTGCAGTGCCGCTTCCCGTCGAGCCCGCAGCGATCGATAACAGCAACTGGCATGCCCTTTACAGGCAACTCGATCCTGGCGGCATAACCGGAAATATCATGGCTCACTGTGTCATCGAAGGGGCCGCTGCACATTATCTTCAACTGTGCCTGGATCGTGCCCAGAGTGCGGTCTTCAGTGAAGAGCACCGAATCCGTATCGAACAGTTGCTGGCTGCCTATTTTCAGCTTCCCCTGGAGCTGACTATCGACATCGGGGAACCAGCCTGTGAATCCCCCGCAGCGCGAAGTAAGCGGCAGAAACGGGAGCGGCTGGAACAGCTTCGCAATGGGTTTGAGCAGGACGATAATGTCAAGAAGCTGGTAGAAACATTCTCCGGTGAAATCCTGAAAGAGTCGATTTCACCTGTTCGACAACGAGGTTAACAACGTGACAGATCTTAACGAATTGATGAAACAGGCAAAGGAAATGCAGGAACACATGAAAAAGGCTCAGGAAGAGGCCTTGAGTCGGGTAGCGGAGGGTGAGTCCGGCGCGGGCATGGTGAAGGTGATGATGAACGGCCGACACGACGTGAAAGAAATCAGGCTTGCCGACGAATTGTTGAGCGAAGACAAGGCGATAATTGAAGATCTCATCGCGGCCGCGGTGAACGACGCGGTACGCAAAATTGAGGAACAGAACAAGGATGCACTTTCAAGCATGGCTTCCGGATTCAAGTTGCCGGAAGGCTTCAAGTTTCCCTTTTAAACCTTTCTCAGGTAATTGTAGGCATGTTGTCGAGCCCACTCATTGAACAATTGATCGAGGCGTTTCGTTGTCTCCCCGGGGTAGGGCCCAAGACTGCCCAGCGTATGGCCCTGTACCTGCTGGAAAGAAATCCGGACGGAGGCAGGAATTTGAGTGAAGCCTTGCTGAGGGCTATTGAAAATGTGGGGAAATGCAGCAGGTGTCGCACTTTGACGGAACTGGAAGTCTGCAAAATTTGCAGCAGCGCGTCACGTAACCGCAAAGTGTGTTGTGTAGTGGAGTCGCCAGCCGATATCTTTGCCCTGGAACAAACCGGAACCTTTCGGGGTGTCTATTTCGTGCTTATGGGGCACCTGTCTCCTATCGACGGTATTGGTCCGGAACAACTTGGAATTGACGATTTTCTCAACCTGATCGACGACAATGGCACCGAAGAGGTGATTATTGCCTGCAATCCGACCGTCGAAGGAGAGGCCACGGCCTACTTTATTGCGGAGCAGCTACGTGGCAGAAACCTGGTAGTTTCACGGATCGCCCACGGCGTTCCGGTGGGTGGCGAGCTTGAATACATTGACGGTGGAACTCTCAGCCATGCCCTGAGCGGCAGACAACCCATGGACTTATCCTGAGCAAATGACCGACAAGACGATTCAACTCCGCACTTCCTACCTGGACAGCAACGAAGCACTGGAGCGGGCTTGCACAGAATTCGCCGCCACAGAGGTGCTGGGTTTCGACTCCGAGTTCGTACGCACCAACACCTATTTCCCCAAACCGGGGCTGTTCCAGCTCAGCGATGGCGGGCAGGTCTGCCTTGTTGATCCGCTGGCAATCGACGGCTGGGAGAGTTTTAGACGCCTGCTCAGACGGGAGTCGCTCACTTGGATCATACACTCCAGCAGTGAAGACCTGGGGTTACTGCGCAGTTGCCTTGGGGTACTTCCGGCCCGGTTGTACGATACCCAGCGCGCCGCTGCCTTTGCCGGGCTCGGATACAGCGTCAGTTACCAGTCCCTGGTCAAGTCTGAGCTCGGCATCGAGGTCCCCAAGGAGGAGACCCGCTCCGACTGGTTGCGGCGGCCCCTGAGTGAAACCCAGCTCGATTATGCGGCGCTGGACGTGGAATACCTGGTGGAGCTTAAACATCTGCTGACTGAAAAAATGCGACAGCGGCATATGCTGGAGTGGTTCGAATCCGATTGCCGCGACTTGTTGGTCAATGTGCCCGATGAGGGGGATGAGTTGAACTGGGAAAGAGCCTACCAGGCCATCAGTTCGGCCTGGCAACTGGATGAACCGGCGCTCAGGCTACTGCAGAAGCTCGCTTACTGGCGGGAGCGCGAAGCCCGGCGGAGGAACAAACCCAAAAACTGGATTGTCAAGGACGCCGAGATACTGGCTCTTGCCGGCAGCCTGCCGAATCAGGGGCCGGTCGACGAAGCCGATATCCGTCGGTCCGGGGTATTCTCAGCCCGTTTTGCCGATCGGGAAGCGCAGAAAATTAGTCGCTTTCTGGGCCAGGAACTGGTGTTCAACGAACCGGCCAACCCGGCCGGGGTCAACCGGCCACTGGGTGGGCAAGCCCGAAGGCAACTCAAGGCCTTTCAGAAGCTGGGCCGTGAACAGGCGGAAAAAATAGGTATAAGCCCGGAGCTGCTGTCCCGAAGACGGCTGTGGGTTGAGGTGCTGGAAAACATTGCACGCGGCCGACAGAATATCTGGCCTGCAGGACTGGACAACTGGCGCCGTGAGTTATTGGAGCCCGGTGTCAAGGCTATCCTTGCCGCCAATGGCTCCAATTGAGAGGGCAGACCGACCCCGTGAGCAAGTCACCTTTCTGGGAGAAGCCGCTGCAAAATCTGAACGACGCGGAGTGGGAACAGCTCTGCGACGGTTGTGGGCGCTGTTGTCTGAAGAAGCTCTGGGATGCGGAAAGTGATGATATCGCTTACACCCGTGTTATCTGCCGCCACTTTGACGAGCGCTCCAGCCGTTGCGGATGCTATGCAAACCGCACCGAGAAGGTGCCGGACTGTTTGCGCTTACGTGAGCATGACATAGGCAGGTTACACTGGATTCCGGATACCTGCGCCTACAAATTGAGACATGAGGGGAAGCCACTGTATGACTGGCATCCCCTGATTGCAGGCTCCAGAAAGAAGATGGAACAAGCTGGTATCGCTGTGGCGGGCAGGGTGCTCGGGGAAGACTATGTCCATGAAGAGGGACTGGAAGAGCACGTGATCAACTGGGTGACTGCGGATGGTTGACGAGACTAACTACTGGATTGCCTGGGCCGTTTACCTGGGGGCCGCCTGCCTGTTCCTGCTGGCATTCTGGCGAATCACCAGATTCAGGCAGCGACGGGCGCTGGCAGCCTGCCTTCGCGCTTTCATTCTGGCAATCGTCCTTACCCCCTGGTATGTCAGTGACACCGGGTCGGCGATAGCTCCCGCGCTTATCATTGTGCTGATGGACGCTATTACCATCAGTGGCGAGGCGGCAGTCCGGGCTTTCGTGCCACTGTTCCTTTCAGTAATCCTGGCATTGGTCGTGGCCGGCGTGTGGTTGTTGATCCGGCGCGGCAGGGGGTAGGGCCAGCCCGGCCGGGGCTCCTGGGTCGCCGATTCCGGCGTCTCTCCCAACCTGCAGCTTGCCTGTATATTTTCCCCCCTGCTGGTTAAAATACGACGTCGTTCGCGGTTGGGAACGGGACGACGCATCCGGGGCTGGTGTTAATCTACACAGACCTGATCGAGATGGACGGAATCCTTTACGCTGCCCGTGGTTCTGGTGCAGACTACAAGTATTCTTCAGATGGTATTACGTGGACTGCGTTTACTGACTCAGATGATAACTTCAGTTACTTTGCTGTTCGTGGGATCAGTTCAGGGCAGGCTGTTCTCTGGGGTGTGAAGTCTGACGGCTCTATTAAGAACACTACTAACGGGCAGAACTCCGGGGTAGCGTGGTCTTCTGCTGACGCTATTGGGCACACAAGTGAGACTGTACGTGGTCTGGTTGTTGCCAATGATGACTTGTACATCTATAAGAACGAAGGCATCTACCGTTACACAGGCTCAGCTACTGAGGATGTGTGGCTTGGTGGAAAGCAGATGCAGCGAACCACCAATGGGTCCGGCCCGTATGTGTGGTTCGACAACAAGGTGTACGCGCCCTACGGCGACCGTCTTCTTCAGTTTGACCCGACAGATTCTACTGATGTAAACCTGGCGTTTGTTTTTCCGACTGATGCTGGTGAAGCGTGTGATGAGATTAACGGTCAGATTACCGCAATCACAGGTGATTCTCAGTGGTTGTACGTTGCACTGAAGAACCACAACGGTGAGACGTATATCCTGAAAGGGAACCCGTACAAAGGTGAATGGCATTCGTCTATCTACCTTGGCTCCAATGATTGTAATGCTCTGCTAGTTGGTGGTCCAGGGACAATCCACGACAACAACCCTGCGCTTATGGCTGGATATGGTACTGCCGCTAGTTTCTACATTCTCACTCGTGCCGGTATGCGGCCAGAGGATGACAGTAATTACAGGTTTGACACTACATCAAGCGCCATTCTTCTTGGTTCTTGGAAGTCTGTTGGTGCGCAGGCGTTCCCCAAGTTCTTGAACGCAGGCCGTGTGGTGACTGAGAACACTACTGCGGGTAGGCCGATTGTCTTGAAGTACGAAGTTGACTCAGATATTGGTACCCAAACTACACTGGTAACCGCGACATCAGCAGGCAGTACAACTGCCAATGTTTCAGCGGATGTATCCTTCAACCGTATTCGTGAAGTTGTTACCATGCAAACTTCAGATAATACTGCATCTCCAGTGGCAATTGGTTTCATCTTCAACACTACACCAAACCCACCACGTAAACGTGTGTGGTCATTTGAGGTTGTTGTCGGGGATGAACTTGAAGCAAACGGTGGCGTACGTTCACGGTATTCAGGGAAAGACCTTGAAGCCTTCCTGTTCAATAGTGTGAACCAGCGTGTGACACTGTATGACCGCCGTAACCGTACGTTTACTGTGCGTGTATTGGACATTAGAACGGTACGAGCAACGCCAACAAAGGAGGGGGATACCGAATCTGTGACTATTAACCTTGCACAGATCGGACAGTAAATTATGCATATTGAACAACGACTAGATATTGTGGAAGCTGAACTAAAAGCTGTTAACGAAAAGCTTGACTTAATGGCCGGGTTGTTTTCTGCACTTAGTATTCGTGTTGATGCATCGCACCAGGTCCGACGGTCAACGCAGACGGCACACCCAAATGGCGCATGGCGCCATCTCCCCACGGTCCTTACTGGGAAGAAGGCATGAAGCTGGGCTACCAGGATTGCGGCTCGTGGACTTTTATGAAGAGCACACCACTTGATAGGCGCAAGGCGGCCTGGCTTTTCGCTCAGTTCTGCGTGGCCAAGACCACTTCGCTGAAAAAGGCTCACGTGGGCTTGACGCCGATCCGCAACAGCGACATCAATCACGCGTCATTCACCGAGCGCGCACCCAAGCTCGGCGGGTTGGTGGAATTTTATCGCAGCCCGGCGCGGGTTGCCTGGACACCCACCGGCGTCAACGTGCCCGATTACCCGAAACTGGCCCAGCTGTGGTGGCAGAATATCGGCGAGGCGGTATCCGGTGAAGTGACCGTCAGTACGGCCATGGACAATCTTGCCAATGAGATGGACCGCGTTATGCAGCGCATCGAGCGCGCCAATGTGCAGGCTGAATGCGGGCCGAAGCTGAACCCCAAGAAAGACGAGTCCTACTGGCTGAACCAGCCCGGCTCGCCCAAAGCGAAGGTCAATGAGAAGCCGCAGGGTGAGACGGTCAATTATGACAAGCTCATTCAGGCCTGGCGTGAGGGACGCGTGAAATAAACGCATCATCGTTAAGCGATCTAATTTGCAGTTGAACCTCCGAGGGGCCAAAGTCGACACTTTAGCCCCTCGACTTTTTTAGAGATTTATAAATTATTTTCAGCAGGGGGCCAAACCATTAATCACGAAAGCACGAAAGGATTAAAACACGAAAAAGAAGTCATGTTGTATTTCGTTCTTTCTTAATTTCGTGTTATCGTGATAAAAAATCTATTCAGGTACATCTCAATATTACAAAAGGAGATTGAACCATGGCCAACTACGTCGGCGCCCTGGATCAGGGCACAACCAGCAACCGTTTCATCGTTTTTGACCACAGCGGCAGCATCGTCGGACTGGATCAAAAAGAACACGAACAGATTTTCCCGAAACCCGGCTGGGTTGAGCATAACCCGGTTGAGATCTGGCAAAACACCCGGGACGTGATCCGGGGTGGACTGGCCGCCGCCGGTATTTCCGGATCGGATCTGGCGGCCGTCGGCATCACCAACCAGCGCGAAACCACACTCCTGTGGGACAAACATACCGGCAAGCCCTACACCAATGCCGTTGTCTGGCAGTGTACGCGCACCGATGAAATTTGTAAGGATTTAATGCGCGAACAGGGACAAAACCGATTTCGCGCCAAAACCGGCCTGCCCATCGCTACCTATTTTTCGGGCCCTAAAATCAAATGGATTCTGGACAATGCCGCCCCGGCCCGGGCTGCGGCTGACAAAGGGGATGCTCTGTTCGGCACCATGGAGACCTGGGTCATCTGGTGGCTGACCGGCGGGCCCGACGGCGGTTCGCATATTACCGATGTCACCAATGCCAGCCGCACCATGCTGATGGATTTGCAAACCCTTCAATGGGATGAAGATATCCTGCAAGCCCTGGACATCCCGCCCCAGATTCTACCCCGCATCGTGCCGTCTTCCGACGCCAACACCTGGGGCACCAGTCTGAAAGACGGACCCCTGGCGGCTGAAATTCCGGTTTGCGGGGCCCTGGGGGATCAGCAGGCGGCCCTGGTCGGCCAAACCTGCTTCGATATGGGTGAAGCTAAAAACACATACGGCACCGGGTGTTTTCTCCTGCTCAATACCGGCACCACCCCCACCGTCTCCCGCCAGGGCCTGCTCACCACCCTGGGGTACCGGATCAACGACCAGGCGCCGGTATACTGCCTGGAGGGCGCCATCGCCATTACCGGGGCCCTGGTCCAGTGGCTGCGGGACAACCTCGGTCTGATATCCAGTGCGCCGGAAATCGAAACCCTGGCGCAAACGGTTGAAGACAACGGAGGCGCTTATTTTGTGCCGGCCTTCTCCGGTCTGTTTGCACCCTACTGGCGTTCGGATGCCCGCGGCGTCATCGCCGGGCTGACCCGCTACGTCAACAAGGGACACATTGCCCGGGCGGTTCTGGAAGCCAGCGCCTACCAAACCTGTGACATCGTCAACGCCATGAACAAGGATTCCGGGGTAGTGCTGAGCAAACTCAAAGTGGATGGGGGAATGGTGGCCAACGAGGTGCTGATGCAGTTTCAATCCGATATTTTAAACGTTCCGGTCATCCGGCCCAAGGTTTCCGAGACCACGGCCCTGGGAGCAGCTTATGCCGCCGGTCTGGCCGTGGGGTTCTGGTCGGGGCTGGATGAGCTGCGACAGAACTGGGCCGAGGACAAGACCTGGCATCCGGCCATGGCCCCAGCTGTCAGGGAAAAATACTGCCGGGAATGGAAAAAGGCGGTGGATCGGACCTTTGATTGGGTCGAATAGTTTATTGGGTTGATTGAGTTAAAGACCAAGGACTGAGCCAACTAGCTTAGGTTGATTCAACCATTGGTGGTCACCAGCCACCATCTTTTTTATCGCTATTTCAAGCTCCGGCGATAACTCGCTGCCCATTCGGCCGTTAATGGCGATACAGACAATCCCGTTTTCATCTTTTAGAATGAACTCCACGGGGGTAGCCCTGCATTAATGTCTTGGATTAAGTGGCCGACTCTCCGGGACACCGAAGGGTCGGCTCTGCTCCGGCAGCTCTCAAATCAAGGATAGGGAACCTGCGGAGCCGGACGATACTGTTTTTACTATAACTTAACGCCGGCTGGAGTAAAGTGTATGCTCCCTCCTCTAATCATCGTCATCATCATCGTCGTCATTATCATCTACAAAACCATAGAATGTCAGCTCAAGATCCTGGTCCTGGACAAGCCCGATTCCAGGGCAGTATATTTTGGTATCCGCAAACGGTCCCTCTTCAGCGCAGGCATCTTCCGCTGGGTTGGTGTCGATGATTTTAATGCAGCCGGTGAATTCGGGCTCTTCACCCGGATCCAGATCCTCGGGCCAAGGCAAACCCATTGCCGCGATTTGTCCGCGATCCACGGCATCCTGCGCAGATGCGATCTCCTGGAAATACTTGGCGCCAAGCAGGGGAGTTCCCGTCATCATCAGGCCGGGCATTGCACCATCTACCCCGGCTTCCCATGATCCCGCTGGATCCGCACCACCTTCACATTCATCATTTTCATCAAAACCCTCTTCGCAGTCACGGGACTCTTCTCCGAAGTAGTAGACCGCGTTAGTCTTTTTGCAAATAGCAAAGTAGTTCAGGGAAATCTCGACTGTCACCCACTCATTCTCCTCATCATCCCATTCGAGTGCGCGTTCTTCCAACACTCTGGTTTTTATCTTGCGACCGTCGAGATTGATCTTTTTTTTGTCACGAAGCACGGTTTCCACAGATTTTTCTTCGTCTGATTCAAGAACTAATTGGTAGCCGGGTTTGAGGATAAAGTATGGATTTTCACC
>CALOEW010000016.1:0-9053 GCA_942492445.1 uncultured Gammaproteobacteria bacterium
TGTTCGTGAAGGAGCACTTTGAAAAATTCTCGATCTTTTTTGTTCATCGCTCAATCCCGCAAAGGTGAAGGTTACTATTTTTAACAAAAAACGGAAGTTAACACAAGAAAATGGGCATGTAAAGTGCTATTGTGTCATTGCCGCCGATCCGGGCAATACCACGAAACCCTGACACTCCAGGCCGGTGGCAATACTTTCGAACAGGGTCTCGTCAGGGGGCAGTTTTCTGCAGCTTTGATTGATTGCCAGGTTCATGGTGCGGACCTCTCAGGGAACCTCTGGTCAGTGGCCTGAATTTTCCGCCTGTTTAGCCCAATCCTGCCAGGCTGGCAAGAAACTTTATTGATTTCTGCGATTTCCGGAGCGGCCGGGTCCCTTCGGGTTCCTGGCAGCCTGACCGCGATCTGCATTGGTGCCGGAATTCACCGGGGCTGGACTTGCCCGGGTCTGATCGAGTGTAATCTGCAATCGCCCGCCAGTTTCAGGCACAGTGCACTGGTGAACATCAGTAACAGGCTCCCGATTTATCGGTAGTCAGAGCCTGCGGTGGCGTTGCCTGGACTTCATGGCATGGGGTGAGTGCCGATCGTGTCACCGGTTCAAGGATTGCCACCTTCAGATGCTTCATTGCTGAATGGTAACAACGATGGCTTATTGACTCATCAGAAATTGCTGGACCGGGACTTCGGGACCCTGGAGCATACCTACACGGAAAGGGACACCATGCTCTGGGCGCTCGGCATTGGCATGGGCCAGGACCCCCAAGGGGAGGATTGTTCCTGCGATTCGTCTATGAGGAGAATCTTGAAACCATGCCTGTTGTGGCAGTTGTTCCATTCTACCCTGGGTTCTGGCGGTGGGACATCCCGATACCGGCATCGACTCAGTTCAAAAACGGCCGCAGGGCCAGGGAGTCCATCCAGGCCAAGGCCACTTCGGTCTGAGCAGCGGACTGTGCAGGCAAACCAGGCCCGGTAACGGATGTGACCGATAAGGGGGCGCGGGTCGGAGCGCTGATTGTTACTGAACGAAAAGTTTCTGACAAGCACAACGGAGAGGCTTATTGTACCTTGAGATCTGCAATTCTGTGCCGAGGTGATGGCGGCTTCGGTGGCCCCAAAATACCTTCTCGAAATCCAGACCGAATTCCTGATCGGTCCCCTGATATAGTGTGCGACCTGACAACATTTTCTCAGCAGGCGCTTATCTACCGATTGTCCGGTGATTTTAATCCCCTCCACGCTTCGCCACCTATTGCCCGCAAGGCCGGATTCAGGGAGCCGATACTTCATGGGCTGTGTACCTTTGGTGTAGTGACTCACGCGATTCTCAGGTCCTGTTGCCGCTATGAAACGGAACGGTTGAGGCAGATCCGTCTGCGGTTTACCTCACCGGTCTATCCAGGAGACACCATCAGTACCGAAATCTGGGACCTGGGTGCATCAGGAATCGCCTTTCGCTGCCGCTCTCTGGAACAGGATAAAATCGTCGTCAACAACGGTTACGCGGCAATCTGCGGGTAACTGCGCGGCCCCGACTGCCGGGCGCAACAGTCATCAGGTTTCTTTACGGGAACGGTCGGTAAGGCTGAACCGGGCTTCCGCTTCGACGAACACCCGCCTCACATTGTGAAATTGTTGCTTAATCGCCATATCCAGTTGCGCCACACTTTCCTCGATATCGGTAGCAGAGGCCGAGTCATCGAATTCAACACTGAGGTTGACGAGTATGAATTCAGGACCCATGTGCATGGTCAGCACTTCATTGACATTGTCGATCAGCGGAATCTGAGCCGAGAGTTTCCTGATGCCCTGCACGACTTCGATATTGGCCCTTTCCCCGATCAACAGGCTCTTGGTTTCAATCGCCAGCCATACGGCCGTGCCGCCAAGGATCAGCCCGATCAGGATTGAAGCGATACCGTCCAGATAAAGATTTCCGGTCACCTGGGTAAGGAAAGTGGAAAGCAGGGCGACCAGCAGACCGAGCATGGCAGCTGAATCCTCGAACAGCACGACAAACATGGAAGGATCTTTGCCCCGTTGTACCGCCTCTATATAGCCCATGCTTCCCCGAACCTTGTTGAATTCCCGGAAGGCGAAAAACCAGGCCCCACCCTCGAAGACGATAGCAAGCGAAAGTACCAGGTAATTGACCAGAAAACTTTCCAGCGGCCGGGGGTCGGTAAGGCGATGAATTCCCTCGTACATGGAGATACCGGCGCCGACGGCGAATATCAGGATGGCAACGACAAAACTCCAGAAATAGACTTCCTTGCCGTGTCCAAACGGGAATTGCTCATCGGCGGGTCTGCTGGCCCTTTTCAGGCCGTATAGCAGCAGTACCTGGTTCCCGGTATCCACGACCGAATGCACACCCTCGGACAGCATGGCGGAGCTGCCGGTGATAAAGGCGGCAATAAATTTCATTACGGCGATCAGGGAATTGCCGATCAGGGCGGCGTAGATGACCAGTTTGCGGGACGAGGCCATGGTGAGCGGTTACCTGCTGAGTGGTTAATTCGGGGAACGCAATCGGCCCCGGCCGACAAACGGAAAGTAAAGTATCCGCGTCGACCGCTGCCGGGTGGCTCCTGTTCCGCGGTGAGGCTCGAGTTTTCAAGACCGGTGCCATCCTGGCCTGCCGGCTCCCAATCGTGGTCGCTGCACGACGCAGTCGTCGCTACCCGGGCCGGACCGCTGATGTGGACTATGGTGTTGACCTTCAGCAGTCGGAATAGCCTCGTGCGCGACAGGCAACCGCCAGTTCCCGTGCTTCTTCAACCTGGTCCGGCGTCAGTTCCTCCTCCAGGTTACGGCGCATCAGACGGGCACTGGTATCTCCGTTGGCGGCGGCGACATTCACCCACATGGCTGCTTTGACCAGGTCCTTCATAAGCCACTGCCCCTGGTGGTACATGGCACCGAGCTGAAACTGGGACTGTGCATGGCCACGTTCCGCCGCCTTGCGGAACAGACGTTCCGCCTCAATCAGGTTGATCTCACCGCCCTGACCAAAATAGTGCATCATGCCCAGGCTGTGAACGGCTGGCAGAAAATCCTGATCTGCTGCCCGCTGCAGCCACATCTGACCCGTTTCGTAGTCAGGTTCGGTCGCCGTTCCCGACTGGTGCATTATGCCGAGTTCCTGCTGGGCTTCAGGCAGGCCCTGTTCAGCAGCGGCGGTCATCAGGCGCAGTGCTTCACGAGGATCCATCTGGACCCCGATGCCGATGAGGTACATGTTGGCCAGTTCGCGCTGGGCCCTGGCAAAACCCTGCTCGGCGGCCAGTTTCAGCATTTCCGCGCCGGCTCGCATATCCAGGTCCACATACTGCCCGCTGCGGTACATACGGGACAGGATGTACTGGGCCTGGACGCTGCCTTCACTGACCAGTGGAGCCAGTTCCAGGTAGGCTTTTTCGTAATCGCGCATTTCGTACGCTTCCAGGCCTGCGTCCAGGTCGGCGAAAACGGCCAGCGGCGACAGGCATAGCAGGCACCCGCCCAGCAGGGCGAGACACATTCTTGAAGGTGAGTGACTCTGTTTCATAGCATGACTTGCCTTCATCAATTAAAACCCAGAGTATACTTGTTGATGCAACCGTTTGCGAAACTTGCCGTGGCTACCTGCCTGCCGTGATCAGTCGCCTCGTGGATTTCATTCAGGCCAATCCCCGCCTGCTGGTGCTTACCGGAGCAGGATGCAGTGCCACTTCCGGTATTCCGACCTATCGGAATGAGCAAGGTATCTGGCAGCGCCGCGAGCCCGTCAGGCACCAGGATTTCATCAATCGCACTGGTTGCCGCAAACGTTACTGGGCCCGCAGCCTGGTCGGCTGGCCGGCAGTAAGCAAAGCCCGGCCCAACCCGGCTCACGCGGCTCTTGCCAGCCTCGAAAACAGCGGGTTTGTGCGGCTGCTGGTGACGCAGAACGTGGATCGCCTGCATCAACAGGCGGGACACCGCAATGTAGTGGACCTTCATGGTCGTCTTGACCAGGTGCTGTGTCTTGGCTGTGGACACGTGAGTGCACGGGAGGAAATCCAGTTACAACTTATGGCAATCAACCCCGGTTTCGATCCTGAAACAACGGCAATGAGCCTGGCTCCAGACGGGGATGCCGACGTACCGGAGCAGCTGGTGGAATCGCTACGCGTACCGGATTGTCGGTATTGTGGTGGAGTGCTCAAGCCCGGTGTAGTGTTTTTTGGCGACTCGGTGGCTCGCAGCCTGGTGTCGTACGTGTACGATGAACTGGATAACAGTGACGGAATGCTGGTGGTGGGCACCTCTCTGATGGTTTTTTCAGGTTACCGGTTCTGTCGCCACGCTGCACAGCACAACAAGCCGATTGCCTGCATCAACCTGGGTATCACCCGCGCCGACAGCCTGTTCAGCCTGAAACTGGAACAGGAATGCGGTGCCGCCCTGGAAGCACTGTGTCGGGCGGTGTCAAAGCAGCCCCCGCGCCTGGTCAGCGTTGTGGAGCGCGATCGTAGACCCTGACCAGGTGGATAGGGCCGCCGAACACGAAAGGCTCCAGGGTCATCTCCACCCGCAGCCGCTGACCCTGTTCCTCGAGGGTGTAGGTCTCCAGGGTATATCCGCCGTCCCTGGGGCGACCTTCGACGATCAGTTCGGAATCGTTCCAATTGCCGAAGGAAAAGTCTTCCCCGCCGGCTTCGAAGTAGTCACTGACACCAGTGGAGCGCCGCCTGCCGTCGGTATGGAAAACACGGCGGTAGCCGTCGGCGTATTCGAATACGGCTTGCGGTTCATCGTAACGGACAGTCAACACGTCGTCATAGGAGATGCGGTCGTAGAGTTCCTGGTCCGCCGGCCCGCCTCGATAGCGATCTTTCTCAGGCTTACTGAACCAGCCACGTCGCTGCACCTGGCCACCGGCGGCCCGGATTGCCTCCTCGACCTGGTCGTCTGTGTTGTCACTCAGCTCTTCGTTGATTACCCAGTGGCCGTTGATGGCCAGCCGCGGGTGCGGGGCAGCCACTTCCTGTGCCGGAAGGTACTGTGGCAGGCACAGCATAACCGCCATGGCGATCAGGGAGTTGGTGGAGAATTGTCGTCCGAAACGTGTCATTACTGGAAAAGAGTAAGCAAAAAGGGCGGTCCGGCGCAAGGGGCAGATGACGTCCAAGGGGCGGCGGCCGGTACCCCGGCAGCGGGTGCCTCGGACCTGGCGTTATCGATGCCTCGGTTCCGCTGTTTCGGAGCCAGCACTTATGGTGCCTGTCGAGTCAGGTTATACTTGCCGAAAAGACTGCTGCAAGTTTAGAAGAGGGTTTAGTGATGAACAAGTTGATTGCGACCGTCGTCGCGGTGCTGCTGAGTGGCTGGCAGATGGCTGCGGCGCCTCCGGCGGCGGCACAGGCAGGAGACATCCTGGCCGTGGAAATTCCCGGCTCCGGGGATTACAGCCGGCCGATTTCCACGGACTCTCCCGTAGCGCAGAAGTATTACGATCAGGGGTTGAGAATGACCTGGAGTTTCTACTTCCCGGAGGCGATCGCGTCATTTCAGGAAGCGGCCCGTCATGACCCCGATGAACCGATGATCTACGCGGGACTCGCTCACGCCATGGGGCCCAATCCCAACAGCCGGTATGCAGGGCTGCCCGACGATCCCCGCGGTGAGGGTCTGAAGGCCATAAACCGGGCCATGGAATTGATCGAAAACGGTACCGCGGTGGAACAGGATCTGGTCAAAGCCCTTTTCGTCCTCTACGACCGGGATGCCATTCCCGATGATCAGGCCCGGGATACGTCCTATCTCAACGCCCTGGGGACACTGCACCGCAGGTACCCCGGCGATCCGGATATCGCAACCATGTACGCGGCAGCCTTCATGTCCATGGGGCGATGGAATTACTGGCTGGCGGACGGAAGTCCCAGACCAGGAACCGAGGCGGCTGAGCAGGCTTTGATCAGTGCCATGAACGTGGAACCCTACCACCCGGGAGCCAATCACCTGTACATCCACCTGATGGAAGCTTCCATGCAACCGGAAAAAGCCCTGCCCGCAGCCCACAAGCTCGAGTCCACGGTGCCGGTGTCCGGGCACATGGTGCATATGCCTGGTCACATATATCTGCGCGTGGGCGACTACGAAAAAGCCATTGACATCAATGAGCGCTCCCAGATTGTTGATCAGCAGTTTGCCGCCATCTGGGGTGAGACCAACTTTCCCGATATCGGCACCTACAGCCTGTCGCATCGCACCCATGCCGGGCATGCCCTGGACTTCGTGCGCTACGCAGCGTCACTGCAGGGCACTTACGCCACAGCCTACGACGCGGCAGAGCGCGGTTCGTCGGGAGTCGGTACAGCGCCGGACGCGGCCCAGCGTGGCCAGAAGCGGGTGGTCTCCTCCTGGCTGGTAGACAAGATCTTCGGGAAGTGGGACAAGTTACTGGACGCGGAACAGTCTCATCGCGGTACTCCTTACCTGGATGGCATGTGGAGCTACGTCAAGGGCAGTGCCTATGCCAATACCGACCGCATTGCCCAGGCCCGCAATGAGCTGCAGAATCTGCGCCGGCAGCAACGGGACGAGGGGGTGGACCTGGCGCGCGTTGGCCCCACGCCGGTTTCCCACATTCTGGAGCTGGCGGGTTTTGCGCTGGAAGGAGAAATACTCGAAGCCAGCGGCGACCTGAATGCGGCAATAGCGGCTTACGCCAGGGCGGTGGAACTGGAGGACCGGAACAATTACACCGAGCCTCCGGACTGGCCTCAGTCAATCCGCCTGTATCTGGGTGCAGCACTGCTGGATGCCGGGCGCCCGCAGGATGCCGAACAGGTCTATCGGCAGGATCTGCAATGGAATCAGCACAATGGCTGGGCTACTTTTGGCCTCTATCAGGCATTGGCGGCCCAGGGCCAGGTCGAACAGGCGGAGCTGGTACGTCGTCAGTTCCAATCCCTGTGGAGGAATGCGGACGTGATGTTGCAGCGTTCGCGCCTGTAACATTACCTTGATCAGTCAAGCGGAACGACAACCGGCCATGCGCCAGATTGGAGCCATGCTTTCAGTCACGGGGCTGCTGGCGGGATTTCTGGTGGCAATTAGCGTGCTTTCCGGTGATGCACAGGGACGCGTGAACCTGCTGTACCTGTTGCTGCTGTTCGTGTTCCTGCCTGTTTCAGGGCTGCTTCTCAGTATTGTCTTCCTGCTGCGAAGAAGCGGCCGGGGTCTGGCGGGGTGGATGCTGGAATTGCCTCTGTGGCCTGCGGCAATGCGACATGAAATACTGGCCCTGACGCCCGGGCGGGAACGCAGGTCCTGGCTCTTCTATCAGACCCAGTTACTGACCCTGGCGTTTTCCCTCGGCGGCCTGCTGGCCTTCCTCATCCTGCTGGTGGGCACCGATATCAGTTTTGTCTGGCGCAGTACCCTGCTGGATGCCACGGATCTTTTACCGCTGCTGCAGTCACTGGCATTGCCCTGGCGGTTCTGGGCCGAAGCTCAGCCTGACCTGTCACTGCTGCAACAATCCCAGGATTACCGCCTGGCTACACCGGAGTTCACTGCTGCCCGCCTGGGGCAGTGGTGGAAATACGCGATTGCTGCTCAGATTACCTACACATTGCTGCCCAGGCTGGCCATGGCGCTGGTGGCTCGTTCCTTTTTTCAGCGTAACAGTGCTGCCAGCGTCCAGGCTGTCAACCACAGAGTTGTCCATGTCGATGCACTCAACAGTGTTCCGATGCAGGGAAAGCTGGCGCCCGTCGTAAGTTCTGTACCGGACGATTACATTTTGATCGACTGGGCTAATGTGCCGCTCACGATCAAGGCAGGGCTGGCGGACAGATTTGGGCATAGCCGAGGCTCACTGTCCGCAGGCGGACCCGCTGTCGGGGCCGGACCCCGGTTGAGCAGCAGACCGTGTGGCGGAAACCGTGGTCGTGGTACTCGTCAAAGCCTGGGAACCCCCCATGGGTGAGTTGGGGGACTACCTGTTGGAGCTCAAACCGGCCGGCTCCTACGCGTCGGGGATGTCTGCCCCTGGACTGGACAGCGGAATCGCACTGCGACCTGTCAGGGTCATCAACCTGCGGGAATGGCGTCGATTCTGCGGTACGCTGTCCGGCTGGTCGGTACTGCAGCCGGATGCGAACGGGGGGAGTGTCTGATGACACCAGCATTTGCCGTAGTTGGTCACCCCAACAAGGGAAAGTCATCCATCGTTGCCACACTGGCTCAGGACGACGGTGTGGCATCTCTGCCCAGAGCGGCACCACCCAGCGTGGCGGAGACATTGCAGGTGGAGGTGGGCGACAGCAGTTTCACACTGATTGACACGCCCGGTTTTCAGCGCCCCAGTCGGGTATTGCAGTGGTTGGAGCAACATGCTGACAGCGCCGAGCGACGGCAGGCGGCAGTGCAGCGGTTTGTCAATGATCCGCGAGTGCTGGGAACGGTTCCCGACGAGGTCGAGTTGCTCCGTCCCATAGTCGATGGTGCGGTGATTCTCTATGTCGTGGACGGCTCCAGACCCTATGGAGTCGAATACGAAGCGGAGATGGAGATTCTGCGCTGGACCGGTCAGGCCAGCATGGCACTGATTAATCCAATCGAGAACGAGCAGTATATTGCTCCTGGCAGCAGGCACTGTCGCAGTATTTCAAAGTGGTAAGGGTGTTCAATGCCATGCAGGCGGATTTCGACAAACAACTGTCTATTCTGGATGCTTTTTCACATTTGCGCGAGGACTGGAAAGAACAGATTAAGGCTTTGATCGAAGAATACAAGGAACAACGAACAGCAGCAACGACAGCAGGCGTGCATGTGCTGGCTGCTATGCTGATGGACATGTGTTCGTACCAGGTATCACAGAAAGTGTTGAGCCGTAAACAGGCCAGGCAGCTGCAGACCGTATCCTGGAGAAACGGTTCTATAGCGCCCTGGGCCAACGGGAACAGGAGGCTCATGGGCGGCTGAAGGCTCTGTATCACTATTATCAGTCTTGAGTTAAAAGCAGGAGCTGCCCGCCGAGGACAACCTGTTTGATACTGAAAAATGGATCCTCTGGGG
>CALOEW010000017.1:0-11327 GCA_942492445.1 uncultured Gammaproteobacteria bacterium
GTGCCGCGTCACTGCTTTCCAGTGCCAGACTGCCATTGACGCTGCCGTTGCGGGCATCCATGCCACGGGCGTCCATTTGACCCTCAATGCGCCAGCCCAGGGACTGCGCCGACAGGACAGGAATTGCGATATCGCCGTCCTCCAGGTTCACGTCGAACCGGGCATTCACCTGGAAATTACCATCACCGGTTTCACGAAGTCTTGCAGCAATCTCAGACAGAGAGGAGTCGGCGCCGCCCTGGGACAGCGCACCGAGCTGCATCAGTAGCGGCAGGTCGGGGCCTGCTGCGTCGATAACGCCTGCCACTGTGGGTGTGTCTGTATCGATGCCGGTGGCCCGCAACTCGCCATTGACGCTGGCGCCAAGCAGTTGCGCCTGTAAAGTGGGTACGGAAACCGTGGCCCCGCTGTTCTCTGTATTGAATTCAAGGTCGACATTGAACTGTCGATCAGGTACCTGGCGCATCTCCCGACTGGCCCGGGTCAGAAGCGCGTCAGCGCCACCGCTCATCTGGCCGAGCACTTCCACTACCAGGGGCAGATCGGGCCCTGAGGCACTGAGCCTTCCCTGGGCATTGGGACTGGCTGAATCCAGATCCGTGATTCGCAGGCTGGCCTTCAGATCCGCTCCCAACAGGCTGGCCGCCAGCTCCGGGATCACCACATCGCCCTGCGCACCACCGCGGAAGCTGCCATCGGCAATCAGGGAGAAACTGCGATCATTGAGCTGCATCAGGCGGCCGGCAAGATCCCCGACGCCCGCAACCCGGAACAGGTCGGCCAGGTCATTACCGGTCAGGTTGACCTGCCCCTGATACAGCGGTCTGCCCGTACTGATCTGTTGCCCTTGTAAACTTGCCATCAGGCTGGCATCCAGGCCCGTGGCCCGCAATTCGGAAATTACCAGTGTATCCTCGGCCAGATCGGCATCCATGGCTGTTGAAAACTCCAATACTGTCCCGCCCTCCGGCAGTCCAGCGCCCGAGAGCCGGGCGTTCACCGTCAGGGGTGACAACGCATAGCGCCTGTTGTCCAGGTCGTAATTCACGGTGCCCGACAGTTCGATTCCAGCAGCCAGATCAGGCTGGTTGGCAACAGCATCCAGGGTCATGGCCAGGTCGATCGGCGTTCCGTAAACCAGTTCCCCGATGGTGAAAGTCAGATTTTCGATTCCGTAGTAGGCGCCATTGCGCCGGTCTTCATAGTGCAGGCTGACGTTACTGACATCAACACCGCCTACGATAAACCGGGTAAGAGGCAGCCCGGGGCCGTCCTCTCCGGCTCCATCGCCAGCGGGTGAGTCTCCGACCAGATCACTCCAGTTGCCGGTCCCTTCCTCGTTGACCACCAGGTTGACGCTGACGCCTCGCAACTGCACGGTGTCGATTTCATATCGCTGTCTCAACACGGGTAACAGCTTCACCCTCACCTGTGCGGCTTCGGCCTGCAGCAACGGCTGTTCACCGAACCCTGCCTGGTTGGCCACGCTCACCTGCTCCACGCCGATTCCCAGCCACGGATAAATGGAAAGGGTGATGTTCCCGCCCAGTGACAGGGCATGTCCGGTCTGCTCCTGAAACCGGCTGGTAATCCAGTCCTTGTAATCATTGGGATCCAGCGTGACCAGCCGGACAAGGACAAGCGCCAGCAGTGCCAGCAGGAGAACCAGAAGTGACAGACCGACCTTCAGAATTTTGGACATAGTTGGAAACCAGGGTGTTGGCGCTCAGCGCAAATAAATGAAACCAGAGGAATCAAAGAACCCTTGGCGACTTTCCTCAACCTGCAACGGCAAATCGTCAGAGGTTCCTTAGAGTATAAGACCGACACAGCCCAGGGCAAATTCCCGGGTTGAGGGCTGCCGGGTGACCTGTTCGCGGCCGCCCGTAAATCACGCAGTCATTGCTGCCCCGCATAGTTCAGAAATACCAGTTTTGCCGGAAACAAGCCAGGCTTCTTTGGGCTCAGTAGAACTGTGGTTAAGAAATATTTGCAGGTATCCCGGAAAGGCTTCTCCTTCATCCATCGTCCCTGCAGGATCTCAACTGGCGGGTTTTAAGGATCCGATGCTTGCAGTGTGCGCAACCTCTCAAGGTGATACGTCAGCGACTGCTCAATGTGAAAGGACAGACAGTGCGGAGTTTTGTTTCCGAGGGGTTGGTGGGTTGTCTGTATTCTTTGTATTCGTGGCTTCATGGCTTCGAGCGGCGCGGCCGGCAGGGGTATCCTCAGCCATACCCCGCTATTGGTTTTCACTGGCTTTGAATTCGTGTACTGAGCACCGGTCCAGGGAAGTCTGAGGACGGAGCGGTTAAAACGCAGCACCGACCGGGCAAAACCTTACTCCAGTGCTTGCAATTCAATATAGTATCCTGCGACCGAGAGAGCATACCGCGGAGGAGTGCAAGTTGCGGAGGATCAGACTCTCCTGGGGCGGTGCGGCCATTGACAGCCCTCCGGTCATGATTTTTTGCGACTGCAATGTCACGCAGTATTTGACAGGGATTCCGGTCGCTTCCCGGGCCTGGACATTCCGCCACTCGGGTCAACGATCAACTGCCTGCAGATCCGTGCCGCGGGTTTCGGTCAGCATCAGCACCGAAATGATGGTCAGCACCGCTGCCAGTGCGATATAGAAGGAGACGAATAAAATACCGTACTCGGTCCACAGAAGAGTCGCGATAATCGGAGCCAGCGCACCGCCGAGTATGGCGCCAACCTGATAACCAAGTGAGGCTCCCGAATAACGCACATGAGTACTGAACAGTTCGGTAAAAAATGCGGCTTGCGGTCCATACTGCATACCCATGAACCCGAGCCCTCCGGAAATAGCCACCGCGATCAGCAGGAAACTGCCGGTATCAAGCAGTGGAAACAGTACGAAACCCCATAGCGCACACAATACCGCACCTGCCAGATACACTCCGCGCCGTCCCTTTCTGTCTGAATAAGACGCCGCTACGAACTGAAATGGTATCTGCACTGCCGATCCGATCATCACTGCGGCAAGCATGACATCGCGAGACATACCTACGCCGATTTCCGCATTGGTGCCGTAGGAGACCACGAATACGATCAGGATATAGAATGTAACCTGTATGGACAGGAACGCTCCCGCCGCCAGGGCTATCCTGTCGGGATACAGGCGCAGAGCCTCCAGCACCGGCGATCTCTGACCTGCGGGGGTCTTTTCCGCGGCCACCGCTTCGAAGGCTTCTTCCGGTGGCATGATTTCCTCACCGGTATGGGGATGTTGCTGTTGAATTCTGGCCAGTTCCCTGAACGCCTGGGTATCCTCGAGGTGCAGTTGCACATACATGCTGATGCCGATCAGTACCACACTTGCCAGGAAGGGAATGCGCCACCCCCAGGTCATGAAGGCCTCCTCAGAGACACTGCCGCTTATGATCAGGAACGCCAGGTTGGCCAGAATCACCCCTACCGGTGCACCGGCCTGGGCATAGGCACCATAGTAACCGCGCATTTCAGCGGGCGCGTTCTCGGTGACCAGCAACATTGCACCACCCCATTGTCCGCCAATGGCCAGGCCCTGAACAAAGCGAAGCAGGATCAACGCCAGTGGCGCCAGGACGCCTATGGAACCATAGGTGGGCAACAGTCCGATCAGGGTAGTACCGATCCCCATCATCATCAGGGCTATGACCAGAGTACGCTTGCGACCGATTCGATCGCCAAAATGTCCGAAAACGATACCGCCCAGTGGCCGCGCGATGAAACCCACGGCAAATGTACTGAATGACGCGATCAACGCCACCATGGTGGGCATCTGCTCGGAAAAGAAAGCCGTTGGAAATACCAGCGCCGCAGCGGTGCCGTAGAGAAAGAAGTCGTACCATTCGATACTGGTGCCTGCCAACGCCGTCAGGGCGACTTTACGCATGTTCTTGCGGGTCTGTTCGTCATGCAATTCAGATGAGGCAGTTACGTCTGTGGTCATGGTGACTCCTTTTTTTCGTTTTTATCGAGCGTAAAGCCTGAACCGCGGTTCAGCGGTGCTCAGGAAGCATAAAAGGCCGACTGCCAATTGTCCATGTGCAATTGAGAACAGCATCCCGAGCGTTTCGGGCCGGGAAATCACAATCACCGCGGTTAACCGGTCAAACCAGTTAAGGGACTTGATCAGAGGTTCCTTGAGGAATCTCTGGCTCGATACGCCAAACAGGGTAGAATCAGCCAGAACGAACAGATCTGTGAATTGCAGAGTCGTTCGCGGCAATTATGAGGCTGAATCGTGGCAGCTCCGCTGCTTCGTTGTCGTACCAGGCATGGGAAAGACCATTCCCTGCACACGGCACCTCGCAGCAATACCTGACAGACTCTCGCAAATTGTTGTGGAATTTAATCAGAGTTCACCCGGACAGAGTTTCCTGACTATGCGATCATCTTCGCTGTATTCGTTCACTTTGTGAGGTAATGTCCACCCGATGGATCCGCCGCCAGCGACAATGACTACGCGGGAGTGAGTCAATAACTTTGCGGGTGATTGTGTCAGGCAACCTCTCAATCCGGTGATTGATCAGATTCAGGCATTGCACCAACCTTGATAAACGGAAATACCATGCTTCCAACCGTTCTGTCCCTTGAGAACGTCAGTAAGACATACGGCAACTTCACCGCGGTGAACGGGATCGATCTGCACATCCCCCGTGGATCAGTTTACGGCTTTCTGGGGCCCAATGGTGCCGGCAAGACCACCACTATCCGCATGATCCTGGATATAATCCAGCCGACCTCAGGAAGGGTGTCGATATTGGGGCACAGTTCGGCGCTGAAGGTACGCCAGCGAATTGGCTATCTGCCGGAGGAAAAGGGGCTTTACAAGAAAATGAAAGTGGATGCGCTGATCGCCTATTTCGCGCGCCTCAAGGGAATGGCCAGGAAGGAAGCGGAAAGTCAGGCTGTGAAACTGCTTGAAACTTACGGCCTCAACGATTTCCGTAATGCCCGCATTGAATCCCTGTCCAAGGGGATGTCACAAAAAGTCCAGGTACTGGCCGCCGTGGTACACGAACCGGAACTGATCATACTTGACGAACCGTTCTCAGGATTGGATCCGGTCAATCAACAGGTACTCGAGGGATTGATCAGGAATCTCAGCGCCAACGGTCAGACCGTCATTTTCTCAACCCATATCATGGAACATGCAGAAAGGCTGTGTGATCAGATTCTGTTGATAGCGGGTGGCCGCAAGATATTCGATGGCACGGTGTCCCAGGCCAGAGCATTGATACCGCGGCGGGTGCTGCTGGAAACTGCCAGCGATATCAGCGGCCTGAAAAAGCTGGCTTCAGTCACCCGGGTAGCATCCGCAGAATCTGATGCCCACTCCGAACCCCGCTGGCTGGTGGAGATATCAAACGATGCCCACCCCCAGGAGCTCCTCAAATATTGTTTTGATTCGGCGATCCAGCTCAGCCGATTTGAATACTCAGAGCCGAGTCTGCACGATGTGTTTGTAGACCTGGTCGGGGCACAGGCCCGGGAACAGCGATTCCGATGAAAGTCATCCGCATGATCGCCTGGCGCGAGTACATGGAAAATGTCCGAACCAAAGGATTCTGGATCGGTATCCTGCTTCTGCCTTTTATGGTAATCGCCATCTATCTTATTCAGTCTTCCCTGGCCAGCTCCTCACCAACCCGATACTACATGCTGATCGATCAGACCGGCCGCTACCGGGAGACTGTGGAATCCGCCATAGATCTGGAATATCAGCGCCAGGTATTACAGTCGTTTGTAGACTATCTGCTGGATAATCGCAAAGAAAGAGATCTGGAACTGACTTCCGCCGATGCCAGGTCGGCCGCCGACCAGCTGGTTGACGACGTCGGCGGCGACGAAGTCGCGGCACTCGATCAATGGATCGAATCCGGCGGACTCGATGTTGCGCTGGCCATGTCCGCTCCCTACCTCAGGGAGGATGCGCCCCCGTTCGTAAGTCCGCGGCGCTCGTTTATCCAAGCGCAGGTCCCGGCGGACATCAATCCCGAAGCCGACCCCGGATTGATCATCGAACAGCTGAAACCCTACCTTGCGGGCGACAGGCTCGTCAGCGTCGACGGCGAAAGCGGCGAGTTGTTTGCCTTGATCCTGATCCCGGCCAATGCGGATGACCATATCCTGAGGCCAGGCGCGATGCCGGTATCTGGCCGGTTGGGTCATACTGGTGTTCAGTACTGGGGGCGCAATCTGGCAGACCCGCGCCTTCCCGGTGCTATCGAACGCAGTCTCAATTCCAGAATTCGCAGCGAGGCCTTCGCCAACAGTGGCCTGGACGCCCGGCTGATCCGCAATATCCAGCGCACCCGCATGCCTTTGAGCAGACTTGACCCGACCGCAAGCGAAGGCGAAGAGGCGGTAAGCATGGCCGATACCTTCCGTCAGTATGCCCCCATGGGCTTCGTTTATTTCATGTTCCTTGCGCTGATGCAAAGCGTACAGTACCTGCTGACCAACACCATCGAAGAGAAATCCAACCGCATCCTCGAGGTGCTGCTGGCCTCGGTCACGCCAAACGAGTTGTTGATGGGGAAGATGCTGGGCATCGGTTTGAGCAGCCTTACTACCCTGGGAGCATGGATATTGACACTGTTCCTGTTTCTGAATTTTTACGACAGTGCCGAGACCGGCACTATTGTCCAGATCATCGGAATTGTCATGAGCTCGGACCTGGTGCCCTGGTTTGTCTTCTATTGCCTTGCCGGCTATGCCCTGTATTCGGGCATTTTTCTTGCAATCGGCAGCCTCTGCAATACGCTCAAGGAAGCCCAGGGGATGATGGTGCCGATTATCGTCACCATGATGATCCCGATCACCATCACACCGTTTGTCGTCATGGACCCCAACGGCAGTCTGTTTCGGACTCTTTCCTGGTTTCCTCCGTTCACTCCGTTCCTGATGATGAACCGGGCGGCCGCCAACCCGCCACTGATGGATCTTGTGGGAACCACTGTCCTCTTGCTGTTCAGTATCTTCCTGGTGCTGTGGCTTTCCGGCCGGGTGTTCAGGCAGGGCTTGTTACGCACGGGGCAGCCCCCACGGACCATGGAATTACTGCGTATGTTACGGGCAGTCAACTAGGGCCTGTTCCCGGCCCTGGGGTCAAACGTGTAGCCGACAAACAGGTCAACCGATTCGGGTTGCAGGCTCCGATACAACCCGTTAGCGGCTTCGTTGTCGGGTTCAGTACCAAGCCAGACTTCCTGGCAGCCACTCTCCCTGGCAAAGGTCAGCAACCGATTCATCAGTGCCCTGCCGATCCCCCGTCGCCTCAGATTGGCGCAGGTATCGACCTCATCGATATAGAGCCAGCGACACTGGTCATAAGGTTTCAGGGCTACACGGGCGGACGCGATGCCGCCAAGTTCGGCTGCCCGTTCACCGACGAAGGCAGCGACGAGGAGATTGTTGTCGTCGGACAGGAATAGAACGAGGTCTTCGGCACGGTAGTCAGCCATGTCATTTCCGGAATCCCAGCAGGCATTATTGATCAGGACCACCAGTCCTTCCAGATCGTCAGCAGTTGTAATGCGCTTTATCTGCATTATTGTCGAGCCTCATTCTGGCCTGTCTGTGAATCGGACTTAGCGGCAGGACCCTAAAAATGCCTGCCTTCGCTTGAGGAACCCTGCTCCTTTCGTGGCCGACAGGAAAGTCCACAGTGCACGCAACGGCGCGTGAGGAAATTAAGAAAAAGCACTTTGACAAAAAACTGCTCATCACAGCGGGGACACTTTCTGACTACCATGTCCACAGCAAAAACGGCGTAAACCGCCATGTAGACGACCATGAATCCCGTGACACTGCGCCCTTCGTTCAGCAGCAGTATCAGCGCCACCACGTAGAGAGGCAGGGTGTAGAAGCAGACCAGCATACGACTGCGTGATCGGTCGACCCTGTGCAGTTTTTGTTCAAGCTGCCGCTCCTGCTCCGCGTCTTTCTGTCTGTCCGGCTGATTCCCGTTATAGGCTGTCACTGACTGTCGCTCTTATTCTTCTGATACGTCCGTTCGGTCCGGATCCAAGGTGAAACCGGGCATCCGGATGTCTCCCGCACCGGGCCTTACGGGTTCGAATGAATCCAGGAGATCTCTGATCGAACCATGCTGCACGGTGGCTGCCCCGGATCAATTATCGCAACGTTCTGACATCAAACCAAAGCGGCAGTGGCATGCAGGCGCCATCAGCCAGTTGTCCGAAGTGACCGTGCAATGAGGCAGGCAGGCTCGTCTGAAGGCAGGAGTGCCCGTATAATTGATCAGCAATCAACCCGATTTGCGTCGGACCAAGATGTTATCTTTTCTACAGGACTAATGCCATGGAAGGGACTCCCAGAAGGACCCCGGCTTTTCCCCTCACTTCCCGACAGCCTCGCAGCCGGATCGATTTATGTTGACCGTGCGCCTGAAAAAGGGTCGCGAAGCTTCGCTGCTGCGTCGCCACCCCTGGATATTTTCCGGTGCCATCGATTCCGTCGAGGGAAGTCCAGAACCGGGGGAAACTGTTCAGATTGTCAGTCACTCGCAGGAATTACTTGCCGTCGGTGGGTACTCTCCCCAATCGCAGATCCGGGTCAGGATATTCCGGTTTGGAGCGGGCAGCATCGACAGGGAATTTTTCAGAGCGGTTCTGGCTACGACGCTGGCAAATCGTGAGGCCTGTCTGAAAACCGGTGCACGCAGTGCCTGCCGCCTGGTATTTGGCGAATCTGACCATCTGCCCGGCCTGATTGTGGACCGCTACAATGACTTCCTTGTCTGTCAATTTCTGTTCGCAGGGCTGGAGCCGTGGAAATCAACGATTGTGGAACTCCTTGCCGAATTGAGCCACTGTCGCGGAATTCTGGAAAGATCCGATACTGCCGCGCGCAAACGCGAGGGGCTGGCCGCCAGCGAGGGCCTGCTCTGGGGCGAGCCACCCCCGGCGTCAGTGCTGATAAAGGAAAACGGACTGCAGCTCGAGGTCGACCTCATCGGGGGCCAGAAAACCGGGTTCTACCTGGACCAGGCGGAGAATCGTCAGCTGATTAGTTCCTATTGTCGTGGGCGTGAAATCTTAGACTGTTTTGCCTATACCGGTGGATTCACCCTGGCCGCACTGGCTGCCGGCGCAACCCACGTGACCAGCGTCGATTCATCCCGGCCTGCATTGACATTGCTTGAACGTAATCTGCACCACAATGGGTTTCAGGAACGCAGCCATGCAACGGTGGAGGCCCGGGTGGGTAACCTGTTACGGGAATGGCAGGCGGATCACCGTCGGACCGACCTGGTCATTCTGGACCCACCGAAATTCGCGGAGCACAGAAGTCAGGTCATGAAGGCAGCTCGCGCCTACAAGGATCTCGCCCTCCAGGCCGTGAAGCTGATCGATCCAGGTGGCTTTCTGGTTACCTTTTCATGCTCCGGTGGAATTGACTTGAAACTGTTTCAGAAAATTACCGCCGATGCGTTTTTGGATGCCGGTCGCGAGGGAGAAATAGTACAATACCTGCACCAGTCTCCTGACCACCCGGTGGGATTGGCTTTTCCCGAGAGCCAGTACCTGAAGGGGCTGGTCTGTCGGGTTTCCGGCTAGCAGGCCAGGCGCCGGTACCACTACGCTTACCTGGCCCCCAGACCAAATTCCATTGTCAGCCAGCCATCGTCATCGGGCTCGGTGGATTGCGGTCCGGCGGTTTCCAGTTGCACCACGTCCAGGGTACCGTCGGCGGACAGGTACTCCGTTATGGCATTGCTGCGATCACGGGCCAGTGCTTCCAGCTGCTGGTCTGAAACCGGTTCTGCAGCAATCAGCCGGTCCCTGATGTCCACAATGTAGGCCTGCACGTCCAATTGCTGAGTCACAAGCGGTTCCCCGGTCAACGGATTGGGCACCGCGGTTTCGATGATGTTTTCTGACTGCAGGGCTTCCAGTGCCGGCGACATACCTGCTTCGCTGTAAAGCGCTTCCAGCGCTGCCAGTCGGCGCTCGGTGAGCGACAGATCGGCCTCGGAAATTGCCTCGATTCGGGCATTGAGTCGGTCATTGACCATGCTGGTCTGCAGGACCCGGCGATCCGTTTCCGTGGACAGCAACGGTATCTCAAGCACCAGTTCCGGCCGCTGCACCAGAGCCTGTCTAAGCCGGTCGAGTACCTGCCGTTCGGGAGGCGCCAGGCTGGCCCTGCCGGCCTGGAATTTGATTCTGCCTATGTCCTGGTCGTCAGATCCGCCCACCAGGGACCCCAGCAGCCTGAAGGGTGCGGCTACGATGTTGACCAGTACGTTACGGATGGCCCGGCGTATCACCGGGCCCAGATCAAATTCCGGATTATTGAGATCACCGCTGACCGGAACTTCCAGATCGATGACACCGCGGCTGTCCTTAAGCAGCGCCATGGCAAGGTCCAGCGGCAGGTCCATGGCGTCCGGGTGCTCCACCCGCTCGCCAAGCTGGAGGTCTCGCAGAATGACCTGGTTGCTTGCCGTCAACTGCCCTGCGTCCATGTTGTAGGACAGGGTTACATCCATGCTCCCGTTGGCGATCTGCCGACCGGCAAACCGCATTGTGTAGGGGGTCAGTGCCGGTACATCCAGATTGCGAAATTGCAGATCGATACGGCTCTGCTCAGTGAATGCGAAAGGATCGAAACTGCTGTCCAGCTGCACCAGACCGTACTGATCCACGTTGCCTTCCAGGGTGAATTCGACCGGCTGGGACGAAGGTGCCGAAAAGCCCTCGGCAGTGCCGTTGAGTTCACGGATATTGGCATTGAAGGGAATCGGCAGATTCAGGTCGGTGAAATCAGAGGCACCGCCATTCACCAGGATTCTGCCGATAGTCAGAGCCAGGGGCGCAACGGCAGCGTCCGCAGTATCACCACCATCGCTTCCGGACCCTGCCGAATCATCAGCCGCTGCCGTCGGCCTGATCAACTGCCCGATGTTGGTTTCACCGACTTCGTTGATCAGCACCCTGGCAAACAGTGTATCAAACAGGACTTCATTAATCTGCAGAGAATTTCCCGCCAGGGAATAATCGATACCACTGACCTCCAGTCCCTCAAGGGAAAGCAGGTTTTCCTCAAGCCTCTGGTCCGTCAGAGAAAGATTCCGCAAACGGAGATCGCCTTGATAGCGCATCGGCTCCTGATCATCGACCACCACCTGGCTGCGCGAATCAAGCAATAGGCTATCCAGTTGGACCAGTGCGTATTCGCTTACATAAGGTTGCAGGACGGTCAGGTCCAGCCCGTCGACAACGACGCTGCCCGCAATGTTCAGGGCTGGTAATACTCCCAGCTCTCCCTGCGCCTGCAACAGGCCG